>NZ_JFHC01000018.1 GCF_000698595.1 Caballeronia glathei | reverse complement strand
GCGTCCTTGTCGTAGAAAACTTTCATGGGGCTCCTTTGGAACATGTCGGGTAAGGGAAGCGGCGGGCGCGCGCCCGCCGTGGTGTTCAGACGTCGAGCGTGCGGGGAAGCATCGCGGCCTGGCCGCGGTAGGTGCCGAATTCGTCGGTCAGTTGCCAGACGGTGGCGTCTTCGATCCAGAACCGCTTGCCGCTCTTCGCAATGCGCAGCCCCCGGTAGCCGGTGACATAGCCGTCCTTTTGCACGCGGTCGAGAAACGCCTGCCGCTCTTCCCGGTTCGGCGCTTCAGCCGACAGCCGCGAGGGCAGCGCAGTGAGTTCCTGCCACGTGTATTCGAAACGCCGCTGCACGGCCTTGTTGCCGTAGACGAAAAGCGGGTCGGCGTCGGTGTTGTGAGCGAGGAGGCCGAACGGCGCGTCTTCGTAAAGCCAGCGCGCGGCGGCTTCGACGGACATGCCCTCGGGGGTGAGCGCTTTGCCGAGAAGGCGGGTGTAGCTGGTGGAAAGCAGCTTGAAAAAAGCAGGGTTGACGTACAGGTCCATGCAAAGTCCTTGGTGATTACCGGCGTTCCCGGCGCCGTCTCGATGTTCGTGGAAAGCCCGGCGAAAGCCGGGCACGCAACTTCTTGCGCCAGGCTCGCGTGTGGCGCTCAGCCTGCCTCGGACGCATGCACTGCGTCCGGTTCGTCGAGCAGCACCACGCTTTCCTGTTCGTTGGGATCGGTGCGGGCCACGACGACGACGCAGTCCTGCGTCGCGCTCGGATTGTAGGGAAGGTGCGGCATGTTCGCCGGGATGTAGAAGAACTCTCCCGCGTTGACGAACAGATGCTCCTTCAGGTCCTCGCCGAACCACACGCCCGATGCGCCGGAAAGCACGTAGATGGCGGTTTCGTGCGCCTCGTGCTTGTGCGGCCGGGCGCGCGCGAGCGGAGGTATCGTCGCGAGCTGCATGTGAATGCCCCTGGCTCCGACGGTGGCGGCCGAGATGCCCGCCGCGTAGATCAGGGCCTGCTTGCCCTCGAAGGCGTCGCCGGGACGCACCACGCGGCATGTCGGCGCGCTCGCCCCTGCGTGTTGGTCGCCTGAGTTCGAACCGGTCATGAAATTCCTCCGTCGATTGCCGCGTGACACGCGTTGCGCGTCGCCCACCGTTCGAAAATGAAAGAAACGAAAGCCGCGAGGGACGACTGGCGTCCACACTTTCAGAACACCCGCACCGCCTCTTTATTCCAACCGGCCGAAAGCATGCAAAAGGTCAGTCGCACGCGATGGTCACGACGGTGCGCCCCTTGCAGCGCTCGACGAGTTCCGCGTGGGTAGAGCCGCCCAGCCAGCGCGCGAGCCGCCCGCGCGTGCGGTGGCCGATGACGAGCATGTCGGCGTCGAGCATGCCGGCATGCCGCGAGATGCTGTCGACCACGGTGCCGAACGCCATGTGGCCCTGCGCCGCGATACCGAAGCCCGTCATGTGATCGAGCGCTTCCTTCAGCGCGCCCATCATCGCGTGGCGCACGTTGCCGAACGCGATATCGGACAGATACCACTCGCCGACCGACATCGTCGAACCCGTATCGACGACAGCCAGCACGTCCGCGTGCGCACCGAGGGCGAGCGCGAGATCCGCCGCGCGATGCAGTGCCGACCGGGCTTCCGGCGAGCCGTCGTAGTACAGCAGGATTCTTGTTGGTTTCGGCATGGCAACTCGGTGGCGGAAAGGGCGTTCCTGGTTGTGACGCCGTTATATTTCAAAACGCTCGACGCCTGTCCGTATTCCATCCGGGAAGGTCAGGCATGGTGGGATGGCGAACACATCGCGCTCGATGGAGTGGAATAAACGGACGCTTCAATGTGTCCGCCCCGCAGATGAGCGGGCGGCATGCGCCAGGCGTTCGGGGCGGCCGTCCGTCCCGCGGGTCTTTTTCTTCACGGGAGCGCCATGCGGGCGCTTGTTCGGGTCGGCCTGAGACGCCCTTGTACGTTCGTTGTTCTCGCGTTGCTGATTCAGATCAGCGGGCCGCTTGCGGTGCGCGGCCGACCGATACTCGTTCCGGGGATCGGCGTCTTTTGGGACTGCGCGGGGCCTCTGCCCGACCCGATGGCCGTGCGCATCTCGTCACTGTTCGAGCGAGTTCTTGGCACTGCTGTCAATGATGTGGAGCGCATCGGGGCGGAGCCGCCGCAGACCAGCATCGTGCACGTGGGCGGCATGCGCCCGGTGCTGAAGAACGGCTCGGCATTATCGACGGCATCGAGCCGACGCGCGGCGCTGCCCGAGCGCCTGCGAACCGATTCTGTCGGCGACAAGGCGCGCTCTTCGTGCACGCGGCGATCCGCGGTGCGGCGCGCGAAGACCGCCTCGCGGCGGCGCTTTTGAGCTTCATGATCCGCCGACGTCCGGCGGCGGGGCGCGCGTGCGCCGCCGCACGCGCGGGACCATGCATAAGGGAATATCAATGGCGTTCGGATGTTATCGGTACTATGGCTTATGCCATTAGGCGGAATAACGGAGGGCATCTGAATGTCAGAAAATTCGAACACGGTACAGCGCCGGCCGCTGCGCCCCGCCAAACTCGACGAGACCGACAGGAAACTCCTGGGCCTCCTCGCCGAGGATGCGACGCGCAGCTATGCGGAGCTCGGCAGGATGCTGCATTTGTCGGCGCCCGCCGTTCACGAGCGCGCGAAGCGGCTGAAGCAGGACGGCGTGATCAAGGCGACGGTTGCCGATATCGACGGCAGCAAGATCGGCCGGCCGTTGCTCGCGTTCGTCCACGTCGACACGAAAAGCTGGGCGGTGACGCGCCAGTTGCTGCAACTGGCCGAACTTCCCGATGTCGAGGAAATTCATACCGTGACGGGCGAGAGCGCGATGCTCCTGAAGGTCCGCACGCGCGACACGCAGGCACTCGAGGACCTGCTCGGCCGCATTCACGGGATCGAGGGGTTCGAGGGCACGCGGAGCTATATCGCGCTGTCCACCTATCTCGAGCGCGGCCCGAGCCCGACGGTCTGACAGAAACGGCTGGCCGCATGGGGCCGGCTGTTCACGCGGGTTGGCGGCAAGCGGGGCGCGAGCGGGGCGCGAGTTGGCCGCGGGCAGGGGCGCGAGCGGTCTTGGCCTCGGACGGGAATCGGGCGCGAATCGCGGTCGAACCGGTGTCGAATCGTTGTCCGATGCGGTTGCGCATCGGCGGGATACCGCGAAGCCCCGAACAGCGGGCCTCGAACGGTGTATGCTCGATCAGGCAACGCGCCAACAAGAAATCGACACCATGCCAAAACCAGAGACCGGCTCGACTGCCGGCCACGGCCACGTGCCCATGCGCCCCGGCGACGCGTCCGACGAACTGCTGTACCGCACCCTCGTCCAGGAGATCGAGGACTGCGCGATTTTCATGCTGGGACTCGACGGACGCATCCGCACCTGGAACGCCGGTGCGCAGAAGATCAAGGGCTACACGGCCGACGATATCATCGGCGAACACTTTTCGCGTTTTTACACGCCGGATGCCCTCGCGCGCGGCTGGCCCGATTACGAGCTCGAACAGGCGCTCGCCACCGGGCGCTTCGAGGACGAAGGCTGGCGTGTGCGCAAGGACGGGACGCTCTTCTGGGCGAACGTCGTGATCAATCTGCTGCGCGACCCGTCGGGCAAGCCCATGGGGTTCGCGAAACTCACCCGTGACCTCACGGTGCGCCGCCAGGAAGAAGAGCGGCTGCGCCAGAGCGAGGAGCGCTTTCGCCTGCTGATCGAGGCCGTCAAGGACTACGCGATCTTCATGCTCGACCCGGACGGCAACGTGGCGAGCTGGAACAGCGGCGCCGTGGAAATCAAGGGCTACCGGCCCGAGGAGATCATCGGCCGGCATTTCTCGGTCTTCTATGGCCCGGAGGACGTCGCGGCCGGCAAGCCCCGGCGCGAGCTGGAGCTTGCCGTGCGATTTGGCCGCGTCGAGGACGAAGGCTGGCGCGTGCGCAAGGACGGGTCGCTCTTCTGGGCGAACGTCGTGATCTCGGCGATGCACGATTCGAGCGGGCGCCTGCGCGGTTTTGCGAAGGTGACGCGCGACATGAGCGCGCGCAGGCGCATCGATGAGCTCGAGCGCTCCAGCCAGCACGTGAGCGAGTTCCTCGCCACGCTCGCGCACGAACTGCGCAATCCGCTCGCGCCGCTGCGCAACGCCGTGGGCGTGATGCAGCTCGAACCCGCGCTCACGCCTACGCTCGCGTCCTGCCGCGACATGATCGACCGGCAGACGGCGCAGCTCGCGCGCCTCGTCGACGACCTGCTCGACATGGGCCGCATCACGACCGGCAAGATCGAACTGCGCGTGGCGCCCGTCGACATGAAAGACGTCGTGATGCACAGCATCGAGGCGGTGCGGCCGCTCGCGGACCAGCGCGGGCAGGTGATCGAGGTGCGCTCGCCGCAGGAGCGGCTCGTCGTCGAAGGCGATCTCGCGCGGCTCGTGCAGGTGCTGCAGAACCTCCTGAACAACGCATCGAAGTTCTCGCCGGCGGGCAGCCGCATCGTCATCGAGGTCGAGGGCGAGGCGCGCGCGGTCCTCTTGCGCGTCACCGATCAGGGCCGCGGCATCGCAGCCGATGCGCTCGAACGCGTCTTCACGCTGTTCGCGCAGGAGGACAGGCTGCTCGATCCGACCCACAACGGCCTCGGCATTGGCCTGACGCTGTGCCGCTCGCTCGTCGAACTGCACGGCGGCGCGATCCTCGCGGCGAGCGAGGGGCGCGGCAAGGGCAGCACGTTCACCGTGCGCCTGCCGCTCGCGCGGCAGCACGCCTGCCGGCGCGACACGGACCGGCTGCCGGGCGAACAGCCGGCGCCGGGCGGCGCGCTGCGCGTGCTCGTCATCGACGACAACCGCGATTCGGCGGACAGCCTCGCCATGCTGATCGGGCTGAAGGGGCACGAGGCGCGCGTCGCGTACGACGGCGCGCACGGGCTCGCGATCGCGCGCGAATTTCTGCCGGATCTGGTATTGGTCGATCTGGCGATGCCGGATTTCGACGGCTTCTTCGTGCTGCGCGAGCTGCGGGCGCAGCCCGCGTTTCATTCCGCGACGACCGCCGCGATGACCGGCTTCGGACAGGAGCAGGACCGCGAGCGCTCGCTGTCGGCGGGCTTCGACGTGCACCTCGTGAAGCCCGTCGACATCGCGCTGCTCGACGAACTGCTCGCGAGCGTGAGCGAGCGGCGCGCCGCGAGCGGCACGGCGCGCCCGCTCCCGTGAGCGGCCCGCCGGCAGCCTGGCGATACTTTTGCGAACCTGAGAGGAGCCGTGGGTGGCCGTCTATCCGATTGCGCTGTTGATGGGCGTCGCCGCGGGCCTGCGCGATGGCCGCGCCCGCCGCCGTGAGCTGGGCGGCCCTCTTCGTGGCGGCGAGTGCCTGATGGCCGGCGCGCCTGTCGCCCGGGGCCGGGAGCGGCACGCGTGAATGATCCGGTCGACGGGATCGAGCCCTTGACGTTGCCCCGCGACGTCCCGCCGGACGTGTGCGTATGGCGCGTCGACGTCGCGCTCGACGCGCCGCTTCGCGAGGCGACCCTCGCCGTCCTCGCCGCCGACGAGCTGGAGCACGCGCGGCGCTTTCACCGTCACGAGGACACCGCGCGTTTCGCCAGCGTGCGCGCCGCGTTGCGAATGCTGCTGGCAAACGAAACCGGCGCCGATGCCGCGCGCCTCGCGCTCGTGCGCGACGGCCACGGGCGGCCCGCGCTCGCCGCGCCCGGCGCGCCGGATTTCAACGTCTCGCATTCGGGCGCGCACGGGCTCATCGCGATCTCGCGGCGGCGGCGCGTGGGCGTCGACATCGAACAGTGCGCCGATGGCTTCGACTGGCGCCCGCTCGCGGATTCCGTGCTCGGCGCCGCCGACCTTCGGGCGATCGAGGCGTTGCCGGCGGCGTCTCGGGCCGCAGCGTTCTTCGACTGCTGGACCGCCAAGGAAGCGTTGCTGAAGGCGCGCGGCGTCGGCGTGGCCTACGGCATGAACGGCTTTTCCGTGCTGCCGCGCACCGGCAGCCGGTTCGCGAGCCTGCCCGCGGGGGATTTCCGGATTTCTGCGCTCGACGTGCCCCCGGGCTACGCGGCTTGCGTCGCGTGGTCGGACGAACCGCTCGTCTGAGGAACGCCGAAAAGTAGGCTTATTCAGAACAAATCCTTACATTAATGTAAATATGATTTGAGAATGATTCGCGTTTACGCTACATTCATCCGACTATGAGTTCTTCAACGGAGACGAATGAATGGCTGGAGGATCCGTACAACCGGCGACGCCCGCAGCGGGACGCAGCAGTTCCGCCACGGCGCCGATGCGCTATCTGAAGGCGTCGCCGGCCCGTGCTGCGTTGCAGTCGGGCAAAACGTGCGAGGGATGCCTGCTCGACGTGATCATCGAACATCGGCCGATGCTGATCGGCGTGGCGCGTTCGGTTGTCGGCTGCGCAAGCCGCGCGGAGGACGTGGTCCACGACGTGTTTCTCAAGCTGACCGAGCTGCCGGATCACGAAGGCATCCGCCAGCCGCTCGCCTATGTGACGCGGATGGTGCGCAATGCGTCGATCGATCACTTCCGGCGCCAGAATCTCGAAAGCCTTTATCACGCGGCGGAAGACGACGGCCTCGACGTTCCGTCGCCGGCGCCGACGCCGGAGTCGGCGCTGGCGACGCGCGACGCGCTGCGCCACGCGTTTGACGCCCTCGCGCAGTTGCCCGCGCGCACGCGTACCGCGTTCGAGATGGTGCGCCTGCGCGAGCGAACGTTGCAGGACGCGGCGCGCGCGCTGAATGTCTCGCAGACGCTTGTGCATTTCATGGTCCGCGACGCCGCGAAGCATTGCGCCGACTGCCTCGCGGCCCGCGACAACGCCACGCACGACGCGCCGTGCGCCGATTACGCGGATGCCTCGGGGGACGCCACGCGCTGAGTTCGAGCCGCGCCGCGCGGCAAGTCAGCGCATGAAGGCGGGAAGCTACCGTCGGCGCAATACGCATCGCTGCAACGCCTGCATCGCGGCACTTCCGTCCAGACAGGCAGAACGCGCCCGCTCGACGCGCGAGCCGTCCGGCTATCATATGGCCCACAACGAGACCTTCCTTGCAGGCCACACATGAACACCGAATCCGACGCCGCCGCACGCCAGCCGATGCGCTCCCTCACGCCGCTCGAGGCGCGCGTGCTGGGCGTACTGGTCGAAAAGGAGCGCACCGTCCCCGATACCTATCCGCTCTCGCTCAACGCGCTGACCGCGGGCTGCAACCAGAAGACCGCCCGTTCCCCGGTGATGAGCGTCACGGACGCCGATGTGCTCACCGCCATCGACAGCCTGAAGCGTCTGAGTCTCGTGCTCGAGGCGAGCAGCAGCCGCGTGCCGCGCTTCGAGCACAACATGGACCGCGTGCTGCGCATTCCGAGCCAGGCCGTCGCGCTTCTGACCATGCTGTTCCTGCGCGGCCCGCAGACGGCCGCCGAACTGCGGCTCAACAGCGCGCGGCTGCATGGGTTCGCCGACACGTCGTCGGTCGAGGCGTTTCTCGACGAACTCGCCGCGCACGATCCGCCGCGTGTCGTCAGGCTGTCGCGCACGCCGGGCGAGCGGGAAAGCCGCTGGATGCATCTGTTGTGCGGCGAAGTCGCGCTGACGGAGGCGCCGCGGGGCGCCGCTTTCGACGACTCCGGCGCATCCGGCGCGTCGGCCGCATCGGCCGATCTCGATCTGCTCAAGGCGGAGCACAAACACCTCGCCGACGAAGTGGCGCGGCTTCAGGCGCTCGTGGAATACATGGCGGGCGAGCTCGGCATCAATCTCGACAAGTTCACGCGCGAGTCCTGACGCGCATCGTCCGCGCGGTCGCCAGGCGGCGAACGCGCGGCGGACGATGTCTTGCAGCGAGACCTCACCCGTTGCGCTCGATCACCACTTCCAGATATTCGCTCGGCAGCACGAGCGTGCCGTCGCCCGAACGGTTGCGGCTCGCGATCAGGGCGAGCAGTTCGCTGGTGAAGGCGGCCTGCCTGTCGGCGTCGAGCGCGCCGAAGGTCTTGTTCATCGGGCCGTAGTAGGTGCGGAACACCTCGATCCAGTGCTCGGGCGAGCGGTAGCGGAACACGAACTCGCGGCTCGTCGCGCGGATCTCCCGCGCCGCGCCGCCGAACAGTTCGTCGAGCCGCTCCTTCGTGCCCCACAGCGCCGGCGACTTCACGCCCGGCGCGGGCGGCACGTACGTGCCGATCATCTTGAACAGCTGCCCGATGAAGCTCGCGGGCGTCCAGTTCGCGAGGCCGATCCGGCCGCCCGGCCTGCACACGCGCGCCATTTCGCCCGCCGCCTTCTCCTGGTTCGGCGTGAACATCACGCCGAAGGTGGACATCACGGCGTGGAAGGAGGCGTCGGGGAAGGGCAGGTCCTCGGCGTCGGCCTGGCGGAACTCGATCGTGTGGCCTTCCGCCTGCGCCCGAACGCGCCCGGATTCGAGCAGCGACGGCACGTAGTCGGTGGAGACGACCTCGCACCAGCGGCGCGCCGCCGCGAGCGTCGCGTTGCCGTTGCCGGCGGCGACATCGAGCACGCGGCTGCCCGCGCGCAGGTCGAGCGCCTCGCAGAGGTTCTCGCCGACGATCTGCAGCGTGGTGCCCACGACGGCATAGTTGCCGGCGGACCAGGCCGCCTGCTGCCGCGTCTTGACGGCGGCGAGATCGACGGCGGGGGTGTTCGTTGGGACTGCGGACATGGTGATGCTCCTGATGATCCAAAGCGGACGGGAATGCGATGCATGAGCGCGATGCGGCACGACACGGGCGCGCGTCATCCGTGATGCTGACTTCGGGTTCCTGAATGCGCCGCCTGCGCGCGGCGCCGTGGCCTCGTGAAGGGTGCCCGTGGCGGGCGAGCGTGAATCGCCGCGTGGCCTATTCCGCCACGTGGATGCCCGAGCCGCCCATTTCCATCGGCAGGTCCTTCATCTTGGGCAGTCCGTCTTTCATCGGCAGCGCTGATTCAGGATAGTGCACGTGGATGCCGGCCTCGTAGGGAAAATCGGGAATCACGGCGGCATAGACGTCGATGAGTCCCAGGCCGGGATGCTCCGTGAAGAGATGCCCGCCGCACGTCCTGCACCACTTGCGATAGCTGTGCGGCGTCTTGTTGTAAGTGCCGATATTGTCCGCGCCCTGCGTGATGTCGAGCGCGTCGGGTTTCCACAGCGTGAATGCATTGACGGGACCCGCCGACCACTTCCGGCACGACTCGCAATGGCAATATCCCATGCCGGCCGGCTCGCCATGCACGGTGAACTCGACGGTACCGCAAAAGCAATGACCCTTGTAAGCACTTGCATCGTTCATTATGCGTCTCCATTGATGCGCAATTGTCCCGCGCTGGCGCATGCCGCTTATGGTCCGCTCGTTGCGTGTTGTTGCGGTTTTGCGTGGGTGCTAGTATTTGCGCGACAAGTCGTATTGGTGAATGACCAGGCGTCCGTATTTCTTGCGCGGAACGCCGGGATTGACGGACTCTGTTCATGGATGCCCTATCCGATGTCCTTCGCTCCGTGCGACTGGGCGGTGCGGTCTATCTTCGCGGCGAGTTCACCGCGCCCTGGTGCCTGTACGGCCAGGCCGACGCGGCGGTCTGCGAGGCCTTTCTGCCGCGCTCCGAACGCGTCGTCTCCTATCATCTGATCACCGAAGGATGCTGCTGGGCGGGACTCGCGGACGATCCCGCATCGGCCATTCAGGTCAATGCCGGCGAACTGCTCGTCGTGCCGCAAGGCGAAACTCATCTGATGGGCAGCGCGCTGGATCTCGCGCCCGCGCCCACCGACACGCTCCTCTCCAGTCAGCTCGAAACGACGCCCGGCCAGGTGATGAAGCTGTGCTACGGCGGCGGTGGCGCATCGACCCGGCTCGTATGCGGCTTTCTCGCCTGCGACGGCACGCTCAGCAATCCGCTGCTCTCTTCGCTGCCGCGGCTCTTCAAGGTCGACATGCGCAACGATCCGCGCTCGGCATGGCTCGAATCGTCGCTGCAGTTCGCGGCCGCGGAGGCGGCAGAGTTTCGCGTCGGCAGCGCGATCGTGCTGGCCCGGCTGTCGGAGCTGCTGTTCGTCGAAGCGGTGCGCCGCTGCATCGACGCGCTGCCCGCCGGCCGCACGGGCTGGCTCGCGGGTCTTTCCGACCGCTTCGTCGGGCGTGCGCTCGCGATGCTGCATGAGCAGCCGGCCTATCCGTGGACCGTCGACGAACTCGCGCGCAAGGCGGGCCTGTCGCGCTCGTCGCTCGCGCAACGGTTCACGGATCTGCTCGGACAGCCGCCGATGCAGTACCTCGCACGGTGGCGCCTGCAGATCGCGGCGCAGGAGATGCTCAACGGCAGCAAGTCCCTCGCGGCGGTGGCGGAGCAGGTCGGCTACGAATCGGAAGCGGCGTTCAACCGCGCGTTCAAGCGCGAATTCGGCCTGCCGCCCGCGGGCTGGCGGCGCAGCCACGCGGGCATGGGCACGGGCACGGCGCCCGGACCCGTCGACGAGACCGCGGCCGCCGCCTGAGCCATCCGTTGCGAGCGCGAAGGCGCCGCGCGCGTTCTGCGCTCAAATCGACACTCTCTCCCGGACGCCCTTTTGATCGCGCTTCGCCGAAGGCATCCTCGCGCCGGTCGCTCTCGATTGCTCACAGCCATGGCCGAAGCCGTCATGCTCCGCAGGAATGGAGCGCAATCGTAAGAACCCGCCATGAACCCGCCACTCTCGATGGCAAGGCGCCGCTACGGGCGATATGATCCATTCCGGGAGGGAATACGCGATGGATCGCCTGTCCGCAATGGAAACCTTTGTGAGCGTGATCGAAGCCGGGTCGTTTTCGGGCGGCGCGCGGCGGCTGAACGTCGGGCAGCCGGCGGTATCGAAGTCGATCGCGCAGCTCGAGGAGCGGCTCGGCGTGCGGCTCCTGCTGCGCTCGACGCGCGGTCTCACGCCCACCGAGGCCGGCCAGCAGTTCTACGAGCGGGCGAGGCGCGCGATCGAGGAAGCGGACGAAGCCGAACTCGCGGCGCGCGGCGCGGGCGCGAGCCTGTCGGGGCGCCTGCGCGTGTGCGCCGCCGTCACGTTCGCGCGGCTGCATGTCGTGCCGCTGATGAAGCACTTCCTCGCGGCGCATCCGGAACTCACCATCGACGTCGTGCTCGACGACCGCAACATCGATCTGCTCGAAGCGGGCGTCGACGTGGCGCTGCGCATGGGCGAACTCGGCGACTCGAGCATGACCGCGCGCAAGATCGCGCAGAGCGACCGGTTCGTGGTCGGCACGCCCGCCTATTTCCGGCAGGCCGGCATTCCCGCCACGCCCGCCGAGCTGGCCCGGCATCAGGCGATCGTCTACGAGCGCAGCGGCGGCGGCAGCGCGTGGTCGTTCCGCCGGGACAGCACGGAGGTGGCGGTGGCCGTCTCGGGGCGCATGCGCGTGACGGCCGCCGAAGGCGTGCGCGCGGCGGTGCTCGCGGACATGGGCGTCGCGGTGGCGTCGCAATGGATGTTCGCGCCTGAGCTGGCGAGCGGCGCGGTCGTCACCGTGCTGACCGACTGGGCGCTGCCGCCGGTCGACCTGTGGGCCGTCTATCCGACCGGCCGCATGGCGAGCGCGAAGGCGCGCGCGTTCGTCGCGTTCGTCGAGGCGGCGCTCGCACCGGCCGCCAGTCCGGCGGCGGGTGACGGCATCGGCTGAGGGCAAAGCGGCATCAGACCGCCTGCGTTCGCGCCTCGCGCAGCGCGGCCAGCATGTCCGACGGTTCCGGACGACGCGTGTAGTCGGGATTGACCTCCGAGTAGAGAATCGTCCCGTCCGTGCCGACGACGTAGCGCGCGGGCATCGGCAGCGTCCAGCCCGGATCGCCGTTGAAGGCGGGCAGATCGTTCTTCAGCGTCTTGTAGAGCTCGATCAGATAGTCGGGCAGCGCGAAGCGCAGGCCGAACGCGTCGGCGACATCGTTGCGCGCGTCGCTGAGAATCGGAAAGCCGAGCTTGTTCGTGCGTACCGACTTGCGGCTGTTCACCGCGTTCTGCGGCGAAATCGCGACGAGGCTCGCGCCATGCGCGGCGAACGCGGGCAACGCCTCCTGAAGCGCCTGCAGTTCCAGGTTGCAGTACGGGCACCACACGCCGCGATAGAAGCTGATGACGAGCGGCCCCTTCTCCAGCAGCGCCGCCGACGAAACCGGCTTGCCGTCCGGGTCCGGCAGCGTGAACGCAGGCGCCTTGCCGCCGGCCTTCAGCGCGCGCTCGGCCTGCCCCGATGCGATCAGTTCGGCGGTGGCGCGCTCCATGACCGGATGGATTTCCGGCGGTGCGAAGTAGGGTGCTTTTCCCGCCTTGAAATCGGCCTTGAATGCGTCGAGCTTGTCCTGCAATGACATGATGGGGCTCCTTGAATGTGGGATGCGCGACCGGTTCCTTCAGGCGAATTTCCGATTGCCCGAGGGTCGAGTGCCGGTGGGTCTGCGCTTTGCCATCGTCGTCGGGCGGACGTGCCGGCAGTAGATCCGCGCCGCGCATAACACTCATTCCCGCGAGGCATACGAAGCGGGCCGCGGCATCACCGGGAGAAGGGGTGGGTCGGCCGCAGCGGGCGGGTTGCGCGCCGCCGGTACAATACGCGGCCAAATGCGTGTCCCAATGCGTGTCCCAATGCGTGTCCCAATGCGTGTCCGAATACGTGTCCCAATGCGTGTCCAGCACGCGGCGCATTCATCGCTCACATTCAATCGCTTGCCTCACGCGACCGGAGGTCGAAATCCATGCAACAGAATCCCGTCCTGAAATCGATCCGGCTCGTCCTCGTGCTGTGCGCGCTGTGCACGCTTTTCGCGGCGGGCGGCTGTGCGGGCATGTTCGGCCGCGAGCCGATGCGCGTGAACGTGGTGGGCCTCGAGCCGCTCGAAGGGCAGGGCCTGGAGATGCGCTTCAACGTGAAGCTGCGCTTGCAGAACCCGAACGACGCCCCCATCGACTACGACGGCGTCTCGCTCGACCTCGACCTGAACGGCAAGCCGTTCGCAAGCGGCGTGAGTGACCAGAAGGGCAGCGTGCCGCGTTTCGGCGAGGCCGTGCTGAGCGTGCCGGTGACGGTTTCGGCGTTCACGGCGGCGCGCCAGGCGCTCGGCTTCGCGGGCGGCTCGCAGCTGGAGAGCATTCCGTACGCGCTGCGCGGCAGGCTCGCGGGCGGCGCGCTCGGCGGCACCCGCTTCACCGACAAGGGCTCGCTCGACCTTCCGACCGCCGCCGGCTTCGGCAACTGACGCGCGGAATCGACGTAACGCGTCTCAGGCGTCGTGCGCCGGATCGTAGGGCACGACGCGCTCCACTTCGCCCGGATCGTTGCGCGCGACGATCGCCTTCGCCGGCGCCGTGTCGCTCAGATTGAACGGCTGATGCGGCACGCCCGGCGGGATGAACAGAAAGTCGCCGGCCTCGTTGATGACCGACTCCCGCAGCCCCGGCCCGTAGCGCGTTTCGACGCGCCCTTCCAGCACGTAGATTCCGGTCTCGTAGCCGCAGTGCACGTGCGGCTCGCCGTGTCCGCCCGGCGGCACGACGACGAGATGCATCGAGAGGCCGCTCGCTCCGGCGGTCGCCTTCGAAATGCCCACGAAGTAGGGCACGCGCTGAAGCGTGGCGATTTCGCGCTCCGGGCGCACCGTCACGAGCGACGGCGGCGTGTCGTTTCCGCTTTCCGGCATGGCATCTCCTCGTGTGCTGGAACGTTGCCGCGAGCGTCCCGCAAAGGCGCTCCCGCGCGTCATCGAATAGTACGCCGCATGCCGGTACGCGTGACCGGGCCGCGCGGTGCCACGGCGCACACGCAGCCGCCACGCGGCCCGGTTGCGCGTGCCCGGCCAAAGAGCGCACGCAAAATCGCTCGCATGCGGCACAATCCGCCGGATGCGGCGCCGCGCCGGCGCTGACAACAACAAGCCGGGCGTCCGTGCTGGCTGCGGCTTCGGCGTCATCGGGAGAGTCTTCATGACACCATTGCAGGGGCGCCGCCGGTTTCTCGGCGCGGCGCTGTGCGGGGGCGTGCTCGCCGCGTGCGGCTCGAGCGACGATGCAAATACCGACCCCGGGCCCGCCCCGGTGCCCGACAAGCAGATCAACGACGCCATCGCGCAACTCGACACGCTCTCCGCCCGCCTGATGGCGAGCACGGGCGTCCCCGGCATGGCCGTGGCCGTGGTGCGCGGCAGCCAGACGGTCTACGCGAAGGGCTTCGGCGTGCGCTCGCTGAATGCGCCCGCCCCGGTCGACGCGGACACGGTGTTCCAGCTCGCATCGGTATCGAAGGGCGTCGGCGCGACGGTGGTGGCGACGCAGGTCGAGAAGGGCAACGTGTCGTGGGACACGCCCGTGCGCGCGCATCTGCCGTGGTTCACGCTGTCCGATCCGGCCGTGAGCGAGGCGGTCACGGTCGCGGACCTGTACTCGCACCGCTCGGGGCTGCCCGATCACGCCGGCGACCTGCTGGAAGACATGGGCTACGACCAGCGGCAGGTGCTGGAGCGGCTTCGCTACCTGAAGCTCGAACCGTTCAGGAAGACGTATCTGTACACGAATTTCGGGCTGACCGCGGCGGCGGAATCGGTTGCGGTGGCGTCCGGCGTCGACTGGGCGACGCTCTCGGAGACCGCGATCTACCGGCCGCTCGGCATGACGAGCACCAGTTCGCGCTACGCCGATTTCGTGGCGCGTCCGAACCGCGCGGTGGGCCACGTGAAACTGGACGGCAAGTGGCGGGTCGGCCCGGGCACGATGCCCGACGCGCAGTCGCCCGCGGGCGGCGTCAGCTCGTCGGTGAACGACATGGCGAAGTGGCTCGCCATGATCCTCGGCAACGGCGCGGTGGCGGGGCGGCGCATCGTCGACGAGAAGGCGCTCATGCCGGCGCTCTCGCGGCAGAATCTCTCGAGCCCCGCCCACGACGGCCGCCCGGACGGCTACTACGGCTTCGGCTTCAATGTCGGCACGACGGAAGCGGGGCGCGTCTCGTACAACCATTCGGGCGCGTTCGGCGTCGGCGCGGCGACCGTCTTCACCATCGTGCCGTCGACGGGAGTCGCGATCGTCGTGCTGACCAACGGCTACCCGTTCGGCGTGCCGGAGACGCTCGCGGCGCAGTTCTTCGACCTCGTCCAGTTCGGTGCGATCCGGCAAGACTGGGCCACCATCTTCGCCAACGCGTTCGCGCCGTCGCTCGCGCCGGAGGGCTCGCTCGTCGGCGTGCCGCGGCCGGTGAACCCGCAGCCGCCGCAGCCGCTCGCGAACTACGCCGGCACGTACCGCAACGAGTACTACGGGCCGCTGCAGGTGACGCTCGCGGGCACGGCGCTCGTGCTCGTGATCGGAGCCACCCCGCTCAGGCTGCCGCTCACGCACTGGGACGGCGACGTCTTCACGTTCGTGCTGCACGACGAGAACGCCCAGCCGGGGACGATCTCGAAGGCGAGCTTTACGGCGGATCGCGTGACGCTCGAATACTACGACCACGACCGGCTCGGCACCTTCGCGCGATAGGCGCGGGGCCTCCCGCGCCTATCGCCGCGCCGCGCTACAGCGCCTGAACCTGCACCGGCACGCCCGGCTTGCCGTCGACGCGCGGCGCGATGATGAGATAGCGGCGCCGGTCGTTCGGGTTCGCTTCGCCGGGCGCGACGATCTGGCGGATCTGGCCGATCGCGTTGACGATGGCCGAGCCGGCCGGGTTCGTCATGAACGTCGCGAGTGACTCGATGCTGCCGCTGCCGTCCGGGTTGTCGGCGAGGCCGAGCACGTAGGGCTGGCGCGGCTCGAGGCCGGTCGCCGAGGCCTGCAGCACTTGCAGCAGCCCCTGGTCGAAGAGCGCGACGGTGGTGGGCGGATTGCCCGATCCGCCCGCGCCTGCCGCGCCTGCCGGTCCCGCAGCGGCGCTCGCGGTGCTGACCATTGCGAGATGCGCGGTCTGCCCCGCGATGCCGAGCGGCTGGAGGTTCTGCGTGCCGTCTCCCTCGGGCACGGCGTCGGGCACGTAGGTGACGGCCTGCGGCGCCTGCCCGATGGGGACGGTCGCGATCACCCGGTTGGTGAGCGTATCGATCGCGGCGAGCGCGTCGGCGTTTTCGAGACCCACGTAGACGCGCGTGCCGTCGCCCGACGGCCAGATGCCGTGCGGCAGGCTGCCGAGCGAGATGGTCGCGACCTGCGAGAAATCGTCGGTGCGGAACACCTTCAGCTGGTTCAGCCCGCCCACGGTCACGTACGCGAACATGCCGTTCGCGTTGCGCACGATGTTCACGTGATTCGTGATCGGCCCGGTATCGAGCGTCTTGAGCAGCGCGAATGGCGGCCGGGCCTCGAAGACCTGCGTCTTGCCGGTGTCCTTCAGCGTGAACCACACCTGGCGGCCGTCGGGCGTCGCGGCGATGTTCGGGCAGAACGGGCTCGCCTGCCTGACGCGCCCGACGATCCTGTGATCGGCCACCGTGACGACGTCGATCTCCGGATTGAACGACGAGCATACGTAGCCGTACTTGCCGTCGGGCGAGAAGATCTGCATGCCCGGGCCGTTGGGCACGACGATGCGGGTCTTCTCGGCGTACGTCTTCCCGTCGAGGACGGCGATGTAGTTCTCGCCGCGCACCGTCACCCACACTTCCTTGCCGTCGGGCGTGAAGAACGCCTCGTGCGGCGCGCGCCCGACGTAGGTCACGTGCTTCACGGCGTTGGTCTGCGTGTCGATGAACGACACCGAGTTCGAGCCGATCGACACGACCGCGATGGTCCGGTGATCCGGCGAGAAGCCCATGCCGTGCACGAGCACCTGGCCGCGGTAGAGCGGGCTGAAGTTCCCCGGGGACGGGTCGCCGAGGCGGATCACGCCGACCAGCCGGTTGTCGGCGGGATCGGTGACGGAGACGGTGTTCGAGAACTGCTCGGCGGCATAGACGCGGTCGCGGTGGCTTACCGCGATGTCCGGCGCCGACAGCGAGGCGGGCACCTGCCCCGCGAACGCGGCGGGTGCGCCGGCGACGAGAAGGGCGGCCAGTATCGACAGGGGCTTCATGGTGTCTCCTTGCTCATGTCCATGCGCATCGGCGCGTTGTTCGTGTTCGCGGTCGTGCTCATTGGCGTGCTCATGTGCATGTGCGTCGGCATGCCGTGCACGGGCGTCGTCGGCGCGTCCTGATCGGGCGCGGGCGCGGCCGGCGGCAGCGCATCACCCAGTGCGAGCCGCATCGCGACGATTTCCTGCTGCTGCTCGACGATGATTTCCTGCGCGAGGCGCCGCAGCTGCTCGTTGTGTCCGTAGCGCAGCTCGGCCTGCGCCATGTCGATCGCGCCCTGATGATGGGGCGCCATCATCCCGACGAAGTCGCGGTCGACATCGCCTGTCGGCTCGATCGACATGTCGTCCATCATGCGGGTCATCGCGCGGTCGTTCTCGGCGAGGAACGGCGCTTCGGCGTCGGCTGCTGCGGGATGGCCGCCGGGTCCGGCGGCGAAAGCGGCGCCGCCGCTCAGGGCGAACACCGCGCCGGCGGCAAGCGCGACGCTCAGGCGCGCGCCCGCGCCTGCAAGGGCGGGAATCTTCATGGCTGTCTCGTCTCCGGTTGGTTTTGTGCTGGCGTGCACTGGGGTGAACACAGGCTGCGCCGGGATATTCCGGAAGGCCGGGATAGAAGGACCCGACATGTGATATCCCGCGACGGAGCGCTTCGAAGTGCGGGTAAACGATCAATGCGAAAACTTCATCGATGGCGGAATAAGGGCGGCTCAGGCCGTGTTTGCACATGGGACGACACCAGACCCTACGCAGCATGGCAAACCCGGACCCCCACGCAGACCCGCAGCTCTCGGAGGCAGAAGTGCAGGCGTTCGCCGACGGCCTGCTCGGCCCCGAACGGGCCGCCGACGTTCGCCGCTATATGGAGAGCCGGCCCGAGGAAGCCCGCCGGATCGCTTTTTACGGAAGGCTGAACCAGCAGATGCAGAACACTTTTCGCGACGACGAAGCTACCTCCGCGAAGAATCCGCCGCAGTCACGGCGCCCGGAACGCCCGGAGCGCCCGCCGCGCCGGGACCTGCGCGTGTTGCGGCGCATCGTGGCCGGCGTGCTCGCCGCGGCGTGTGTGGCCG
Source organism: Caballeronia glathei (assembly GCF_000698595.1). Taxonomy (GTDB): domain Bacteria; phylum Pseudomonadota; class Gammaproteobacteria; order Burkholderiales; family Burkholderiaceae; genus Caballeronia; species Caballeronia glathei. The sequence continues at coordinate 92,907 of NZ_JFHC01000018.1, read as the reverse complement.
CGGGCGCGCTCTTCGTGCTGCGCGTGCCGGAGGCGAGTCTCGACAATGCCGCGCTGATGGCGCTGAAGACGGCGTCGGCGGGTGTCGAAAGCCATGGCAGCATGCCGGCCGATGTGCCCGATCTGTCGAGCCTCGGCTTTCACGCGGTGCTCGCGACCACGGTGCCGGTCGGATTCATGCGGCACGCGGCGGAAATCGTCTATCGCAACGATGCGGGCGAGACTGCCGTGCTGCTTTCCGTCGCGGATCCGATGGCACGCGGCGAGGCGCAGTGGCTCGCGCGCCGGGCGGGCGACGAGCGGCTCCTCACGTGGTGCCGGCGCGGCACGCGCTACGTGCTGGCGGGCCGCGCCCGCACGCACGGGCTGATGCGCGCTGCCGATTCGCTGAGCGCCCATTGACGAACACCCCATGACGAACACCCGGGAATGTGGAATAAATCGGCCGCAATCGCGTTTGCTCCTGCAACAAGGCGGCGTCCGTCCTGGACGCCCGACAGAGCCGACTGAAAGGAAGCGCGATGGGCGTTCGTGACGAGTTGATGGAGCATGTGCCGCGTCTGCGGCGCTACGCGCGTGCGTTGATCACGAACCGCGACCTCGCCGACGACCTGGTGCAGGACACCCTCGAGCGCGCGCTGCGCAACACGGCGCTGTTCAAAGCGGGTACGGACATGCGAGCGTGGCTCTTCACGATCATGCACAACGTGCACGTCAATCAGGTCCGCACGGCGAGCGGCCGCGCCGTCCACGTTTCCGTCGACGACGACGAGTTCGCCGAGCGCCAGTTCGCCGTGCACGGCGACCACTCGAAGGCACTGGAAGTGCGCGATCTCGACTATGCGCTGCAGCGCCTGCCCGTCGAGCAGCGCGAAGTGGTGCTGCTCGTGGGTCTCGAGGAGATGAGCTATTCGGAAGTGGCGCTTGCGCTCGACATCCCCATCGGCACGGTGATGTCGCGTCTGTCGCGCGGCCGCGAGCGGCTGCGCACGCTGATGGCCGGCTCGCAGCCGGGTACGAAACTACAGGTGGTGCGATGAACGAACAACAACAGACCCCGGTGAGCGAAGAGGAAATCCACGCGTATGTGGACGGATCGCTGGCGGCGCATCGCCGCGAGGAAATCGACCGCCTGCTGGAGCGCAACGAGGATCTGGCCGCGCGGATCAGCGATTATTTCGCGATCAACAACATGTTCCATGATCGTTACGATCGGGTGCTCGCCGAGCCGGTGCCGAAGCGTCTCGTGGACGCCGCGGGCGGCCGCCGTGCTCAGGCCGCCAATTCCGCCAGCTTCTGGCCGCGCCTGGCGGGCATGGCCGCGACGCTCGTGCTCGGCGTGGCGATCGGCGCCGCGGCGACCAACGGCGGCGCGCTGTCGTCGATGATGCCGGGCGGCGGCAATTCGTTCATGCGTACGGCCCGCTTCGACGAGAACATGGCGTTCGTGCGGCAGTCCGCCATGGCGCACGTCGTGTATGCGCCCGAGGTGATGCGCCCGGTGGAAGTGGGCGTCGACCGGGAGCATGAGCTCGTCAAATGGGTGTCGAGCCGGCTCGGCACCGACGTGCACCCGCCCGTGCTCACGCGCAACGGCTTCGAGCTGATGGGCGGGCGCATCCTGCCGGGCAGCGACGGGCCGATCGCGCAGTTCATGTACCGGGATGCGCAGGGCGAGCGCGTGACGCTGTGCATTTCGCACCGCAAGGTCAACTCCAACACGACCGCGTTCAAGCTCTATCAGGACGGGCTCGTGAACGTCTTCTACTGGGTCGACGGCGACTTCGGCTACGCGGTCTCGGGCGGCATCGACCGCAAGATGCTGCTCGATCTCTCGCACGACGTGTACGCCCAGCTCACGGCGGGCACGGGCGGCGCGACCGGTACCGGCGCGGCGTCCCCGGCGCAGCCCGCAAGCGGCACCATCGCCGACTGAGGGCGCGACCGTTCCGAGGCAAAGCGGGCGCATTGGTGCACGTCCCGCACGCATTTCGTGCAGAGCCGCATTGAGCGTCACCCAACCCGGCGCATAATCCGAAAGGGGGCGGCACCTGCCGTCGTGCGAGCCGGGAGGACACGATGCTGGTCAAGAACGAGGAGCGCGTTGAGCATCTGCTCAACGAAGTCGTCGAATTTGCACGCGGGCGCCTGCCGGAGCCCACGTTCGCGGTCATCGAGCCGTTTTTGCGTCACTACTACGAACTCGTGGACGTCGAGGACATCCAGAGCCGCGATATCGCCGACCTGTACGGCGCCGCGATGGCGCACTGGCAAACCGCGCAGAAGTTCGTCACCGGGCGCGAGGTCCTGCGCGTCTACAACCCGAATCTGGAGCAGCACGGCTGGCATTCGGACCACACCGTCGTCGAGATCGTCAACGACGACATGCCCTTCCTCGTCGATTCCGTGACGATGGAAGTCAACCGCCTCGGCCTCGCGCTGCACTCGGCGATTCACCCGGTGTTTCGCGTATGGCGCGGCAAGTCGGGCGCGATCGAGCGCATCGGCCTCGGGCATTCCGACGCGGGCGACCCGCAGTCCGCGCTCGAATCATTCATACATTTCGAAGTGGACCGCTGCAGCGAGGCGTCGAAGCTCGACGAGCTGCGCGTGAACATCGCGCGCGTGCTCGGCGACGTGCGCGCGTCGGTTATGGACTGGCCGAAGATCATCGAGGTGGCGCGGGCCACCATCGGCGAGCTGAAGGCGCAGGACACGAGCCCGGACGGCATCGAGGCGCGCGCCTTCCTGGAGTGGATGGTCGCGGATCACTTCACGTTCCTCGGCCACCGCGACTACGAACTCGTCCGGCAGGACGGCGGCTTCGCGCTGCGCGGCGTTCCCGGCTCGGGCGCGGGCATCCTGCGCGAGGGCCTGCGCCTGCCGAGCGCCGACGACGTGACGCCGCTGCCGCCCGCCGCTGCCGCGATCATCGAAGGCGGGACGGCGATCTTTCTCACCAAGGCCAATTCCCGTGCGACGGTGCACCGGCCAGGCTATCTGGATTACGTCGGCGTGAAGCGCGTGGGCCCCGACGGAAAGGTGAACGGCGAGCGGCGCTTTCTCGGCCTGTACACGTCCACCGCGTATCTCGTGCCGACCTCCGACATTCCGATCGTGCGCCGCAAGTGCGCGAACATCGTGCGGCGCGCGGGCTTTCTCGCGAAGGGGCACCTGCACAAGTCGCTCATCACGGTGCTCGAGCAGTATCCGCGCGACGAACTCTTCCAGGCCGACGAAGACGTGCTCTTCGATATCGCGCTCGGCGTGCTGCGCCTGCAGGAGCATCAGCGCACGCGGCTCTTCGTGCGGCGCGACCGTTTCGACCGCTTCGTGTCGTGCCTCGTCTTCGTGCCGCGCGACAAGTTCAACACCGACCTGCGCCGGCGCATCTCGAAGGTGCTGATGGAGGCGTTCAATGGCAAGAGCATCGAGTTCACGCCGCTCCTGTCGGAGTCGCCGCTCGCGCGCATTCACATCACCGTGCGCGCGCACAAGGGCGCGATGCCCGAAGTCGATACGCGCGAGCTCGAAGCACGCGTCGTGCAGGTGGCGCGCCGCTGGCAGGACGATCTCGCCGACGCGCTGATCGACAGTCACGGCGAGGAAGCGGGCAACCGCCTCCTGCAGCGCTATGCCGATTCGTTCCCCGCGGGCTATCGCGAGGACTATCCGGCCCGCACGGCGGTGCGCGACATCGAACTGATCGAGGAGACGCAGTCGAGGGCCAGCGGCCTCGCGATGAGCCTCTACCGGCCGATCGAGGCGGGGCGGCGCGCGTTTCGCTTCAAGGTGTATCGCGTGGGCGAGCCGATCGCGCTGTCGCACAGCCTGCCGATGCTCGAGCATCTCGGCGTGCGCGTGGACGAGGAGCGGCCGTACCGCATCGAGCCCACCGGCGCGCCGCACGCGTGGATCCACGATTTCGGCCTCGAACTCGCGGACGACGTCGAGTTCGATATCGACCGCGTGAAGGCGCTGTTCGAAAACGCGTTCGCAAGCGTATGGACGGGCGAAGTCGAAAACGACGACTTCAACCGCCTCGTGCTGCGCGCGCAGCTCGGCGCACGCGACGTGACCATCATGCGCGCCTACGCGAAGTATCTGCGGCAGGTGGGCTCGACCTTCAGCGACGCGTACATCGAGCGCGCGCTGACCGGCAACCCGGCGATCGCGCGCAAGCTGCTGGAACTGTTCCTCGTGCGCTTCGATCCCGCGATCGACCCTGAGCCGGGTGTCGCGCACGAGAACCGCGACGTGCGCGACAAGCTCGCGGAGCGCGTGCTCTCCGAGATCGAAGCGGCGCTCGACAAGGTGCCGAACCTCGACGAAGACCGCATCCTGCGCCAGTTCCTCGGCGTGATCAACGCGACGGTGCGCACCAACCATTTCCGCAAGGACGCCGACGGGCGGCCGAGGCCGTACCTGTCGTTCAAGCTCGATCCGTCGAAAGTGCCGGGGCTGCCCGAGCCCAGGCCGATGTTCGAGATCTGGGTGTACGCGCCGCGTGTGGAAGGCGTGCATCTGCGCGGCGGGCGCGTCGCGCGCGGCGGCCTGCGATGGTCGGACAGGCGCGAGGACTTCCGCACGGAAGTGCTCGGGCTCATGAAGGCGCAGATGGTGAAGAACACGGTGATCGTGCCGGTCGGCTCGAAAGGCGGCTTCGTCGTGAAGAACCCGCCGCCCGCGAGCGAACGTGAAGCGTTCCTGCAGGAAGGCGTCGCCTGCTATCAGATGTTCCTGCGCGGCCTGCTCGACGTGACCGACAATCGCGTCGCGGGCGGCATCGAGCCTCCGCCCGACGCGGTGCGCCACGACCCGGACGATCCGTATCTCGTCGTCGCCGCGGACAAGGGCACGGCCACGTTCTCCGACTACGCGAACGCGATCGCGCGCGAATATGGCTTCTGGCTCGACGATGCGTTCGCATCGGGCGGCTCGGTCGGCTACGACCACAAGAAGATGGGTATCACCGCGCGCGGCGCGTGGGAATCGGTCAAGCGCCATTTCCGCGAGACGGGCGTCGATACGCAGACGACCGACTTCACCGTGGTCGGCGTCGGCGACATGTCGGGCGACGTGTTCGGCAACGGCATGCTGCTCTCGCGCCACATCCGCCTGATTGCCGCCTTCGATCACCGGCACATCTTTCTCGACCCGAACCCCGATACCGAGGCGAGCTTCAGGGAGCGCGAGCGTCTCTTTGCCCTGCCGCGTTCGAGCTGGGCCGACTACGACGCCTCGCTGATCTCGGCGGGCGGCGGCGTGTTCCCGCGCACGGCGAAGACGATCGCGATACCGGCGCAGGTGCAGGCGGCGCTCGGCATCACCGCCGCGACGCTGGCGCCGAACGAGCTGATGCGCGCGATCCTGCTCGCGGACGTCGATCTGCTCTACAACGGCGGCGTCGGCACCTACGTGAAGTCGGCGCACGAGACGCATGCGCAGGTCGGCGACCGCACCAACGACGGCGTGCGCGTGAACGGCGCGGAACTGCGCTGCAAGGTGGTCGCCGAGGGCGGCAACCTCGGCTTCACGCAACTGGGGCGCATCGAGTTCGCGCAGCAGGGCGGGCGCATCAATACGGATGCGATCGACAACTCGGCGGGCGTCGACTGCTCGGATCACGAGGTCAACATCAAGATCCTGCTGGGCCTCGTCGTGGCCGATGGCGAGATGACCGAGAAGCAGCGCAACAAGCTGCTCGCGGAGATGACCGACGAGGTCGGCCTGCTCGTGCTGAAGGACAACTACTCGCAGACGCAGGCGCTGTCGATCGCGAGGCGCTATGTGACCGAGATGCTCGATCCCGAGGCGCGCCTCATGCGCTCGCTGGAGCGCGCGGGCCGCCTGAAGCGCAGGATCGAGTTCCTGCCTTCCGACGACGAGATCACCGAGCGGCAGGCCGCGAAGCAGGGGCTCACGTCACCGGAGCGTGCCGTTCTGCTCGCGTACAGCAAGATGTGGCTCTACGACGCACTGCTCGAATCCGACGTGCCGGAAGACCCGCTCGTCGCGGGCATGCTGCTCGACTACTTCCCGCTGCCGCTTCAGGAGCGCTACAGCGAGCCGATGCAGCGCCATCCGCTCAGGCGCGAAATCCTCGCGACGCATCTGACGAACGCGCTCGTGAACCGCGTCGGCTGCACGTTCGTGCACCGGCTGATGGAGGAGACCGATGCGCGGCCGAGCGACATCGTGCGCGCCGCGATCATGGCACGCGACGTGTTCGACCTCAACGAGCTGTGGAAGAGCATCGACCGGCTCGACAACCTTGTCGCCGACGAAGTGCAGGCGCGCATGTTCGTCGAAGTCGTGCGGCTGCTGGAAGGCGCGACGCTCTGGTTCCTGCGGCATCTCAAGCAGCGCCTGAACGAAACGGCGACGCTGCCTGCGCGCTGCCGCGAGGCGGCGCAGCGGCTCGCGCCGCAACTGCCCGCGCTGCTGCCCGCCGCGGACCTCGAAGCGTGGTACGGACGGCGGCGCGAACTCGAGGATGCGGGCGTCGAAAGCGGGCTGGCCGCGCGGGTGGCGAGCGGCGAGATATCGACGGCGGTGCTCGACAGCGCGGAAGTGGCGTCGAACTGCGATCGCAGCCTCGAACTCGTCGCGAGCGTGTACTTCGCGATCGGCACGCTGCTGAACTACGGCTGGATCGCGGAGCGCGCGATGGCGCTGCCCGCCGCCACCCACTGGGACCTGCTCGCGCGGGCCGGCGCGCTGGAGGAACTGGCGCGGCTCAAGCGTGCGTTGACGGTGAGCGCGGTCGAAGAGTCGCGTGGAATCGACACGCCCGAGGTGATCGTCGAAAGCTGGCGCGCGAAGCGCCAGGATGCGCTCGAACGCTACGCGCGGCTCGTGACCGAACTGCGCGCGACGGGCGGCGCGAGTCTTTCGATGCTGCTCGTCGTGGTGCGCGAAATGGCCGTGCTGGAGCGCGCCTGAGCGAAGCCGGGCGCGCGCTGCCGCTGTCGCTGATGCAGCTTCAGCGGCGTTTCTTTCTTCTGGCCGGTTTCGGCGGCGTGAGGGCGCTCGTCCAGAAATCGGCGATCTGCCTGTTGCCGCTGCGCACCGCCGCCGCCGTCTGTCTTTTGGCGGCGGCGCTCGCGCGGCCGCGCACCGATCCGGCCACGGCGTTCGCGCCGCTCAGCCACATGCTCATAAAGGGGTTCTTCTTCGTCCACGGATTCTTCATGATGTCGCTCGGGGCTTGCGCCAGAGGTGAGAAGGGTAGGGAGCGACAGGCGTACCGCTGCTCGGACGAGCAGCCGGGACGCCGGCACTTCAACACATCCGACGACGCACGCCGCATGCCCGCCCCATCCCGTATTGATACGAAGATAAGGAGACAGCCATGAGCGATCGTCCATCGAAGCATCCCGACTCCATGCGCCGCCAGGTCGTCACCGCGCTCGCCGGCTCGGTTGCGCTGGCCGCATGCGGCGGAACCGGCGGCGTGGATTCGGGCGGCTCGGGTGGCCCTGGCGGCAGCACCGGCAAGACGCCTCTGCCCGTCGGGACGATCCCGCCGGATCGCGCGGGGCTGCCGCGTCCCGTATTGCCCGATCCGGCCTTATCGGGTATCGATCACATCGTGCTCGTGACGATGGAGAACCGCTCTTTCGACCACCTGCTCGGCTGGCTGCCGAATGCCGAGGGCCTGCCCCCGAACCGCCAGTTCACCGACGCGTTCGGACAGGTGCAGACCCCGTTCGCGCTCGCGGCGAATCCGGCTTACGGCTTTCAGGCTTGCGCGTTCGCGGACCCGAACCATGCGTACGAAGGCGGCCGCGTGCAATTCGCGAACGGCGCGATGGACGGCTTTCTGATGACGCCGGGCACGAGCCTCGTGCGCGGCGACCAGCTGCCCGTCGGCTACTTCCGCCAGGAGGACATGGACTTCTTCCGCGGCGCGGCGAGCCAGTACACCGCCTGCGACTACTACATGAGCGGCATTCTCGCCGACACGTATCCGAACCGTATCTATCTGCACAGCGGCGAGACGGACCGCCTGAGCAACTCGCTCGATACGTCGGCGCTACCGACGCTCTGGGACCGGCTCGACGCGAAGAACGTCTCGTCGAAATACTACTTTCACGACGTGCCGTTCACGGCGCTCTACGGCACGCGGCATGTGAGACGCTCGAAATTCTTCGCGAATTTTCTGTCCGATGCGGCCGCGGGCACGCTGCCCTCGTTCTGCATGGTGGACCCGCGTTTTTCCGGAGAGCAGCAGGGCACCTCGAACGACGACCATCCGCACGCGGACATCCGCAACGGCCAGGTGCTGCTCGGGCAGATCTACGAGGCGCTCCGCACGGGCCCCGCGTGGAGCAGCACGCTCATGATCATCGTCTATGACGAATGGGGCGGGTTCATGGAGCACGTCGCGCCGCCGCTCAGGCCGGTATCGGCGGCGGAGCAGGCACTCGGCAACGACGGGCGGCTCGGCTTTCGCGTGCCGTGCATGCTGATCGGTCCGCGCGTTCGCGCGAACACGGTGTCGCGCTATCCGTTCGATCCGTCTTCGATTCATCAACTGGTCGCGTGGCGCTTCGGCCTCGACCCGCTCGGCGTGCGTGCAACCGATGCGGCGACCTTCAACATGGCCTACGCGCTCGACTTCCAGAACGCGGCGCGCACGGATGCGCCACCGATCGCAGTGGCGCAAGGCACGTTCGGCACGAAATGCACGGTATCGGCGGGGGCGGCCGCGGCAGGCGTCGGCCAGCTCGATCAGGCGGCGGCCCGAGCGGCGTCGGACGGCTCGATGAATACGAGCGACCCCGGCGGACGCTTCAACGAGTTGCGTGTGAAGGCGATCGCGCTGGGCTATCCGGTCGCGCCGTGATGGTCATGCGCGATTCATTGACCGAACCTGTTGAAGAACAGGCAACGTCATTCGCTGCAACGATCGGTGCGTTTGTCTTGCTGCACGAAATACTGAGGCGTGCATGCCTCTGCGTGTCGTCGCGCGGCAAAAACCGTGCATGCGTGCGCGGGCCCGGTGCGATCGTGCACCGGGCCGTTCGCGTTGCCGAACCGGGCACATGTGTTGCGCGAGTGCTGTTTACAAAGCGCTGGGCTCCGCCTACCATTCCTTGACACCACGCCCGCCCGATTCGCGCGGCCTCGCGAGCATCGCCCGCCAATCATGCGTAAAAGCCCTATGAAGCGCCCAAAGATGGATGCAATCGGTACGGTATCGAAAGTGCTTTGATGCATTTCAGTAACGACAAAAAGAACACATGGGACTGCGCGGCGCGAGACCACGTACTTCAGTAACGGTCTGCGCCTGATCGCCGGACACGGCGATCGTCTTGATGCGATCCCCCGTAAATCGACTTGCTCTACTTCCGGAAGTCCTTCGAATCCGGCGGTATCGGTTCGCAGCGAGCGAGTACTGACAGGAGCACGGGGCCATGACTATCGTTCACGCCGTCGCTGTCGTCGAGGCCGTGTTCATTGCGCTGCTGCCGGCGCTCCTCCTGCGGCGCAGGGGCGCGCAACAGGCTGCAGACGAGGGGGGGCCGTACCTTGCGTCGGCTGCGGGATCATCCGCTGCGCCGCGCTACGGCATCCGCGGCATGCTGCGCGATCGATGGAAACCATTGGGCGGACGGTTCGCGATGCTGCCCGTTGGCCGCCTGCGGCGCATCGGCGCTCGCAACGGCCGCGGCGATCGAACGGCGCAGGGGCGCGAGGCGTTGTACGGCATGCCTTCACCGATGCCGCTCGACGACCAGTTCCGCGACACGCTGGAGCGCCTGCCGCTCGCGATCCTGATTGCGAACGCGGACGGCCGGATCGAGCTCGTCAACGCGGTCACCGAAAAACTCTTCGGCTATGCGCGGGCCGAAATGATCGGCCTCGCCGCGGACATGCTCGTGCCGGGCATGAGCGGCGCCGATGCCGGCAGGGGCGTGCTGACGAACGGAGGGCCTTCCGCGCCGGCTGCCGAGCCGCCGTCGGTGATGCTGCCACTCTTCGCGCGGCGCAAGGACGGCAGCCGCTTTCTCGCCGATGTCGCGCTCAACGTCATATCCTCGGAGCATACGCGGCTCAAGCTCGCGGTCGTGATCGACCGGACCGATCGGTACGAACTGCAGCGCAACCGGCAGGAGCTCGCGCATCTCACGCGCGTCTCGGCACTCGGCGAACTCGCGGCTTCGCTCGCGCACGAACTGAACCAGCCGCTCACCGCCATCCTGAGCAACGTGCAGGCTGCGCAGCGTTTCATGATGAGCGACCCCATCAATCTCGACGAGGTGCGGGAGATCCTCCAGGATCTCGTCGAGGACAACAATCGCGCAAGCGAAATCCTCCGCCGCATCCGGGCGCTCGTGAAAAAGGGCGAACTCGAACTCGTGCCGCTCAGCCTCGCCAGCGTGATCGGCGACGTCGCGCTGCTCGTGCACAGCGACGCGATCGTGCGGGCCGTGCGCGTGTCGCTCGACGTCGATCCCGGTCTGCCCCTCGTGCGCGGCGACAAGGTGCAGTTGCAGCAGGTCGTGCTCAATCTGCTGCTCAACGCATTCGATGCGATGGAAGGCGGCACGGGGCAGGACCGCGAGGTCGCGGTATCGGCGAGCCTCGAGCCGGCGGGCATGGTGCGCATCGCCGTGCGCGATCGCGGACCGGGCCTGACGAGCGACCGGCTCGAACAGATATTCAAGCCGTTCTACACCTCGAAGCGCGACGGACTCGGACTCGGCCTGTCGATCAGCCGCTCCATCGTGGAGATGCACGGGGGGCGCATCTGGGCCGAGAACAACGCAGACTGCGGCGCCACGTTCCATTTCACGCTGCCAACCGGAGACGCGGCGGCCACCGGCCGTTCGACAACATCGACATGAACGACAACACGCCCGTTGTTTTTGTCGTCGACGACGACGACTCCGTGCGCCGCGCACTGGTACGCCTCATCGGCTCGGCGGGATATCGCGTGAAGGACTTCGGTTCGGCGCTCGCGTTCCTCGCCTGCGAGCCGCTGACCGATTGCGCCGCGTGTCTCGTCCTCGACGTGCGCCTGCCCGACCTGAACGGCCTCGAACTGCAGCGCCGCCTGAACGGCGCGAGCGCGACGCTGCCGATCATCTTCATCACGGGCTACGGCGATATCCCGATGACCGTCAGCGCGATGAAGGCGGGCGCCGCGGACTTTCTCGCCAAGCCGGTGAGCGACGTCGATCTGCTTGGCGCGATCGAGTCCGCGCTCGGGCGCTCGGACGAGGCGCTCGCGAGCCGCAGCGAGATCGATGCGATTCATCGCAGGCTCGGACGCCTGACGCCGCGCGAGCGCGAGGTGCTCTCGCTCATCGTGAAGGGCCTGCTCAACAAGCAGGTGGCCTGCGAGCTCGGCACGGTCGAGAAGACCATCAAGGTGCATCGCGCGCGCGTGATGGAGAAGATGGAGGTGCACTCGCTCGCGGAACTGGTCCGGATCTCGGACAAGGCGGGCATCATCGCACGCGATCAGGCGCCGGCGAGCGCGCAGCAATGAGCGCGCGCGTGACGAGCGCCGATGCGCGCCGCGATGATTTCGTCATCGGCATTCTTCATAGGCATTCGTCAGCGGCATTCTCAGCGCGAGGCGGACGCTCACGCTCTCGCCGCGCGATGCCGATGGCTGCATGAAGCGCTCCATTCGCTATCCATAACGATGGCGGCGTTATGTCCGAATCATGCTAGATGTCGCGTGCCGAAACGATCAACGAATGGTTTACATTCGGGCCAAGCGAGCCTTGAATGAATCAGGGCGAGCGACTCCGCGCCTTCCCCCTTCGCCCGAGTCTCTTCGATTCCCGCTCTTTCTTCTCGAATCAGACATGACGCGGGACAGGTCACGCGCACCGGCACGCATGGCGTGCGGGCCCGCGCAGCGACGGCGCAATCAACAGCGAGGTATGCCATGGTTAGCCTGACAAGCGAAGTGATCGGGAATCTGAAGTCGAAGTTGAGAGGCACGGTGCTCACGCCCGGCGATGCCGGCTATGACGAAGCGCGCACGGTCTGGAATGCGACGATCGACCGTCGCCCCGCGATGATCGTGCGCTGCGCCGGCACCGCCGACGTCATCGCGGCAGTGGGCTTCGCGCGCGACAACGGCATCCTGCTCTCGATACGCGGCGGCGCGCACAACATCGCGGGCAGCGCGGTATGCGACGACGGCCTGATGATCGATCTGTCGGCGATGAGATCCGTGCGTGTCGATCCGCAGGCGAAGCGTGCCTATGTCGAGCCGGGCGCGACGCTCGCGGACTTCGATCACGAAGCGCAGGTATTCGGCCTCGCGACGCCGCTCGGCATCAACTCGACGACGGGTGTCGGCGGACTCACGCTCGGTGGCGGCTTCGGCTGGATCAGCCGCAAGTTCGGCACGTCGAGCGACAACCTCGTGGCAGCGGAGATCGTCACCGCCGACGGCACGTGGAACCGCGTGAGCGCGGAGGAACACCCGGACCTCTTCTGGGCGATCCGCGGCGGCGGCGGCAACTTCGGCGTCGTCACGCTGTTCGAATTCCAGCTGCATCCGGTGGGTCCGGAGATCTACGGCGGGCTCGTCATCTATCCGCTGGAGCAGGGCGCCGAGGTGCTGCCGAAGTATCGCGATTTCGTTGCGTCGATGTCCGATGACCTCACCGTGTGGGCCGTGATGCGCTTCGCGCCGCCATTGCCGTTCCTGCCGCCCGAGGTGCACGGCAAGCCCGCGATCGTGCTGGCGTCGTGCTATGTCGGCCCGGTCGAGCAAGGCGCGCAGGCCGTCGAGCCGCTCAGGCACTTCGGCACGCCTTACGGCGAGCATCTCGGCGCGATGCCGTTCACCGCGTGGCAAAAGGGCTTCGATCCGCTTCTCACGCCGGGGGCGCGCAACTACTGGAAATCGCACAACTTCGCCGAGCTGAGCGACGACGCGCTGGCGGTGCTGACCCGCTACACCAGTACGCTGCCTTCGCCGCACTGCGAGATATTCATCGGCGCGATGGCGGGGCAGACCAACCGCGTGGCGGTGGATGCGACGGCGTATGCGAACCGCGATTCGGTCTACACGATGAACGTTCACGGCCGCTGGACCGAAGCATCCGACGACGATAAGTGCGTCGCGTGGGCGCGCGAGCTCTTCAATGCGATGACACCCTTTGCGCTCGGAAGCGTCTACGTGAACTTTCTCACCGGCGACGAAGGCGATCGCGTGAAAGCGGCCTATGGCCCCAACTACGCGCGGCTCGCCGCCGTGAAGAGCCGCTACGATCCGCAGAACCTGTTCCGCAGCAACCAGAACATCGCGCCGTCGGCGTGATGCTCCAGGTGGCGTATCGGCCGCGAGGCCGGTACGCCCTTCATTGTTCCGATGGTCTCGCGCCGTCTTCCGACGGGGCCGTTTCCTGCTTCGCCGGGGCGAAGCGGCCCTGCATGGCGACGAGCTGGTCGTCCGTCGCGGCGACGATCCACAGGCGCGCGCGCTCCACGATGTAGCGGTTGTGGTCCTTGAGCGGGCCCATCGCGGCCGCGCTCTTCCACACGACGGGCGCGGCGCGGCTCGTCCTGCCCGAGGTCGCGCCGACCAGCAGGCAATAAGGCCCGAGCGGCAGCGACACGAACGGCAGCCCGGGCTTCGCGCACACGCGCCAGTCGATGAACGGCGCGTCGCTGAACAAGAGCGGCGCGGGCAGGCCGTAGAGCACCGTGAAGTCGAAGAGCGCGAGCTGCTCGCGCATGCCCGTATACGTGCGCCGGATATCGTCGACGAGCGCCGCGCGGATCTCGTCGTCGAACATCGGCTCCTGTGCATAGCGGTCGCGGGCTTGCCGCGCGTCGCGCTGATACGCGCTGAACACGGCGAGTTCCACGCAGTCGTGCACCGCGCGCTGCACCTCGGCCGCCGACCCCGCTTCGCCCGGCTTGCCGAGCTGCGCGGCGCGCAGAAAGCGCGCGAGGCCCGCTTCCTGGATCGCGGGGCCTCCGGCCTTCGGATCGTCGGCGGCATCCCGGTCGAGCGGCACGTAGATATAGGGCTCTGCCGCGAAACGCGCCTTCTTGCCTTCGTCGAACTTCACTTCGCCATCCGTGCAGTCGAGATAGCGCGTGCCGACGCGGCCGTGCTCCCACACGTAGTTCCTGAGGAAGGGGCGCAGCGGATGCAGCGCGTCATGCTCGGTCATCTGCGGATCTTTCGTCATCGGGTGTGCGAGTCGGCGGGCGTGACCATGCGCACGCATGCCCGGCGCCGGGAACGCGTGCAGGCCAGCCGCCACAGAGAGGTGCCGGAGCGGGTAAACGCGCGGACTAGCGCGCACACGAACGGCACGGACAAGCGCGCAAGCAAGCGCGCAAACAAACGCAAGCCAACGCGCGGGATCAGGCCCGCCCGAGATGCCGCTCGATGCCGCGTGAATCGAGCTTCGAGATGTCGTTGTTCACTTCCTCGAAGACGAGCTTGCGGGTCTCGCCGCTCAGATGCTCCCGCAAGAGGCCGAGGAACCTGGGCTCGACCGCGAGCCGCAGACGGTCGAAGCGGTTGTGCAGCCGTCCGTGGTCGAGATAGTTCGCAACGGTCCTTGCGAACTTCTCGCGATCCTTCTCGCTGAGTTCGGTGGCGCGCGGCGCGGGATTGGTGAGGTCTTCTATCTCCTGAAGGTCCAGCTTGAGGCCGTGCGTCTCGAAGATGCGCGCACGGCAGCCGTCTGCGGCAAGAACCCAGGTTATCGTGGTCATGTGCTCCTCCTGTTGCGCTCGTCGAAGGCGCGGGCACACGCCATTTTCCACTAAATCCTCATATGCGGGTTCCATTTCGATACGGATAACCGAACATCCGGCGCTCTCGCCGCTTGCATGGCCATCATCGTATGACAGTATTTATCCGCGAAAAAAGCTTGCATTTTGCGGCGGAAAAACTACCTTGAATAAACAAAAAATGCTTTCTGGCTCGGCACCGGAGGAGACCCATGCCGGCTACACGTATGATGATTGCGCGGCGCGCGGGCGTGAGTGTCGCGACGGTCGATCGCGTCCTGCGTGACGATCAGGCCGTGCGTCCCGAGACCGCGGAGCGCGTGCACGTCGCGCTCGCCACCCTGCGCGACGAACGTGCGAGCCGCGGCCGGCCGGCCAAGCCAAGCGTCTTTCGCGTCGCCTTCGTTCTTCCCCAGATCAACTCCCGCTTTCTCGATCACGTCGAGCGCGACATCGCGCTGTCAGCGAGCTTCTTTCGCGAGCACCGCATCACGCCCTCGTTCTACCGTTGCGACTTCGCGAGCCAGCGCGAGACTGCCGCGTTCTCCGAAGAGGCGATCGACTACGACGCGCTCGTCATGGCGCCGCTCGACTACCCGTGGGTCGAGCGCTTCATCGAGGTGCTCGACGAGGCAAGCGTGCCGGTCGTCACCGTGTTCTCCGATTTGCCGGGCAGCGGCCGCGCGGCCTATGTCGGGGTCGACAACCGGATGGCGGGGCGCACCGCGGGCCTTCTGATGGGGCGCTTCCTGTGCACGCGCATCGGCACGGTCGCGGTGCTCTCGGGCTCGTCGCGCCTGCACGACCAGCTCGAGCGGCGCACCGGTTTTTCGCAAGTGCTTGAAGAAGACTTCCGCAACCTGCGCTGGACCGCCGAGCCCGATTTCACCGAAGACGACGACGGCGCCGGCCTCGCCGTGCAGGGGCTGCTCGCGCGTCACGAGGACCTCGTGGGCGTGTATGCGACGGGCGGCGGCATCTCCGGCATCGCGTCGGCGCTGCACGAATCAGGCGAGCGCGCGCGCATCGTCCTGATCGGTCACGGCCTGACGGCGGAGACGCGCGCGCAGCTCGCCGAGCGCGCGATCGACGTGATCCTCGATCAGGATGTGCGCGGCATCGTCCACTGGGCGGGGCTCGCTGCGATCAATTTTCTGAACGACGTACGCGGGGCACTCGCGATCCCCGCGCCCGAAACCCGGATTTACCTTCGTGAGAATGCGCACGCGTAACGCTCGCGACACGCGGACCGGGTGCCGGTCCGCCAGAGCCGAAGCACGGCGCCCGGCGCATGGGTGCCGACCGTCATCAGGATCGCAGACGAGAGCAACAAGGAGAAGACAACATGTTACGGCTTACACCACGAAGGGTGGCTGCGGCGCTCGCGCTGTCGCTGGGGCTCTGCGCGTCGATGGGCGCGCATGCGCAGGGCAAGCAGCTGACGCTTTGCTGGGCGGCATGGGACCCGGCCAATGCGCTCGTCGAATTATCGAAGGACTTCACGGCGAAGAGCGGCATACAGATGAAATTCGAGTTCGTGCCATGGACGAGCTACGCCGACCGCTTCCTCAATGAACTCAACTCGCACGGCAAGCTGTGCGACCTCATCATCGGCGACAGCCAGTGGATCGGCGGCGCGGCGGTCAACGGACACTACGTGAAGCTCAACGACTTCTTCGCCAAGAACAAGATCTCGATGAACGACTTCATGCCGGCAACGGTCGTCGGCTACGCGGAGTGGCCGAAGAACACGCCGAACTACTGGGCGCTGCCCGCGATGGCGGACGCGGTGGGCTGGACCTACCGGAAGGACTGGTTCGCGCGGCCCGAGCTGCGCGCGGAGTTCAAGCAGAAATACAAGCGCGAGCTGGAGCCGCCTCAGACCTGGGACGAACTCAAGCAGACCGCGGAATTCTTCCAGGGACGCAAGATCGACGGCAAGACGGTGTACGGCGTGTACATCTTCACCGAGCGCGGCTCGGAAGGCATCACGATGGGCGTGACCAATGCGCTCTACAGCTTCGGCTTCGAGTATCAGGACCCGAAGAAGCCGTACCACCTGGAAGGCTTCGTCAACTCGCCGGATTCGGTGAAGGGCCTCGAGTTCTACAAGGCGCTCTACAAGTGCTGCACGGCGCCGGGCATGACCAATGCCTACATGCAGGAAGGGCTCGACGCGTTCAAGTCCGGCCAGGTCGCGATGCAGATGAACTGGTTCGCGTTCTTTCCGGGGCTCTACAAGGACCCGAACGTCGGCGGGGAGAAGATCGGCTTCTTCGTGAATCCGCGCGAGAAGAAGCAGTTCACGCAACTGGGCGGGCAGGGGATTTCGGTCGTGTCGTACTCGGACCACAAGGCCGATGCGCTCGAATACATCAAGTGGTTCGCGCAGCCCGACGTGCAGAAGAAATGGTGGCAGCTGGGCGGCTATTCGGCGGCGAAATCGGTCGTGCAGGACCCGAGCTTTCCGGGCAGTGCGCCGTTTGCGCCGGCGTTCCTGAAGTCGATGGAGATCGTGAAGGACTTCTGGGCCGAGCCGACCTATGCTGAGCTCCTCCTCGACATGCAGAAGCGCGTGCATGACTACGTCGTGGCCGACAAGGGCACGGCGAAGGAAGCGCTCGACCTGCTGGTGAAGGACTGGAACAAGGTGTTCAAGGCAGCGGGCAAGAACTGATGCCCGCCGGCATGGCGGCGGCCGCGCAATCGCGCGCGCGCCGCCGTCATCCGGTCGCTGCGTGACAAGGAGACAGGGATGCTGGCAGACAAGCCTTTCGTTTCGCAGGCGCCGGAATCGCGGCAGGCGTTGCGCGCGGCCGGGAAATTGCGCGGACTGTCGGACCGGACCATCGCGTGGCTCTTCATTCTTCCGACCATCCTCCTGCTTCTCGCGATCAACATCTTTCCGCTCGTCTGGGCGCTGCGCCTTTCGTTCACCAATTTCAAGTCGAACATGCCGAGCATGCCGGTGCGTTTCGTCGGCATCGACAACTACGTCGACATCCTTACCGACGAGGACATCTGGTACGCGATGCAGGTCACCGCGCGCTTCGTCTTCTGGTCGGTGGGGCTCGAGGTGCTGCTCGGCTTCGGCCTCGCGCTCCTCATCAACAAGCGCTTTCGCGGCCACAGTTTCTGGACCACGCTGATCCTGCTGCCGATGATGCTGTCGCCCGCGGTGGTCGGCAACTTCTGGACGTTCCTGCTGCAGCCGCAAACGGGCCTCTTCAACGACATCGTGAGCTTTCTCACCGGCATCCCGCCCGGCTCGTTCCAGATGATCGGCGACGTGCCGCTCGCGCCGTGGACCATCGTGATGGTCGACATGTGGATGTGGACGCCCTACGTGATGCTGATCTGCCTCGCGGGACTGCGCTCGATTCCCGACTATATCTACGAGGCCGCCGAGGTGGACCGCGCGAGCCCGTGGCGCCAGTTCTGGTCGATCACGCTGCCGATGACCCTGCCGTTCCTGATGCTTGCCGTGCTCTTTCGGGGCATCGAGAACTTCAAGATGTTCGACATGGTGAACCTGCTGACATCGGGCGGACCGGGCTCGGTCACGGAGACGGTCTCGATCACGCTCAAGCGCGCGGCGTTCGAGAAGTGGCAGACGGGCTATTCGTCGGCGCTCGCGATCATCCTGTTCGTCACGGTGTTCGGCGCGGCGAACATCTACATCAAGGCCCTCAACCGGATCAAACAGCGATGAGACAGCCTGGCAACGCCCATTCCGTCGTGGCCGCGTCGACGCGCGGCAAGAGCTTTGCGGCGATCGTCGTGATCGCCTACGCGCTCGTGACGACCCTGCCGATCGCGTGGATCTTCATGACGAGCTTCAAGTCGCAGGAGGATGCGATCGCGTATCCGCCGGTGGTGGTGTTCAAGCCGTCGCTCGAAGGGTACGTCAATCTCTTCACGATCCGTTCGCGCCAGACGCCCGAGTTCATCGCGAGCCTGCCGCCCGCCGACACCTGGTACGAACGCGACGTGCGCAAGCGCAGCATGGTGATCGCGGGGCCGTCGAAGGTGCTGCCGCGCTTCGTCAACTCGCTCGTCATCGGCTTCGGCTCGACGTTTCTCGCAGTGTTCCTCGGCACGCTCGCGGCGTATGCGTTCTCGCGCTTCAAGGTGCCGCTCGCCGACGACCTGCTGTTCTTCATCCTCTCGACCCGCATGATGCCCCCGATCGCGGTGGCGATCCCGATCTACCTGATGTATCGCGCGCTCGGCATGAGCGACAGCTACTTCGGCATGATCGTGCTCTATACGGCGGTCAACGTGTCGCTCGCGGTGTGGCTGCTCAAGGGCTTCATGGACGAGATACCGCGCGAGTACGAAGAGGCGGCGCTCGTCGACGGCTACACGCGGCTGCACGCGTTCGTGAAGGTGGTCCTGCCGCAGGCCATCACCGGCATCGCCGCGACCGCCATCTTCTGCCTGATCTTCGCGTGGAACGAGTACGCGTTCGCGTCGCTGCTCACGAGCGGCGACGCGCAGACGATGCCGCCGTTCATCCCGTTCATCATCGGCGAGGGCGGGCAGGACTGGCCGGCGGTCGCGGCGGCGACGACGCTCTTCGTGCTGCCGATCCTCTTCTTCACCGTCGTGCTGCGCAAGCATCTGCTGCGCGGCATCACTTTCGGAGCGGTGCGCAAATGAAACGCGACCTGACATTGCCGCGCGTGCGGCTGCTGCGCCGCGGCCCGGGCGAGGCGCTCTCGACCATCGTGATCGCCGCCGGCATCGCGATGCTGGTGCAGCCGTTCTCGCTCGCACTCTTCACGTGGTCGTTTCCCGTCATTCTGCTGGGAGCGTTCGCGTTTCTCGTCACCAGCCACTTTCCGGACTGATCCATGTCGACGATCGTGCTCGCCGGCCTGCACAAGCGCTTCGGCGATTTCATCGCGGTGCGCAACACCGACCTGACCGTCGGTGCCGGCCGCTTCGTCGTGCTGCTCGGCCCCTCGGGCTGCGGCAAGACCACGACGCTCAGGATGATCGCGGGCCTCGAGCTGCCTACCTCCGGGCGCATCCTGATCGACGGCGAGGACGTCACCGAATTGCGCGCGCGCCAGCGCGACATCGCCTTCGTGTTCCAGATGTTCGCGCTCTATCCGCACATGACGGTGCGCAACAACATCGCGTTTCCGCTGAAGAACGAACATGTGCCGCGCCACGAGATCGCCTCGCGCGTGGATGCGGCCGCGCGCATGCTGCGCATCGAACAGCTGCTCGACCGCAAGACGGGCGGCCTGTCCGGCGGCGACCGGCAGCGCGTGGCGCTCGGCCGCGCGATCGTGCGCCAGCCGAAGGCGTTCCTGATGGACGAGCCGCTCGGCACGCTCGATGCGGATTTCCGCGAGCTGATGTGCCTCGAATTGCGCAAGCTGCACAACGCGCTGTCGGCGACCACCGTTTATGTGACGCACGACCAGAGCGAAGCGATGGCGATGGCCGACGATCTCGTCGTGATGAATCAGGGCGACGTGCTGCAGTCCGGCCCGCCCCACGAGATCTATCACTTCCCCGCGACGGTGTTCGTCGGCAACTTCATCGGCAGCCCGCCGATGAATTTTCTGCCGGTGGACGGCGCGGTGGCCGCGGGCGACGAGCGCGTGCACCTGCATGGCGCGCCGGTCGCCGTGGCGCGCTGCGCGAGCGCGGCCGAACGCGTGCTGCTCGGCATCCGGCCCGAGCATGTCGTGATCGACGAGCACGGCCCGCTGCGCGGCCGCGTGATCGCCGACGAATATCTCGGCTCGCATCAGGTGTTCACGATCGAGACGTCCGCGGGCGTCGTGCGCGCCCGCGCGAGCAAGGACGCGGGGCTCGCGGCGGGTGCGCCGGTCGGGCTGTCGTTCCGGCAGGACCGCACCTTGCTGTACGACGCTGCGACCGGGCGCCTCATGCCCGGCGCGCACACCGGAGCCGTTCATGGCTGAAATCGAATTGCGCAACGTATCGAAGCGCTTTGGCGCGATCGTCGCGGTGGACGATCTTTCGCTCGACGTGAAGGACGGCGAGTTCGTGGTCGTGCTCGGCCCGAGCGGTGCGGGCAAGACCACGACGCTGCGCCTGATCGCGGGGCTCGAAGGCCCCGATAGCGGCGACGTGCTGATCGACGGCGAGATCGCGACGCGCGTGCATCCGTCCGAGCGCGACGTCGCGTTCATCTTTCAGCAGTATTCGCTGTATCCGCACCTGAGCGTGTTCGACAATCTCGCGTTTCCGCTGCGTTCGCCGCGCCGCCGCCAGAGCGAGGCCCACGTGCGCGCGCGCGTCGAGGCGGTCGCTGCGATGCTGCACATGGAGGCCAAGCTCGCCAACATGGCGACGCACCTGTCGGGCGGCGAGATGCAGCGTGTCGCGATCGGCCGCGCGCTCGTGCGCGAGCCGCGCGTGTTCCTGATGGACGAGCCGCTTTCCTCGCTCGACGCCAAGCTGCGCGAAGAGCTGCGCGTCGAACTGAAGCGGCTGCATCGCACGATCGGTGCGACGATCGTCTACGTGACGCACGACCAGGTCGAGGCCACCACGCTCGCGGACCGCATCGCGATTCTCGAACACGGCCGGCTCGTGCAGATCGGCACGCCGCGCGAGGTCTACGGCAACCCCGCGTGCCTCTCCGCGGCGCGGCGTCTCGGCTCGCCGCCGATCAACCTGCTGCCCCCGGCGTTCTTCGACGCGTCCGCCGTGCCCGCGGACACGGCCGTCGTCGCGATCCGCCCGGAGGACGTCGTGCTCGACGCGGCGGACAGAAAGAGTCCGCTCAGCCTGAAGGTGCTCGAATACTCGCCGCTGCGCCATCTGCTGATCCTCGATCGCGACGGCACCCCCGTGGTCGCGACGACGTCGATCGAGCGCAACTTCAGTCCGGGGCAGTCTGTCGGCGTCTCGCTGCCCGCGCGAAGCCTCTTATATTTCCGCGCCGACGGAAGGAGAATACCGACATGAACGGCAAGACGATCATGGCCTGCATCGACGCCGCGCACGGTTCGCTCACCGCGCACACGGACGAGATCGCGCTGCTCGATCAGCAGATCGGCGACGGCGATCACATCTTCAACATGCTGCGCGGCATGGAGGCGCTTCTCGCGGTGCGCGCGCAGATCGAAGCGGAAGCGTTCGGCCCCGCACTGGAACTGGCGGGCTCGAAGGTGCTGTCGACCGTGGGCGGCTCGTCGGGGCCGCTCTTCTTCTCGCTGCTGAACGGCATGGCGAAGGCGGCGGCGTCGAACGGCATGGACGTCGCCGGGTTCGCCCGGATCTTTGCGGCGGGCGTCGACGCGGTCGGGCAGCGGGGCAAGACGGGCGTCGGCAGCAAGACGATGATGGACGTGCTGATTCCGGTCGCGCGGCGCTTCGAGGAACTTGCCGCCGCGGGCGCGCCCGCGGCCGCGGTGCTCGACGCGCTGCCGCCGCTCGCCGAGGAATCGATGCTCGCGACCCGCGACATGATCGCGACCAAAGGCCGTGCGTCGTTTCTCGGCGAACGCTCGCGCGGGCACATCGATCCCGGGGCGCGCTCGAGCCAG
Organism: Caballeronia glathei; assembly: GCF_000698595.1. GTDB lineage: Bacteria > Pseudomonadota > Gammaproteobacteria > Burkholderiales > Burkholderiaceae > Caballeronia > Caballeronia glathei. Next base: position 70,637 of record NZ_JFHC01000018.1, on the reverse strand, counting down.
CTCATGATCGCGGCCGTCTGCGCGCGGCTCGCTCAATCCAGTTAGAAAGGAGTGGAGGCCATGAAGAAATTCATCAACCGCGTCGACGATTTCCTCACCGAGAGCCTCGCCGGATTCGCCGCCGCGCATGGCGATCTCGTCGTGCTCAACAGCGACCCCGTGTTCGTGCGGCGGCGCGACCTGAAGCCGGGCAAAGTCGCGCTCGTGTCGGGCGGCGGCTCGGGGCACGAGCCGCTGCACAGCGGCTTCGTCGGCTACGGCATGCTCGATGCCGCGTGTCCCGGGCAGGTTTTCACGTCGCCCACGCCGGACCAGATGATGGCGGCGGCGAAGGCCGTCGATACGGGGCAGGGCGTGCTCTTCATCGTGAAGAATTATTCCGGCGACGTGATGAACTTCGAAATGGCGTCGGAGATGTCCGAGGTGCAGAACGCGATGGTGCTGATCAACGACGACGTCGCCGTCGAGAATTCGAGCTACACGACAGGGCGGCGCGGCGTGGCGGGCACGCTGATCGTGGAGAAGCTCGTCGGCAGCATGGCGGAGAGCGGCGCGAATCTCGACGCGTGCAAGGCGTTCGGCGAGCGCATCAACAAGCGCACGGCGTCGATGGGCGTGGCGTTCACGAGCTGCACGGTGCCTGCGGCGGGCACCAGCACGTTCAAGATCGGCGACGACGAGATCGAAGTGGGCGTGGGCATTCACGGCGAGCCGGGGCGGCGCCGCGCGCGCATGGCGGCGGCGGACGCGATCGCGGGCGAACTGCTCACGGCGATCGTCGACGACCTCAAGCCGCAGGCCGGCGCGCAACTGCTCGTGCTCGTGAACGGGCTGGGCGGCACGCCGCTCGGCGAACTCTACCTGCTCTTCAACTCGACGCGCCTGTGGCTTCAGCAGCGCGACCTGCATGTGGCGCGCCCGCTGGTGGGCTCGCTCACGACGTCGCTCGAAATGGCGGGTGCGTCCATCACGCTCTGCGTGCTCGACGACGAGATGACCGCGCACTGGGACAGCCCCGTGCATGCGCCGGGGCTGCGCTGGGGCATGTAGCGCCGCGTTGCCGTTGCGCAACGGCTACGTGTCGCTCCAGATGCGCAGCAGGTTGTGATAGCAGCCGACGAGACTGCGGCGCGCCGCATCATCGGCGTTTTCGGCGTTCAGGCGCTGGATCGCGGTGTCCATGTCGAAGAGCAGGGTGCGGCGCGTGTCGTCGCGCACGAGGCTCTGCACCCAGAAAAAGCTGGATACGCGCGCCCCACGCGTGACGGGCCGCACCTGATGCAGGCTCGTCGCCGGATAGACGACCGCGTGCCCGGCCGGCAGCTTCACTTCCTGCACGCCGTACGTGTCCTCGATGACGAGCTCGCCGTCGTCGTAGTCCTCGGGCCGCGAGAGAAAGAGCGTGATCGAGACGTCGGTGCGAACGCGCGCGCCGTGGCCGGGAATGATGCGGATCGCGCCGTCGACATGGCTGCCGAAATGCATGCCGCCCTCGTAGCGGTTGAAGAGCGGGGGGTAGACGCGGTTCGGCAGCACCGCGCTGATGAAGAGCGGGTGGCGCTCCAGCGCGCCGATGATGACGTCGCCCATCTCCCGCGCGATCGGCGAGCCTTCCGCGATCTGCTGGTTCTTCTTGACGGGCGCGCCCTGGTAGCCGGCGGTGGCGCGGCCATCGACCCAGGAGTCGGCGGCGGCTTCGAGCCTGGCCCGCATCGCGGCGGCGTCCTCGGGGGCGAGAACGCCGGGTATCGAAAGAATCATTGCGTGGTGTTTCCTGCGTGGCCGCGCGCTCCCCTGATGCGGGAGCGCGCGGGCTTCGACGCTCGCGGGCCCTTCGCGGGCACGCGATCAGAAGAAGCGGTAGTTCAGCGTCGCGAGGAAGGTCCGGCCGAGGCCAGGCACCGCGCGACCGCCATCGGACGGAATCAGCGCATCGTAATACTTCTTGTCCGTCACGTTCAAGACGTTGAACTGGATGTCGTACTTTTTCTGGTGATACGCCGCCATCGCATCCCAGCGCGTGTAGCCGCCCACCTCGACGAAATTGTTGTTCGCCGCATAGCGCGAGGACGTGTACACCGGCCCGCCGCCGATCTCCCAGTTCGGCGTGAACGCGTAGGTCGTCCAGATCGTGAGCATGTTGCGCGGCGTGTTCGCGAGCGTGTGGCCGGCGGTGCCGTCGGCCGCCTTCTGCACCGTGCCGTTCATGTACGTGTAGCCGCCGAACACCTGCCACTTGTTCGTGATGTGGCCCGCCACGCCGAGCTGGTAGCCGCGCACGCGCACGTCGCCGTCGAGCGTGTACTCGCCCGTCGAGGTTTGCGTGCGGGCATTGGTCTTCTCGATCGTGAAGAGCGACTGCGTGATCGAGAGGCCGCCGTTCAGCAGGTCCCACTTCGAACCGATTTCATACGAGCGGTTCGTTTCGGGCGGGATGTTCTGCTGCGTGTTCGTGAGCGTCAGCGCTTCGAGCGACGGGTTGAACGACGTGCCATACGACGCGTAGTAGGACTGCGTCTCGGTCGGCTGGAAGATGATGCCGCCGCGCACGCTCGTGTAGAAGTTGGTCTGCGTCGCGTAGGAGGGCGCGTTGATCGAGTTGTGGATCGACGCCTCGTAGCGGTCCCAGCGCACGCCGCCGACCAGCTTCCAGTACGGTCCGATCGAGATCGTGTCGTTCGCGTAGATGCCGATGCCGTTCGCGCTCGATTCCGCGAGGTTGGTCGCGACCGTGCGGATGTTAGACGGGCGCGGCGTGTACGGCGGATCGACGAGCGGCACGATCGCGATGGTGTTGCTCGGCAGCCCCGGCGCCGTCGAGGTGAAGCTCTGGTTGCTGTACGTTTCGTGGCTCAGGTCGACGCCCGCGATGACGTCGTGCTTGACGAAGCCGGTGGCGAACTTGGCCTCGACGTCCGTGGTGTTGTAGATCGAGTGATCGTTGATGTTGCGGTCCTTGCCCTGCAGCCGCACGAAAAGCTGCGAGAGCGGCAGCGTCGTGAAGTTGCCGTTCGAGAGCGCCGGCGAGCTGCCGAGCGGACCGGTCAGCACGGCGGCCGCGTTGGTCGCGCGGGCCTCGGTGCTGTAGTGGCTGAACTGCGTCTGGTTGCGCAGCGTCAGGTTGTCGTTGACGCGATGCTCGATGCGCGCGGACAGCGTCTGGACGTCCTGGATCGTGCGGTCGTTGGTGAATCCGTAGAAGGTCTTGGTGTCGACGGGCGCCGGGTGGCCGTTCAGCGGCGGAATGCCGTAGTCGGGCTGGTCTCGGTTGTGCTGGATGAGCGCGGAGAGCGTGATCTGCGTCGGTGTGCCGATGCCGAACTTCACCTGCGGCGCGACGCCGTAGTCCTTGCTCTTCATCACATCGCGCGACGAGCCGAGATCCTGGCCGAACGCGTTGATGCGGAACGCGGCGGTGTCGGAGATCGGCTGGTCAAGGTCGACCGTCGTGCGGTAACGGTCGTGCGTGCCGGCCATCACCGACACGTCGGCGCGCTTCTTGAGCGTCGGCTGCTTGCTGACCTGGTTGATGACGCCGCCCGTTGAGCCGCGTCCGAAGTAGAGCGACGACGGGCCGTACAGCACGTCGATCGAATCGAGATTGAACGTATCGCGATAGTACTGGCCGCGGTCGCGAAAGCCGTCGAGGTAGATGTCGGTGCGGGCGGTGAAGCCGCGCAGGTTGATGTTGTTGCCGATCTGGCCCCCTTCTGCCGCGCCGATCGTAATGCCGGGGACGTTGCGCAATGCGTCGGAGAAGGACGTCGCGGCCTGCGACTGCATCACCGCTTTCGGCACCACGACGACCGCCTGCGGAATGTCGCGCAGTGCGGCCGGCACCTTGGCGCCGACGCTGGACATTTCCGGCTGGAAGTCGCCGCTCGTGTCTGACTGGCCCGATACGCGGACGGCGGGCAGCGTCGCGGCCTCGGCGGGCGCGGCCGGTGCGGGACTGGCGGCGCTGGCGGGCGCGGCGGACTCTGCGGCTTGCGGTGCGGTTTGAGCATAAAGTGGCGACGCGATAGGCGCCGCGACGATAGTCATCAATGCCGCAGCAAGCGGCGTCTTCCTCAACATGTGTATCCCCGATACTGAAAGAAAGTGGCTGGCAGGCGAGATGGTCTTCGTGCCAAATGTGTCGGCGCTGCAGCGCTTTGGGACTGCTTCGCCTACACCTGCCCGGAAATTGAAAGGCCAGCCCCGCATGCCGGGCCCAACGACGGAAGCTGACGATAGTTAATGCGAATCAATATCATTACACGAGTAATAATTGTTTTCAAGTGAGCACTGAAAAGGACAGCTTTCCGTCAGCGCCCTGGAATCGAGTAAATAATTACATTAAGCTTTCTGTCCGTGATAATCTTCCGGCTGTCTTTGGGGAGTAGCCGGCTTTCGCGACAGCGGAAGCGTTCATGTCAACACGCTCGGTCGTAGACCGTGGCATGAACCGCCTTCGGGTTGGCAAGACCATCGACATGTCAGCGCGGCCCGCCGGGCGCGCGGCATGTCGTACGTCCACGCCCGGCTCGCACGCTACTTCATGAATTTCGCTTCCACTCTGCTCATCGCCTTCGCCATGTCGACGGACGCGTTCGCCGCCGCCGTCGGCAAGGGCGCGACGCTACACCGCCCGCGCATCCGCGAGGCGCTCAGGACGGGTCTCATCTTCGGTGTCATCGAGGCGGCCACGCCGCTCATCGGCTGGGCGCTCGGACGTGCGGCCGCGCCATATGTCGAGTCGTGGGATCACTGGATCGCGTTCGGCCTGCTCGCGCTGCTCGGCGCGCACATGATCCATGCGGGTCTGACGCATTCAGCGGATGACGAGCCCGGCGCCGGCAAACCGGGCCGCCATTCCCTGTGGCTGCTCGCCGTGACGGGTTTTGCCACCAGCATCGACGCCATGGCGGTCGGCGCGGGGCTTGCGTTCATCGACGTGAACATTCTTTCGACCGCCGCGACGATCGGCCTCGCGACGATGGTCATGGTCACGTTCGGCGTGATGGTCGGACGCTTTCTGGGCGCGGTTGCGGGCAAGCGGGCGGAGATCGGCGGCGGGCTGATCCTGATTGGGATCGGTTCGTGGATTCTTGCCGGGCACCTCGGCTATCTGGCTTGAGCGGGCGCGCGGCGCGCGGGCCGTAGAACGTGCGAGCCCGGCCAAAGCCTAAAGCCCGCCGACGCCCCGCGTCACGAGTGCGAACGGGCCGTTCGTGAGTTGCTCCTTCAGGAACTCGACGCACACACGGATCTTCGCCGACGCCGACGAGCGCGCCGACGTCACCGCCCAGACATCCGCGTGCTGCCGATGCCCCGGCAGCACGCGCACGAGTTCGCCGCTCTGGAGACTCGAGGCGACATCCCACACCGACGCCATGATGACGCCGTATCCGTCGTGCGCCCATTGCCGCACGATGTCGCTGTGATTGGATGCCACTGGCCCCGTCACCTTCACGCTTTCCTCGCCGTTCGGCCCGGTGAGCCGCCACACGCCGAAGCGCTGGTCGCGCCCGCGAAACAGCAGGCAGTCGTGATGCGCGAGATCGGACAGCGTTTTCGGCATGCCCTTGCGGTCCAGATACGACGGCGCGCACGCGAGGATGCGCGAGCTTTCGACGATCCTGTGCGCGATCAGATGCGGCTCCTGGATCTCGCCGACGCGGATGTCGATGTCGAAGTTCTCGCCGACCAGATCGACGCGGCGATCGAGCAGTTCCAGCCAGATTTCGAGGCCGCCGTAGCGCTGGCGCAGGAGCGACAGCGCGGGCGACACGTGATCGCGCCCGAGACGCAGGCTCGTGCTGATGCGCAGGAGGCCGCGCGGGTCGCTCGTGAGGCCGGCGAATGCATCGACCATGCCCTGCACGTCTTCGAGAATCTTCTGCGACCACTGAAACGCCGCCTCGCCGTCGCTCGTGATGCTCACGCGCCGCGTGGTCCGCAAAAAGAGCTTCACGCCGAGGCTCGTTTCCAGCATCGCGATGCGCTTGCTCACGTGGGCGGGCGAGATGCCCATTTCGGTGGCGGCCGCGATGAAGCTCGAGCGGCGCGCGACCATGCAGAACAGCTGAAGGTCGCGAACAAACTGGTCATTATTCGCTATGAGCGCATTAAGGGTTTTCATTGCGACCGATTATTCGTGCGGCAGTGAACGGTAATCTAGCCGCAACGAGGCCGGCCGCGCAAGGCGGCCGCCGCGAAAGCGCATGGACACGGGAAGGAAACGACAAGAAAAAGGAGCGGCCGGGCGGCTAGCTTCTGGGCGTCATTGCGACGGAATCCGTGCGCGGGCCGCTCTCCGGCTCGGCGGGCCGGCGCCGCTCGCGCGAACTCGCGCGCTGCTGCATGCCCGTGCCGTTCGACTTGCGCCTTGCCGCGTGCCGCTCGATCACCCGCTGCAGCAGGCAGAACGCACAGAGCAGCGCGCCGATCACGATGCGCGTCCACCACGAGCTGAGCGTGCCGTCGAACGTGATGAGCGTCTGGATCGTGCCGAGAATGCCGACGCCGAACACCGAGCCGATCACATAGCCGACGCCGCCCGTCAGCAGCGTGCCGCCGATCACCGTCGCGGCGATTGCGTCGAGTTCCATGCCCTGGCCCTGCAGTCCGTATCCCGAGAGCACGTAGAGCGTGAACACCAGCCCGCCGAGCGCCGAGCAGAAGCCGGAGAGCGCATACACGCCGACCTTCGTGCGCGCGACCGGCAGGCCCATCAGGAGCGCTGAGCGTTCGTTGCCGCCGATCGCGTAGACATTGCGCCCGAAGCGCGTGAAATGCGCGATGAAGATCGCGACCGCGAGCGTCGCGAGGGCGATCAGCGCGCCTGCCGTGAGCGAACCGCTGCCGATGTCGAGGTGATAGCCGGAGATCGCGTGGAAGGCGGGGTCGTTGATCGTGATCGACTGCGTCGTGATGAGGAAGCACGCGCCGCGCGCGAGGAACATGCCCGCGAGCGTGACGATGAACGGCTGGAGCCTGAAGAAATGGATCAGGGCGCCCATCGCCGCGCCGTACAGCGTGCCCGCCGCGAGCACGAGCGGCACGATCACCCAGACCGGCCAGTGAAAGCGCTCGGCGAACACGGCGGCGAGGATCGTCGTCAGCGCGACGACCGAGCCGACGGACAGATCGATTCCGCCCGACACGATCACGAACGTCATGCCGATCGCGACGATCAGCAGGAACGCGTTGTCGACGATGAGCCCGAGCAGCACCTGCAGCGAGAAGAAGCCTGTGTACATCACGGAGCCGAAGCCGAACAGCGCCGCGAACAGGACGACGGTGACGACGATCGGCAGCGTGCGCGGGTCGACGAGACGGTCAAGGAGATTTCTCATCGTGCAGCCTCGCTGACGGTTTTCTTCGCGGCGAACGGCAAGCCGCGCCGCAGTTGCCGCATGAGCCAGGCGCGCGCCGTCGCGGACTGGATCACGCTCACCACCAGCACGACCGCCGCCTTGACGACGAGCGTCGCCTCGGGCGGCACGCCGATGGAGTAGGTCGTGTAGGTGAGCGTCTGGATGATGAGCGCGCCGACCACCGTGCCCGCGAGGCTGAAGCGCCCGCCGAGCAGCGACGTGCCGCCGAGCGTCACGGCGAGGATCGCGTCGAGTTCCAGCAGGAGGCCCGCGTTGTTGCCGTCGGCGCTGCGCACGTTCGAGCTGATCAGGACGCCCGCAAGCGCCGCCGTCAGGCCCGAGAACGTGTAGACGCCGAACACGAGCGCGTTCGAGCGCAAGCCCACGAGCCGCGTCGCCACCGGGTTCACGCCGATCGCGCGGATGAAGAGCCCGAGCGCCGTGCGGTTCATCAGGAGCGCGGTGAGCGCGAGCGCGCCGGTCGCGACCCACACCGAGCAGGGGATGCTCGCCAGATAGCCGCCGCCGACCATCAGATACCCGCGTGCGCCGATCGGGATGATCTGGCCCCCCGTCAGCAGTTGCGCGACGCCGCGCCCGGCGACCATCAGGATCAGCGTCGCGATGATCGGCTGCATGCCGACGAACGCGACGAGCAGCCCGTTCCACATGCCCGCCAGCACGCCGACCGCGAGCGCCGCCATGAGCGCCAGGCCGACGCGCGACGGGTCGTCGGCGAGAATGGTCGCGGCGGCCGCGCCCGCGATTGCGACGACCGCACCCACCGAAATGTCGATGCCGCGCGTCGCGATGACGAGCGTCATGCCGAGCGACACCAGCACGAGCGGCGCCGCGCGGTTCAGGATGTCGATGGGCGCGCCGAACAGGTGGCCGTCGAGCATCGTGACGGACAGGAATGCCGGGTTATGCGCGAGATCGAGCAGGACGAGCGCGACGAGCGTCACGCACGGCCACAAGAGGGAATGCTGCAGGGCGGTTCTTATTCTCGTCATTCGCTGCCTCCCGCGATGAGCCGGAATACCTGATCCTCCGAAGCCGCGTTGCCCGCGACCTCGGCCACCTTGCGGCGGTCGCGCAGCACCGCGATCCGGTGGCTCACGCGCACGACCTCGCTTACTTCGGACGAAATGAACAGGATGCCGAGCCCCTTCGCGCACAGCGCGAGCACGCGGTCCATGATCTCGAACTTCGCGGCGACGTCGATGCCGCGCGTCGGTTCGTCGAGGATCAGCATTTTCGGCTCGGTCGCGAGCCAGCGCGCGAGCAGGACCTTCTGCTGGTTGCCGCCGGAGAGCAGCCCGATCGGCTGCTCGGCGTCGCGCGCCTTGATGCCGAGGCGCGCGATGTAGTCGTCGGCGATCTGGCGCTCGCGCGCGCGCCCGAGCGGGCGCCACCAGCCGCGGCGCGCCTGCAGCGCCAGGATGATGTTCTCGCGGATCGACAGGTCCGCCACGATGCCTTCCTTCTTGCGGTCCTCCGGGCAATAGCCGACGCCGTGGCGCACCGCGTCGCGCGGCGAGTGCAGCTTCGCGGGCCGGCCGCCGATCGTCACCGTGCCCGCGTCCGCGCGCTCCGCGCCGAACATGAGCCGCGCGGTTTCCGTGCGCCCCGAGCCGAGCAGGCCCGCGAGGCCGAGAATCTGGCCGGGCTGGACGTCGATGTCGACGGGATTCATCAGCCCGCGCCGCCCGACTCCGCGCAACTCGACGAACGGCGGGACCGCGGCCTTCTGCGCGGGCGGCTCGGTGGCGGCGCGCTTCAAGCGCTCGGTCATCCGCTCGTGGCCGACCATTTTCGAGACGAGCAGTTCGACCGGCAGGTCCTGCGCGAGATATTCGCCTTCGCGCTCGCCGTTGCGCATGACCGTGATGCGGTCGGAGACGGCGTAGGTCTGTTCCAGAAAGTGCGTGACGAACAGGATCCCGATGCCCGATTGCTTGAGCTTGCGCAGCACGTCGAAGAGGCGCGTGACTTCGCCGTCGTCGAGGCTGGAGGTCGGCTCGTCGAGGATCAGCACGCGCGCGTCCACCGAGAGCGCCCGCGCGATCGCGACCATCTGCTGCACGGCGATGGGGTAGGTGTCGAGCGACTTGGTGACGTCGAGCGACACGTTCAGCTCGGCGAGCGCAGCCTCCGCGCGCGCGTGAATCAGGCGCCAGTCGATCGCGCCGCGCCGCTTGGGCTGCCGCCCCGCGAACACGTTCTCCGCCACCGACAGGTTCGGGCACAGGTTCACTTCCTGATACAGCGTGCGGATGCCGGCGGCCTCGGCTTCGAGCGGCGTCGAGAACTCCACCGGCTTGCCGCCGAGCAGGATTTCGCCCGCGTCCGGGGCGTGCACGCCGGTCAGCACGTTGATGAGCGTCGACTTGCCGGCGCCGTTCTGGCCCATCAGCGTGTGGATTTCGCCAGCAAAGAGACGGAAGTCGACCTTGCGGAGCGCCTTCACGCCCGGAAAGGTCTTTTCGAGGCCGATGGTTTCGAGGATCGGGGATGCGGTCATGTTCCTCCAGCGCGTCGGGTGCGCTCGGGTGCACTCGTGGGTGCTCGGATGCGCTCGTGTGCTTTCAGGACCGCCGTCGCGCGGCGGTCCTGATCCGGACAGGGAAGTGCCGCGCGCTCAGTACTTGCGTGTCGGCAGGACCTCTGCGGCGACGCTCATCGGGAACACCGTTTCCTCCGTCACGATCCGCTTGGGCAACTGCTTGCCCGCGACGATGTCCTTTACCGCCGTCATGAGCTGGGGCCCGAGCAGCGGGCTGCATTCCACGTCCACGTTGATCTTGCCCGCGACCATCGCCTGGAAGCCGCCCTTCGTCGCGTCGAACGAGACGACGCTCACGTCCTTGCCCGGCTTCCAGCCTGCTTCCTCCATCGCCTGGATCGCGCCGAGCGCCATGTCGTCGTTGTGCGCGTAGACCACGTTGATCTTCTTGCCGTAGGTCTTCACGAACGCTTCCATCACCTGCTTGCCGCCCGCGAGCGTGAAGTCGCCGCTTTGCGACGCGATCACCTTGAACTTCGGATCGTTCTTGATCACTTCGAGCAGGCCCGCGCGGCGGTCGTTGGCGGGGGCGGAGCCGACCGTGCCCTGCAGCTCGGCGATGTTGATCGGGCCCGGCTCGTTCTTGTAGCGCTCTTCGAGCCACTTGCCCGCGCGGCGGCCTTCTTCCAGGAAGTCCGAGCCGATCATCGTCACGTAGAGCGACTTGTCCTTCACGTCGATGTTGCGGTCCGTGAGGATGACCGGGATCTTCGCGTTCTTCGCCTCGATCAGCACCGGCTCCCAGCCCGATTCCACCACCGGCGAAAACGCGATCACATCCACTTTCTGCGCGATGTACGAGCGGATCGCCTTGATCTGGTTTTCCTGCTTCTGCTGCGCGTCGGAGAATTTCAGGTTGATGCCGGCATCCGCGGCGGCGCTCTTGACGGACACGGTATTGGCGGTGCGCCAGGCGCTCTCGGCGCCGACCTGCGCGAAGCCGAGCGTGATCTTCTTGTCCTCGGCGTGCGCGCCGGTCCCGATCGCAAGCGTGAGCGCGGAACCCAGCAGTGCGGCGAGCGCGACGCGTCGTGAATGTCTCATGGTTGTCTCCGTTATGTTTGTCCGGTACCGCCGCGATCAAAAGGGCGCGGTCGTTGTGGCACGTACCGGATTGGAGAGTAGCGCCGCCGCGCATGACGGTCCAATCAGTTAAATCGCCATGCCGATATCGTTTTTGGTATCGCTCCAGATAGTGGTCGGGAGGCGGCGAACGCGCGGTCGTGCGAAGCGGTCGGGCGGACGCTGGGGCGTCCGGTTGCGCGGTTGTGGTCGGGCGGGCGGGGCAAATATTTGCCTCGGATAACGCATCGCCGCATTGCTCACGCACTACGGCGGAAACCGCTATTCGACGGATCTCGCCGATGAGTGAGCGAAAATACACTCACGCCACGCGAAGGTTGCGTCATGGTCGTGCAAAAACTTGTCCTTTTGTGCTGAATCCAGCGCATCCCAAAACGGAGTCCAGAAGGAGGCCCACCAATACTCGATATCGCCTTGCAACGAGCCAAGGCTATCGGGGTCGATGTCAGGAAACGCAATCCAGGGCGGAGGTGGGTTAAGCCGTGCGTCGCGCAACTTCCAGAACACATCCACGTCATTCGAGAGAAGCGAGACGACAACTCCGCCGAACGAGTTCGCTACTGCCAGACGTACCTTGCGTATATCGTACCGAGCATTATTGCCGACATAATTCCCCGGCCTCACGGACACGAAACCGCATGCTTCGATAGCGCTTTCGACGATGGCTTTCTGCTGCTGCTCAACCTGAAGCGTTGTGACCGAAGCTTTGATATCGATGTCTCCAAGGTATTGCGTGCCTGGAAACATTGGCGGTTTCGCGTTCAGGAAACCATCCGGGGCGACGGAATACGTGTGCCGCAATTCTTTGTGCGATGTGTTGAAGATGCGTTCGAGCGCCCGGGTGCGCTCCCGGTTGATGCGGATATCGAGTAGCTTCCTTATGCTGAACATGGTGTCTTTGGTGTCCCGTTAGTTCGGAATCTGTTCGGCCACTGCCTCAGTGCCGATATATCCGATCGCACCGAACACGATGCCCCCGATCAGCCCGGTAACCAGGACACCGGGTCCCGTTTCGACGCCGACCAGCGCCCCCGCTGCGGCGCCGATTCTGAAGCCTGCAATTCCTCCCGCCCAGCCGCCTGTCTGCCGAATGACTTCTTTGGCTATCGGCTGCACGCGTTTGGTCTGAAATGACGCGTCGGCTGCGACGCCCAAATCATAAGCGGTGAACACAATGCCGACGACCTGAACGACGCGAGCATACTTTGCAAACCTCATCGATGCTTTCAGCGAACCATCAGTGAAAACTGCGCTGGCCGGAATCCGCTTTCCTTTAACGAGAATTTCCTTGTCGATATCGCGCACGTAGCTTGAAATTTTCGTTATCCGCTTATCAAGATGTAGATTCTGGGCGCGATATTGTTCGAGCGCGCGGAGAATCTCGTCGGTATCGATCAGCGTCGCGCCGGATCGCTTTGCCTTTGCAATATCAATGTAAATGCTTTTCCCGACAAAGCGAGGCGAGCCTCCGGGAAAAAGCGCGCTGGTGGATATGAATGCGGACTTGTTGTTTCCCATAACATGTTCGGCGATGCTTGTTACGGACTCGAAGTCCTTCGGCGACAAGCCATACCGCTCAGGGAATAGTTCGCGCATTTGCTGCGCTGGTGACAAATCCATCTTGTGTAAATACAGATTATCCGGAGCAGCATAGATTTTTCGCACGAGAAAGCCGTCGTTTCGCGGTTCTTCCACGATCACAAAGAAGAACGGACGCGCGGGCATCAAATACCCGAGCACGTCCGTATGCGAACTTGGCTGTTCGTTCGTTGAAACTTGATACTGATAGCCGCTCATTGTTTCCATTGCTCCAACGCCTTGATGCCAACGCTCACCAAGAGGTCTTGTCGGTTCTCTGTAAATACACGCGGACAATATCCGCTGGCATCGGTCAATCCCTTGTATGTGCGGCCTGACGGGTCCTTGATGTGATATGGCACACCGGAAACAGGCTTGCCTTGCGCATCGACAATTCGAATACGCTCGTGAAAAGTTCCGATTGGCGGCTCCGGCAGTCGTGTGCCGGTTGGCGCAAAGCCCATCTCGGCCAACTCATGCGCCTCGAGCGTCTGGAACATGTCATCTTGTGACGCGATCAAGCGCGGCGCCGGTTGGCATTTGCACATGCCGAGGTCGTTGTCTAACGCCGCGTGCTTTCCCATCACATTGTCCGGCCAGCGCGGGCCAGTGCCGACGATGCAGCCCTCGGATTCGCATGCAGGGCAATAGATCCTCGCGCCGAGGAAGGACAACATGGTTCCGCGATGAGTCATGTATTCCATGCCTTCGGTAACTCGCGCGCCGCTTGTCCTCTTGTCACCTACCAAGATGTAATGCCGTCTCACAGGCTCGCTCCTTTCTTGTTATCGATTGTTTGAGCGAGGACTTTTATCGGCTAGTTGCTCGGGCTGTCCATCAGACACGTCCCAAGGTACAAAAAAGCCGGGCATCGCCCGGCTTCGCGCCATCGGTCAGTTCGACAGCGACAGATACGGCGACATGAGCGGCGTCGGCGGGATCGGCGCGAGGCCCGACTGCTTCGTGAAGCTGTAGCGCACGTACACCGCCGCGAGCCACTCGCGATACTGGTACGCGTTGCCGAACGCCGCCGTCGCGCCGAACGCGAGCTGCGGCGCCAGCTGGTATTCGCCCGTCGCGTTGAGCGAATACGAGACGCCCGTCTTGCTCTGCCCCGGATAGACGGCGCCGGCATCGGGCGTGAGCCCCGAATTCGCCGCGCGCTGCTGGAAGCCGCTGTTCGTCGGGAAGTAGTCGGAGCTGTCCTCCCGGTAGTGCTGCACGCCGATCGAGCCCTTCAGGTCATACGTGAAAAGCCCCACGCGGCCCATATACTCGACAGGGAAATTCAGAATCACGTACTGCTGCGGGCTGAAATAGCCGCCCTGGCCGAACGTGAAATACGACAGGTTCTTGTCGTAGTGCATCAGCGTGGTGTTCGCGCCGATGGTCAGCGTCTGGTCGGCGTCCTTGATCACGCGCGTGTAGACGCCGCCACCACCCTTGACCGCATTGTTGGTCGCCACGTTGTCGCCGTCCAGAAACTGGAATGCCGCGTTCAGGTAGACACCGCTCGTGCCGTCGTCCCAGCCGAGGTCGCCGCGCACGCCGGTCGACGTGACGCCGCCCCACTGGAGGCCTGCGCCCTGATCCCGCGCGCCGGCGTACGAGAGCAGGCTGTCGGTGACGGCGCGCCGCGCGACGGCGACCGAGTAGGAGACCTTGTCGGTGATGCCGCCCTGGTATTGCACCCCGCCGACGACGTTGGTCTCGCGAAAGCCGATCGGCGTCACGCCGATGTCGCCCTTCAGGCCGCGGTTGCTCTCGTATCCCACCGACAACCCGACGCCGTTCGCCGTCTGCGAGCCGTAGTTGTTGGTCGGCGGCTTCGCGGCGGCGCCGAGGCCGGAGCCGAAGCGCGCGAGCGTCTGCGGCTCGCTGCTTGCGGTGCCGGCGTCGAGCGTGACGGGCGTCGCGCGCACGACCACGTGGCCGTTGCCCGCCCTGATGCGGCCTTCGATGGGCGCTTCGATGTCGGTGAGGTTGGACAATCCGTCCTCGCCGTCGCGGCTGCGAAACACGACGCCGCCCGAGATCGTGCTCGACTGCTCGCGATTGATTTGCGCCAGTTCCTCCGCGACGCCGAGCGTCTGCGCGCTCGCGACCGCCGCGGCCGAAGGCGGCGCCGAGGCGTAGGGCTGCCCGGCGGGCTGCGCCTGCGGCGAGTAGTACGGTTGCGCGTAGCCGGCGGGCGGCTGCGGAATGTAGGGCTGCTGGGCGTAGGCGGGCTGCGGCGCGTACGGCGGTTGCGGGATGTACGGCTGCTGGGCGTAGGGCTGTGGCTGCGGATAACCCTGCGGCTGCGCGTAAGCCTGCTGCCGGGGATAGCCCTGCGGCTGCGAGTAAGCCTGTGGCTGCGGATAACCCTGTGGCTGCGCGTACGCCTGCTGCTGGGCATAGCCCTGCTGCTGCGCGTAAGCCTGTTGCGGCGAATAACCCTGCCGCTGCGCGTAACCCTGCTGCGGCGGGTAAGCCTGCTGCGGCGGGTAACCCTGTGGCTGTGCATACGCTTGCTGCTGCGGATAGCCCTGCGCTCCGTACGGCGCTTGCGCATACGGCTGCTGCTGCGCTCCGTAAGGGTTCGCCGTCTGCGCAGCGCGTCCCGACGCCTGCTTCCTGTTTGTGGGGCGCTTCGCGGCTGAAGCGGGCGACGGCATCCCCGCGGCATTCGCCTGCGCTTCGCGCGCGGCCGGCGACATCGGCCAGGGCGCGCTCACGTACACGTCCTGCGCGGGATAGGGCGCGGGCGCCTGCTGGTACACCGGCGCCTGCTGATACGCCGGCGCATAGGCGTCCTGCGCCTGGCCGGGATACGGCTGCAACGGCGCGGCGGCCGGCGCGCCGGATTGCGACGCGCCATACGCATCCGGGCCGTAGCCGCCATCGTCTGCCGCTGCCGGGGCCGATGCGTTCGACGGCCCCGCGGCCGGCCCGCCCGACTGCGCCGAACCGTACATGTCGGCGCCATATCCGCCGTTGCGGGCCGCAGCCGGACGCGGCGCGTTCGACGGAGCGACCGACGGCGTCACATAAGGCGCGGCGGAGGGCGCGGCGGAAGGCGCAACGTAGGGCGCAGCATAAGGCGCGGGCTGAGCGGGCGGCAGGTAGTTCGGCACGGGCTGTGTCGGATAGGTGGACGGCTGGAAGGGCGGGGCGGCGGTGTCGATGGCCGTTTTGCCTTCGAACGGATTGGTGCCGGGCAGCGGCGTCGCGCCGATGCGCTTCATCGCCGTTTCCCAGCCGCGCGGCACATTGGTCTGCGCGCCTCGCGCGGACGCCGCCGACGGCGCAAGCGGCGTATTGGCCGCGACGAGCGAGCGCTGCAGATACTGGGCGGCGAGGCTCAGCTTGCCCTCGGCCCGATACATGCGCCCGACCGTCGCGAGCACGCGCGGGTCGCCGGGCGCGGCCTGCAGCGCCTGATTCGCGAGCGACTCGGCGTACCGGTACTCCTTCGCGCCCGTCGCGGCGGGGATCGCGGCGAGTTGCAGGTCGAGGTCGTCGGGACGGCGGCCGAGCGCCACGCGATAGCTCGCGAGCGCGCTGCGGTCGTCGCCCGCCGATGCATAGAGACGCGCGAGCGCCGCCTGCAGGTCGGGATTGTCGGGCATCGCGGCGAGCCACGGCGCGATCACGTCGTAGGCGCTCGCGAGATCGCCGCGCTGGCGCACGGCGTCGGCCTGCCGGATAACGATCGCGAGATTCAGGTTGCCGAAGTCGATGCGCTGCTGCGGCGTCAGCTGCATCGAGGAAAGCCTGCGCATCACCGAGCCGAGCTCGGCCTCCTGCTGCGTCGCGGCGAGGATGCCCGCGTATTGCAGCAGCAAGCCGGTGTCGTTGGGCGCGGCGGCCATCGCGCCGCGCACGAGCGCGAGCGCCCGGCCCGGGTCGCCCGCCTGCAGATACGCGGACGCCACCGCGCCGATCAGCTCGGGACTGCCGTTCGCGACCGGCTCGGCCGCCTGCAGCGTGGCGAACGCCTGCTGGCGCTGGCCGCTCTTCGCGAGCCGCACGGCGATGTCCGCCTGCTGGTGCACCCACAGCCGGTGCTGCAACACGGTCATGGCGGTGGTGCGCTGCGCGGCCGGAATTTTCTCGAGTTGCGCGAGCCCCGCCGACCAGTCCTGCGTCTCCGCCGAAAGCAGCGCGCTCGCGTAAAGCGCGTCGGTCATCTCGGGGTGGGACGCGAGCAGGCCGTCCATCATGCTGCGCGCGTTCGCGACCGCGCCCTGGCGCACGTAGATGCGCGCGAGGTCGAGCCGCAGCCACGGGTCGTCGGGATTGTTGAGGAGCGCGTCCTCGAAAAGGCTCCGCGCCGTCCCCAGGTCGCCGCGCGCTTCCGCCGCGCGCGCCTGCGCGGCCTGCGCCTCGCCGCGCAGCTTGCTGATGCCGCCCGCCTTCGCCTGCTGCTCGGCGTTCAGCCGGTTCGCGAATTCGAGCGCCTCCTCGCCGCGGCCCTGCGCGGCAAGCGCGCCGACCAGCCCGCGGATCGCGTCGGGATTGTCGGCCTGGCGGCGCAGCGCCATGCGGAACGCGGCTTCCGCGCCGCGCGCGTCGCCGCTTGCGAGCAGCATGTCGCCGAGCAATGTCTGCGCGGTGACGTCGGACGGATTCAGCGCGATCGCGCGCTCGAACAGCGACTTCGCCTTCGCGGTCTCGCCGTTGCTGCGCGCGCCGATCGCCTCGCTCGTGTAGGTCCAGTAGGTGGCGCTCGTGAGCGCGTCCTTCCAGCGCGCGGGGTTGCCCGAGCGCGACGCGCGTTCCAGATAGTTGCGCGCCTCGGCAAAACGCTCCTGCTTGAGCGCGGCGATGCCCATGCCGCCGAGCGCGTCGGCGTCGTTCGGACTCGATACCAGCACCGACGAGAACTTCGCCCGCGCCGTCACGAGATCGCCACGGTCGAGCGCGGCGAAGCCCTCGGCGACGGTGCGCCCGCGCGCATCGACGGCCGCGCCGGCCTGCGCCCGCTCGCGGGCGGCCTTGTCCTGCTGCACCATCGAATCGAAGCGGGCTTTCACCGCGGCATCGTCCGGTGAGCCTTGCAGGTACGCCTGATAGAGCGGGGCGTCGGACGCGCGCGCGCCGAGCCACAGCAGCGCCTGGCGCCAGCTTTTCTTCGCCTCGGCGCCGACCGTGTTGTCGTTCGACAGCTGCGCGAGCCGCGCGATGCCGTCGCGCCGCGTGGCGTCGCGGTAAGTGAGATGCTGGGCGTAGGCGAGCGCGTAGCGCGGGTCGTCGGGGTTCTGGCGCGCGAGCTGCTCGAGCCCGCGCCGCGCCTCGTCCCAGCCCTGCGGCGTGGCCGCGAGCGCCTGGTAGTACTCGAGCGAGAGCGCGGGCGTCGCCGGCTTGCCCTCCAGCGCGCGCTTGTACTCCTCTACCGCCGACGCGCTCTGGCCGCTTTGCGCGAGGCGCCGCGCGTCGTTCACGGTCTGGTCGCGCGGGCTGGTTTCGCCGAGGCGGCGGCCGAGTTCGTCGATGTTCGGATAGTTCGGCGCGACCTGCCGCAGCCGCGCGAGATACTGCTGCGCGCCGCTGCCGTCGCGGCGGTCGGCGAGCACCATGCCCATGCCGAACAGCGCGTCGGGCTGCTTCGGATCGATGCGCAGCACTTTCTGCCACGCCTGTTCCGCGAGGTCGCCGCGCTTGTGCGCCTGCCAGTACTTGCCCTGGTCGATCAGCACGTTGAGCGGGTCGGTGGCGGCCTGCGCGTACACGGCGACGGGAGCGTTCGCGGCGAATCCCGCGGCGATGCCGAGCGCGACCGCACGCTTTTTTGCGCGACTCAGCATGCGCTTCTCCAGCTTGGCACGAGACGGCCGGCTTCGTCGAAACGATAGCGGCCGTCGATGAATCCGGTGCCGAACAAGCCCAGCACGCGATCGTAATAGACGGGCTCGCGCCCCGCGCCCTGCGGGGGCGCATCGAGCGCGGCGAGATGCTGGCGCGCGAGGCCGAGCGCCCGCTCGTCGCCCGTCGCCTTGAAGTAGGGCGCGAGCGCGCCCCAGTAGCTCTGCGGGCCTTCGCCGGCCTCGGCGCCCGTCGTCGCGTCGACGCGCTCCGGCGGAAAGCCCGTCTGCGCGACGCTCTGGCGCATGCCGTCCAGCGCGCCGAGCCACGGCTTCGCGAGCGGATCGGCCGGCGACGCGAGCCCCGCCCACAGGTAGACACGGATCGCGTCATAGCTGCCGGTGTCGCCGTTCTTCGGATCGACGACGAACTGGCCGTCCTTGAACGCCGCCCAGTCGGGCGCGTAGCCCCGCGGCGAGGTGGTCTTCACGAGCTTGTAGGCGTTCTCGGCGAGCCTCGTCCACGGGGCACCGGAGACGTCGCGTCCGTCGTGCCCATCGTGTGCCTCGCGCGCGAGCGCGCGCAGTACCGGAAGCGGAAGATAGCTCGGGTTGAGCCGCGTGACGCCGCCGTTCCTGAAACCTTGCGGGCCGGGCAGCAGCATCGGGCCGAGACCGGGCAGGTCGACGACTTCCTGCTTCACGATCTGCGCGGCGAGCGCCTGGCCGAGCTTCGTATAGGCAGGCTCTTTCCACAGGCGCCCCGCCTGCAGCAGATCGTAGGCGATCCACAAGTCCGAGTCCGACGCCGAATTCGGATCGAGCACACCGAACGAGCCGTCCGGCTTTCTGCCCCATTGCCACGCGGGCAGGCGCACGTTCTGCGCGTCGAACTGGCCCGCCGCGAGATTGGCGCGCGTCCAGGCGAGGAGCCGCTCGAACGTCGCCCGGTCGTTCGCGACGAGTGCGAAGAACATCGCGTAGGACTGTCCCTCGGAGGTGGTCTGCTGCGTGGCCGTCGAATGGTCGATCACCCGGCCGTCGGCCTGCACGAAACGCTCGACGAACGTGCGGTACGCGCTCCAGTCCCCGCACTGGGCCGCATTGGCTGCATTGGCTGCATCGGCCGCGCCGCCTGCCAGGGTAAACGCGGCGGCGAGCGTCATCACACTGATTCGGGCCTGCATGTCAGTCCCTCAGCCGGCGTGCGGCGATCGAGCGCAGCGCGCGGTAGAACAGCGCGGCGATCACGAGCGCGGCGGCAAGGCCGCCCAGCACGAGCAGCAGCGGATGCGACGACAGCGCCCAGCGCATGTAGTGCAGCGGCGACAGATGGCCGACGTAGTACGCCTCGCCGTTGGACGTCACCGTGACGTTGCGCCCGTGGATCACCGCCATCGCGCCCTGAATGTCGGGCAGCAGGTCGTTGTCGAGGAGCGCGGCGCTCAGGTCGGCATCCGACTGGCCCGCCGCGCTCACCAGCGCGACCGCGCTGCGGTCCTTTCTGAGCGGCGACTCGAAGCCGGTGATGAGCGCGTC
This sequence comes from Caballeronia glathei, assembly GCF_000698595.1. Taxonomy (GTDB): domain Bacteria; phylum Pseudomonadota; class Gammaproteobacteria; order Burkholderiales; family Burkholderiaceae; genus Caballeronia; species Caballeronia glathei. The sequence goes on along the minus strand of NZ_JFHC01000018.1, from coordinate 50,724 downwards.
GCCGTTCGAGCTGACGAGCGACAGGTCCGCCCGCGCAGGCGAGCGCTCGACGCCGTGCGGCCCGTGCCACCAGTCGACGAGCTTGAAGCCGACATCGGTGAGCTGGAAGCTGCGCGTGTCGGCGTCGCCGGAGAACGGCATCGACTTCGCCCAGCGCTGCAGGAGCGGCTGGCGCCCCGGCGAGCCGAGGATCAGCAGGTCCTTGTCGGCGAACCTGTCCACGTCGGCCGCCGTGGTTACCGTCACGCCGGTCGCCGGGTATCCGGTCGATGCGCCCATGCGGCCCATTTCCAGCAGATAGAGGCTGTAGTCGGCGGAGCCGGCCTCGTTCGGCAGGATCACGGCTGTCTGCGACAGATCCGCCATGCGCGTGAACGGGAAGCCGCCGTTGGCGAACGCGGCGAGATCGGGCAGCGCCATGTAGTGCGGGAAGCCGGACAGATCGATGGTCGAGTTCGGATCGATCGCGCCGACGACGTTGTCGAGCACGCGGCCCTGGCATTCGCCGGTTTTCGGGATGTCGTAGTAGAAGTGCAGGCGCAACTGGGCGCGCGGCGTGAGAAGGAGCGGCGGCACGTAGATCTCGCGGCGCGCGGCGGCGGTCCTGTCGGGCATCACGCGCGTGAAGTACTGGCCGAGATCGAATGTCGACGACGACACCGCCGGAATGCGCAGCGACTGCACGAAGCCGTTGTTCACGCTGATATTGAGCGACGAGCGGTCCGGCGCCGGACGCACCGTGTAGCGATAGCCGAGGTCGATCGGCACGCCCTTCGTCTGCCACATGAAGAGATCGGGCGGCACGCGCAGGTTCACGCGCACGGAGTCGGCGTCGTAGCCGGACACCGTCAGGTCGCGCGCTTCCGCGAGTTCGCCGAAGCGCACCGGCCGGTCGGTCGGGAGCCAGTTGGGGGCGTCGTAGGGGCGGCGCGGCTGCAGGTCGGTCAGTTGCGTGACCGTCGCGCTTTCGCCCGAGAACGCGTTCTGGCCCATGCCGAGCGCCCGCGCGGCGGTTTCCAGTTCGGCGTCGTTGCGCCCGAGCACCAGCAGGAGGCGCCCGCGTGCCGGGGCCTCGCGCTCGACGACGGCGATCGTCGGCCCGGACACCTCCGGAATGTTCACGCCGGCGGGGCGTGAATCCGGCGTCGCGAACACGACCGCGTTGCCCGAGAGCGGCGCGTTGTCGATCTGCGCCGGAAAGAGCGCGCCGCGATAGCCCGCGAGCGCGCCGAACCACGACGCCACCGCGCCCGCCGCCTCCAGCGTCTGCGCGCTCGGCTTTTGCGCGAACACGAACGGCAATTCGAGACGGCGCACGTCGCGGCGGTCGAAGAACGGCGCGGGCAGCGCGGCGAGATCGGGCTTGCTCGCGAGAAACGCGTAAGTGAGGTCGAGTGAGCTTGCGTTGCTCACGGTTGCCCACAGCGACGAATTCGACGGGTCCTCGCATTGCTGCGTGTAGTGCCCGATCAGTTGCACGTTCAGGTGGTTGAATTCGGTGATGAAGCGCGGATCGATCGACACGTCGCGCGCGACGAGCATGCCCGCCTGGTCGCGCGGCACGGGCAGCGTGGCGGCGACCTCGCCGTTGATCAGCACCTTCAATTGCGAGATTGGCGGCAGGAGCGCGGGCGAATAGCTGTAGATCAGGTGCAGCGTGGCGGCGGTGACCACTTCGTCGCCGCGCACGGAGAAGGGCACGCCGTTCTGGCCGTCGGTGCCGCGCAGTTGCAGCGGATCGAGCGCGCCGAGGTCCGCGAACGTGAGCGTCTGGCGGCGGCCGCCCGGCACGAGCGTGCCGGGCTCGGCCGTGGTCGGCGTTCTCGCGGCGAGCGCCTTGGCCGGCGTGCCGGAGAAGGCGGGCACGGGCATCGCGAGCGCAGGCTGGGCGATCGCGTTCGGATTCAGCAAGGTGGCCGGTCCGGGCGCGGGCACGGCGCCCGCGCCGGTGGCGGACGGGGCCGTCTGGGGGAGGTCCCTGGCAGCGGCGGGGGCGCTCGCCGCCGTGGCGGCCGCCGCGAGCGGCGCCGCGAACGCGGTCTGCAGTCCGATCCAGACCGCGATGAAGCGCCCGGCGGGTCTTTCGCAGAAACGTGGCGTGCGCTCGCCCGATACGCCATCAACGCGCAACTTCGACATACCTTTGCCCATGTTCTCAGTCTTTGGTTTTCAGCTTCTTGGCATCGATTGGGCGCTTTCCCATCCAGGTCCGAAGGTCGCTGTAGAGATGCTCGAACAGCCCGGCGATGCCGCGCGTGCCCACGAGCAGCACGTGCGACAGCCCGCGCAGCGGCGTGTCCGCGCGGCGCCCCTCCGACCAGCCGGTCCAGGCGTCGGCGCGGGCGAACGTCGTCTTGACGAACTCGAACTCCTGCTCGCGCGTGAGCGTGGAAAAGCGCAGCCCCACGCGCCCCGGCGCGGTGAAGCCGACGGTCGCGGGGAACGCGTATTCCTCGTCGCCGCGAAAGAGCGAAACGCTCACGCGTTCGTGCATCGGCACTTCGATGTCGTTCGGCAGCTTCACGCCGACGCCGCCTTCCGAATAGTCGATCGTCTCGCAGGCGAGCGTTCTGCCCGTCGAGAACTTGAGCATCACCGGCATCTTCATGTGCACGCGGTGCGTGGTGCGCACCTGGCGCCGCTCGCTCGCCGCGGCGACGCTCGCGCCGAGGATCAGCATGTTGTAGACGGTCCAGCAGAGGTTGAGGATCGTCGTCTGGACTTCGCTGCGCACGTCCGAGTAGACGTAGATGTGCGCGATGCCCGCGCCGAAGCCGATCAGGTTCAGGAGCAGCAGGAACAGGTACGGGCGCGAGATCGACCAGTCGAAGTAGTCTTTCGCGATCTGCCCCCCCTTGGCCGTCACGTTGAACTTGCCGAGCTTCGGGTTGATCACCGCGAGCAGCGTCGGGGCCGTGATGTAGGACGCCAGCACGGATTCGTACACTTCCGCCCAGAACGAATGGCGAAACGAGCGCTGCATCCGCGAGTTGGTGATGCTCGCGTGCATCATGTGCGGCAGCGCGAAGATCGCGATGGTGCTCGCGGCCGCCTCGATCACGTGGGCGCCGAAGAACAGGAACGACAGCGGCGCGGTGAGGAACACGAGCCGCGGGATGCCGTAGAAGAAGTGCAGCATCGCGTTCAGGTAGCACAGGCGCTGCCCGATCCTGAGGCCGCGTCCCGTGAGCGGGTTGTCGATGCGAAAGATCTGCGTCATGCCGCGCGCCCAGCGGATGCGCTGGCCGATGTGGCCGGAGAGGCTTTCGGTCGCGAGGCCCGCCGCCTGCGGGATCGCGAGATAGGCGGTGGTGTAGCCGAGCCGGTGCAGCTTGAGCGCCGTATGGGCGTCCTCGGTCACGGTTTCCACGGCGATGCCGCCGATCTCCTCCACCATCGAGCGGCGCAAGAGCGCGCACGAGCCGCAGAAGAACGTGGCGTTCCACAGGTCGTTGCCGTCCTGCACGAGGCCGTAGAACAGCTCGCCCTCGTTGGGCACCTTGCGGAACGTGCCGAGGTTGCGCTCGAACGGATCGGGCGAGAAGAAGTGGTGCGGCGTCTGCAGCATCGAGAGCAGCTTGTCGCGCAGGAACCAGCCGAGGCCGATCTGCAGGAACGAGCGCGTCGGAATGTGATCGCAGTCGAAGATCGCGAGATATTCGCCCTTCGTGACCTTCAGCGCCTCGTTGATATTGCCCGCCTTCGCGTGCCGGTTGTGCGTGCGGATCGTCCAGTTGACGCCGATTTCCTCGCAGAACGCCTTGAATTCCGGACGGCGGCCGTCGTCGAGCACGTGGATCGACAGCTTGTCGGCCGGATAGTCGAGCGCGAGCGCCGCGTAGATGGTCGGCTTCACGACCGAAAGCGGCTCGTTGTAGGTCGGGATGAAGATGTCGACGGTCGGCCACGCGTCGCGCGAGGCGGGCAGCGGCATCGGCTTGCGCCTGAGCGGCCACGCGGTCTGGAAGTAGCCGAGCATCAGCACGACCGTCGAATAGACCTCGGCGGCGACGAGCAGGAGGCCCCAGGCGGCGTCGAGAGGCCGCTCCCAGTAGGTGGTCTCCGTGAGGCGCCAGAACATGTAGCGGCCCGACGCGACCACCGACAGCATGATCATCACGAGCGTCGCGTACTGGCCCTTCAGGCGGCGAAAGCCGAGCGCGAAGAGAAAACAGAGGGTCGCGAACGCAAGCTGCTGGCCGAACGCGAGCGGCACCGTGATCACGAAATAGAGCGTGACCGCGGCGAACAGCGTGATCAGCACGGTGAACGGCGTGCTGCTCCAGATGCGCGAATCGACGATGCGCTCCAGCCGCGAAGGCGCTTCGGCGCCCGATGTGCCGCGCGTGGCGTCGGTCGTGCTCATGCGACGTTCCTCGGCGAGGCCTGCATCGAACCGGCCGCCGACAGGAGCCACTCGCCGCACGCGCGCAGATCGGCGGCGGCCTGGCTGAGCGGGTCGTAGTGGATGAGGGTGGTGTCGCAGGCAAGCGATTCGCTTACGCCCTCGTCCTGATGGATCACGCCCGGGAACACCTTCGGCCCGAGCATGTTGCGCAGCACCTTCAGCACGTCCTTGCTCAGCTGGCGCGACTGGTCCACCTGGTTCACCACGTAGCCCTGCCCGCCGAAGTCCTGGCGCGGCGCCGCGTAGTTCTCGATCATCCGCTCCATCAGCGGGATCGCCGCGTACGAGGCGGCGTCGGCGAGCACGACGTTCAGCGCGAAATGCGCCGCCGTGAGCGCGGTGCGCGTGTAGACCGACGAGCCCGGCGGCGTGTCGACGATCACGATGTCCTGCGCATCGAGCGGCAGCGTGGCGAGCGAATGCGCGAGCCAGGCCGGCTCCCGGTCGATGAGCGCCTCGAACCGGCGCCGGTCGTCCTCGAGCACGGCTCCGTACGGCAGCACCGTCACGCCGTCGACGCCGTCGAACATCACGGTCTGCCACGGGTCGCCCGCGAGCGTCGCGCGGGAAATGCCGTCGATGCTGTCGAGCGGAATGCCGAAATGCAGGCGCAGCGCGTTTTGCGGATCGAGGTCGAGCACGATCACGCGACGCCCGCGCGCCGCGAGCACCGATGCGAGGTTCGCGGCGAGCGTCGTTTTGCCGACACCGCCTTTCGCGGACACTACGGTGATCACTTTCATGAGCGCGACACCCGGCTGGCGGCCCACGCGCGGCCGGCGGGCGGCGCGCCGGAGGCGGCGGCCGGGCGGTTGCCCGCGGGCGTTGCCGTGGCTGCCGTGTCCGCCGTTTGAGGCGTGGTTCGCAGGCGGTCGAAGACCGAGGCGAGCGAGGCGCAAGGCGCTTCGGGAGCAGGGACGGCCACGTACGCGGGATGCGGCGCGGGCGAGGCGAAGAGCTTGCCGAGAATCGAGGCTGGCGCGCTGGCGGCTTCGCGCGCGGGCGGAGCGGACGGCTTGGGTTGCGTGACCGGAGCGGTGTTCATCGGGGCGGCGGACACCCGCGGCAGCGCCACGCGCAGCGAGGCCTGCGCCGGAGCGGGGGTTGCCGGTTCTGTCGGTGTTGCCGGGCGAAATGTCGCCTGAAGGGACGCGCCCGACGTGGCGGCGCGAAGGGGCGGCTGATTCAGCGCCTGAGCCGGTGTGTATACGGCTGTGGCGGGTTCCGGTGCGCCCGGCTGGACCTGCGTTGCGTCTTCGCTTGCCGCGAATTCCGCGAAACGCGATGCCGTGGGCACCGTGGCCTTGCCGACCGGCGGGATCGTCCTGCGGTGCGCCCGGGCGAAAAGGGGCGGCTTGCCCCGGTTGATCGGCGTCGGCGCGAACGTGTGCCCGGCGCCGCTGTCGCTCGGGTCCGGGCGCGCGTGCGGCAACTGGACATCGCGGCGTTGCGCGACCGCGGGGATCGCCGGCTGAGTGAAATCGAGTGTGGCAAGGAGCGGCCAGCGGGTGCGCGCCGAGCGAGCCTCGTTCTCACGGCCGATTTCCTGATAGTCGCCTGCGTTGCCGCCAAAGTGCTCGAATAATTTCTCGATATCGCGCGAAGTATTCATGATGCCGCCTTCCTCGTATTTCCTTGACTGTTTGCTGCTAATTCTTTAATGCGAACGGCGTCGCTGGCCCGATAAAAACGCACGGGAGTGCGCAACATTCGCAAATTTCTTTTTGCTTATGCGGCGGCGCGCGCGAGTCGAAACTCGATTGTCGCGTTCTGATCGAATTCGCCCGCCTGTTTCACCGCGAGCCCATCCGCGCCGAGCGCGCCGAGCCAATATTGATAGGCGCCTTCAAGAAATGCGGGCGTCCACGCGAGCGCGCGCTCGCCGAAGGCCGGCAACGGCGCGCAATAGTGGACGATGCTCAGGTAATCGGCGTCGTCCGCGAGTTCGACGAAACCCCAGTCGGTCTCGCGCCAGAGCGCGTTGAGCGCAGCGGCGAGCTCGTGCGTCGATTCGCATGCGGGAAGCGGATGCGCGGCTGCAAACCGGTTGCCGACGCGATTCATCAACTGGCGCAATTCATTGCGGCCGATCTGCGCTTCGAATTCGTCCGCCAATGCGGCGAGCACACCGCGCCATTGCGTGGAAATCCGGCGTTCCAGAAGGTAATCAAAAATGGCGACCATATCGGCTTGAAAAAGGGTGGGCTTCGAACGGTCATTTATCGGTCGTTCTTACCCATCATCCGGAAAACTTACGATTGCTTACTGGCAACCATTAAATGCGATCGCTTTTCAATGCGCTTTCGCACGCCCGAAGGTACTTCAACATGTTTCTTTTCGCCAGTAGAAAGACTATCAGTGGCATTTTTATTGAATTGGGCGAAGAGAGTGGCGATAGCCGTTCAATTTGCCGATTCAATCAGCGACCCGGGGTTGGACAAAAGCTTTACGTCGTTGCGCCGTTCCGATGCCCGCGGATGGCCGCTCAGCGGCCGTCTTTGTACCATCTCGTTAACGACAAGACACCCAATCAGGTTTACATCGGGCTCGCAAATGCATAATTTTTTTGTGCGTGTGCAGTACGCGGCCTTGCGCGATTACGCGCGGGCTGGCTCGTGCGCAAAAGCCGTGCCCGTGCTCTCGATGCGATGAAGAACGCCAATTCCGCGATGCCCGCGACGGATTACCACGGCGTGATCGCCACATTGCGTGCGACGCGCGCGGCGACATGAAGGAGGGCGCGATCACGCTCTACAGCGATCAGGACAGGACGAAGTCGATTCCCGATATCGTGAAGATGCGAGCCTGACGCGGACAGACGGCGCTCGCGGATTTTCCAGCCCGCTTCCCTAGCGCGATTCGAGCGTATCCCGTTCGAGCGCGTAAATCGCGATCTGGACGCGGCTCGTCAGCCCGAGCTTGCGCAGCACGTTGCGCACGTGAATCTTGACGGTGCTCTCGGCCAGGTCGAGTTCGCGGGCAATGTCCTTGTTGCTCGCGCCGCGCGACAGGCTGCGCACGATGTCGCGTTCGCGCGGCGTGAGCGGGGGCGTGTCGCGGGGCGCGCCTGCCGTGTCTGGGGCATGCTCGGGCGCGCCGCGCATGGGCGCACGCAGGTTCGCGACGAGCTTTGCGGTCATGTCGTCCGCGACCACGGCCTCGCCGCGCAACGCGCGCCGGATCGCCGACGACAGCGTGTCGGCCTCGATGTTCTTCAGCAGGTAACCGCACGCGCCTTCGCCGAGCGAGCGCGTCAGTTCGTCGACATTTTCGGACACCGTCAGCATGATGACCGCCGTGTCGGGCAGGTCCTGCTTCAGAAGCTGCAGCGTTTCGATGCCGGACAGGCCGGGCATGTGGAGATCGAGCAGGACGACGTCCGGCCGGTGCTGCTTCGCGCGCTTGATGCCTTCGATGCCGTCGGCGGCGTCGTCGACGACCTCGAAATCCGGCTGCCGCTGCAGCAGCGCGCGCACGCCCGAGCGGAACAGCGTGTGATCGTCGATCAGGAGGATGCGGATCGTCATGGCTCGAGGTTCTCTGGTTGATTGTCCGGTCGATTCCGTAGCGGGTTCGACGGCGCGGGTTTCCGGTTGCATGGTCAGGCCGCCTGGCGCTCGCTCGCACAAAGCCAGAGTGCGACGCGCGCGCCCCGGCCGGGCTCGCCTTCGAGCGTCAGTTGCGCGCCGAGCCGCGCCGCGCGCTCGCGCATGATGTGAAACCCGACGTGTGCCTCACCGCGCCCGGCGATGTCGGCGTTCTCGTAGCCCTGGCCGTCGTCTTCGATCAGCATCCGGAAGTCGCGCGCGTTCTCGATCTCGACGCGCACCTCCGACGCCTGCGCGTGCTTGCGGACATTCGAGAGCGCTTCCTGAAGGATGAAGAGCACCTGCAATTGCTGCTCGGGCGGCAGCGGCGGCCCGCCGGCTTCGTCGAAACGCCACGCGACACGGGCATCCGACTGCCGTTCGAAGCGTGTCACCGTGTCCTCGACGACGCGCCTCAGATCGCCGCTCCCAAGCTTCGTGCGGAAATTGACCAGCAGTTCGCGCACGTCGTCGTAGCTTTCTTCCAGGCCGCCGCGCAGGAGCGGCACGATCTCGCGCACTTCGCCGAGGTCGCCTTGCTGCGCGGCCGTGTCGAGCATATGCACCTGGATCTTCAGGAAATTGAGGCTCTGCGCGATGCTGTCGTGCAGCCCTTGCGCGACGAGATGCCGCTCCTGTGCCACGGCGAACTGCCGTGCGGCGCCCGCGAGCCGATGGTTTTGCAGCGCCGTTCCCAGATGCCTGCCGAGGGTTTCCAGCAGTTGCACTTCCGAGCCGGGCATCGCCGTTTCGTGGCGAAAGTGCAGCGAGAACGAACCGAGTGTCGTGTCCTGCGACACGATGCCGAATGCCGCGACAGCCGCATAGCCCGCCTTCCCGCAGTGCGTCGCGAGCTCTGCCGGCTGCTTCGGCGCGTGCCGGCGCATGTCGCGGATGACAGGAAGACCCGCTTGCGCGGCGCTGCTGCAGACGCAGTCGTTGGCGGGCATGCAGCGTTCGGCGTCGACCAGTTCGGCCGACAGTCCTTCCGACGCGACGAGGTGCAGCGTGTCGTCGTCGTTGCCGAGCGCGCGGACCGTGCCGCCTTGCGCGTCGAACTGTCGCATGATCCGCGTCAGGAAGCCGCGGCACAGCGTCTCGACGTCGTGCGGCTCGTGCAGGAACGCCGTCATTTCGTAGAGCGCGCTCAATTCGCGGTTCTGCGTCGCGAGCTGCGCGGTCTTGTACGTCACGCGCTGCTCGAGATCCTGATAGAGGCTCTGCAGTTCCTTTGCCATCCTGTTGAAGCCGTGCGCGAGGTGGCCGAACTCGTCGCGCGTATCGACAGGCAGGCGCGCGCCGAACTCGCGCCGCTTGATGCGCGCAAGCCCGTCTTCCAGGCGCTGCACCGGCAGGACGAACCACAGATACAGCAAATAGACGATCGCAATCGCGCCCACGCATGCCATCGCGGCGAGCGCCATCTGCGAGCGCCGCAGCCAGGCCGTCTTGCGCGCGTTCTCCTGTTCGATCAGCCTGACGAGCCCGTCGGCCTGTTCCACGAACGAGGGCAGGTAAGTCAGGTAGGCGAGCGGTTCTGCGGCGGGACGGCTCTCGTCGTATTCGATGGTCGGCTTCAGCAGCTCGCGCCACGTGATCGACACGACGTCGAATTGCTCGCGGATGGCGCCGGTATCGGGAAGGAACAGCGGCCGGGCCGGCTCGCCGCGCTTCAGGTTCGCGATCGTCCTGTCGAGCAGCGCGACCTGGGTATCGATCGCAGAAGCGCGGCCCGCACGCGCTTCGCCAAGTGCAATGGCGACGTTGCCCGCGCGCATGCGCAGGCTGCCCGCATCGTTGATCGCCGCGCCCGCGCCTTCGAGCTGCCACGAGAGCAACAACGTGACGACGATCATCGTAAGCACGAACGCCAGCGCGACGCCGGAGAGTACGACGATGCGCGTGGACAACTGGCGGTTGAAATACGGGGGGGCGCTGTGCGGGAGAAGACATGGACTGCCGGCCGCGCGGCAAGCCGGACGACCGGGTAAGTGAAAACCCGATTATCGGGTCAGCCGGACGTCTTGAAATTAATCCCGACTGTTTTGCAGATGAACTCGCCGATGATGCCGATATCGTCGAGGGGCAGGATCGGGAGCGCCGTATCGAGCGCGGCGGGATTGTCCGCGGCGATCGCGAGAATCGCCACGTCCGTCTTGTAGAGCGGCTCGGCGCTGAGCGCGGCGCGCACGACTTCGAGGCGCGGCAAGCTTTCGCGCGTGAAACCCTCGACGATGGTCAGATCGGCCGGCGACAGCCGCGCGACGAGTTCGGCGAGCGGCGGCTCGGCCTCGTCGTGCAGCTCGCGCACGATCGCGTAACGATAGGGCGACGCGATCAGCACCTCGCCTGCGCCCGCGCGACGAAAGCGCGCACTGTCCTTGTGTCCGGGTTCGAGCTCGATCGAGTGATGGCTGTGCTTGACGACATTCACGCGAACGCCGTGCGCACCGAACCAAGGTATCAGTGCTTCGATGAGCGTCGTCTTGCCCTGGCCCGAGCGGCCGGAGATGCCAAAGATCGGCGGCTTGCGTGACTTCATGCGGTGTTCCGGTTGAGTTGATCTTCCCTGGCTTGCCGGCGCCCCGTCCGGCTCGTGAATGGCGTTTGCCTGCGTGAGCTGTGGCGAGGCCGCTGCGCTGCCGCGGCATACCGCCGCACGGCGGTGGCGGCGGGGAGCGCGGCACGGTGGCGCATTGTAGCGCTCGCCGGTCCGATCGGCAGCCGCCTCCGCTTTAGCCCTCAAACCGGCCGGCCGTGCGCCCAGCCTTCGATCTGCGAGCGCGCCACGATGTCGATCAGATATTGCCGCCGCGCCCGGTCAGCCGACGCGCGCGACATCGCGCTGCGGACCGTGGCCTCGACCCGCTCGAACGGGAGGATGTCTCCCGGCTGCTTTGCGAAGACGCGCACGATGTGCAAGCCGAAGCGCGTTTCTACGAGCGTCGGGCAGAAGCTGTTCGCCGGTGTCGCAAACACCGCGCGCTCGAACTCCGGCCCGGTGTCGCCGCGCCCGATCTCGCCGAGGCTTCCACCTGCCGCACCCGACGGACAATTCGACAGCGTGCGCGCGCATGACGCGAAGTGCGCGTCCGGATCGTCGGCTCGCAGCACGTCGTCGAGCGTCTCCTGCGCCCGTTCGCGCAAGCGCTCCAGATCGACGCGCCCGGTCACCTGGAACAGGATATGGCTGACGTGCGCGCGTTCGCCGACTCGCCATCGTTCGGGATTCGCGCGGTACTGCCGCCCGCATTCCTCCTGAGTCGGCTCCGGCGCCGCGGCTTCGCGTGCCAGGAGCGCTTCGATGGCGGCATGGTCCTCCATGCCGGCGCCCACGTTCAACCGCTTCGCCTCGTCGAGCAGAACGCGGCGCAGCACGGCCGCGTTCAGCGCAAGTTGCGTCGCGTTGCCGGCGCCCGCGTGGGCGGGCATCTCGCGCTCGATGTCGGCATCGGTCAGTTCGACACCGTTCACGGTGACTGGCATGTGATTGCTCCGGGGCGGATTGTTGCGGGTCGATTCATCGCGGACGCACGAGCTGCCAGGCGCGGCCGAGATACGTCACGGACGCGAAGCCGCTCCACACATGCACGAGCCGCGTGAACGGAAAGATGACGAACAGCGTGATGCCCATGAAGAGATGCACCTTGAACAGCAGCGGCGCACCGGCGAGATGGCTCGCGGCGTCGCCCTGCAGCGTCACGATGTGCTGCGCCCAGGTCATCAGTTCCACCATCATGTGACCGTCCGTGTGGTGCGAGGAAACGCCGATCGTCGACAGGCCGAGGAGGAGGGTGGTCAGCAGCCAGAGCAGCAGCAGCTTGTCGCCGCGCCGCGTCACCGCCGACACGCGCGCGTTCGTCAGCCGACGGTGAATCAGGATCAGCAGTCCGGCGAGACACAGGGTGCCCATCACGCCGCCCGCGACCATTGCGGCGATCTGCTTCACGCCATGCGGCACGCCGAGCCAGTCCCACACGGCCACCGGCGTGAGCAGCCCGAAGAGATGCCCGAAGAACAGCCCGAGAATGCCGGTGTGAAAGAGGATGTTGCCGAGCCGCAGCGCGCCCCGATGGAGCATCTGCGAGCTGTCGGTCTTCCACGTGTACTGCTCGCGCTCGAAGCGCGCGAGACTTCCGAACAGAAAGATCGCCGCCGCGATATACGGGTAGATCCCGAAAACGAATTGATTGAGCGTGTTCACCATGGTTCCTTGTCAGTTGCCAGCCTTCGCGGCACGCGGATGGAAATGCACGGGCTGGGTGAGTGGTGCCGTCATCTTCGATGCGAGCAGCGGCTCGACACCGTCCGCGCCCGGGCCGAACATTTCGAGCGCCTCGTCCATGTCGCGAACGGGCGGCTCGACGCGCGCCTCGGGGACGACATCCGTCAGCGTGCGCAGCACGTTGAAAACCGCCGCATAGGCGCTCTTGTCGCGGGCGAGCCGCTCGCTGAGCGCGGCGAGCACGTGGATTGCCTCGCCAAGGAGTGCCTGAGCGTGCACCGGATCGATCAGCCCCAGCACTTCCAGGAGGAGCGGCACGTAGTCCGGCAATTCATTGGTCGCGAGGTCGAGGCCGTGACTGCGGTACTCGGCGAGCAAATCGACCATGGCCTGCCCGCGATCGCGGCTTTCGCCATGCACATGCTCGAAGAGATGCAGCGAGTGAGCCGGATTGCGGTCGAAGGTCGCGACGTAGGCCTCCTGCAACTCGATCAGCGAATGACAGTTCAACGTCGCGACGAGCGGGCGCAGTTCCTGCCCGGCCTCGGGGTAGGCGCGGAGCGCGTCCTCGATGTCCGGCATGGCGCCGAGCAATTCGGCTTCCGGGTACTCGAGCAGCCTGGCAAGAATTCGGTAGAGCGGCATCGTTGTGCGTTCCTTCATGACGGTGTGGCCGCCTTCTTGCGTGATTTCGGCATGTCGGCGAAGACCACGCTGCCTTCCGGCTTCTTGCCAAAGAGCGAGCCTTCCGAGGTTCCGCCGGAGCAGCCGTTGCCGAAAGTGAAGCCGCAACTGGCCTTGTCGTTGAAACTGTCTTCGACCATTTCCCTGTGGGAAGACGGCACGACGAAACGGTCCTCGTAGTTGGCGATCGCCATCGTGCGGTACATGTCTTCGATGTGCGCGGCCGTGAGGCCCGTGCCTTCGAGCAGTTCGGGCTCCGCCCGCCCATGGACCACCTGGGCCCGCTTGAACGCGCGCATCGCGAGCATCCGTTCGAGTGCGGACACGACCGGCTGCTCGTCGCCCGCGGTCAGCAGGTTCGCGAGATAGCGCACGGGAATGCGCAGGCTCTTCACGTCCGGGATGATGCCGTCCATGCCGATATGGCCGGCGTCGGCGGCCGACTGGATGGGCGAGAGCGGCGGGATATACCACACCATCGGCAGCGTGCGGTATTCCGGATGCAGCGGGAACGCGACCTTCCATTCAACGGCCATCTTGTAGACGGGGGACTTGCGCGCCGCGTCCAGCCAGCTTTGCGATATGCCTTGCCTCAGCGCTTCGGCCTGCACGTCCGGATCGTGCGGATCGAGGAATATGTCGAGTTGCGACTGATACAGATCCTGCTCGTGCTGCACCGACGCCGCCTCGCCGATCCGGTCGGCGTCGTAGAGCATCACGCCGAGATAGCGGATCCGTCCGACGCAGGTTTCCGAGCAGACGGTCGGCTGGCCCGCCTCGAGGCGCGGATAGCAGAAGATGCACTTCTCGGCCTTCCCGCTCTTCCAGTTGAAGTAGATCTTCTTGTACGGACAGCCCGAGACACACATGCGCCAGCCGCGGCACTTGTCCTGATCGACGAGCACCACGCCGTCGTCTTCGCGCTTGTACACCGAGCCGGAAGGGCAGGAGGCTACGCATGCCGGGTTGAGACAGTGCTCGCAAAGACGCGGGAGGTACATCATGAAGGTGTTCTCGAACGTCGAGTACATCTCCTTCTGCACGTCGTCGAAGAGCTTGTCGCGGCCGCGCGAAGAGAATTCACCGCCGAGGTCGTCTTCCCAGTTCGGGCCCCAGTGGATCTTGTCCATCTTCTTGCCCGTCAACACCGAAACGGGGCGGGCGGTGGGCGGCGTCTGCGACAGCGGCGCCTTCTGGAGATGCTCGTAGTCGAACGTGAACGGCTCGTAGTATTCGTCGATGGCGGGCAGGTTGGGGTTCGCGAACAGGTTCGCGAGCACCTTCAGCTTGCCGCCCTGCCGCGGCTCGATCCGGCCGCTCGCGTTGCGCTTCCAGCCGCCTTGCCACTTGTCCTGGTTCTCCCACTCCTTCGGATAGCCGATGCCCGGCTTCGTCTCGACGTTGTTGAACCACGCGTATTCCACCCCGTCGCGCGAGGTCCACACGTTCTTGCAGGTGATCGAGCACGTGTGGCACCCGATGCACTTGTCGAGGTTCAGGACCATCGCTACCTGCGCGCGGATCTTCATGCTGCTGCTCCTTCGTTCAGCGGGCCTTCCAGCCAGTCGACCTTCTTCATCTTGCGGACGATCACGAATTCGTCGCGATTCGACCCGACGGTCCCGTAGTAGTTGAAACCGTACGCCTGCTGCGCATAGCCGCCGATCATGTGCGTCGGCTTGAGCACGGTGCGGGTGACGGAGTTGTGAATGCCGCCGCGCATGCCGCTCGTTTCGGCGCCCGGCACGTTCACGATCTTTTCCTGTGCGTGATACATCAGGCACATGCCGCGCGGCACGCGCTGGCTTACGACCACGCGCGCCGTCAGCGTGCCGTTCACGTTGAAGACTTCCACCCAGTCGTTGTCGACGAGCCCGGCTTCGCTCGCTTCGACTTCCGACACCCACACGTGCGGGCCGCCGCGCGAGAGCGTGAGCATGCGCAGGTTGTCGGTGTAGGTGGAGTGGATGCCCCATTTCTGATGCGGCGTGATCCAGTTCAGCACCAGTTCGTGCTCGCCGTTGGGCTTCGTCCCGAGAAGCGGCGCGATGGTCCTCGTATTGATTGCCGGGCGGTACACGCACGAGCCTTCGCCGAAGTCGAGCATCCATCGATGATCCTGATAGAACTGCTGGCGGCCCGTCAGCGTGCGCCAGGGGATCAGTTCGTGCACGTTCGTGTAGCCGGCGTTGTAGCTGACTTCCTCCGATTCGAGACCGGACCAGGTCGGCGCGGAGATGATCTTGCGCGGCTGGGCCTGAACGTCGCGGAAGCGGATCTTGTCGTGCTCGCGACCGATGGCGAGATGCGTGTGGTCGCGGCCGGTGATCTTCGAGAGCGCCTCCCACGCCTTCACCGCGACGTGCCCGTTGGTCTCCGGCGCGAAGGTCAGGATCATTTCGGCGGCGTCGATAGCCGTGTCGAGTCGCGGACGCCCCTTGCTCACCCCCGGCTCGGCGACGGTGCGCGTCAGCTCGCCGAGTTCGCCCACTTCATGTCCGGTGTCCCAGTTGATGCCCTTGCCGCCGTTGCCCAGCTTGTCGAGCAGGGGGCCGACCGAGGTGAATTTCTTGTAAATGTCGTTGTAGTTGCGCTCGACGACGGTCATCGACGGCGCCGTCTTGCCCGGCATCAGGTCGCATTCGCCCGCGCGCCAGTCCTTCGGCTCGAACGGCTGGCCGAGTTCGCCGGGCGTGTCGTGCATGAGCGGCGTGCACACGATGTCCTGCCGCGTGCCGAGCGCCGGACCGCCGATCTCCGAGAATTTCTTCGCGATCGCCTTGTAGATTTCCCAGTCGCTCTTGCTTTCCCACAGCGGCTGCACCGCCTCCGAGAGCGGATGGATGAACGGGTGCATGTCGGACGTGTTGAGGTCGTCCTTTTCATACCACGTTGCCGTCGGCAGCACGATGTCGCCGTAGAGGCAGGTCGTGCTCATGCGGAAATCGAGCACGGTCAGGAGATCGAGCTTGCCTTCGGCCGCTTCGCGCACGTTCACTTCGCCGGGCTTGATGGCGTCGCGTTCGTCGCCAAAGAGCGCGTTCTGCGTGCCGAGCAGATACTTCAGGAAATATTCGTGTCCCTTGCCGGAACTGCCAAGGATGTTCGAGCGCCACACGAACATGTTGCGCGGGAAGTTCGCCGGATTGTCGGGATCGTCGCAGGCGAACTGGAGCGAGCCTGATTTCAGCTGTTCGACCACGTAATCCACCGGCTTCTTTCCCGCGCGCGCGGCGGCGTCGGCGAGATCGAGCGGGTTCGCGCCGAGTTGCGGCGCGCTCGGCAGCCATCCCATGCGCTCGGACTTCGCGTTCAGGTCCAGCATGGAGAGCTTCGCGTACTTCGCCTGATCGGCGGTGGGCGCGAGGATTTCGTCGAGCGGCACCTTCTCGTGGCGCCACTGGCTCGTGTGGTTGTAGAAGAACGACGTGCCGTTCATCTGGCGCGGCGGGCGGCTCCAGTCGAGCCCGAACGCGAGCGGCGCCCAGCCGAACTGCGGCCGCAGCTTCTCCTGGCCGACATAGTGCGCCCAGCCGCCGCCGCTTTGCCCGACACAGCCGCACATCATCAGCAGATTGATGATGCCGCGATAGATCATGTCGTTGTGATACCAGTGGTTCAGCGCTGCCCCGACGATCACCATGCTCTTGCCGTGCGTCTTCTCCGCGTTTTCGGCGAACTCGCGCGCCACCTGGATCACGAGCTTGCGCGGCACGGTGGTGTGCTTTTCCTGCCACGCGGGCGTGCAGGGCACGTCGTCGTCGAAGGAGCTCGCGACGTTCGGGCCGCCCAGCCCCTGATCGACGCCGTAGTTCGCCATCTGCAGATCGAACACCGTGGCGGCGAGCGCGTGCGAGCCGTCTGCAAGCGCAATGCGCCGCGCCGGAACGCGGCGCTTCAGGAGCGCATTGTGTTCGCCGCCGAAATAGGGGAAGCCGACTTCGACCACTTCGTCGTGCGTGCCGCTGCGCACCATCGACAGCCGCGGATCGATCGCTCGTCCGCTGCCGCCGTCCTTCAGTTCCAGGTTCCAGCGGCCTACCTTTTCGCCGTCGTTGTACGCGGCTTCGTTCCAGCGAAAGCCGACCGTTCCGTTCGGCGCGACGATGTGGCCGGTGGCGTCGTCGATGACGAGCGTTTTCCACTGCGGGTTGTTCGCCTCGCCGTGGTCGCCGGCGAGGTGCGACGCGCGCAGGAAGTGGTCGGGAACGAGCGTGCCGCCGTTGTCGCGCAGCAGCACGAGCATCGGCATGTCGGTGTATTGCTTGATGTAGTCGCGGAAGTACGACGACTTGCGCGGCGCCTCCACGGCGTGGAATTCCTTCAGGACGACGTGTCCCATCGCCATCGCGAGGGCGGCGTCGGTGCCTTGCCGGGGCGCGAGCCAGATGTCGCCGAACTTGACCATCTCGCCGAAGTCCGACGAAACCGCGACGGTCTTCGTGCCCTTGTAGCGCACTTCGGTGTAGAAATGCGCATCGGGCGTGCGGGTCTGCGGAACGTTCGAGCCCCACACCATCAGGTAAGTGGAGTTGTACCAGTCGGCCGATTCGGGCACGTCGGTCTGCTCGCCCCAGACCTGCGGTGAGGCGGGCGGAAGGTCGCAGTACCAGTCGTAGAACGACAGGCACGCGCCGCCGATCAGGCTCAGATAGCGCGCGCCGGCCGCGTAGGAAACCATCGACATCGCCGGAATGGGCGAGAAGCCGACCACGCGGTCAGGGCCGTATTTCCTGATCGTGTACGCGTTGGCCGCGGCGATCATTTCGGTCGCGGTGTCCCAGTCGGCGCGCACGAAGCCGCCCAGGCCGCGTACGCGCTTGTAGCGCGCCGCCTTCTTCGGGTCCTGGCTGATCGACTCCCATGCGGCGATCGGGTCGAGCGTGCTGCGCGCCTCGCGCCACATTTCCATCAGGCGGCCGCGGATCATCGGGTACTTCACGCGCTGCGCCGAGTACACATACCAGCTATACGATGCGCCGCGCGGGCAGCCACGCGGTTCGTGATTCGGCAGGTCGGCGCGGGTACGTGGATAATCGGTCTGCTGGGTCTCCCAGGTGATCAGGCCGTTCTTGACATAGACCTTCCAGGAACACGAGCCCGTGCAGTTGACGCCGTGTGTCGAGCGCACGATCTTGTCGTGCTGCCACCGGTTGCGGTAGGCGTTTTCCCACTGCCGGTCCTCGTCGACGACCGCGCCGTGGCCGTCCGAAAATGTCGACCGAGTGCGCGTGACGAACTTCAGC
The DNA here is from genome assembly GCF_000698595.1 of Caballeronia glathei. Taxonomy (GTDB): domain Bacteria; phylum Pseudomonadota; class Gammaproteobacteria; order Burkholderiales; family Burkholderiaceae; genus Caballeronia; species Caballeronia glathei. The sequence goes on along the minus strand of NZ_JFHC01000018.1, from coordinate 32,574 downwards.
CGGTCCAGAAAGTGACTCATCGTAAATCTCCATGCGGCGTTTCTCAGCCGTGCGGCGTGCGGAAACGGACCGGTTGAGAATAGGCGGGAGCGTGTGGTTCGCCTATCCCTCGTTGGGTGGAAGGTGCTTACGTCCTTGGGTGTAGTTCCGTGCGGATCAGCAGGGCATGTCGGCGTTGCGGCGCGCATAGCAGAACCACGTCATCGCGACGCAACTCACGTAGAAGGCGACAAACGCATACAGTGCGGGAACCGCCGAGCCGGTCATGTCGATCGCGGTGCCGAACGTTCGCGGAATGAAGAAGCCGCCATACGCGCCGACGGCGCCGGCGAACCCGAGCACCGCCGCGGACTCCTTGCCGGCTTCCTGCTGCGCCCGGCGCTGTGCGGCGCTGTCGTCTGCCCGGGCCTTGCGCTGGTGCTCGGTCATGAAGATCACGGGAATCATGCGGAACGTCGATCCGTTGCCGATGCCGGTCAGCGCGAAAAGCACGATGAAGGTCGCGAGGAAGCCGTTGAAATTTCCGCCCGCGCCGCCTTCCGGCAGAAAGTGGATCACGGCGAACACCGCGGCGGTCATCGCGACGAAGGTGTAGAGCGTGACGCGCGCGCCGCCGAGCTTGTCGGAGATCCATCCGCCGACCGGCCGCGTCACCGCACCGGCGAGCGGGCCGAGGAACGCGTAGGCGGTGGGGTCGACGGCCGGGAACTGGGACTTCGTGAGCAGCGCAAAGCCCGCGGAGAAACCGATGAACGATCCGAACGTGCCGACGTAGAGCCAGCACATGAGCCAGTTGTGCTTGCGCCGGAAGATGACGGCCTGCTCGGCGAACGACGCCTTGGCGTCCGCGATATCGTTCATGCCGAACCAGGCCGCGAGCGACGCCACCACGATGAACGGCACCCAGATGAAGCCCGCGTTCTGCAGCCAGATGCCGCGCTCGGCCCCGTCGGCCGGATACGTGCCGCCGTCGCCCGCAAGCGAACCGAACACGGCCGACGCGATCACGAGTGGCGTGACGAACTGCACGAGCGACACCCCGAGGTTGCCGAGGCCCGCGTTGAGCCCGGTGGCAAGCCCCTTTTTCGCCTTCGGGAAGAAGAAGCTGATGTTCGCCATCGACGAGCTGAAGTTCGCTCCGCCCAGCCCGCACAGCAGGGCGAGGACGAGGAGGGTGGGGTAGCTCGTCGACGGATCGCGCAGCGCGAAGCCGATGCCGAGAGCTGGAATCAGCAGCGTCGCGGTGGAGAATGCGGTGAAGCGCCGTCCGCCGAAGATCGGCACGAGAAACGAGTAGAAGATGCGCAGCGTCGCGCCCGACAGCGCGGGTAGCGCGGTGAGCCAGAACAGCTGGTTCTTGCTGAAATGGAATCCGCCCTTGTCGAGGTTGACGACCGTGACGCTCCACAGCGACCACACGGCAAACGCTAGCATGAGCGCGGGAATCGAGATCCAGAGATTGCGATTGGCGACCGTCGAGCCGCCCGCGTTCCAGAACGATGGATCTTCCGGCCGCCAGATGGTGAGGACCTGGTTGGACATGGTGGTTGCTAACTTTGATAACGAAGGTGTCAGACCGCGCCGTGACGCGACGCGAGCTTGCTGCTCGCGTGGGCAACGCCGATCGAGCGGAAGGAGAAGTGCATCCAGACGAGACTGATGGCGGTGGCCCCGAAAAGGAGCATGAAACACGTGCTGTGCACGCCGGTCAGGTCCACGAGCGCGCCGAACAGAATGGGCAGTGCGAAGCCCGCGAGGCCGCCCGACAGTCCCACGACGCCCGACACCGCGCCGATGTTGTCGGTGTAGTCGTCGGAGATGAACTTGAAGACCGATGCCTTGCCGATCGCCATTGCGATGCCGACGACGAACATCAGCACCGTGAAGACCCCGGGCGAAAGGGCGATGCCGAAACGCAGCGGACCGTTCGCGGAACTGACGGCGAGCTCGGTTTCGGGGTAGCTCAGCACGAAGAAGCACGCGAACACGATCCACATCACGGCCCACGTCGTGCGGTAGGCGCCGAAGCGGTCCGAGAGCCATCCGCCGAGCGCGCGCAGCACGCCGCCGGGGAGCGAGAAGCACGCGGCAAGGAGCGCGGCCCGTTCGATGGAAAAGCCGTAGTGGTTCACGTAGTAATGCGGCATCCACAACGCGAGCCCGACATAGCCGCCGAACACGACGGAGTAGTACTGCGAGTAGCGCCACGCGCGCGGGTCCGTGAGTACGCCCGGGCTGCGGCCCGCGCCCGCCGCCTTCGGCATGCGATGGCGTGGATCGCTCGCGGAGGTGAGCCAGAACGCGAGCGCGGTGACGAGCATGGCGACCGAGTAGACCTTGGGCACGACCGTCCACGTGCCCGCCGCGACGATCAGCACGGGCGCGACGAACTTGGTGAGCGCGGCACCGGAATTGCCCGCGCCGAAGATGCCCATCGCGAAGCCCTGGCGCGACTTCGGGAACCAGCGGGCCACGTACGGCGTGCCGATGGAGAAGCAGGCGCCCGCGAGCCCGACGAGAAGGCCGAGCACGATGAATTGCCAGAACGCGGTGGCATGGGAGATCAGCCACAGCGGCACGACGGTGGCGAGCATCGTGAGGAGGAACACGACGCGCCCGCCGAACCGGTCGGTGCACATGCCGAGCGGCACGCGGGCCAGCGACCCGGACAGCACGGGCGTGGCCGCGATCATGCCGAATTCGGTGTCGGTGAGGCCGAGCTGCTGCGTAAGCGGAATGCCGAGAATCGCGAACATCATCCAGATCGCGAAGCAGATGGTGAAGGCAAAGGTGCTCGACCACAGCACGCGCCAGGCGCGAGGGTCGGAAACGGGAGGGCTGGTCCGGGAGTTGCGTGCCGCGGTCATCTTGCTGGTCCTGATGCTGGTCAGAAGGTCGTGCGTGATCGTGCGTGATATGTAGGCGAGGCCCGGGGCCAGCTTGCCGCACGCGATATCGGCTGAACATTCGCCAAACGGACGACGCGACACCGTGTCGCTCGCTCAGCGGAGCTAGTCCGAAAGGTGTAAAAGGGGGATCTTTGGGAGGAGGGACTTGGCGTGCGCGCGGCAATCGCGCTATCGTCGTGAATCGCCCTTGCGGGTTTGCTGTCACGCATGCTGCACATGCAGCACCTGCGCGTTTCGAGGACCGGACATGGCCGAAGACAATCTCAACACACCCGTTGCACCGCAGCAGTTTTCAACCGACGTGATGCTCGAAAAGTATGCGAAGGGCGACGAATCGCGCATCGACGACATCTACCGGCGCGTGGCGCGCGGCGTGGCGCGCGCGGAGCCGGAGGCGCTCCGCAAACAAGTGGAGGCAGAATTCTTCGACAACTTCCGCCGCGGCGCGCTCGGCGCGGGCCGCATCATGAGCGCGGCGGGCACGGGCATCGAGGCGACGCTCATCAACTGTTTCGTGCAGCCGGTCGGCGACGCGATCCAGGGCGTGGATGACAACGGCCTGCCGGGCATCTACGTGGCGCTTCTGCAGGCGGCCGAGACGATGCGGCGCGGCGGCGGCGTCGGCTATAACTTCTCCGCGATCCGCCCGAAGGGCGCGCGCGTGCATTCCACGGGATCGTCGGCATCGGGGCCATGCAGCTACATGGACGTGTTCGACGCCTCGTGCCGCACCGTGGAGAGCGCGGGCTCGCGGCGCGGCGCGCAGATGGGCATTCTCGACTGCACGCATCCCGACCTGCTCGAATTCATCGTGGCGAAGCAGACGAAGGGACGCTGGAACAACTTCAACGTATCGGTGGCGGTGTCGGACGAGTTCATGCAGGCCGTCGCCGACGACGCCACGTGGCAACTCGTGCACCGCGCGGAGCCGTCGCCGGCGTTGCGCGCATCGGGCGACCTGCGCCAGCGCGAAGACGGCATGTGGGTCTATCGCGAGGTGCAGGCGAAGGAAGTGTGGGACACGATCATGCGCTCGACCTACGACGTGGCCGAGCCGGGCGTGGTGTTCATGTCGCGCATGAACGACGACAACAACCTGCGCGCCGTCGAAACGATCCGCGCGACCAACCCGTGCGGCGAACAGCCGCTGCCCGCTTACGGCTGCTGCAATCTCGGCCCGCTCAATCTCTCGCGCTTCGTGCGCAACGCATTTGCGCAGCGGCACGCAGGCACGCCTTCATTCGACTGGGAAGCGCTCGCGAAGACCACGCGCATTCAGGTGCGCTTTCTCGACGACGTGCTCGACGTCACGCTGTGGCCGCTGCCGGAGCAGGCGAGCGAGGCGCAGGCGAAGCGGCGGATCGGCGTGGGCTTCACCGGCCTGGGCGATACGCTCGTGATGCTCGGCATCCGCTACGACTCGCCCGAGGGCCGCGAATTCGCCAGGCGCGTCGCGCGCACGATGCGCGACGAGGCCTATCGCGCGTCGGTGGAACTGGCGCGCGAGCGGGGCGCGTTCCCGCTCTTCAACGCAGCACAGTATCTGGAAGAGGGCACGTTCGCTTCGCGGCTGCCGGAGGACATCAAGACGGAGATCCGCGGCACCGGCATTCGCAACAGCCACCTGCTGTCCATCGCGCCCACGGGCACCGTCAGCCTCGCGTTCGCCGACAACGCGTCGAACGGCATCGAGCCCGCGTTTTCGTGGACCTATCAGCGCACGAAGCGCATGGCCGACGGCGGGCGTCAGACCTTCGCCGTGGAGGATCACGCGTACCGGCTGTATCGGGAGCTCGGCGGCGACGTGAAGGCGCTGCCCGATTACTTCGTGAACGCGCTTGAAATGTCGGCGCACGATCACCTCGAAATGATGGCGGCGGTGCAGCCGTTCGTCGACACGTCCATCTCCAAGACGGTCAATGTGCCTGCCGACTATCCGTTCGACGCCTTCCAGGATCTTTACTTCGAGGCGTGGCGGCGCGGTCTCAAGGGACTCGCCACGTATCGGCCGAACGAGACGCTCGGCGCGGTGCTCTCGGTGGCGCCCGAGCAGACGCCGAGCGATTCGCCGGATTCGGAGCTCGAACTCGATCCGCTGCGCATCGCCATCGACCATCGGCCGCGCGGAGAATTGCCCGCGATCATCGAGAAGGTCGAATATCTGACGCAGGCGGGCAAGAAGTCGCTCTACGTGGCCGTGTCGTTCATCGAAGTGACGGGGCGGCTTGGCGGCGAGGACGTGACGATCGAGCGCCCGATCGAGTTCTTCATCCCGACCGGGCAGCGTGACGAATCGCAGCAGTGGATCACGGCCACCATGCGCTCGCTCTCGCTCGCGGCGCGAGGCGGTTTCGTCGCGCGCAATCTGCAGGACATGCGCAAGGTGTCGTGGGACCGCGGGCAGGTGCGCCTGGGCGACGTCGAACGGCTCGACGGACACCGCAGTCCGCGCTGGCACGACTCGGAGGTCGCGGCGCTCGCGTATGCGATTCAGCAGATTCTGTATCGACGGGGCTTCCTCGATCGCGAGGGCAATCAGGTGCCGTCGCGGGTGCTCTCGCAGCGACGCTCGAACGGTCACACGGACTGGCAGCCCGCGCTCGACTCAGGCGACGACTTCACCGAACTGGTGCACGGCGAGGCTTCATCGGGCGATCCCCATTCGCTGATGCCGATGCACGGACGCAAGTGCTCGACGTGCGGCGCAAATGCAGTCATCCGCAAGGACGGCTGCGATTTCTGCACGGCGTGCGGCGAAATAGGCGCATGCGGCTGATTCCGGAGTTTATGTCCGGAATCAGCCTGCGTCGTCACATCGGTGGAGATTGGCAGCAGAGAGGCGGTGCGGCACCGCCTCGCATCAAGCCCTAGGTTCGCTGCTGGACGGCGCGCGGCGTCTCGCTGTCAGACTCATCCGCTCCGGCGGGCGCGACCGGTGAAACGGCTCCCTCTACCGCGGGTTGCGCATCCGCTCGGGCAGTACCGGAAATGACATGCGGACCCGCGATTGTCGCGACCACAAACGCTACAACGGCGATTACCGCTCCCATGCAACCTCGGCCGTTTCTGCTTCATGCGTGCGCTGTGCGCGCGGCGTGCTCGCCGATTGCGGCACGAACGGACGCCAGATGGGCGCGGCAGGCGCCCAGTCATCGAGTGCGGAAAACTGCTCAAGCGGTGTGTTCTCGTACATGATTTACCTCTGATGATGACTGCAACTTCTTGAATCAGCGAACGTCGACGCCGCTTTGCGTCGTCGAGCCGTTCGCATATTCCACGATCTGGCGATTGCGTTGTTCGGCGAGCGCCGCGTCGCGTGCGCGGCGCTCGTGTTGAGCGGCGACGGCGTCGCCCGCCATGCTTCTGTCCGGATAGGTATTGCGGTTCAGCGCCGGCAGCGTGCCGTTCGAATACGCGGCGACCAGTTCGGCGCGCACTTGTGCACGCGTCTTCACGACCTGGCCACCGTCTGCCGTCGCCTGGCTCGACTGCACCTGATAGGTGCCTGCGCGCCCGATGCCCTGACCGCCGTCCGCGAACGCAACCGTCGAGGCAGCAGCGGCAACGGCGGCAACGGCGGCAACGGCGGCAAACGAAAGACGTGCGATCAGTGCGCTTTTCACGGTGAAACTCCTGTCGATGCTTTTCAAAGCAGTTCGCCGTTCGAACGGTTCGACGACACTGCGACAGGACCGAATGTAATCAACGCGGCGCCGTGAATAAATCCACGAACCGCGAATTGATTAGTCGAAGATCGCGAATAATCCCGCGAAGCCTTATGGGGCGGGCGTTTGCGGAGAACGGGAGAGAACAGGCGCATGCATGGGACGCCCTGGCGGGACGAATAAGCCCTGGTTCGATAGGGATTTGCCGCGGGGAAAAACGCATGGAGTGAAGAAAGTGCGGGCGTTCTGCAGAACGCCCGCAGCAACGAAAAACGTTAGCTATACAACCACGTCGGCCGTGCCAGCGACTTCCGGCGTGCCGTGCTTGACGGTTTTCGAGGACGACGTGCTGGTCGGCAGGCAGCGGTCTTCCGCGTCTTCCTGACCCGACAGGAGCGGGCAGCGCTCGAACAGTTCGGCCGCCCAGTCGACGAACACGCGCACCTTCGGCGACAGATGGCGATTGTGCGGATAGACCGCCGAAATCGGCATCGGCAGGGGCTTCCACTGCGGCAGCACCTCGACCAGTTCGCCCGATCGCAGGTACGGCAGCGCCATGAAGCGCGCGATCTGGACCAGGCCGACGCCCTTCACGCCGCAGTTCAGGTACGCCTCGGCGTCGTTCACTGCGATCGGGCCGTTCATCTTCACTTCGATGGTCCTGTCGTCGACGATGAAGTCCATGTCGATGATGCGGCCCGTGCGGCTCGAAAAATAATTTACCGCCGTGTGGTGCTGCAGATCCTCGAGCGTCTGCGGCACGCCGTGCCGTTCGAGGTATTGCGGACTGGCCGCCGTCACGCCCTGGAACACGCCGATGCGCCGCGCGACGAGACTCGAATCCTGCAGCGTGCCCACGCGGATCACGCAGTCCACGCCTTCCTGAATCAGGTCGACGGGCTTGTCGCCGAAGCCCACCATCAGCTCGATATCGGGGTAGCGCGTGTGGAATTCGCACATCGCGGGCATCACGATCATGCGCCCGATCGACCCCGGCATGTCCACCCGCAGCTTGCCGCGCGGACCCTTGCCGCTATGGGCGAACGAGCTTTCCGTCTCCTCGATGTCCGCGAGGATGCGCACGCAGCGTTCGTAATAGGCGGCGCCGTCGGGCGTGAGGTTCAGGCGCCGCGTCGTGCGCTGCAGGAGCCGCACGTTCAGATGCGCTTCGAGGTTCTGGATGATCGTCGTGACCGATGCGCGCGGCAGGTCGAGCGTATCCGCTGCGCGCGAAAAACTGTTGGTGTCGACGACCCTTGTAAACACCTGCATTGCTTGTAGCCGATCCATTTCTCTCACCGTCGAGGCTTTGCAGCGCATGGAATGAAGCAGGCTGCTGAGGCGTTAAGGACAGTATCGGGCGCGATTGTTCGGTGCGACCGAATTGTGTTGCCGGATTATAGGCATTTATTTCAAAAGCTGCGGGCTCCAGAATTCGCCACATCGTAACCAGGCTGGGATGGCGCGAACACGCCGCGAATAACCATGGCATCAATGCTGGATCTGGAACAGACCCCGCGCCTTTGCATCGAGGACGTACGTATTACCGGACACGCGCAGCCCATCGTGCTGCGCAGCTACAGGCCCGCATCGGATGGGACCGTTCTGCCAATTGTCCTTTATTTTCACGGCGGCGGCTTTACCCGCGGCGGGCTGGACGACGCGGACTTCGCGGCTGCGACCATCGCGCGCGACACCCCCGCGTGGGTCGTGTCGGTCGGATATTCGCTCGCGCCGCTGTTTCCGTTTCCGGCCGCGCCCGAAGACGGTTATCGCGCGGCGCAGTGGGCGGTGGCGAATGCCCGCGGGCAGCGCGCGGACCCGCTGCGGTTCGGCGTGGCGGGGCATGACGCCGGCGGCAATCTCGCGACCTGCCTTGCGGCAATTGCGCGCGATCGCGGAGAGATTGTCGTTTCGGCGCAGGCGCTGCTCGCGCCGCTGCTCGACCCGAGCATGACGCGGGTTGCGGACGAACGGAAAGTGAAGGGCACGGATCTGGGCTTGAGCGAGTGCGCGAAGTGCTATCGCGCCTATTTGCCGAATGCTTCACAACGGCTGCATCCATATGCCGCGCCGCTCGAATCGCGGCGCCTAGTCGGGCTGCCTGCCGCGCTGATCGCGAGCGCCGAGCACGACCTGCTGCATATCGAGGCGGAGAAATATGCGGGCGAACTGATCGCCGCGGGCGTTCCGACCGAGGTGACGCGTCACGGAAAGGCGTCGCACCAGGGGCTCGCGACGCACCCGGCCGCGCTCGCGGACGTCGTCACGTTCTTCAAGAAACGGCTCGCGCGCGTGAAGTAACGGCGCGCGCGCCACAAAAAAATAGATTTCAACGACTCTATCGGAGCTTTTCACATGTTCACACGCAAACGGATATATGCCGCGCTCGGCGCGACGCTGATCATCGCCGGGGTGGGCGGGTACACGGCATGGCGCGGCCATGGCGACGCCGCCGTCAACGCCGCGCAGGCCGCGGCGCACCCGCCGGCCACCGAGGTGGACGTCGCGGCTGTCGTCTCGAAGACCATCACCGACTGGCAGAGCTACTCCGGGCGCCTCGAAGCCATCGACCGGGTGGACATCCGTCCGCTCGTGCCGGGGACGATCGTCGCGGTGCATTTCAAGGACGGCGCGCTCGTGAAGAAGGGCGATCAGCTGTTCACGATCGACCCGCGCCCGTACGTTGCCGAGGTCGATCGCGCCGCCGCGCAACTGGCGGCGGCGCAGGCGCGCAACGTGTACACGTCGACGGATGCGGCGCGCGCGGAACGCCTGCTCGCGGACAACGCGATCGCCAAGCGCGACTACGACGAGAAACAGAACGCCGCCCGTGAGGCCGCCGCGAACGTGAAGGCCGCGCAGGCGGCGCTCGAGTCCGCGCGCGTGAACCTGACGTACACGAACATCGTGGCGCCGGTGTCGGGGCGCGTGTCGCGTGCCGAAATGACGCTCGGCAACGTGGTCGCGAACGGCGCCAATGCGCCGCTTCTGACGACGCTCGTGTCCGTCTCGCCGATCTACGCATCGTTCGACGTCGACGAGCAGACCTATCTGCGCTATCTCAGCCACGATGCGAAGGGCACCGTGCCGGTGTCGCTCGGGCTCGCGAACGAAGACGGCTATTCGCGCGAAGGCGTGGTGGATTCCGTCGACAACCGCCTCGACACCAGCTCGGGCACGATCCGCGTGCGTGCGCGCTTCAACAATCCGGACGGCGCGCTCGTGCCGGGGCTCTATGCGCGCATCCGCGTGGGCGGCGGCACGCCGCACCCGGCCGTGATGATCGACGACACGGCCATCGGCACCGATCAGGACAAGAAGTACGTGATGGTCGTCGACCGCGACAGCCGCGCCCAGTATCGCGAAGTCACGCTCGGGCCGTTGCATGACGGCCTGCGCGTGATCACGAAGGGCCTTGCGCCGGGCGAGCGCATCGTCGTGAACGGCTTGCAGCGCGTGCGTCCGAACGACGTCGTGAAGGCGAACGCCGTTGCGATGGCGACGAGCGCGCCCGCACCGAAATCAGCGTCGTAAGCGGCGCTTCAGCAAAAAGAACCCGATATGAACATATCCAAATTCTTCATCGACCGCCCGATCTTCGCGGGCGTGCTATCGGTGGTGGTGCTGCTCGCGGGCGTGATCGCGATGTTCAACCTGCCGATCTCCGAGTACCCGGAAGTGGTGCCGCCGTCGGTCGTCGTGCACGCGCAGTATCCGGGTGCGAACCCGAAGGTGATCGCCGAGACGGTGGCTTCGCCCCTGGAAGAGCAGATCAACGGCGTGGAGAACATGCTGTACATGCAGTCGCAGGCAAACAGCGACGGCAACCTGAACCTGACCGTGACGTTCAAGCTCGGCACCGACCCGGACAAGGCGCAGCAGCTCGTGCAGAACCGCGTGTCGCAGGCGCTGCCGCGTCTGCCGGAGGACGTGACGCGGCTCGGCGTGACGACGATCAAGTCGTCGCCGACGGTGACGATGGTCGTCCACCTGAACTCGCCGAACGGCCGCTACGAGATGACGTATCTGCGCAACTACGCGCTCATCAACGTGAAGGACCGGCTCGAGCGGATCAACGGCGTGGGCGAGGTGCAGCTGTGGGGCTCGGGCGACTACGCGATGCGCGTGTGGCTCGATCCGCAGAAGGTCGCCGAGCGCGGCATGACCGCGACGGACGTCATCAACGCGATCCGCGAGCAGAACGTGCAGGTCGCAGCCGGCGTGATCGGCTCGTCGCCATCGCTGCCGAACGTGCCGATCCAGCTGAACGTGAACGCGCAGGGCCGGCTGCAGTCCGAGTCCGAATTCCGCAACATCGTGCTGAAGACTTCGCCCGACGGCGCGGTCACCTATCTGCACGACGTGGGCCGCGTCGAGCTGGCCGCGTCGGAATACGGCCTGCGCTCGCTCCTCGACAACAAGTCGGCGGTCGCGATCGTCATCAACCAGCAGCCGGGCGCGAATTCGCTGCAGATCTCCGAACAGGTCCGCCAGACCATGAAGGAGCTGAAGGCCGACATGCCGCCGGGCGTCGAGTACCAGATCGTCTACGACCCGACGCAGTTCGTGCGCTCCAGTATCGAGGCGGTGATCCACACGCTGATCGAAGCGATCGCGCTGGTGGTGCTCGTCGTGATCGTGTTCCTGCAGACCTGGCGCGCGTCGATCATTCCGCTTCTGGCGGTGCCGGTGTCGATCATCGGGACGTTCTCGCTTCTGCTCGCGTTCGGCTTCTCGATCAATGCGCTGTCGCTGTTCGGGATGGTGCTCGCCATCGGGATCGTGGTGGACGATGCGATCGTGGTGGTGGAGAACGTGGAGCGCAACATCGAGGCGGGGCTGTCGGCGCGTGAAGCGACCTATCAGGCGATGCGCGAGGTGAGCGGACCAATTATCGCGATCGCGCTCACGCTCGTCGCCGTGTTCGTGCCGCTCGCGTTCATGTCGGGCCTGACCGGCCAGTTCTACAAGCAGTTCGCGATGACGATCGCCATCTCGACCGTGATCTCGGCCTTCAACTCGCTGACCTTGTCGCCCGCGCTCGCCGCGATGCTGCTCAAGGGCCACGACGAGCCGAAGGACTGGCTCACGCGTGCGATGGACCGCGTGTTCGGCGGCTTCTTCAAGCGCTTCAACAAGGTGTTCCACCGCGGCTCGGAGGCGTATGGCCGCGGCGTGACGGGCGTGATCAGCCGCAAGGCGGTGATGATGGTCCTCTACGGGGTGCTGCTCGCCGGCGCGGTGCTGATGGGCAAGGTCGTGCCGGGCGGCTTCGTGCCCGCGCAGGACAAGGAGTACCTGATCAGCTTCGCGCAGTTGCCCAACGGCGCATCGCTCGATCGCACCGAGCAGGTGATCCGCGAGATGACGGACATTGCGCGCAAGCAGCCGGGCGTGGAGAGCGCGGTGGAATTTCCGGGCCTCTCGGTGAACGGCTTCACCAATTCGTCGAGCGCGGGCATCGTGTTCGTGACGCTCAAGCCGTTCCACGACCGCAAGACCAAGGAGACGTCGGCGGGCGCGATTGCCGCCGCGCTGAACCAGAAGTATGCGGCGATCAAGGGCTCGTTCATCGCCGTGTTCCCGCCCCCGCCGGTGCTCGGCCTGGGCACGCTCGGCGGCTTCAAGATGCAGCTGGAGGATCGTGGCGCGCTCGGCTATGAGGCGCTCAACAACGCGACGCAGGCGTTCATCAAGCGCGCGGCGCAGACGCCCGAACTCGGGCCGACGTTCTCGAGCTACCAGATCAACGTGCCGCAGCTGAACGTCGATCTGGACCGCGTGAAGGCGAAGCAACTGGGCGTCTCGGTGACGGATGTGTTCAACACGATGCAGGTGTACCTCGGCTCGCTGTACGTGAACGACTTCAACAAGTTCGGCCGCGTGTATCAGGTGCGGGTGCAGGCTGACGCGCCGTTCCGCGCGACCGCTGAAGACATCGGCCTGTTGAAGACGCGCAACGCCAACGGCGAGATGGTGCCGCTGTCGTCGCTCGTGAAGGTCACGCCGACGTACGGTCCGGAGATGGTGGTCCGCTACAACGGCTACACCGCCGCCGACATCAACGGCGGGCCGGCGCCGGGCTATTCGTCGGGGCAGGCGCAGGAAGCGGCCGAGCGCATCGCCGAGGAAGTGCTGCCGCGCGGGATCAAGTTCGAATGGACCGACCTCACGTATCAGCAGATCCTCGCGGGCAACGCGGCGCTCTGGATCTTCCCGATCAGCGTGCTGCTCGTGTTCCTCGTGCTCGCTGCCATGTACGAAAGCCTGACGCTGCCGTTCGCGATCATCATGATCGTGCCGATGAGCCTCTTGTCCGCGCTGGTGGGCGTGTGGCTCACCGGCGGCGACAACAACATCTTCACGCAGATCGGGCTGATGGTGCTGGTGGGGCTTTCGGCGAAGAACGCGATCCTGATCGTGGAGTTCGCCCGCGAGCTGGAAATGCAGGGACGCTCGATCGTGCAGGCCGCGATCGAGGCGAGCCGCCTGCGTCTGCGCCCGATCCTGATGACGTCGATCGCGTTCATCATGGGTGTGGTGCCGCTCGTGCTGTCTTCGGGTGCGGGCTCGGAGATGCGCCACGCGATGGGTATCGCGGTGTTCTTCGGCATGCTCGGCGTGACGCTCTTCGGCCTGATGCTGACGCCCGTCTTCTACGTGATCCTGCGCAAGCTGGCGCGCACGGAGCACATCACGGACAAGCACGGCACGCATCCGCAGATGCGCGGGATCAATGCTTCGTACGAAGCACAATGAGGGAAATGATGAACAAGTCGTTATTAAAACGATGGATGGGCTTGTCGGGCCTCGTGGCCTCGATGCTGGTGGTCGCGGGCTGCTCGCTCGCGCCGACGTACGAGAAGCCCGACGTGGGCGCGCCGGCGGCTTTCAAGGAAACGCCGGCGCACACGACGGACGCGGCCGACACGATCTCGCCCGCTGAAGCGGGCACGTGGAAGACGGCGCAGCCTTCGGAGGAAGTGATGCGCGGCGAGTGGTGGACGATCTTCGACGACGCGGCGCTCAACGACCTCGAAAAACAGGCCGCCGACGCGAACCAGAACCTGAAGGCCGCGGCCGCGCGCGTGAAGGAAGCGCGGGCGATCAACCAGACGGCGCGGGCGGGTCTTTTCCCGACCCTCGATGCGGGCTTCGGCCCGACGCGCGAGAAGCTGTCTGCTGCGTCGCAGTTTCAGCCGGACGGCACCGACATTCCGTCGCAGACCTTGTGGCGCGCGCAGGCGAGCGTGTCGTATGAAGTGGACCTGTTCGGCCGCGTAGCCAACACCGTGAACGCCGCGCAGGCCGACACGCAGCAGTCCGAGGCGCTCTTCCGCTCGGTGCAGCTCGCGCTGCAGGCGGACGTCGCGCAGAACTACTTCAACCTGCGCGAGCTCGACGGCGAGTTGCAGGTGTTCGACCGCACGGTAACGCTGCGCGAAGAGGCGCTCAAGCTGGTGCAGCGGCGTTTCGACGAAGGCGAAGTCAGCGAGCTTGACGTGGCGCAGGCGAAGTCCGAGCTCGCCACGGCGCGTTCCGACTCGATGACGGTGCAGCGCCTGCGCGCTTCGTCCGAGCACAGTCTCGCGGTGCTGCTCGGCAAGGCGCCGGCGCAGTTCTCGATGGCTGCGAATCCGCTCAAGCCGGTGACGCTGCGGGTTCCGCCGGGGCTGCCGTCGTCGCTGCTCGAGCGGCGCCCGGACATCGCCGCCGCCGAACGCGCGATGGCTGCCGCGAACGCGCGCATTGGCGTGGCGAAGGCGGCGTTCTTCCCGTCGCTCACGCTGACGGGCTCGGGCGGTTTCGAGTCGGAGACGCTCGGCGACCTGTTCCAGTGGTCGAGCCGTACGTTCCTGCTCGGGCCGTTCCTCGGCACGGCGCTGTCGATGCCGATTTTCGACGGTGGCCGCCGCAAGGGCAATCTCGCGAACGCTCGTGCGATTTACGAGGAAGACGTCGCGAATTACCGGCAGCAGGTGCTTGTCGCGTTCAGGGAAGTCGAGGACAACCTTGCCAGCCTGCGCATTCTGGAGACCCAGACCGCGACGCAGGCCGAAGCGGTCAGTGCATCGAGCCGCGCGGCGCAGTTGTCGCGCACTCAGTACACCGAGGGGCAGGTCAATTATCTTGATGTCATCGATGCCGAGCGGACCGTGCTTCAGTCGCAGCGCGCGGCCGTGCAGCTTGCGGGCACGCAGGCGGTATCGACGGTGAACTTGATTCGCGCGCTCGGCGGGGGGTGGGGAGAGGCCATTCCCACGCCGGTGGCGGACCCGGCTATTGCGCAGCGATAGGTTAGCTTTTGGGCGCGGGGGTGTTCGGGGGTTGCTAACACCGTCTGATGCGCCTGCGCTCCTGTGAAACTTGCTTTGATATTGGTTTATAAGCTTCGCCCCTGTGCGGGGCGGCAGTCACTTTCTTTGCTGCTGCAAAGAAAGTAACCAAAGAAAGCAGCTATGGGGTAAGCGGTGTTAGGACGTGGCCACGTTTGGTTCATTCAGAGTGGCTCGACCGTGGGAGTGGCCACCTCGGTATGTTGAGGAGATAGGTACGCGGACCCACTGCGTCGTCGCGCCGCTCAACGAAGTGGTAAGGCAGTCATTCATCCGTCTGGGCACTACGTGCCCGACGTAAGGTTTGCAAGGCGGTAAGACACGCACTGGGACGTGACGAAGCGCCTCATGCGCAATCGGCGCGGAGCGCCTTGCTACTCACGGCCGAAAAGCGAAGCGATTGGTTGTAGTGGACCTTGCGTCGGAGCGAAGCGAGGACGGATGAATGATGGCCTTACCACTCCGTTAGAGGGTGCGAGGACGCGGTGGGTCCGCGTACCTATGCGCTCAACGTACAGAGGTGGACACTCCGGCGGTCGGGCCACTCTGCAACACTCAAACGTGGTCACGTCCTAAGACCGCTGACCTAATAGCTGCTTTCTTTGGTTACTTTCTTTGCAGCAGCAAAGAAAGTGACTGCCGCCCCGCACAGGGGCGAAGCTAATAGACCGATAAGAAAGCAAGTTTCACAGAAGCCGAAGCGCATCAGACGGTTCAAAAAACACCAACCCCAAGCGCCAGCGACCGACCCTGTACCACGAACACCGCAAATTTCACAAAAGCACGCACGTACCAAACGGTTGAACCCCACCCCAAGCGCCAGCGAAAAACGCTTCGATTATTCATGTTCGAGAACATATGTCTTCGCGCGCAGCGTCTTTATCGGGGGACTTCCGTTCCGTAGAATTTCACTATCGGATAGGGAGCCTGCGATGAGAGCCTTAATTGAACGACAACTCTACCAGCCAGCCGTCGTGCTGCCGCTGCTGCTGCTCATGCGGCTGATGGTGACGCTCGATTTCAATCTCGCGCAGGTCACGTTCGTGATGGTCGTGAAAGGCTCGCAGCACGTGTTCCGGGCAGTTGTGCGGCAGCGGGGCGCGAATCTTCTGACAAGACACGCCTGCCGCCACTGCTGCGCCGGCAACTAATACACCTCAGGCACGATGATGCTTCCGGGCACCGGCTGCCGCGAATAATCCTTGTTGTACACCCGCGCAGGCAAGTCTATCGCCGGATGCTCGATCTCGTGATACGGCACCTGGCTCAGCAGATGATGCATGCAATTGAGCCGCGCACGCTTCTTGTCCACCGCCTGAACCACCCACCACGGCGCCTCCGGAATATGCGAGCGCTGCAGCATGACTTCCTTCGCCACCGTATAGGCCTCCCAGCGGCGGCGGCTCTCCAGGTCCATCGGACTCAGCTTCCACTGCTTGAGCGGATCCTGAATGCGCGCCTGGAACCGCACTTCCTGTTCGTCGTCGGTGATCGAGAACCAGTATTTGATGATCTGGATGCCGCTTCGCACCAGCATCTTCTCGAACTCCGGCACCGAGCGGAAAAACTCCTCGTATTCCTCGTCGGTGCAGAAATTCATCACGCGCTCGACGCCCGCGCGGTTGTACCAGCTGCGATCGAACAGCACGATTTCCCCGCCCGCCGGCAGATGCGTCACATAGCGCTGGAAATACCACTGCGTGCGCTCGCGATTGTTCGGCGCGGGCAGCGCCGCCACCCGGCACACGCGCGGATTCAGGCGCTGCGTGATGCGCTTGATCGCGCCGCCCTTGCCCGCGGCGTCGCGCCCCTCGAAGATCACGACGAGCCGGTGGCCCGTCGTCACCACCCAGTCCTGGAGCTTGACGAGTTCGCCCTGCAGCCGGAACAGCTCGCGGAAATACATCTTGCGCAGCGCGCGGTCCTCGTCGGTAAACGTGCCTTCCCCGTCGAGCATGCGGTCGTCGAGTTCCATCTCCAGCTCTTCGTCATAGCTGTCGATCAGTTCCGCTTCGAAGCGGCGTTGCTTGTCCTGGGAAATCATGAGGGCACTCCGTTGGCGATGTGGCGCATGGTGCGCGGTACGGCGCGGTCGGCCGATTATCCCCGTCGCTGGTGGCAGAAGTGTGACGTGACACTCTTTTCACGTGACCATTGTAATTTCGACGGCGCCCGCGCGACAAAGCCATATCCTGTTTTAATTGCCGGAGTGTTTCGATGCACATTGCCCTGATCCGCTGTCTCGCCGGCGCGTTCGCCGCCGCAACCGCCTGGCCGGCGCTCGCCGCGGCATGCACCGCGACGAGCCCGCCGCACCGCGTGGCGCTCGTCGAACTCTATACGAGCGAGGGCTGCAACAGCTGTCCGCCCGCCGACCGGTGGTTGAGCCAGTTCGACCGCGCGCGCAAGAGCGACGCGGCCGTGCCGCTTGCGCTGCATGTCGACTACTGGGACAGCCTCGGCTGGAAGGACCGCTTCGCGCAGCCCGTGTTCACCGGGCGCCAGCAGCGGCTCAGTTCGCAGGGCGGCTCGCACGTCGTGTACACGCCGGAAGTGTTCGTCGGCGGGCGCGAGCTGCGGGGCTGGTCGGATGCGGCGAGCGTCGACGAGCGCATCAAGCAGATGAATGCGCAGGCGCCGCTCGCCGATATCCGCATCGACACGCGCCCGGGTACGGCAGGCAAATTCGCCTTCGACGCCGCGTTCACCGCGCACCCGACGCTGCCCGAAGGCGCCGTGGCTTACGCGGCAGTCGTCGAAAGCGGGCTCGAGAGTCAGGTGAAGGCGGGCGAGAACGAGGGCGCGCTGCTGCATCACGACCGCGTCGTGCGGCGCTGGATCGGGCCGGTGCGCATCGTCGGAGGGCGCGCGGCGGTGACGGGCGACTATGCGCCGCAGGCCGGGGAGAAAGGGCGCTATAGCGTCGTCGCGTTCGTGGAGAATCCGGCGACGGGCGAAGTCCTGCAGGTGGCGGAAGTGTCGTCGTGCGGTTCCTGAGGCGTAGCGGCAGGCGCTACGTGCTGCAAGGCTGCCGGTAGAATGACGCGCTCGACTCCACCAACGAAGGCGATCGAACGATGACCGACCCGCGGCGCACCGCCATCCCAAGTTTCGACGAGCGCGACACAGCGCGCCTCCTGCCCTATGACCGCCTCGTAGCGATGCTCGAGTCGACGATGCTCGACTACGCGGACGGAAAGATCGTGAGCCCCGAGCGCATGGTCGTGCCGCTCGCGCAGGGCGCCGTGATGCTCTCGATGCCCGCGAGCGCCGCCGATCTCGCCATGCACAAGCTCGTCAACGTGTGCCCGCGCAACGGCGCGCTCGGCCTGCCGACGATCCACGGCCAGGTCACGGCCTTCGATGCCGCGACGGGCGTCCCGCAGTTCATGCTCGACGGCCCGAGCGTCACGGGGCGCCGTACCGCGGCCGTGACGATGCTCGGCATCCGAAGCCTGCTTGGGCTCGCGCCCGCCGAGGTGCTCGTGATCGGCACGGGCAAGCAGGCCATTTGCCACGTCGAGGCGCTGGCGAGCCTCTTTCCCGGCGCGCAGATCCGCGTGCTCGGCTCGAAGCCCGGGCGCGCAGAGGCGTTCTGCGCGGCGCACGGCGCGCTGTCGCCGAAGCTCGCGGCGCTTCCCGACGACGCCATCCCCGCTTCGATCGACGTCGTCATCACCACGACCACCAGCAAGACGCCGGTCTATTCGCTCGCGCCGCAGACGGGGCGGCTCGTGATCGGCGTGGGCGCGTTCACGCCGGACGCGGCGGAGATCGCCGCCCCCACCGTGCTTGCGAGCGATGTATTCGTCGACGATCCGGCGGGCGCGCGCCACGAGGCAGGCGACCTGATTCTGGCGGGGATCGACTGGAGCAGCGTGCAGCCGCTCGCGAGCGCGCTGCGCAAGACGGCGCGCATCACGCGGCCGGTCGTGCTGAAGACGGTCGGCTGCGCTGCGTGGGATCTCGCGGCGTGCCGCGTCGCGCGGGAGGTTTTGTCGGAGGAAACGGCGTGAACATGACGCCGCCGTGCCTGGAATGGTCCTTGCTCCCTTCGAGCCCGTGAGTTTTTCGGACCAGATCATGAATAGTCGACAAGACATTCAGCGGGCACAGCAACAGGGCCCTTCGTGGGACGTCGCGCCGGGCAGCAACGCTCAGGGCGCGACGCCGCCCGCAGCATATTTTATTTCCGTGCTCGAGCTTGCCACGGGCGAGAAGCTCGGTAACGACGAGCGCCTGCGCGCCGTCGCGATGCTCGAGTCGCATTTCGGCGCGGGCCGGCCTCGCACGCTGAAGGAGGCGGTGCGCATCTGCGCCGCCGCCATCGATTCCTCGACCTTGCAGCGCATGGCGCGCGGCGCGAAGGCGTAGCGAATTGCGCGCAACCCCGGCGATTCTTTCACTCGCCGGGTAAAAAGCGCGCGCATCGCTCAGGCTGTCGCGCGCACGCGCAGACGCCAGCGCGCCTGCTCCTGCCCGGTTTCCCGCGTGAGCACGAGGGCGGAGAGCGGTTCGAAATCCATCGCATGGACCGACGCGAGCGGCGCGTTCAGCACGCCCGCGAGCGCCGCCTTGACGACGATCGCATGCGTGACGATTACGCACCGGCCCGCCTGAGCCTGACGATCGAGGCCCGCCATCACGCGCCCGACGAGCGCCGCGAGGCTTTCTCCGTTACGCGGCGCGCCGCCCGCGCCGTCCAGCCACGCCAGCAGTCCTTCCGGGTCTTCGTCGTAGACGTCGCGGATCGCACGGCCTTGCCAGCGTCCGTAATCGAGATCATCGAACAACGCGTCGATCGCGGGATTCGCCTCGAACGCCGCCGCCGTCTCGCGCGCCGCGCGCGCCGGACTCGTTACGACGCGCCGTTCTGCCGTCCCCAAACGCCCGGCGAGCGTCGCCAGTGCGGCGGCCTCGCCGGGGTCGACCGGGTCGTCGGCCGACGGAAACCGGCCGGTCTTCATTGCGCGGGTGGCGGCATGGCACAGCAGGGTTACGTCGGCGCGGGTCAAGTGAATGTCCTCGATTGCTTTACTTTGTCGGCGTTCATCTTAGAATGGCAAGCTTGCAGTGCGAGGAAGCCGGTGTAAACCCGGCACGGTCGCGCCACTGTGAGCGGTGTCCCGACCCTTGTCGTCATCCGCGAGTCAGACCCCCGCTGCAGCCTTCCTTCATCTAACGGGACGCGTGTTTCCCTGGAGACTCACATGATCGCCAACGCCGCACCGGTCCACGCCGCTGCTTCAAGTCTGCCCGCAAACGATGCGCCGGTGCCCATTCCGGTGCGTGAAGTGCTGCCCTGGGCCGTTTTCGTCGGACTGCTACTGCTGATCGCGATTTATTTCGTGAGCGCGGAGCAGGGCGCGACAGCGGTCTTCCCGGGCATGTACGTCCACGAGTTCGTGCACGACGGCCGCCATCTGCTCGGCTTTCCCTGCCACTGAGGGCGCGCCATGATTCGTCAACTGCTGATACGCGGCATGATCGCGGGGCTGGTCGCGGGCCTCGTCGGTTTTGGCTTTGCGAGGACGTTCGGCGAGCCGTCCGTCGCGCGCGCAATTGCGTTCGAGTCGCAGCACGAGCATGAAGCGGCGGCGCCGCACGACCATGCCGCTGCAACCGCACAACCGCACGACGACGCCGCGAGCACCCAGTCCCACAGCCACGGCCACGGTGACGACGAGGAACTCGTGAGCCGCGGCACGCAGGCGGGGCTCGGCCTGCTGACGGGCGTCGCGGTGTTCGGCACGGCGCTCGGCGGCCTCTTTTCGCTCGTGTTCGCATTCGCCTACGGGCGGATGGGCGCCTTGCGCGCACGGGGGACGTCGGCGCTGCTCGCGCTCGTCGGCTTCGTGAGCGTCGCGGTCGTGCCGTTCATCAAATATCCGCCGAATCCGCCGGCGGTCGGCGATCCCGAAACGATCGGGCCGCGCACGGCACTTTTCTTCGGCATGATCGCGGTGTCGATCGTGGCGGCGGTGCTCGCCGTGCGCCTTCAGCGCCGGCTTCAGCCGCGGCACGGCAACTGGAACGCGACGCTCGTCGCGGGCGCGGCCTACGTGGTCGTGATCGCGCTGGTCCAGTTCGCGCTGCCTGCCGTCGACGAAGTGCCCGCGGAATTCTCCGCGTCGCTGCTGTGGGATTTTCGCGTGGCGGCGCTCGGCATTCAGGCGCTGATCTGGGCGACGCTCGGGCTCGTGTTCGGCGCCCTCGCGGCGCGCGAGCTGGAGCGGGTGCCGCTGCGGCGGGCGGCGGCGGCCTGAAGGGTCACTCGACGCTCCCTCTGGAGCCCGCCTGAGCGGGCTCTCCCGGCGCCCGCGCTCAGGCGCCTCGCTCTGCCATCCTCTGCGCGAGCACATCGAACAGCGCGATCTTGCGGGCATCGTCCATGGTCTTCCAGGCCCTGATCTCCTCGCGGTTCCTGAAGCACCCCTCGCAGAATCCCGTCGCCTGATCGAGGCGGCATACGTTCGTGCAGGGCGAGCCGACCGGCTCCTGCGATTTCGCACGTTCGATCGTGAACGCAAGTTCTAGCGGCGCTGCTTCGGTATTCGTTGTCGTCATAGCGGTTCGCCGCGAAAGAGCGCGGCGGCTGCGGCCGGATTCGACGGCCAGTAAGTGTGCATGTAGGTCGCGGTGACCGGACCGTGCCGGTAGACCGCTTCGCCCGCGGCACCCGTCGTCGCGTGGGTCGCGGTGACGATCGGCTGCATCGGGGTCGTGATCGTCGAATAGTGGAACGTGTGGCCGGTGCTCATGCCGTGCGACGTGTCGATGCGCTGCATCGCGAGCCGCGCGAGCCGCGCCTGCATCACGGCGTCGCCGGGAAGCAGCCCGAGCATCGGGTGTTTCGTGCCGTCGGTCGTGGTCAGCGAATCGAGCAGGTACAGCATGCCGCCGCATTCCGCGACGACGGCGCCCCCGCGCGCGACGTGCGCGCGGATCGACGCGTTCGTCCGTGCCCCGTTCGCGAGCGTCCCCGCGTGCAGTTCGGGATAGCCGCCGGGCAGGTAGAGCACATCGGCGTCGTGCGCGGCCGGTTCGTCGGCGAGCGGGGAGAACGTGCTGATCGTCGCGCCCAGCGCTTCGAGCAGATCGATGTTCGCCGGATAGATGAACGAAAACGCGGCGTCGCGCGCCATCGCGATGTGTATGCCTTCCAGCAGGCGCGGCGGGCTCGCGACCGGCTGGTCCTCGAACGGCACCGCGGGCGGAAGCTCGCGCAGCGCGGTTTCGCCGATCGCGTCGGCGGCACGGTTCAGGCGTGCGTCGAGGTCCGCGATCTCGTCCGGCTGCGTGAGTCCGAGATGGCGGTCGGGGAGCGCGAAATCGTCCGCCTTCGGCAGGTGGCCGCAATAGCGCAGCCCCTCGGGAATCGCCTCGGCGAGCATCTGCGCATGACGCGCCGACGCCACGCGGTTTGCCAGCACGCCATGGAACGGCAGCCCGGGGCGAAAGTGCGCGAGCCCGAACGCCAATGCGCCGAACGTCTGCGCCATGCCGTGCGCGCCGATCACGGCGAGCACCGGCACGCCGAACGCGGCGGCGAGATCGGCGCTGCTCGGCGTGCCGTCGAAGAGACCCATCACGCCTTCGATCAGGATCAGGTCGGCATCGCGCGCGGCGTCGGCGAGGAGGGCGCGGCATGCGTCGGCGCCCACCATCCACAGATGCAGCGAGTACACCGGCGACCCGGACGCGCGCTCGAGAATCATCGGATCGAGAAAATCGGGCCCGGTCTTGAACACGCGCACGCGCCGCCCGAGCCGCGCGTGATGCCGCGCGAGCGCGGCGGTCACCGTCGTCTTTCCCTGATGCGAGGCGGGGGCGCTGATGAAGAGTGCAGGGCAGGCGCGCATCGGCTCAGAACTCGACGCCGCGCTGCGCCTTCACGCCCTGCTCGCGATACGGGTGTTTCACGAGCCGCATCTCGGTGACGAGGTCGGCGGCTTCGATCAGCGCATCGGGCGCGTGGCGCCCGGTCACGACCACGTGCAGCGACGCGGGCCGCGCGTTCAGCACGGCGAGCACTTCGTCGAGCGGCAGATACTCGTACTTGAGCACGGTGTTCAGTTCGTCGAGCACGACCATCTGGTACTCGCCGCTTTCGATCATCCTGCGCGCCGCGTCCCAGCCCTTGCGCGCGGTGGCGATATCGGCCTCGCGGTTCTGCGTGTTCCAGGTGTAGCCGTCGCCCATCGTGATGAAGTCGCAGTTGGCGACCGCGCCCAGGAAATCGCGCTCGGACGTATGCAGCGCGCCCTTGATGAACTGCACGACGCCGAGCTTCATGCCGTGCCCGAGCACGCGCACGGCCATGCCGAAGGCGGCTGTCGTCTTGCCCTTGCCGTTGCCGGTGTTGACGATCAGGAGGCCCTTTTCGTGATCGGCCGCGGCCTGCTTTTTCTCGTGGCCTTCCTTGCGTCGCTGCGTCATGCGCAGATGGGATTCGGGATCGGTTTTCATGCGTGGTCCGTCGGGGTTGAATAAGGAGGGCGGTCGGCGGCGATAGCGACGGTCACGTCGCCCGCGACCGTCTTCGGCACGACGATGCGCCCGTCATGCGACGCGAGGAGCGCGCACGGCTCGCACACCGCGCCGACGCCGAGATGCCGCTGCACGGGCCCGTCGCGCGGGGCGGCGACATCCGCGATGCGCGCGGCGGAGTAGAACTGAAGCGGCAGGCCGTGGCGCGCGCAGAAGCCGGCGAGCGCCGCTTCGTCCGACTTGCTGTCGATGCTGGCGACCGCGCGCACGTGAGCGAGCGCGCGCGTGCCGAGCGCGGCGCGCACGGCGGCCTCGATCGCCTCGACGCTCACGCCGCGCCGGCAGCCGATGCCGAGCGTCAACGGCTCGAAGGACGCCGCCGTCATGGCGCGCCGAAGGCGAAATCGAGAGAACTCGCCACGCCGAGCGCCGCGACCGAGCCGATCACGACGATCGCGGGCGCGCCGAGCGACGCGGCCTTCACAGCGTCCGGCAAGCGGGCGAGCGGCGCGCGCAGATGCCGCTCGCCGGGGCGTGTCGCGGCTTCGATGGCGGCGGCGGGCGTCTCTGGATCGAGTCCGGCGGCGAGAAGCGCCGCGACGATCGCGGCGAGCCGCCGCATGCCCATGTACACGACGATCGTCATGTTGGTGGCGACGAGCGCTGCCCAGTCCGGCTCGCGGTTGCCCGTGTCGCAGCTCGCGCCGTGGCCGGTGACGAACACCACGCCCATCGCATGGTCGCGGTGTGTGACGGGAATGCCCACCGCCGCCGGCGCCGCGATACCCGCCGTGATGCCGCTCACCACGCCGACGGCAATGCCTTCCGCGTTGAGCGCCTGCACTTCCTCGCCGCCGCGCCCGAACACGAACGGATCGCCGCCCTTTAGCCGCACGACGCGCCGCCCCGCCTGCACGTGCGCGAGCATGAGTTCGAAGATGACGGGCTGCGGTGTCGACGGCTGGCCGCCGCGCTTGCCGACATAGGTGATGAGCGCGTCGCTGCGCGCGAACTTGAGCACGTCCGGATTGACGAGGTCGTCGACGAGCACGACGTCCGCCTCCGACAGGATGCGCACGGCCTTGAGCGTCATCAGCTCGACGTCGCCCGGGCCCGCGCCGATCAGGTGGACCTGCGGCTGCGCGCTCATGCGGGCGCTCCGCATGGTCCGCACACGTGCGCGCGGGCGGGAGAGCGGATGCGAGCGGCGCTCCCGCGGGCGGGAGAGGCCTGGCGAGCGCGCCGGATGATTGGATTCATGTGATGCGAATGTGATGCGCATGCTTGATGCGCGGCGCCGCGAAACCGTCCCTCGCAGAACGCGGCGTTCGGCGAAACCGGCATGAAGCGCACGCGCGGCTCGCCACTTGCGCTGGCCGGTATCCGGGCTTGCGACCCCACCGCGTCCGCCTTCCCGCCGATCCCGCCGCGCAGTGGCCCTGAACGAAATGCGCGGCTTTCGTGGAAAGCCGCCGGTCGCGTACCGTTGCGGGGACAGCACAGGTTGGCACTGTCGTGCTCCCTGTTTCCCGTTTGACTGCGCACGCTCGGACAAGCGCGTGCGCGAGCACCAGACGCGCGCCAACGATATCACAGGACAGGCGCCCGAAGTTGCCCGGCAAGGCGCGCCGTTCCTTGACGCTCGTGCGGGCGCGGCCTAGACTTGCTCGCAGTTTTGGTGCCCGCGCACGGTCGTCTCCCGTGCGCAGTTAAACGGGAAGCAGGAAGCGGCCGGTCCGACCGGGCCGCCGCCAACCTGCGCTGCCCCCGCAACGGTAAGCGAAGGCCGCTCGAATGAGCGGCAAAGCCGGCTTCGGTGTCTGTGCGACGCGCACGGGCATTGCTCCACTGCGCCGCATCATGCGCGCGGGAAGGTGAAGCGGCGTTTTCGTCAGCCCGGATACCGGCCAGACTATCGAGGGATCGCCGTCGCGGGGATGCGGCGCGCGATCATGACTTCATACGCTTTCCGGATTGCGCGCGACGCCCGTCACATGCATCGGCGAAAGCAGGCAACACCACACGGAGCAACGATGCACACGCGCAAAATCCCGGTGACGGTCGTGACCGGCTTCCTCGGCAGCGGCAAGACCACGCTGATGCGGCACATCCTGTCCAACGCGAACGGTCTGCGCATTGCGGTGATCGTCAACGAGTTCGGCGAGCTCGGCATCGACGGCGAAATCCTGAAAGGCTGCGGCATCGGCTGCGACGACGAGGCGGCTTCCGGCGGGCGCAACCTGTACGAACTCGCGAACGGGTGCCTCTGCTGCACCGTGCAGGAAGAGTTCTACCCGGTGATGGAGCAGCTCGTCGAGCGGCGCGGGCAGATCGACCATGTGCTGATCGAAACGTCGGGGCTCGCGCTGCCCAAGCCGCTCGTGCAGGCGTTCAACTGGCCGTCCATCAAGAACGCGTTCACGGTCGATGCGGTCGTGACGGTCGTCGACGGGCCGGCCGCCGCAAGCGGCCAGTTCGCGGCGAACCCGCAGGCCGTCGACGCGCAGCGCCGCGCCGATCCGAATCTCGATCACGAATCGCCGCTGCACGAGCTGTTCGAAGACCAGCTGGCGTCGGCGGACCTCGTCATTCTGAACAAGACCGATCTGGTGGATGAAGCTCAGCAGGCCGCGGTCGAAGCGCTGATCCGCGCCGAAGTCCCGGCCGGGGTGAAGATCGTGCCCGCGCAGAACGGACAGCTCGACCTGCATGCGCTGCTCGGCCTGCAGTCGGCCTCGGAGGAGACGATCCATTTGCGGCACGACCATCATGGTTCCGCCGACGACGAAGGCCACGTCGACCATCATCACGACGACTTCGATTCGGTCGTCGTAGAGGCGCAGGTCGAGTCGCGCGAGCAGATCGTCGCCGCGCTTCAGGTGCTCGTGCGGGGCCACACGATCTATCGCGTGAAGGGTTTCGCCGCGCTGCCGGGCGCGCCGATGCGCCTCGTCGTGCAGGGCGTCGGGCAGCGTTTCGACAGCTACTTCGATCGCCGCTGGCAGCCGGGGGAAGCGGCGAGCCGCTTCGTGCTGATCGGCGAGGACCTCGATCAGCCCGCGCTGCAACAGGCGCTGTCGGCCGCGCTCGCGGGCGTGGCCGCGTCCACCGCGCAGGCGTAGCGCCATGCATCTTCTGCGCACGACGCCCGGTGGCTTCGTCGACGACGCGGCGGGCGTCATGCGCATCGAGCAGACGCCCGCGCCGATCGTCGTGCTGAGTTCCGCCGACACGACGCTTTCGCTGCTCGCGAGCGTGTACCCGAGGCTCGAAGCAGGCTTTCCGGCGGTGCGGCTCGCGAACCAGTCGTTTCTGCGGCAGCCGGCGTCGGTGGACTTCTATGTCGATGACGTGCTGCGCCACGCGCGCGTCGTGATCGTCGATCATCTCGGCGGCGAGTCGTACTGGCCTTACGGCATCGAGCAGATCGTGGCGCTCGCGCGGCGCGGGAAGCAGACGCTCGTGATGTTTTCCGGCGACCTGCAGGAAGACCCGAACCTCATCGCAAAGAGCACGGCGGACCCGGCGCTCTGCCACGAACTGTGGCGCTACCTGCGTGAAGGCGGCGCGCAGAACGCCGAGGAATTCCTGCGGTGCATCGCCCATCACGCGTTCGGCTGGGGACGCGAGGCGCGCGCGCCGAGTCCGCTGCCCGCTGTCGCGCTCTATCATCCGGCGCGCGAAGTCGCGACCATCGACGACTGGCGCTCGCGCTGGAAGGAGGGGGCGCCCGTCGTCGCGATCCTGTTCTATCGCGCGCACCTGCAGTCGGGCAATACCGCGGTGTTCGACGCGCTCATCGATGCGCTCGAGGAAGAGGGGCTCAATCCGCTGCCGGTCGCGATGTCGTCGCTCAAGGACGCCGTGAGCCGCGAAGTCGTGCAGCAGCTGTGCGCGGACCATGCGGTCTCGCTTGTGCTCAACACGACCGCGTTCGCGGCCGGCGTGATCGACGATCCCGCGCCGTTCGAGCTCGCGGGCGACGCGCCCGTGCTGCAGGTCATCCTGAGCGGCGGCAACCGCGAGGACTGGGAGAAGGACAACCACGGCCTGAATTCGCGCGACGTCGCGATGCATGTGGCGCTGCCCGAAGTGGACGGCCGCATCATCACGCGCGCGGTCAGCTTCAAGGGCCTCGCGTATCGCTGCGAGCACACGCAGGTCGATGTCGTGCGCTATCGGCCCGATGACGAGCGCGTGCGCTTCGTTGCTGAACTGAGCCGGCGCTGGTGCCGCCTGCGATCCGCCGGCAACGCGGGGAAGCGCGTTGCGCTGATCCTCGCGAACTATCCGATGAGCGAAGGGCGCATCGGCAACGGCGTGGGACTGGATACGCCCGCATCGGTGGTCAACATTCTGTCGATGATGAAGCGCGAGGGCTATCGCGTCGACAGCGTGCCCGCCGACGGCGACGCGCTGATGCAGGCGCTGACCGCGGGCGTGACGAACGACCCGGTCGTGCGCGACCTGCGCCCCGCGCTGCAAAGTCTCGCACTCGACGATTACCTCGACGCCTTCCGCAAGCTGCCCGCGCGCGCGCAGCAGGAACTCGACGCGCGCTGGGGACCGCCCGAACTCGATCCCACGGTTCGGCGCGGGCGCTTCATGATCGCGGGCTGGCGCAGCGGCGAGGTGTTCGTCGGCATTCAGCCGGCGCGCTCGCGCGAGCGCGGCGACTATGCGAGCTATCACGACGCGGAACTGGTGCCGCCGCATTCGTATCTCGCGTTCTACTTCTGGCTGCGCCTGCGCTTTGGCGCCGATGCGATCGTTCATGTCGGCAAGCACGGCAATCTCGAATGGCTGCCGGGCAAGAGCGTCGCGCTCTCCGATTCCTGCTGGCCCGACATGACACTCGGGCCCATGCCGCACCTGTATCCGTTCATCGTCAACGATCCGGGCGAGGGCAGCCAGGCGAAGCGGCGCGCGCAGGCGGTGATCATCGACCACCTGATGCCGCCCCTCACGCGCGCCGAGAACTACGGCCCGCTGCAGGACCTGGAGCGGCAGGTCGACGAATACTACGAGGCGCTGATGGTCGATCCGCGCCGCGCGAAGCTCCTGCGCAAGACAATCCTTGCGGGCATCGTCGAGCACCGGCTGCACGAGGAACTGGGCGTCGCCGCGCCGAAGGACGCCGGCAGCGAGGACGCGCTCCTCACACGCGCCGACGCCTATCTGTGCGAGCTGAAAGAAGCGCAGATCCGCGACGGCCTGCATACGTTCGGCACGTCGCCGCAGGGCGTGCAGCGGCGCGACACGCTGCTTGCGCTCGGCCGCTTTCCGGTCGGCGATGCGCGCGGGGCGAACGCGAGCCTCATCACCGCGCTCGCCCGCGATCTGCAACTCGGTGACGCGTTCGATCCGCTCGATTCGGACTGGGCCGCACCGTGGGCCGGTCCGCGTCCGGCCGCGCTGCAGGATGTATCGGATGCGCCGTGGCGCCATCATGGCGACACGCGCGAGCGGCTGGAACTGCTCGCGGCCGCACTGCTCCAGTCGCACGACGCGAACGCGTGGCCCGCGGCCGCGCCGGTGCTCGAGCGCCTCTGCGGCGATCTGCTCGCACGTCTCGACGCCTGCGGTCCGGAAGAACTCACGCAGCTTCGGCGCGGCCTGGAAGGGCGCTTCGTGCCGCCGGGCCCGAGCGGATCGCCGTCGCGCGGGCGGCCCGACGTGCTGCCCACCGGGCGCAACTTCTATTCCGTCGACACGCGCGCGCTGCCCACGCAGGCTGCCTGGGCGATCGGCCTCAAGTCGGCCAACCTGCTGGTCGAGCGCCATCTTCAGGATCATGGCGACTATCCGCGCGCCGTGGGCCTGTCGGTGTGGGGCACGGCCACGATGCGCACCGGCGGCGACGACATCGCGCAGGCCCTCGCGCTGATGGGCGTGCGCCCGAAGTGGGCGGCGGGCAGCCATCGCGTGACCGATTTCGAGATCCTGCCGGTCACGATCTTCAACCGTCCGCGCATCGACGTGACGCTGCGCGTGTCGGGCTTCTTCCGCGATGCCTTCGCGAACCTCATGCATCTCTTCGATGCCGCCGTGCAGGCCGTCGCCGAACTCGACGACGAACCCGAGGACCTGAACCCGATCCGCGCGCGCATCCTGCGTGAGCGCGATGCGCACATCGTGCGCGGGCTCGATGCGAAGGAGGCGCGGCGGCGCGCGGGCTGGCGTGTTTTCAGCACGAAGCCGGGCGCGTACGGCGCGGGCCTGCAGGAACTCATCGACGCGAAGCAATGGCAGGACGACGCCGACCTCTCGCGCGCATATCAGAGCACGGGCGGCTACGCCTATTCGCAGGGCGGCGACGGCATCGATGCGCGCGAGGTCTTCGGCGAGCGTCTTGCGGGCATCGACGTCGTCGTGCAGAACCAGGACAACCGCGAGCACGACCTGCTCGATTCCAACGACTATCACCAGTTCCAGGGCGGCATGGTCGCGGCGGTGCGGCATCTGTCGGGCGGGCAGCCGCGCGCCTACAACGCCGATCACAGCAATCCCGCGGCGCCGCGCATTCGCACGCTCAACGAGGAGATCGCGCGCGTGATCCGCTCGCGCGTGGTGAATCCGAAATGGATCGACGGCGTGAAGCGGCACGGCTACAAGGGAGCGTCCGAGCTGGCCGCGACGGTCGATTACCTCTTTGGTTACGATGCGACGGCGCGCGTCGTGTCGGATCATCAATATGCGCTCGTCACCGATGCCTACGTGAACGACGCCGATACCCGCGCCTTCATGCAGCGCCACAATCCGCATGCGCTGCATTCGATCTGCGAGCGGCTCGTCGAAGCGATGCAGCGCGGCTTGTGGCAGGAGCCGGGCGACTATCGGGCGCAAGTCGAACATCATCTGCTTGCCGCCGAACAGCAACTCGAAGACCAACGAACCTGATCTATCCGCCATGTCTCCTGTATTCCCCACGTTTCCGTTCACCGCGCTCATCGGCCAGGCGCCGCTGCAGCAGGCGCTGCTGCTCGCGGCAGTCGATCCCGCGCTTGGCGGCGTGCTCGTGTCGGGTCCGCGCGGCACGGCCAAATCGACCGCCGCGCGCGCGCTGGCCGAGCTGCTGCCCGAAGGGCACCTCGTCACGCTGCCGCTCGGCGCGAGCGAGGAGCAGCTGATCGGCACGCTCGATATCGAAAGCGCGCTGCGCGACGGCGGCGTGAAGTTTTCTCCGGGCCTGATCGCAAAGGCGCATCGCGGCGTGCTCTACGTGGACGAGGTGAATCTCCTGCCCAATCCGCTCGTCGATCAGTTGCTCGACGTTGCCGCGAGCGGCGTGAACATCGTCGAGCGCGACGGCATTTCGCACCGGCACGAGGCGCGCTTCGTGCTGATCGGCACGATGAATCCCGAAGAGGGCGAACTGCGTCCGCAACTGCTCGACCGCTTCGGGCTCGCGGTCGAGCTCGACAATTGCTTCGATGCGGGCGCGCGCCAGAAGATCGTGAAGGCACGCCTTGCCTTCGACGCTGATCCGCAGGCGTTTCGCGAACGGCATGCGGGCGCGCAGGCGGCGCTCGCGCGGCGCATCCACGAAGCGCGCGGCGCGCTGGCGCACCTCGAATTCGACGACGCCGTGCATGCGCGCGTGAGCGAACTGTGCATCGCGGCGCACGTGGACGGATTGCGCGCGGATCTCGTGATGCTGCGCGCGGCGCGTGCGCTTGCGGCATTCGATGCGGCGAGGGCGGTGGACGTGGCGCATGTGGAGCGCGTCGCCGACGCGGTGCTGAAGCATCGGCGGCGCGAGCAGGACGCGCAGTATTCGTCACGCGGGGCGCCCGCGACGCACGCGACGCAGCAGGACAGGGCGCGGCCGTCGCCGCAGGAAGCCAACGATTCCGACTGGGGCTATCTTCCGCCGGAGCCCGTCGGGACGGCGGCGGTCAAGAACGTGAGGCCGCTCCAGCCAAAAAAATCCTGAGCCATCGAAGGCCCGAGGCGAATGCCGAGGCGGGCCGCCTTCGATGGCTCGAACAGTGGTCGGCCGGACGTACGGGGGCGCGCGAGGGAAGCGAGAGCCGTTCCGTCGACTGGCCGGGGACGTTGCGTGCGAAGCGCCATGCGCGTCTCGACGTGGCGCATTTGCGGTTTCGCCGCAAGCGTGGGGAGGGTGTTGCGCTGCATTGCTTCGTGCTGGACTGCTCGGGGTCGATGCTTGCCGGCGAGCGGCTTGCCACGGCGAAGGGGTTGCTGGTTGCGCTGTTCGACCGCGCCTATCGTGACCGTTCGGAGGTTGCGCTGGTGTGTTTCGGCGGTGGCGAGGCGCATGTGCGGCGACAGCCGGGTGCAGCACACTGGTGGAACGCGCGCTGGGTCGAACCGATTGGCGGCGGAGGCGGCACGCCGCTCGCGCTCGGCGTGCGTACTGCGGAGAACGTGCTCGCGAGGGCGGCGCGGCGCAGGCCCGCGCAGGAGCGCTGGCTCTGGCTGCTCACGGACGGACGCAGCGGGGAGGCGGCATCGCGGCCGTTCGACGCGGATCATATCGTCGTGGTGGATTTTGATGACGCTCGCGTCAAGGTGGGGCGCTGTGCAGCGCTGGCTATTGGGTGGGGCGCGCGATATTGCACCGTTGCCGAGCTTGTTTAGTGGTGTATTGCATTGCCGCTCGCGCTTGGGGCTGGTGTTTGTTGAACCGTCTGATGCGCCTGCGCTCCTATGAAACTTGCATTGTTATTGGTTTATTAGCTTGGCCCCTGTGCGGGGCGGCAGTCACTTTCTTTGCTGCTGCAAAGAAAGTGACCAAAGAAAGCAGCTATTAGGTCAGCGGTGTTAGGACGTGACCACGTTTGAGTGTTGCAGAGTGGCCCGACCGTAGGAGTGTCCATCTCTGTATGTTGAGCGGATAGGTACGCGGACCCACTGCGTCGTCGCGCCGCTCAACGAAGTGGTAAGGCAGTCATTCATCCGTCTGGGCACTGCGTGCCCGACGAAGGGTGAATCAGGTGGTACGGTAAGTTCATCGCGAGGCGAAGTGTCTCGGGTACGCGTAGCAAACAGGAAGCGAAGCGATCGGTTGCAGCAAACCTTGCGTCCGAGCGTAGCGAGGATGGAGGTATGACTGCCTTACCACTTGTTTTAACGGCGCGACTACGCAGTGGGTCCGCGTACCAAGCGCGGTGACGTCATGAGGGCGACACTCCCACGGTCGGGCCA
>NZ_JFHC01000017.1 GCF_000698595.1 Caballeronia glathei | reverse complement strand
AAGTACGCCGTGCCGCAGATCGTGAAGATCGTCGATCAGCTCGACAAGACGAGCGTGGGCAAACTGAACAAGAAGCGGCTGCGCGAACAGTTCGCCTGCTCGCTCGAAAGGAAGGCAACAGCATGAGCATTACCGGATACAGCATGGCGACGATCGATGAGTTCGTCGGCCAGGAGCTGGGCGTATCGGATTGGGTCGTCGTCGACCAGGCGCGCATCGACGCCTTCGCGCAGTGCACGGGCGACATGCAGTGGATTCACCTGAATGTCGAGCGCGCGAAACGCGACAGCCCTTTTGGCGGCACGATCGCGCACGGCTATCTGACGCTTTCGTTGCTGGCATCGCTCGCGATCGAGGTAGGTCTCGTTCCGTCGGATGCATCAGCCGCCCTGAACTACGGGCTCGACAAGGTGCGCTTCATGACGCCCGTCAAGGCGGGCGCCCGGGTGCGAAGCCGCGTGGTGCTGACCTCGGTCGAAAGGAAGGAAGGCGGCCGCATCATCGTCAAGACCGGCAACGAACTGCAGATCGAAGGCGAAGACAAGCCCGCGCTGATTGCGCAAACGCTCGTGATGATCGTGGCGTGATGGTCAAGCGGTTAGACAAGACAAAAGAGAAGGCACGGAGATTGAGATGGCAGCAAACATGAGCAATGAGCATGACGACATCGCGGCTGGCGCGACGGACGGCATGCTTGGACCCAACCCGTTCGTCGGGCTGCGCGCCATCGACATTTTCGCCGCCGCCCAGCAGATCGGCGCGCAGGCGGTGCGGCATCCCGCGCTCCTGCTCGATCAGACGGCAGCCCTCGCCCGCGATCTGACGTCGGCCTTGAGCGGCAACGAGACATCCCCGCCGCAGCAGGGCGACAAACGCTTCGCCGATCCGGCATGGCGCGATCATTCGCTGTACCGCATGACGTTGCAGGGCTATCTGGCGTGGCGCAACGCGCTCGCCGGTTTCGTGGAGCGCTCGGCGCTCGATGACAGGAGCAAGGAACGCGCGCAGTTCGTGATGTCGCTCATGACCGACGCACTCGCGCCGACCAACACGCTGGCCGGCAATCCCGCGGCGCTCAGGAAGGTCGTGGATTCGGGCGGCGCAAGTCTCGTTGCTGGCCTGAAGAACATGCTGGCCGATACGCTGAACAACAAGGGCATGCCCGCGCAGGTCGACAAGACCGCGTTCGAGGTCGGCGGGAATCTCGGTACGTCCCCCGGTGCGGTGGTGTTTCGCAACGAGGTACTCGAACTCATTCAATACGCGCCGGCTACCCCGAATGTGTACGCACGCCCGCAACTGATCGTGCCGCCGCAGATCAACAAGTACTACATCTTCGACCTGTCGAAGGGCAAGAGCATCGTCGAGTATCTGGTCAATAACGAGTTTCAGGTGTTCGTCGTGAGCTGGCGCAACCCGACCGGGGAACATCGCGACTGGGATCTGGACACGTACGTCGCAGCGCTCATCGAGGCGATCCAGGCGGTGCGCGACATCACCGGCAGCGCGGACGTGAACCTCCACGGCGCTTGCTCCGGCGCGATGACGATCTCGGCCCTGCTTGGCCATCTGGCAAGCCGCGGCGAGAAGACCGTCAACGCGGCCACGCTCATGGTGGCGGTGCTGGACAATATCAACCAGTCGCAACTCGGGCTCTTCAGCACACCCGAGGCCGTCGAGCTCGCCAAGCAGAACAGCATGGCCAAGGGCGTGCTGGCGGGCGAGGAGATCGGCCGCGTGTTCGCCTGGATGAGGCCCAACGATCTTGTCTGGAACTTCTGGGTCAACAACTATCTGCTGGGCAAGGCGCCGCCTGCCTTCGACATTCTCTACTGGAACAACGATACGACGCGCCTGCCCGCGAAGCTGCACGGCCAGTTGCTCGACATCTTCACGAACAACCTGTTCAGCACGCCCCGGGCACTGAATGTCCTGGGCACGCCGATCGACTTGTCGGAGGTCACGTGCGACACGTACGTCCTCGCCGGCATGACGGACCACATCACGCCGTGGAAAGGTGTCTACAGCACGGCGCGCACGTTCGGCGGCAAGACGCGGTACGTGCTGAGTTCGAGCGGCCATATCCAGAGCCTGATCAATCCGCCGGGCAATCCCAAGGCAAAGTTCTTCCGTAACGCGGAGCTGCCCGAAGACGCCGACGCATGGCTCGCCGGGGCTCGACCCGAGGCGGATTCGTGGTGGAGCGACTGGCGCCAGTGGCTCGCCGAACGTTCGGGCGAACTGCGCGCCGCGCCCAGGGCGCTCGGCAACAGGCGCCACAAGCGGCTTGCCGACGCGCCGGGAACCTACGCCCTCGAGGCTTGACCCGCAGCATTCTTTTTCAACATGATCCAAATGGAGAGCTTGACCATGGAATCAACCGCGCAAAATAGCATTCTTGCCCATTACACCAGCCTGCTCGGCAAGTTCAGGGTGCCGGGATTCGACCTGGACGCCGTCATCGAATCGCGCCGCAAGGACGTTGATGCGCTGGCGACGCTCACCACGACGGCGCTTGCGGGCATTCAGTCCCTCGGCGAGAAGCAGGCCGACATCGCGCGAACGACGATGTCGCAATTGCAGACGCTTGTCACGAAGCCGGATGCGTCGCCAGTAGGAGCGTCCGCAAGCGTTGGCGACATGGTGCGTCAGGCCCACGTCGGCACGGTGTCGAACATGCAGGAATTCACCGGCACCGCCTGGAAAATCCCGTCCGCGAGTTTTGCGGTGGTAAGCAGCCGCGTCGCGGAGAACGTCGAGGAATTCAAGGCGATGCTCCAGCCGAAGCAGTAACCCGGCCTCGCGGTACGGAACGCCGGCGCTATCGCGCGGCGTTCCTCTGACATTCACACGGACAAGAACGATGCAAAGTGTGCGCACCCTGGATATCCAGACCGTCGATCTGGACGGCCAACGGCTCCGCGTCGGTATCTGGCACGGCAGCGATGTTTCGCCGCCGCTCGTCATCTTCAATGGCATCGGTGCCAATCTCGAACTGGTCCAGCCGTTCGTCGACGCGCTCGGCGACGTGGAAGTCGTCATCTTTGATATTCCGGGCGTGGGCGGATCGCCCGCGCCCCTTGCGCCGTACCGCTTTTCCACGATGGCGGTACTGACCGACAAGCTGCTCTCGAAGCTCGGCTATGAAGGGCAGGTGGATGTGCTCGGCGTGTCGTGGGGTGGAGCGCTCGCGCAGCAATTCGCGTATCTGTATCCGTCGCGTTGCCGGCGACTGGTGCTGGCCGCCACCTCGCCGGGCGTCATCATGGTGCCCGGGCAGCTTTCCGTGCTTTCCAAGCTGATCGGGTCGCGCCGCTATCGGGACCCGGACTATCTGCAGGAAGTCGGCGCCGATATTTACGGTGGCGCGTACCGGGACGACCCCGAATTGCTGAAGGAGCACGGACGTCACATTCAGGCGCCGGGCGGACGTGGGTACGTGTACCAGCTGCTGGCCGCGTGGGGATGGAGCAGCCTGCTCTGGCTCGGCTGCCTGCGCCAGCCCACACTCGTCATGCACGGTGACGACGACCCCATCGTCCCGCTCGTCAATGCGAGGATTCTCGCTGCCCGCATCCGCCAGTCGACGCTTCACGTCATCGAGGACGGTCACCTCTTCGTGATTACCCGGACCGCGGAAGTAGCTGCGCTGGTGCGCGACTTCCTGCTGCGGGAGCCGTGTTGAGCGGCCTGACGAAGAAGGGCGACGAAGGCGTAGTCGTGCTGGCCGAACCGCAATCCCGACAGTCGGGTTTCACATCATGACCCCGTGAGCATCAACGGGGAATACGGGGCCGCGGGTCAATGGAGCACGGACCTCGTACCCCGGGCGGGCGCCGCCGCGAGATTCCCGGCGGCGATTCGCTTCACTTTCCGGGCGTCGCCAGATCTTCCTCCACAAAGCGCAGCACCGCTTCCGTTAGCGCCTCACGGGGGTAGGCGTTCTGCGTGACGAACAGCGAGCCGATCATCGTGTGTGTCCGCGCAATCGGCACGGCGAGTGCCCAGTGATCCGCGTTGACGTAGCCGAGCAGTGCGCTGCCGGGCACGACCTGATCGTAGAAGATCACCTGACTGTCGTTGCGCGCATCGACGCGCGCGAGTTTCTCGTAGCTCGACTTGAGTATCGAGGAAATGCGTTCCGGCTGGGGGAACGTCGCGAGCGAGTAGTAGCGCAGCCCGCCGGGAAGCGGGTTCTGCGCCATCCACGCTCTGCGTGTTGCCGGTCGCAGGCTTTGCACGGCGCCGCCGTCTCCGGAGGTGCAGGTCGATCCCGGAAAGTATCGCAGCATGTCCGCCTGGAATTGCTCGGCGTCGTTCGCAAGCGGCGATCCGCCGATCGCTCCGGCCGCGCTCACCACCGCTGCCACGCGTCCGCGAATCTCCGGATAGTCGACGAGCGCCTCCAGAATGTCCGGAGCCCCCTTCGAATAGCCGATCAGGACGAGCTGCGGTGCGCCCGCCGGCAGTTGCATGGCCAATATGGCGTCGCGAATCTGGCGAGCGTTGTTCGCCGAACTCGACAACCCGTCGACGGTGAGCATGATCGCGTCGTAGCCGAACGGCTGCAGGTGTTTCGTCACGGTGCCGGGCGCATTCAGCCAGGGCTTGAAGCAGTCGTACCCGACGCCGGGCACCACGACCGCGACGAGATGGCGCCTGGATTGGCCCAGATCGACAGGCATGCCGGTGCCGGCGGGCTCGACACCCACGCGTGTCAGCGCGTCTTCGCAGCGACGGTAATCGGCAAGTGCGGAGCCGTGCGCCTCCAGCACCGCGCAGTAGATCTCGCGGAACCGCGCCCGTTTGTCCTGTACGCCCGCCTGGGACGCCGGAACGAGCGCAAGCGGCGGCGTGTCCGCGGAGTAGGGGACGAGCGGTTTCGCTGCGCATGCTGCGAGCACAAGACAGGTCACGGCGGCAGCGATTCCGATGCCGCCGCTGCGCAATGCACGCATGGGACGAGCCGGCCGCGCCGCGGCACCGCCGTGCGATCCGGCGGCGGGGTTACTTGCCTGCATCGCCGTTCTCTCCGCGTTCGGCGGACTCGCGCCGCTCGAGGTAAGGCACCCAGTCCAGAATTTCGACGTTGGTAAAACTCAGCGGCCGCGTTGCAAAAAACATCACTGCGCGCAATCCGTCGGTATGGTACGGCGCACCGTTCAGCGTCGTGCGGGGACGCGCCTCTGGCGCAGGAGTAACGCCGTTGGCGAATCCGAGCTTGTCGAGACCCCCCGAGTACATCATGTCCTGGACCAGGAAATTCCTTGCCTCGTCGACATCCCCATGCAGTACGTCGGCTGCGGCGCCGCCGTGCACAAAGCGGCCGCCGACCGGACGTCCGACCTGCACGACATACACGAGCGCGCCGTTGAAGCGAATGGGCGTGAGCCACGCACGGATCGAGGTCGCGGCCACGCCCGCCTGCGCCTCCTTGCGCAGAACGACGTCCGGCTTGCGTCCGTAGACCCACTGATCGAGATCGCCGTCGCGCAGGTTGCGGCGATAGCTGCGTCGCACCAATGCGGCCCCTATGTCCCCAAGATTGCCGACGACAACGACATTCAACGGGTCCGCGCCGGTCGTCTTGTGCTGATCGCTCGCGCAGCACGGCAGCCGTTCGATCGCGGCGCGCAGCGAGGCGAGATCGTGGTAGTCGGTGATCTCCGTATTGGGATACTGGAACAGGGTCAGCGCCAAGCGAGAGTCGGAAACGTCATCCGGGACGTGCACGAAAAGGGAGAAAGGCACCAGCGTCCTGTTCCCGAACAGGTCGATGTTGACGAGCTTGGGGTCCCGGTCAGGGTTGGTGAACACAATCCCCGTGCGGGTTTCACCCGGCAGAATCGGGTTCCTGAATCCGAGCTTGTTGAAGTGATCGTCGATGCTCGCATTCGTCGCTCCCCCGAGCAGCGTGTGCATGGACCACGCGACTTCGAGCGGCGAGAAGTAGTCTGGATCGGTTCCCGATTGCAGCAGCCACAACGGTTGCGAAGTCCGGTTCCGAACCTCGATCCATACCGGCTGTACGTTGGTCTTGTTGACGTCGGCGCCGAACATGCGCTTGCTGTCTTCCGATCCCAGCACGGCCGCGCTCACCTGCACGTCCTGGTTGGTCGCGCTCACGGCACGCTCACGCAGCGGCCCATCGTCGACGTTCGCCGGCGCCGTCCATGTCGCGCAGGCGGCCAGGGCGAGAAGGAGAACAACGCTGCCGGCTGCATTTCTCAGTGCACGCGGAGACCGCGGCGGCGCGCTCATTGTTTCGCTCCCGAGGGCGGCGTGTTGTTGATTTTCGTGCTCTTCTCCCACGGAAGGACTTCGATCTCTGAAAGAGACGTGGGGTGGCGGTCGAATACGAGTACCTGTCGATACCCGTCGGTGTAGTACGGATCGGTGGTGAGGTTCTGGCTCGGCGCGCCTTGCGGGGCTGCCCCTACTCCCCTGACGAAACCAAGCTGGGTGAGATTCTGGGAATACGCCATATCCTCCGCCAGTGCTTTGCGCGCTTCGTCTACGTCCGGGTCGATCTTGTGCGTGGTGAGCGTAGGTGAGTGAATCGTGAGACGGGTGCCGATATCCCGGCTGATCTGCCCCACCCATACGGGCTTACCCCGATAGCGCATGGGACTTAGCCAGAGCCGCAGATGATTGCGCTGGTGAACATTGTCACGCGCCTTTTGCAACGCGAGGTCCTGCGCCCGGCCAAAGAGATAAAGATCGCTGACGGGCGCATTGACATAACGATCGCCGGAGAGCGCGGACGTGACCATCCTCATGATCGCGCCCGACCACTTTTGCTCGGTCGGGCTCCAGCCGCGCCGCACGAGTGCGGGAAAGGCGTCGTCGAGGCCCCCGACGATGACCAGATTGAGCGGATCGCCGTTCTTCGAACCGTCCTTGTTCGTTGCGCAGCAGGGAAGGGCTTCGAGAGCGGCGCGAAACGCGTCGTCGTCCGTATAGTTCACGATCTTTTCGGGCGGATAGATCTCGCGCCGAAAGACTTCGCTGACATGGTAGTCGGCATAGAAGCCCGGCACGACCATGAGGATCGAGAACGTCCTTGCACGCGCGCTCGCCACGAGGTCGATCTGCACGAGCTTCGCGCCCTCGTTGAGGTGCGTCAGCACGTATCCCGACTTGGTCTGGCCGGGCAGGACGGGGTTCTGGAAGGCAAGCCCGCGAAAGCGCTGGTCGAGTTCGTCCTTCCCGCCGGACGGAACGCTGTTGAGATATGCCTCGGCAGCTTCCGAAGCGGGGAAGAAGTTCGGGTCAAGGCCCGGAGACATCAGGAAATAGCTAAGGGTCTCGTTGTTCGAGACTTCTACCCAGACGGGTTGAATCCCCTTCTTGGCGAGCGGCACGCCATAGACGGCCGCGCTTTCATCAGCGGAAAGCACCACGGTCGTTACCCGCAGTCCGCCTTCGGTGCGCGTCACGGCGCGGCTCTTGTACGAGAGCTCGCTGGCAGGCGGCGTTGCGGCGCAACCCGACAGGAACAAGGCGACGATAACTGCAACCAGCAGTCGATTCACGATGTCGTTCATCGCGTAACCTCATCGCCGCAGGGGCGGGCGCAAAAGATCGTTGTTGTAATGCGTCCTTCACGGGTACGAGTGAAATTATAGTGTGTGAGTTCGGTTCTGCCGTTGCTGGAGTGTGGGCAACGGCATAGCCAGCATATCCACGCATCGCCATGTGCGGCTTCCCGCACACAGGCGCCCGATGGCCGATGCCGTGCCGGCGTTTCTCTGCTCGAAGAGGCACTGCTGCAAGTCATCCGGGATGTCGTGAGCGATGACGTCCTTTGCCCTGCGAACGAGGTACTGAACATTGCGCGCGGCTTTGCCTGACACTGGCCACACCCTATGCAGCAGAAGGCACTGCATCAATGATGTATGCACGCAGTTCAGCCGCATGCGTGCTGGCGATGCGCTCGATCAATGCGTCTCGTTCGCACGCGCTTTGCACATATTGCCCGCGAGACATAGAAATTAGCTCGGCGAAGCGCTCCGCAGCGTACATACTTGAACAGCCTTCTCTCCTTACCGGATGCGCCAGTGCAGCGCCGCAGAGGTCGGCAAAGCGGGCACGCCATAAAGGGGCGGGCGACCGGAGTCAATCAGGGCTTCCGGACATGCTCATGGGACGTTGAATCGAGCCGATGGGAACAGGAATCCAACTGGAGGGTAAAAACGTGAAACCGCTACCGATTCTCGTCGTGACCGTCGCTGTAGTGTCGGGTTGTGCGAACCAGCCCGTGCCGCCAAGCGCCCAGACGGTCGGACAAAGCCAGCAGCCGCCTGCCGTCGTCGCCCAGTGCATCGCGCAGAAATGGGCGAACCGGTCGCAACAAACAGTCGTCTCGCAGGTGGTGATAGCCAACAATCAAGCGATGGACGTCTATGTGCCCGGCCAGCAGCCTCCGAACGGCGCAGCCGCTCTCGTGCGGCCCGCATGGGCGGCGGACAGCAAGACGTGGGTCGGCATGCGCACGGGCGGCGGTACCGGCAGCGCCGGCGCCGGCGATATCAACGCCTGTCTCTGAGCCGCGCGGTCCGTGCGGTCCGGCATCTGCCACACGGATGTGGAC
Organism: Caballeronia glathei; assembly: GCF_000698595.1. Taxonomy (GTDB): domain Bacteria; phylum Pseudomonadota; class Gammaproteobacteria; order Burkholderiales; family Burkholderiaceae; genus Caballeronia; species Caballeronia glathei. Next base: position 103,612 of record NZ_JFHC01000017.1, on the reverse strand, counting down.
GAAGCCCTTCGTGGCGGTAACGGGGCTTTGACCGGCGTGAGTGGTGCAGGATATGAAACCCTCGGTTTCGTCGTGACGGGGGATGAAGCAATCCGCCTCGTTTCCCGTCGAGAACAGAACCGCGGCTCTCGCCACACAGTGCCTTAGTCCACTGCGTATGCGCATGATCGACGACCTGCGCAAGCTCGCACGCGGGAACCCGGTCCGGTGATCTGCGCGGGTCCGGCGGATCGCCGCATCGCTGCGGCACCCGTCCGGCACCGCAACCCGGTTGCATCGGCTGGACCACGGCGGGCACGGCAAGCCGGGCTGGACGCTCACTGCCAGTCCGAACGACGTGCCATGTCCACGATATCGCTCGTCGTCGAGCACGTACCGGGGTATTCCACATGGCCGGAAACGGTCTTCGCGGTGCGCCGTCCGTGGCGATGCAGGCTGGATCGCGGCGGGTTCATGAGGTCGTATCCGCGAGACGGAGTGGAAACGCTTGACCGATCGTGAAGCGGCTGCCCAGCCGGGTCTGACAATCGCCGGGATTTCCCGTGATGAAGCAAGTTTTTTCCACAGGAGACTCACAATGAAGCGCACGAAACTTTTCTCGATCGTTGTCGTTGCACTGATGGCTCAGGCGGCTTTGGCTCAGCCGCAAACGAACGTGGAAGTCACAAAGGGACCGGACCAGACTACCGTCAAGGGCATGTCGAAAATCACGGCGACAGTGGTGGGCATCGACAAGGCCACTCGCACCGTGACGCTCAAGACCGCTGCGGGCAAGATCGTGGAACTGGAGGTGACGAACGACGCGCGCAACTTCGACCAGCTTGCACTGGGCGACATGGTGACCGCCACATACAGCGAGGCGCTTACGATCAGCCTGATGAAGGAGAAGGGGCAGGCGTCGCATGCCGAACGTGCAACCGAGCAGCGATCCGCTCCAGGTGCGAAGCCGGGCGGGATGGTCGGCCGGGAAGTGACGGTCATAGCCGATATCGTCGCGGTCGATCACAAGGCGAAGACGGTCACGCTCAAGGGGCCCAAGGGCAATACGGTGGATTTGAAGGTAGAGGACCCCGAGCGCCTGAAGCGTCTTCACAAGGGCGAACAGGTCGAGGCGGTCTATACGGAGGCATTCGCGATATCCGTGGAACCGGCTGCAAAGAAATGATCCATCCATGAGGAAGTCCGGACGGGTCTTGCCGACATTCACGCGGTCGCTCATTTCGGCCAATGAGCTCGATCCCGTCCGGTCGCGTGGCCGTTCATCGTCACTCGCGACGTAGCCGCCGCGTTGCTGCCGCATCGCTGTTCCCGCGCATCCTCACGTTCGCGCTGCCCTCGCGCGACGGCCTTCGCGGCAAATTCGCAATCCGCTTCAGAGCGCCGCATCGGAACAAGGTCTACTTGCGAAAACCCGATCCAACGTACACCATGAATCGTGACCAGGGGAGAAGCAGGCCAGCGCAGCGATGCGATTCACGCCGGAAAGACGAAGATAGTCGCGCATCCCGACGAGACGAGGTGAAACGACCATGACCGACCCGATCGACTCAGGCGAAGCGCCGAGCGCCGCCGTCGCGCCGCTCATCCAATGCACCGCGCCCGTGATCGTCAATGGTTCCGCCGTATGGTTCTCGGCATACGGTTTCGGCTGGGGTTACGCCGCCTATGCCATGCCGTCGGAGGCCGTATGCGGCGCACCGGATGCCGCCGATGCTTCGGCAAGGCAGATCGCACGCGCCTTCGAACTCCGCAAGCACCGGATTCTGGAAGTCGTAGCCGCCGCCGACCCGCCTTTGCCCGGTGAACGAAGGACCCTCTCCGGAGCGGACCTGTGAAGGACGCAGCGGCGCAGCCGCGGACCGGATGATTCCGTGCAGGGACGAAGGGCGGGCGATCGGAAGGATGCGCCTGTCAGGCGATCCTCGAAGGCGCTGTCGCTGGCCTGAACGACAGGCATACGAAAGGGACGGACGTCATGAGCGAAGAACCCCGCTCCGCCGGCAAGATGCCGGGCGGCGCCCCGGTGAGCAGGTGGCGAGCGGCGTTTCCGCCCGCGCAATGGCTGCCCGCCTATCGGCCGGAGTGGCTCGGGCGCGACGTCGTCGCCGGCGTAACGCTCGCCGCCTATGCGATTCCGGTGTCGCTCGCGTATGCGTCGCTCGCGGGATTGCCGCCGCAATACGGCATCTACTGCTATCTCGCCGGCGGCCTGGCCTATGCGTTGTTCGGCTCGTCGCGGCATCTGGCGATCGGGCCCACCTCGGCGATCTCGATGCTCGTCGGGGTCACGGTCGCGGGCATGGCGGGAGGCGACCCGGGGCGCTGGGTATCGATCGCAGCGCTGAGCGCGATCCTCATGGCCGCTATGTGTCTGCTCGCATGGCTTCTGCGGTTGAGTTCGCTCGTCAATTTCATCAGCGAGACGATCCTGCTCGGCTTCAAGGCGGGCGCCGCGCTGACGATCGCGCTGACCCAGTTGCCCAAGCTGTTCGGCGTCGCGGGCGGCGGTGACCAATTCTTCGAGCGCATCGCGGTGCTGGCTGGCCAGCTTCCCGCCACGAACCTCGCGGTGCTCGCATTCGGTCTCACCGCAATCGTCATCCTGCTGCTCGGCGAGAAATTCCTGCCGGGACGCCCGGTCGCGCTGCTGGTGGTCGTGGTCTCGATCGTCGTGCTGTCGGTGACGCCGCTCGGCGCGCTCGGCTTCAAGGTGGTCGGCGCGCTGCCGCAAGGCTTGCCGGAGTTCCGCTTGCCGGGGCTGCGGGTGCGCGACGTGGACGGGGTGATTCCGCTGGCGTTTGCGTGCCTGCTGCTCTCGTACGTGGAGAGCGTATCGGCGGCGCGCGCGCTGGCGCAGGCGCACGGCTACGAGGTCGATCCGCGCCAGGAACTGCTCGGCCTGGGCGCGGCGAATCTCGCGGCCGGACTCTTCCAGGGGTATCCGGTGGCGGGCGGCCTCTCGCAGTCCTCGGTGAACGACAAGGCCGGCGCCAGGACGCCGCTCGCGCTGGTGTTCGCATCGGTCACCATCGGTCTGTGCCTCATGTATCTGGCGGGTCTGCTGAGCAACCTGCCGAACGTGATACTCGCGGCTATCGTGCTGGTGGCCGTGAAGGGACTCGTCAACGTCGCCGAGCTGCGCCACGTGTGGCGTGTGAGCCGGCTCGAGTTCAGCGTGTCGATGGTGGCTTTCGCCGCCGTGCTGCTGATGGGCATCCTGAAGGGCGTCATCGTGGCGATGGTGGTGTCGATGCTGGTGCTCATCCGGCGCGCGGCGCATCCGCATGTCGCCTTCCTCGGCCTCATTCCCGGCACGCGGATCTATTCCGACATCGAGCGTCACCCGGGCAACGAGACCATTGCGGGTGCGCTGGTGTTCCGCGTCGAGGCGTCGCTGTTCTACTTCAACGCGGAGCATGTGCGCGCGGCGCTCTGGCAGAAGACCCGCTCGGGCGCCGCACCGCTTCGTCTGGTGATCTGCGATCTCTCCACGTCGCCCGTCGTGGATCTTGCCGGCGCGCGCATGCTGAAAATGCTGCACGTGGAGTTGCGGGAGGCGGGAATGGACTTCAGGATAGTCGGTGCGCACGCGAAGGTTCGGGACATCCTTCGCGCCGAAGGTATCGAGGAGCGCGTCGGCCATCTCGGACGCCGTCTCACGGTGGCCGATGTCATCGACGATTTCCGGAGCGGCGCAAACGACGGCGTGTGCGCGTGAGGCAACGGCGGCGCCGTCTCCTTCCCGAACGTGATCGTGAAGGGGCACCGGACTGTTCCCGCCCGCGAAGCAGTGACGACAATTGCCGGGACGACCTCGCGCAACGTTGCGGAATTCGAAACGGACCTTCCTCTCACGAAGGAAGCCATCCGCTGCTAGAACAGATTGCGCTGGCTGGGATCGAATTTCGGGTCGGGCGCTCGCTGCGTCTGCCGCAGGATTCCCTGGTCGTCGAAGTAAAAGCTGAATATCAGATGCTGGATGTTGTTCTCGACATATCGATACGACCACACCTGCATTTTCATTCGCGTGTAATAGGACGTCTCGAAGGGGCGCCCGAAGTTCACGAGCACATCATCCCGGGTCCATTTGCCCACTTCGGCGCGATAGAACTCGTTGTCCAGAAGCACTTGCCGGACGCTCAGCACTTTGCCGGAAGCGTCGATGTCGGCTGCGGTCGTCGTCGTGCCCATGGGCTGCGTGGGCCACATCAGCCGCTTGCCGCCGCCCGGCAGGTCGTAGGTTTCCTTGGGTGGACCCAGGCGGGCAATGACGGCGGATTGATCCGCACCGGCCTCGACCGGCGGCTGCGATCCGGCGCAACCGGCCACCGCCACGACGGCGGTACACATGACGAAGGATGCAAACCGGTTGAGCATGGCGTTTCTCCAGCTACGACTAGCCGATGATGGGTCTGTTCGCGGCCCGCGCCGAGCCGCGCCGTGTCGCGCCTAACGGCAGGCTTCGGGGACGATTGACCGCTTTCCCTCTCGACCAGACTCCACCTCATCAAGCTGGTGGCTGTCAAGGGCGCGCACGTCCGCAGGTGCCTTCGTCAGCCGCCGGCGAGCCGACGCTGCGATCCTGGCGCGGCTGGACGGAAGCGCCCAAACGGCATTTAATACGTTTGTGTACCGCAATCGAATCCGCCTGGCGACCGGCCCGGCATCATGTACACCATATGCTTTCCGTCCGGAACAATCGTCAACGCCGGGGACGTGGCCTTTTTCTCAAGGGCGCTTAGCGTCTTAAGGCGGGAATCTGGGGCAAAGACAATGAAACGATTCGAGACTAGAATTGCATGCGCATCGGTGGGGGTCTTCATCTGGCTGGGCGGCCTCTACGCCACGATACGCGGCTTGCTATATGACGAATCCGCCTTGTTTCGCTATGGAATGCTGGCGCTCGTAGTCGGCGTGGCGACCTTCGTCATCGCGCTCAATCCGCTGGCTAACCGCAATTCAAGGAAGTGACGCGTTGCGCGCCGGGAACGCGGGCACGCCCTGCAACCATCCACTTGTGATTCAGGCGCTGGCGCGACGCGCAGCAGCGCGCATTCGAACTCGGCCGACATCGCGCCGGCCGGCTCATGAGTCCGGCATCCGGTGGTTGTCTTTGGCGGCCCGGCTATCCAGCGACGGGGAGACAGTCTCGTGAATGCATTGACACATGAGGGCGATGCCGACTCGCACGAGCCGGTTCTCGACACCGTCGACAGGGTTTCGGAGCTGTGCTTCGGGCTATTCATGGCGCTGACTTTCGTCGGCACCGTGTCGGCGGCCACGGCCGGCGAGGACGCCGGGCGGACAATGCTCTATACGGCGCTTGGCTGCAACCTCGCCTGGGGACTCGCCGACGCGCTCATGTTCCTGGTACGCACGCTGACCAACCGTGGCAGGCGGCTCACGCTTGCCCTCGCCATCAGGAATGCGCCCGACGCCGACGCCGGGCGTCGCGTGCTGCGCGATGCCTTGCCGAGGTTCATGCGGCCGCTCGTGTCGGATGAGAACCTGGAACCGATCCGGCTGAGGCTTGCGGCCACGACGAACCTGCCGGACCGCCCGCGCTTCGTGCGCAACGATTTCCTCGGGGCGCTGGGCATCTTCGTCATCATCGTGCTGTCGACGTTCCCGGTTGCGCTGCCGTTCATCATTTTCCGCGACGTACCCACTGCCTTGCTCGTTTCACGCGTTCTCACGCTCGTGATGCTTTTTGGCTGCGGGCTGGCTTTGGGCCACCACGCCGGCTGGGGCGGATGGAAGGCCGGGCTTGCGATGGTGGTCTTTGGCGTCCTCCTGACGATGGCGATCATCGCGCTCGGCGGCTGAGCGCCGCAAGCGGCAGGCGCCGGTTTCCCGCATGTCGGCGATTCGCAATTCGCAACATTCGAGGCCTCCATTTCGAAGCCGATGCGCCCCGCGTGGCCATGCAGCTGAATGCCGCGTTGGCGAGCCCGCATCGGGACAACCTGAAAGGAGACCATCATGTTGCTCACGCACGCGACGGAGAAAGCACTGTCCCGCGGCCTGCTCGATGTGTTCATTCGCGCCGGGCTGATCGCCGCGCTGGTCATCTTCTGTTTCGAGATCTTCCGTCCGTTCTTTGATCTCGTCATATGGTCGGTGATACTGGCGACGACCATTTACCCCCTGCAGGTCGCGGTCGGGAAAAGGCTGGGCAACCGGCACGGGCGCACGGCCGCGCTGATCGTGGTGGTGGCGCTCGGCATCGTGCTGGTGCCCACGTACCTTCTGGGCGACGCGGTGGTGGATTCCGTGGAGAATGCGGTCACGGTCGTCAAGAGCGGAGATTTCCGCGTCCCGCCGCCTGCCGAGGCGGTGGCCGCATGGCCGCTCGTGGGAAAGCGGCTGTACGAACTGTGGATGCATGCCGCAACGGACCTCACCGGCCTTCTGCAGAAGTTCTCGCCCCAGATCAGGGGACTCAGCCTTGCTCTTCTCACCAGGCTCGCCGGCCTCGGCATGGGCATGGTGATATTCGTTGCCGCGCTGATCATAGCGGGCATCATCATGGCGCACGGCGAAGAAGGACATGCGAGCGCCTTGCGGATCTCCCGTCGCATCTTCGGCCCGGACAGGGGCCCGCGAATCAGCGAACTCTGCACGACGACCATCCGCGCGGTGGCGCTCGGTGTCGTAGGCATCGCCTTTATCCAGATGCTGCTCATCGGCGCGGGATTCATCGTGATGGGGATCCCGGCGGCCGGCCTGCTCACGCTGGCCGTGCTGCTGATCGGCATCATGCAACTGCCGGCGACCATCGTGACGCTGCCGGTGATCGGCTTCGTGCTGGCCACGCAGGGCGCCACTGTGGCCAGCATCGTGTTCGCCATCTATGTGTTCATCGCCGGGCTCGCCGACAACGTGCTGAAGCCGCTCCTGCTGGGCCGCGGGGTCGACGTGCCGATGCCCGTCGTGCTGATCGGCGCGCTTGGCGGCATGATCAGCGGAGGCGTGATCGGCCTGTTCATCGGGCCGGTGGCGCTTGCCGTCGGCTACCGGCTGTTCTGGCTTTGGGTCGAGGACCCGCCATCGGTGGGCGGCACGGACGTGGCGGAGAACCGTCAGTAGCGCGTTTTCGCAGGGAGTCCATGAGGCACGCCCTGCGATCGCCCTTCGAGCAGGCGGCGGAAGTATTTTTCAGCGATCCTTCCGAAGCGGCGGGCGCGCTTGCCGCTATCGCCACTCGACCCGCATTCGTGTCCACGTCAGCCGAACGAGCTCGCTTTCGCAAGCCGCCGTTCGCGCTTCGACGAAGCATTGTGATCTTGTAATGAGACGCTAGTCTCACTAAAATGCATTGACAAACCCCGCAAACGCAACCAGGCGAGGAACCAGTCATGACGCTGACCCGTGCGCAGATGGATCGGAAAATCGATGAACATTTCGGCTTCGAGAGACGTGACGATGTCGAGGGGGTCCTCGCGACGCTCACGCCGGACGTAGAGCACGACGTGGTCGGCTGGCCCTCGGGGCCGGTGCATGGCCGCGCGGAAGTGCGGCCGTTCTACGAGGCGCTTTTTGCGGACTTGTCGGAGAGCCGGGTCGAGTGCCTGCGCCGTCTTTACGGCAACGGGTTCGTCGTTGACGAATCCTTATGGCGGGGCAAGGCCCCGGGCAGGCCGTTCGGACTCGAAGGCCATGGGCGTGCGCTGGAATTCCGGATGCTGCATGTCGTTGAATTCGCCGAAAGCGGGCAAATCAGGCGGGAAAACGTATGGGTCGATCTCGCGGCGATCATCAAACAGTTGCCACAGGCCTGACATGCCCGATGCCGAGACCGCCGGACGCCGGAACCAGAAACAGCGCACACGCAAGGACCTGCTGCAGGCTGCTTCGCGTCTCATGAAGGAGGGCCGCAAGCCGAGCCTGGAGGAGATCGCCGGGGAAGCGATGGTTTCGCGCGCCACGGCGTATCGGCATTTTCCGAACATGGACGCGCTGCTGCTGGAGGCGTCGCTCGATGTCGCCACGCCGGACGCCGCCAAACTCTTTGGCACGCGCGCATCGGGCGATCCGGTCGCGCGGTTGACCCGCGTCGATGCCGCGCTTCACGACATGATCCTGGCCAACGAAGCGCCGCTTCGCATGATGCTCGCGCATTCGCTGGAGCGTGTGGCGAAGGGCGGCCCGGACAACGACGTGCCGCCGCGCCAGAACCGTCGCACGCCGCTGATCGAGGCGGCGCTGGAACCCGCGCAAGATCAGTTCAAGCCCGCCGCGCTCGAAACGCTGACGCAGGCGCTCGCACTTGTGATCGGTACGGAGGCGATGGTGGTCTTCAAGGACGTCCTGCAACTCGACGACGCGCGTGCCCGCAAGGTGAAGCGCTGGGCGATCCGCGCCCTGGTCGAAGCGGCGAAGCGAGAGGGCGCCGGCGATTGAGCGGCCGCAACGCCGCCTGGTCCAGGATCAGCAGCCTGCGAACGCGCGTCGGGGCACGACGCGAAGCGGGCAATCGAATGAGGATTTGCGCGGACTCAAATCAGGAAATGGGCGCTGGCGAATAAACATCGGCGAGCGAAAGTCATATACTGGCTCCGCCTGCCGACGTGTTCCGCATATCTGTTCGAGCCGTACCGGTGCGCGCGGCGAGGGAAGACTGGCGGCGCTGTGCCCGCCTCGCATCGAACGTCAGGTGGCTGAGTCGTTTGCTGGCGCATGTCCTCTCGCCAGGCGGATGATACGAATGCCTCTGGACCGAACTTCACACCACTTGCCTGTCTGGACGAATCCATGCTCACTATCGATGACATCCGGCCGGTTCCCCTTTTCTCGACACTCGCTGACAACGAACTGGAGCATCTCGCGAACACGTCCGCAGACCTGCATCTGTGCGCGGGTGAGTTCGCCGTCCACGAAGGGGGAGAGCGCGCGCTGTACGCAGTGCTCGTCGGCAAGATGGAGGTCATCAAGACGTTCGACGGCATCGAGCGCACGCTCGGCTGGCGTCTTCCGGGAACCATCTTCGGAGAAGTGCCGCTCGCGCTGAGTTCGCCGTTTCCTGGTGGCTATCGGGCTGCAGAGCCGTCGCGTGTCATGCGCGTTGACGCTCAGCGTTACTACGCACTCGCGGCCGCCTCGCCGGAAGTGGCGGTGAAGATGGGTGCCCTCGCGCGCGAACGCATCGGCGGATTGCAAGGCCTTTCCGCCGAGCCGCCCAAGGCTCGCGTGACCATGGTCGGCAGCCGCTGGGACACTGCCTGTACAGCGTTGCGCCAGTTCCTCGCCCGCAACCAGATCAGCTACGACTGGATGACGCCCGATGCGCCCGAACTGCCGGCGCGCTGGCCCGGAGACTGTCCGTCGGAGGCGGATTGCCCGGCGTTGCGGCTGGTCGACGGAACGGTGCTGAGCCGGCCTGCGACACGCGAGCTCGCGGGGCTGCTGGGTTTGCAGACGCAACCCCGCCTCGCCGAATACGACACGATGATCATCGGCGGCGGGCCGGCCGGTCTCGCGGCGGGGGTGTACGGCGCGTCGGAAGGCTTGCGCACGGTGGTGCTCGAGCGCGAAGCGCCAGGCGGGCAGGCGGGAACCTCTTCGCGCATCGAGAATTACCTCGGCTTTCCCAACGGTGTGTCGGGCGACGAACTGGCGAGCCGCGCATTGCAACAGGCAAGGCGGCTGGGCGCGGAGATCCTGGTGACACGCTCTGTTACGCGAATCGATGTCGATGCGCGTAACGTCCACCTGGATGGAGGGGACGTCATCCGGGCGCGGACCATCATTCTCGCGACCGGCGTCACGTGGCGCCGTCTCGCGATCGACGGCTTTGACCGGTTCATCGGCAAAGGCATCTACTACGGCGCGTCGCGCAGCGAGGCGAGCGCGACGCACGGGCTCGACGTCTATCTGATCGGTGGCGGAAACTCCGCCGGGCAGGCCGCGTTGTACTTTGCCAATCACGCGCGCAGGGTGACGCTTGTGCTGCGTGGCGATTCGATCGAGAAGAGCATGTCGCGCTATCTGGTCGAACAGCTTCACGGGAAGTCGAACGTGGCGGTGCAACTGCGATCGGAGGTCGTCGGCGCATACGGCGATACCCATCTGACCGCGATCGACGTACGCGACGGGCTGAGCGCAGAGGTGCGCCGGCACGACTGCGGTGGATTGTTCGTGTTCATTGGCGCCGATGCGGAAACCGAGTGGCTGCCGCCGGAAATCGCGCGCGATGGGCGCGGATATGTGCTCACAGGTGACGACGTCGTCAAGGCGGGACGCTGGTCGCATGGCCGGGATCCCTATCTCCTCGAATCGAGTGTTCCCGGTGTGTTCGCCTGCGGAGACGTGAGGTTGAGTCCGGTCAAGCGCGTCGCTTCAGCGGTCGGCGAGGGCAGCATGGCGATTGCCTTCGCGCACAAATATCTGCAGCACGATGCCGGATAACTTCAGATTCGCCCGAAGCCTCCGACGATCGCCGGCAAGCCGGTCAAGTTCGAACTGGACGTGTACGACGATCAGGCAGACCCCCGCGTCGCGATCAAGCGCTACAAGGTGCGCTTCAACCAGGACGTCGAGCTTTATGCGCCGTGCGCGTACGACGCCGCGCTGGCGATGATCAAAGCCATTCACGACGCGAATTCGCTCGACCGCGCGAAGATCGTGGCGAGCCTGGCAAAGGTCAATGTGACGGGTGTGACGGGCAGGATCACATTCGACCCGCAGGGCGATCTGATCAAGCCGCCTTATACGCTCTTTCAGGTGGAGCAGGGGCAGTGGAAGAGCCTGAGGACCGTGGGCGGAAGCGGCGCATAGGCGACGGCGGGCGTCCGTCCTGAAGGCGGTCGCCGCCGCTGCCGGGGAGCAATGCGTCGCCGCGAACAATGGCCCCGCCAGCGGCGCCGCTTCGAAAGTTCCTCAACAATGGCATGGGCCCGGGGAGGCATGCCGGAGTCCATGCCCCGGGCGCGCGCGTCCGACCTTGCGCGCGCCTACCTCTCGATCTGGCGGTTCCAGCGCTGATCCCATTGGGGCCGGCTCACGTTGATCACGTCCCAGTCGACCACGTTCACCTTCTTCGCGAGTTCGTCGAGATTGCCGAGCTGCTTGTTCATCGGCTCGGTCATCTTCGCTTCCTTGTTCGTCGGAATCTGGCGGCCGGCCTCAGCGGCCCGGGTCTGCGTCGAAGCCGACAGCAGAAACGCCGCGAGCTTCTGCGCGAGCGCCGGGTCCGGATTGTTCGCGACCACGCATTCGTCCACGAGCAGCAGCACCGGACCTTCCTTCGGGCTCACGTAGGCGACGGGAATGCCCTTTTCCTGCAAGTCCCCGGCGGCGGTCGGCGTGAGCGGGAAGAGGCCGGCCTCGCCGGTCTGCACCATCTCGGAGATCTTCGCGGAGTTCGGAATGTACTCGACGACGTTCTTCCCCACCGACTGCTGCCACTTGGTGAAGCCTGGCTCGACGTTCTTCTCGGACCCGCCCCACAGCCGGTTGAGCATCAGGAAGCCATGCAGCCCGAACGTGCTGCTCGACGCCGACTGGAACACGACCTTGCCCGCGTATTTCGGATCGGTAAAGTCGGCCCACGACGTGGGCGGCGCCCAGCCTTTCTCCTTGAAGAGCCGGGTGTTGTACGCAATGCCCGTCATGCCGAGCTGCACGCCTGCCGTCATGTCGCCCTTCGTGCGCGCGAACGGATACAGCTGCCTGAGTTCCGGACCGTCGTCGAGTTTCTGGCACACGCCCATGCTGATGGCGCGCGACATGATGCCGTCGTCGAGAAGAACCACGTGGATTTGCGGTTTCGCCTTGTTGGCGAGCAGCTTGGCCAGAATGTCCGATGACGTGCCCGGCACGATCACCACCTTCACGCCGTTGGCTTTCTCGAAGTCCGGCAGGATCTGGCTCGTGTAGGCCTTTTCCATCGGGCCGCCGTTCATGCCGAGATAGAGCGTCTTGACGTCGGCCTGCGCCGGGGAAGACAGGGCGATGAACGCCGCTGCGGCAGTCGGGATCAGGTGGAACGGTTTCATTCGTGGCTTTCCGTCGAGGGGTGGGTCGTTGTTGTGTCAGGGGTCGTTGCAAAGGTCGTGGCAGGAGCCGCAAGGAACCGGCCGATGCCGAACGCGTCGAGCGGCGTGTGCGTCTCGCCCGTGGCGATGATTTCCGCAAGCACGTCGCCCACGCCCGGCGCGAGCAGGAAACCGCCGCCGGAAAAGCCGAACGCGTGCAGCAGGTTCGGCGTGGTCGTGCTCGCGCCGATGATCGGGTTGTCGTCCGGCGTGCGGCCTTCCACGCCGGTCCACGTGCGGATGACGAGCGCTTCCCGGAGCGCGGGCAGCAGTTCGCAGGCGACGCGCATCACGCGGCGCGTGGTATCGGTGAGCGGCTGCGCGTACTCGCCGTCGCCCGTGCCGCGCCCGCCGCCGATCACCACGTTGCCGCGCGTGACCTGCCGCGCATAGACGCCCCCGCCATACACGCCGAGGTTATGTTCGATGAAGCGTGGCAGCGGTTCCGTCACGAGCATGTTCGGATAGATCGGCTCGATGGGCGCCGTTTCGCCGAACTGTCCGGCGATTGTGTTGCCCCACGCGCCCGCCGCGTTGACGAGCCACGTCGAGCGAGCGTCGATCCGCGCACCGGAATCGTGCTGCGCTGAAACCACAAAGCGCGATCCGTTGTGGCGAAGCCCGGTCACCGCGGTCTGTTCGCGGATGTCCGCTCCCGCCGCGCGCGCCGCGCGCGCGAATGCCGGAGACACGATGCGCGGGTTCGCGTGGCCGTCGGTGGGGCAGAGCGACCCGCCGAATGCCGCCGCGCCGAGCCACGGGTAGCGCTCTCTGAACGCCGCGCCGCCGGTCACGCGCAGGCCGAGGCCGAACGGATTGGCAACGCGTGCATAGGCTTCGAGCGCGGCCATGTCGGCGTCGCTGCGGCCAAGGCGCAGATGGCCGGACACGACGAGTTCGCCGTCCGTGCCGATCAGTTCCGGGAGGCGGCTCCACAACGCGCGGGCGCGGATCGCGAGCGGCAGCTGTTCGACGGGGCGGCCCTGGGTCCTCACGCCGCCGTAGTTCACGCCGCTTGCCTGCGCGCCGCAATAGCGGCGTTCGAAGAGGCCGACCTTGAGGCCGCGCCGCGCGAGCATCAGCGCCGTGGATGATCCGACGAGACCGCCGCCCGCCACGATCACGTCGAAGTCGAGTCGTTCGGCGCTATTCATCGCTGTCGTCCGGGGAGGCGAGCGGCGCGTCGTCGCCCGCCGTGAATGCGAGCGAAATGGGCACCGGCTTGACGGGCGCCTGGCCGCGCAGCCGGCCCACGTCCGATACGGGCCTGCCGGTTTCCGCGCTCAGCAGTTCGGCCGCCGCCGCGCCGCACATGCGCCCCTGGCAGCGGCCCATGCCGACGCGCGTGAGCGCCTTCAGGCGATTGATCTCGCGCGCTTCGCCGTTGCGGATACAGCGGCGCAGCGTGCCCGCGTCGACTTCCTCGCACCGGCAGACGGTCATGTCGTCGGGCCAGGCGGCAGTGCAGTCCGCCGGCAGCGCGAACGCCTGTTCGAGCCCGGCGCGAAACTGCGCGATATCGGCGAGCTTTTTTTCCAGCGCGGCGGCCCCGGCTGGCACCCGATGGCCGGTGTCCTCCAGAAGCGCCAGCGCCGCGCGCCGCCCCGCGAGTTCGGCGGCGTCCGCGCCGGCGATGCCCGCGCCGTCGCCCGCCAGGTAGATGTTCGGCACCGACGTCCGGCCAGCAATATCGCGCTCGGGCAGCCACGCGCGATTGAGCGCGTCGAAGCGAAACGCGCAGCCGGCGAGGTCCGCCAGCTGCGTCTCCGCGCGCAGGCCGTAGCCGAAACCGATGGCGTCGCACGCGATCGAATGCTCCTTGCCGCCGCGTCCGAACCGCACGCCCGACACGGCGCGCTCGCCTTCGGCCGCGAGCAGGGTCACGCCGCGCTCGATCCGCACGCCATGCGCGATCAGCCAGCTCACGTAATAGAGACCCTTGCCGAACGTCGATGGACTTTTCAGCAATTTGGGCGTGGCGGCGGCTTGCCGGTTGAAGGCGTTCGTGTCGAGCACGGCTTCGACGCGCGCGCCCGCCTTCGCATACTGGTACGCGACGAGGTACAGCAGCGGACCGGTGCCCGCGAACACGACCCGCGCGCCGATCGCGCAGCCCTGCGATTTCAGCGCGATCTGCGCCGCGCCGAGCGAATAGACGCCCGGGCGCGTCCAGCCGGAAAACGGCAGGATGCGGTCCGTGGCACCCGATGCAATCAGCAAATGCGTGAACGGCACGCTTTCCTGCTGCCCGTCGCGCAGCGTGTCGAGCGTGTTTCTGCCGACGGCCCACACGAGCGTGCGCGGCCGGTAGTCGATCTTCCCGGCAATGCGCACCATGGCCCCGTGCAGCGCGTCTGCCTTGCCGGCCTCGAAGCCGTACAGCTCGCTCTTCGTGCGCACGAAGCCCGCGCCCTCCGGCGGCTGGCGATAAATCTGACCGCCGGCGCGCGCTGCCTCATCGATCAGAACGGGGCGCACGCCCGCAGCGACGAGCGTCTCGGCCGCGCGCACCCCCGCCGGCCCGGCGCCCACGATCACCACCGTCGCGGGCTTCATGCTGCGACGACCGGCGGGGATTGCGTCAGGACGCGCATGCCGTCGGCGAGCGGTGTCGAACAGGCGCGCACGCGCGGGCCGTCTTCCAGTTGCACCCAGCAGTCCTGGCACGCACCCATCAGGCAGAAGCCGCCGCGCGGCTCGCCCGTGAAGTCGCTGTCGTGCACGCGCCGCGCGGCGAGCATCACGGCGGTGAGCAGCGTATCGCCGAGAAGACCGGTGGCCGGCTGTCCGTCGATGAAATAGTTCACGCGCGCGCGTTCTTTCTCCGCCATGCGCACGAACTGGTTGGTGTGGGAAGAGGTCATCGGCAGGGCAGGGAGAGGAGGTCAGTGCGAACCGACCAGCACGCGGTTCAGGCCGTACACGCGGTCGAGCAGCAACATGGCGGCGGCGGTGATGAAGATCACGAGCGCGGAGACGGAGGCCATCATCGGGTCCAGCGATTCGGTCGCGTACATGTACATGCGTACGGGCAGCGTGACCGTTTGCGGCGACGTGACGAAGATCGACATCGTCAGCTCGTCGAAGCTGTTGATGAATGCGAGCAGCCACCCGCCCGTGATGCCCGGCAGAATGATCGGCAGCGTGATGCGGCGAAGCGTGGTCCAGCGGCCCGCGCCGAGCGACTGCGCCGCGTGCTCGACGCTGCGGTCGAAGCCCGACACCGAAGCCAGCACGAGCCGCATGACGAACGGCGTGATCACGATCATGTGCGCGGCGACGAGCCAGGCGAAGGAGCCGGTCGCGCCGATCATCGCGAAAAAGCGCAGGAACGCGATGCCGAGCACGAGGCTCGGGATCACGAGCGGCGAAAGAAAGAGGCCGGTGAGAAACGCCCGCCCCGGGAAGCGCTCCCGCCCGATGGCGAGCGCCGCGGGCAGGGCGATCGCGAGCGACAGCGTGGCGGAGAGGAACGCGAGCTTCAGGCTGTTCGCGAAGGCCGAGATGAAGTCCGGATAGTCGAGGATCGCGCGGAACCAGCGCAGCGAAAGCGCCCGCGTGGGCAGCGTGAGCGTCTGCTCGGGCGTGAACGCGACCAGCACCACGATCACGAGCGGCGCGAGCACGAACAGGATCACGAGCGTATGAAAGGTCAGGGCGATGAAGCCGTTCTTGCGCATGACGGGCCGCTCCGGTCAGCCGAGGCTTCTGGAGTAGCGACGCTCCAGCACCCGGTAGTAGGTCAGCATGATCACGAGGTTCGCCACCAGGAGCAGCACGGCGATGGTCGCGCCGAGCGGCCAGTTGAGCGAGCCCAGGAATTCGTCGTAGACGGAGGTGGCGACCACTTTCAGGCGGCGTCCGCCGAGGAGCCCCGGAATGGCGAACGCGCTCGCCGAGAGGCCGAACACCATCAGGCAGCCGGACAGGATGCCGGGTGCGACCTGCGGCAGCACGATCCGGCGCAGCGTAGTGGCGGGCGACGCCATCAGCGAGAGCGCCGCGTTTTCCACTTGCGGATCGAGCTTTTGCAGCGACGTCCACACCGGAATCACCATGAACGGCAGCATCACGTGCACGAGCGCGATGACGATGGCGAAGGTCGTGTATTCGAGCTTGTACGGCCCGAGCCCGACGAGCCCCAGCGCCTGGTTCACGAGGCCGTTCGAATTGAGCAGCATGCTCCAGCCGAACGCCCGCACCACGACCGAGACCAGAAGCGGCGCGAGGATGACGAGCAGGAACGCGGACCGGTACGGATCGCGCATGCGGTAGAGCACGTAGGCTTCCGGCGCGCCGATCACGACGCAGATGAGCGTCGTCAGGAAGGCAATGCCGAAGGTGCGCCCGAAGATGGTCCGGTAGTAGCTGTCGGTGACGACTTCCGCATAGTTGCCGAGCTGGAACACGGCGATCGGGCCGGTTGCCGGATCGAACTTGTAGAAGGTGAGGACGAGCGTCATCGCGATCGGCACGATCACGAGCGCCGCGAACAGGACGAACCCCGGCGCGCTCATCAGCCATAGCGGCGCGTAGGCCCAGCGCGCGGACGTCGCCGCACCCCCGGCGGGCGCCGCGCCGGCTGCCGTCGCCGCGCCGGCCGCGTCGACCTGGTCGGCGGGGCTAGACATGACGAGCCTCCTGGATCACGCGCACGGCATCCGCGCTCCAGTCGATGCCCACCGTCGCGCCTTCCGCCACCGGTTCCGAGCCTTCGTTCTGGCTGCACACGAGCATCTCGCCGAGCGCGCTGTCGAGCTTGTAGAGCCACTGGCTGCCGAGGAAGAAGCGGCTCGCGACGGTCGCAGGCAGCCGGCCCGCGCCTTTTTCGCACAGGCGCAGCTTCTCGGGGCGGATGCAGAGCGTGATCGCATCGCCTTGAGCGGGATAGGCCGCGCTCTGCCACGGCGCCGCTTCGTTGAGGCCATGGCCGAGGTTCACGCACAGTTCGCCATTCGCTGCGCGCGTGACCGTGCCCTCCAGCATGTTCGCCTTGCCGATGAACTGCGAGACGAAGCGGCTTTCCGGCCGCTCGTACGCCTTGTACGGCGAGTCCACCTGCGTCACGCGCCCGGCTTCCATCACCACGACGCGGTCGCTGATCGAAAGCGCCTCCGACTGGTCGTGCGTGACCATGACGGTAGTCGTGCCGACCTTGCGCTGGATCGCGCGCAGCTCGAACTGCATGTCCTCGCGCAGCTTGGCGTCGAGGTTCGACATGGGTTCGTCGAGCAGAAGGACGGGCGGCTCGATCACGAGCGCGCGCGCAAGGGCCACGCGCTGGCGCTGGCCACCCGACAGTTCGCGGGGATAGCGGTCCGCGAGCTTGTCGAGGCGGACCAGAGCGAGCGTCTCCCGAATACGCGCCACGCGCTCGGCCCGGCTCACCCCGCGCATCTCCAGGCCGAAGCTCACGTTCTCCGCCACGCTCATGTGCGGGAAGAGCGCATAGCTCTGGAACACGATGCCCAGGCCGCGGCGGTTCGGCCGGACATGCGTGATGTCGCGGTTGTCGAGCGTGACGCGTCCGCGGGTGACGTCGGTAAAGCCCGCGATCATCTGCAGCGTCGTGGTCTTGCCGCAGCCCGACGGGCCGAGCAGCGACACGAACTCACCCCGCTCGACCGAGAGGCTGACGTCCGATACGACCGTCATCTGGCCGTATTGCTTCGTGAGGTTTTCGAGTTTGAGGAACGACATCGCGTGACCGAAGAGAGGGTGGATCGGTATGTTCCGTTGCGACCGATTCTAAACCTGGAAAATGCGCGGAAAACAAATGAGATTCCATTTGGCGACAATTTTTCGTCTAATATTCGGCTAGAAGAAATGCAGACGTGGATAAATAATGGAAGATTCCACTGAACGGAATCACGAGAAGGCCGCAACAAGCTCCTTGCAGCGCTCTTTTGCGCTGATTCGCGCGCTCGCCGCGTCGCCGGAAGGCGGCGAGCGCGTGACGCAACTGGCGAAGGACGTGGGGCTGACGCAGGGAACGGCGCACCGGCTGCTCAAGGCGCTGATGGCCGAGGGCATGGTCGAGCAGGATGAGCGAACGAAGCGGTACCGGCTGAGCCTGGAGCTTTTTGCCATTGCCGCGCGGGCGCAGGATCGCGGAAACTTCCGCGATCTCACGCGCCCGGCGCTGCTGCGGCTGTCGGCGTCGCTGAGGGACACGGTCTTCCTGCTCGCGCGCAGCGGCTTCGATGCCGTGTGCCTCGATCGCACCGAAGGCCCGTTCCCGATCCGCTCCTTCACCGGCGACATTGGCGGGCGGGTGGCGCTGGGCGTCGGGCAGGGCAGTCTTGCAATCCTCGCGTTTCTGCCCGAAGCGGAGCGCGAGGAAGTGATCCGCTTCAATCTGCCGCGGATGCGCGACTATCAGATGGTCGACGAGGTCTATCTGCGCACGGAGATCGCGCGCACGCGCGAACTCGGCTACACCATGACGAATACCGGCGTGCTCGAAGGCATGGCGGGCCTCGCCGTGCCGGTGCTCGACCGCAACGGGCGGGCGGTGGCGGCATTGAGCATCGGCACGCTGGCCGACCGCCTGAAGGCCGAGCGCCTGCCGGCTGCGGTGGAATTGCTCAGGCGCGAGGCGAACGCCATCGGTCCGATGATCAATCCCTTCGATCCGGTCCTGCACCGGCCGGCGCAAAGCTTCATTCGATGACCGCCGCTGGCTCGCCAGCCGATTGAGGGCAACGGGCCGGCATGTGCGCTGCGCGGACCGGCCGATGGCGAAGCACGCACCAGGTTGCGCATTCCTTAAACAGAACGGACAGCGGCAGTGCACGGGAACACGAGCTTTGCCCGATCAATATCGGGGCGGCACACCGGCACCGCCTTCAGTGGGCGGCCGACGCTTCGCCCGGACCCAGCTCTTTCGGCGCGGCGTGCACGCGCCACCACGCGAGCATGAAAGCGATCGCAAGACATGCGACGAAAATCGCGAAGCCGATACGCAGCGACTCTGCCCAGTCGCCTGTCAGATGCTGGACGATGCCGAGCCCGGCGACACCGGCAAGCGCGCCGATCTGCCTGTTCGCGTTCAGCACCGCGGCGCCGATGTTCGCGTTGCGCTGCCCGGCCTCGTGCATGACGGCGGCCGTCATCGCCGGCACCGCAAAGCCGATCCCCGCGTTCACCAGCGCAATGGGCACGATCAGCCAGCCATACGGGAGCCGGGTGCCGAGCGCTGTCGCGGCGAGCGACGCAAAGCCCGCGCACCCGATGCCGCCGAGCAGCAGCCTGCGTCCGCCGAGACGCGCGGACAGATGACCGGAACAGAAGTTGGCGACGGCAAACACCGCCATCACCGGGAGCATGCGGATGCCCGCGCCGAGCGCGGTTTCGCCGTCGACTTTCTGCAAAAAGAGGCTCAACACGAAGATCTCGCCGAACACCACCACGTTCATGCACGAACCGATCCCATTGAGCGCCCAGAAGGTGCCGTTGCGCGCGAGGCCCGCCGGGATGACCGGCGTCTGCGTGCGCCGTTCACGGATGATCGCGAGCAGCAGCACGAAAGGCACCAGCAGGGCGGCACCGATGATCGCCGGGCTGGACCATCCGAAACCGGGCCCTTCGATCAGCACGAAGCTCAGTGCGGCGAGCGCGATCATCACGAGCGCATGGCTTGGCATGTCGAGCGCGTGGGCCTTGCGGCGCGACGGGCGCAGGAAAGCGAATGCCAGCGCGATGCCGACCAGCCCCACCGGCAGGTTCAGGTAGAAGATGCTGCGCCAGCCGAAGCGATGCACGAGCACTCCGCCGACGAGCGGTCCCGACGCGAACGCGACACTGACGATGGCGCTCCATATGCCGACTATCTTTGCCCGCACGTGGCGATCCTCGAACGACTCGGTCAGGAGGCTCAGGGAACTTGGCACGAACAGCGCTGCCGCGGCCCCTTGCGCGAGGCGCGCGCCGACCAGGATGGAGACCGATCCGGCCGCGCCGCAAAGCGCCGACGCGAAGATGAACAGCGCAAGGCCGATCACGTAGACGCGCCGTGCGCCCAGCCGGTCGGCGAGGGCGCCGCCGAGCAGCAGCAGCGCGGCGAACGTCAGCGTATAGCTGTCGACGACCCAGACGAGCGACGCGAGTCGCACCGAGAAGTCATGCTGAATGTCGGACAGCGCGACGTTGACGACGGTCACGTCGAGCATGGCCATGATGAAACCGCACGAGACCGTGAGCAGAATCGAGATCTGCCTGGAGCGAGAAGGAAGCGAGGACATGTGAGTGCAGATGAATCGGAGGCGCTGCACGCTTGTGATGCGAGGATCGCATGAAGGTGACCGGCGCGGCGGCTATGATAGGGCATCCGCCAGGTCCTTGCTGCGGTGAGGACGGCCTCTCGCAGCCCGATGGCGACGAGTCATGGCGGATCGGCCGCGCCTTTGCGCCACATCGAGCCGGTTTGCTGCCTCGATCCGGCCGCTCGAAGACCTCGATCGCTTGCTGGACAACGGTGTAAAGGATGCGACATCCGCGTCCGGGCCACCCGGCACGAAGTCGATCGTTTGGAAGTCTCTGACGCAATTAAGGACCAACGTTCCGTAGCGGCGAGTCATTCACCGGTTTCGAGTCCTGTACGGCGACGTCCCGTCGTCAACGGGGCAGGGTGTCCCGGCCGGCCACTGCGGGGCACCTTCGCTCGATTTCTCATGTCACGGACGCATGGTCGCACTCGCGATACGGCGCGCATGATCTGAAACGCCGCTATCGAAAGTTCTGGAATCCGAGCACGACGGAATGACGTGGGGCACTGCCACGCCACGGCAGATTTAAGGTCAAGCAGAAAGGCATGTAGCCGGGCGTGTACGCGCGGCCGAACTCACGATGCATACGCGAGCGTCACCTTCGACTGTTTTTTTTACTCCGATCGCGAACAAATTCGCTGGCGTCGACGGGGATGAATGGCGCCTGGAAGTGATCGACCAGAAAGTCGATGAATGCCCGGGCGCGAGTCGTCTGGTTGCGCTGGCCAGGATAATAAACAAAGAGGTCGGCCGAGGGCAGGACCGTATTCGGCAGCACCAGCTTGAGACGTCCACTCTGCACGTACTTGGCCAGATCCCATTCCGATCGGATCAGGATTCCGTGCCCGTCAAGAGCCCACCGCAGCACGATGTCGCCATCGTTGCTGGAGAGTGCACCTTTCACTTTCAGCGCTTCCGTGTGGTCGTTCACGATGTACCGCCACACTCCATACGCGTCGTCGTTCTGCCGATGAATGATGCAACGGTGCTGCAGTAGATCTTCGACGCGCTCGGGTGTTCCGAAGCGTTCGAGATATTTCGGCGACGCGCAAAGAAAGCGGCGATTGCTCATGATGCGCCGCGCACTGAGCCGGCGGTCGGGCAGTTCCCCGAACCGTATTGCCATATCGAACGCACCCTCCACCAGGTCGACAGGCCGGTCTGTTACCTCGAACTGGATCTCGACGTGAGGGAAGCGCTTGGCGAACTCGGACACGAGCGGGGCTATCGTCGTTCGTCCGAAGCCAAGGGTCGCGTTCACCCGCAACAGACCCTGCGGATCGCCTCGCGCGCCGGAAATCGCTTCTTCCATCTCGCGAACCTGCCCGACTATTTGCGTCGCGTAACGCAGGTAGGTTTCGCCCTCAGGCGTAAGACTGACGCTTCGTGTCGTCCTGTTGACCAGCCGCGCTCCAAGCCGCCGCTCCATGATTCCGAGCCGCTTGGTTGCCGCGGGAGGGGTCAGATCGAGCGCGCGCGCCGCGCCCGACATGCTCTTCAGCTTCGCGAGAAGTATGAAGAACTCAAAGTCGGATGCAGAATCAGTAGTCACTTTTAGTGAAAAATGAAATGAATATAGGTGAATCTTAACTCCGCTTTTCGCGAATAACCTAGCGACTCCTACAGCCCGTTGCATCGGCAACGCGTGATGCTTACCAGGAGACACCATGAGAATCGTTGAAATCCGCGAGAAGACCGTTCCGATCAGTTCGCCGATCCGCAATGCCTATATCGACTTCAGCAAGATGACGCTGAGTCTCGTCGCCGTCGTGACGGACGTCATCCGTGACGGCAAGCCGGTCGTTGGCTACGGCTTCAACTCGAACGGCCGCTACGGCCAGGGCAAGCTGATGCGCGAGCGTTTCATTCCGCGGATTCTCGAAGCCGATCCGGCGACGTTCGTGAACGATGCCGGCGACAACCTCGATCCCCACAAGATCTGGGCGACGATGTTCACGAACGAAAAGCCCGGCGGTCACGGAGAGCGCTCGGTCGCGATCGGCACGATCGACATGGCCGTGTGGGATGCCGTGGCGAAGATCGAAGGCAAGCCGCTCTTCCAGTTGCTCGCCGACCGCTACGGCAATGGCCAGCCCGACCGCAAGATCTTCGTGTACGCGGCAGGCGGCTACTACTATCCGGGCCAGGATCACGGCAAGCTCAAGGACGAGATGCGCAGCTACATCGACCGCGGCTATACGGTCGTGAAGAAGAAGATTGGCGGCGCGTCGCTCGATGAAGACCTGCGCCGCATCGATTCGATCCTGAGCGTGCTCGGCGACGGCCAGAAGCTGGCGGTCGATGCCAACGGCCGCTTCGATCTCGATACCGCCATCCAATACGCGAAGGCCCTCTCGCAGTACGACCTGTTCTGGTACGAGGAGCCGGGCGATCCGCTCGACTACGAATTGCAGGCCACGCTGCGCAACTATTACGACAAGCCCATGGCAACCGGCGAAGACCTGTTCTCGATGCAGGACGCCCGCAACCTGATCCGATACGGCGGCATGCGCCCCGACCGCGACTGGCTGCAGTTCGACTGTGCGCTGAGCTACGGTCTCGTCGAGTATCTGCGCACGCTCGACATGCTGCGTCAGCACGGCTGGTCGCCGAGCCGCTGCATCCCGCACGGCGGACACCAGATGTCGCTGAATATCGCTGCCGGTCTCGGTCTTGGCGGCAACGAATCCTATCCGGACCTGTTCCAGCCGTACGGCGGTTTCCCCGACGGCGTCAAGGTCGACAACGGCTACATCACCATGCCGGACATACCCGGCATCGGCTTCGAAGGAAAAGCCGATCTCTTCGCCGAGATGCAGAAGCTGTCCGCATAAGCCTTCAACCGGAAAAAAGCGCCGACGCACAGCGTCCGCGCAGCGTTCACAAAAAAACAAAAGAACGCAGGCGAAATCCCTTCGTGCTCACCGCAGCGGACTACCGCTGTGGGCGCTCGCCTGGATTTCATTAAAAGACGCCATGCATAGGAGACAGACATGCTGGTATCAACGATCAGGAAATCGCTTTCCAAGCTCTACGTACAGGTTCTCATCGGCATCATCGCCGGCATTCTGCTTGGGCACTTCTACCCCGATATCGGCTCGCAACTCAAGCCGCTCGGGGATCTCTTCATCAAACTGATCCGGATGCTGCTTGCTCCGATCATCTTCGCGTCCGTCGTGGTCGGCATTGCCCGCATGAGTAACCTTCATGAGGCGGGTCGGGTGGGCGTCAAAGCGGTCCTGTACTTCGAAATCGCATCGACGATCGCGCTCGTGGTCGGCCTCGTGGTCGTGAACATCATCAAGCCGGGCGCCGGCATGAACATCGACCCCGCCCATATCGACAGTTCGGCCATTGCCACTTACACCCAGGCGGCGAAGCAACACGGGATGCTCGATTTCTTCATGAGCATCGTGCCGAACAGCATCGTCGGCGCGTTCGCGAACGGGGAGATTCTGCCCGTCATTTTCTTCTCGGTATTGCTCGCAATCGCACTCGCCAAGCTGGGTCCGCGCACCGCGCCGTTCGTGGACATGCTCGACATGTTCCTGCAGGGCATGTTCGGCGTGGTCCGGATCGTGATGTATGTCGCACCGATCGGCGCGTTCGGCGGCATGGCGTTCACCATCGCCAAGTACGGGATCGGCACGCTGGCCTCCTTCGGTCAGCTGATGCTGTGCCTGTATCTGACATCGATCTTTTTCGTGGTCGTCGTGCTTGGCCTGGTCATGCGCATGTGCGGGTTGTCGCTGTGGAAGTTTCTCCGCTACATCAAGGACGAACTCTTCATTACCCTCGGCACGGCGTCGACTGAAGCGGTTCTCCCGCAGATGCTCATCAAGATGGAGAAGATGGGCTGCTCGCGGCCCGTCGTCGGGATGGTATTGCCGACAGGCTATACCTTCAACGCCGATGGAACGGCGATCTACCTTACGATGGCGGCGATGTTCATTGCGCAGGCGATGAACGTGCATCTGACGCTCTGGGATCAGTTGCTGGTGCTGGGCGTGCTCTTGCTGACGTCGAAGGGATCGGCGGGTGTGGCCGGAGCCGGGTTCGTGGCATTGGCGGCAACGCTCGCTACGATGCACAAGATTCCGGTGGAAGGACTGGTGCTTTTGCTCGGCGTCGACCGGTTCCTGAACGAAGCACGCGCAGTCACCAACCTGATCGGCAACGGGGTTGCGACCGTCGTCGTGGCCCGGTGGGAGGGCGAGCTCGACATGAAGACAGCGCGAGCGATGCTCGACCGCAAGGGCGACACGAGCATCGATGCCTTGGAGCCGATCGGGCAGCCAGCAGGTCAGCCAAGGGCGGTGCCAGAACCGATCGCCCGCCCGCACGTTCACTGACTCGCTGGCGTTCCACTCGCCTTTCATGGCGGTGGAGGAAGTGCGCCGCTTCGGCATCGCGGCGAAGATCGCGCTCTTGCCGCAGTCGAATTTCGGCACTTGATCTCTAGTCCGGTACCAGATTCGGGTGAAGGATGTTTGACATGGCTGCCGGACCGATGCCAAGACTCGATGGTCGAGCGCCCGGACCCCGGCGAGCCTTATTGCATGATTGCGTCCTCCAATTCCGCAAGACAAGACTGCAATATCAGCAATGCACCCGACAACTGACCACAGTGCCTTTTGCCTCATCATTGCTCAGTAGAAACCGCGAGCGCGGCAAGAGCGATCGTCGCTGCAACAACCAAGGGTAGTTTCCATGTTGTCGATGTAAAGTAATTGGCAAACACCAATGCGCTTATTGAACGCCCGCTATCGGGTAAGCTGGAGCGGGACAGGCACCTTGACGGATGCCGGGTAACGAGACGTTGAATGCCCCGCTCCATAGGGCGGCGGGGTCCGTATCGCGTCAGCGCGCACGCAGCATTCGAGGCCGGCGTAGCATGTCTACCGGGCTCCAGACGCGCTCAGTGAATGGTGCGTCAAGACCGGAACTCGAATACGAGGGGAGCAATGAACGCGAGACATGCGGCTGGAGCGCTGTTGCTGCTCCTCGTATCGGCGATTTGCGCATTTGGCGAGGAGGCACGTCTGAACGATGCGCAAATCGTCGGCATCATCCTTGTAGCGAACCAGGCGGAGATCGCGGCCGGCCAGACGGCTTTGCGCAGAACACAGTCGAGAAGCGTGCAGAGCTTCGCGAGTCGGATCGTAGACGAGCATCGACAGGTCAACGAGGAAGCCGCCGGATTGATGCAGAGGCTTGCGGCGACCCCGCAACGAAGCGGGATCAGCGATGCGCTGACGCGGCAGAGCTACGACGACGTTGCGAGGCTCAACGCAGTCGAAGCTCGGGAGTTCGACCAGACATACCTCGATCGCGAGGTGATCTTCCTGCATCGACTGGTCAAATCCGTTGACGCCTTCATTCGGTCCACGACGAACACGGAATTGAAGACGTTGCTGGTCCGGTCTCGCCCGTCTTTCATTTTCCATCTCGACCAGGCCCACCGGTTGCAACTGGCGCTGGAACGCCCCGGGTTTGGACGATGATCTGCGCGGCCGGATCGCATCCATGTCTACCCCTCCCTCTGCGAGAGGGGTACACGAAGCGTCCTGCCACTATGATGCGAAAGTCCACAACGTAGTGGCGCGCCAGGCCTGACCGGCAGTCTTCATGATCTGGCACGGGCAGCGGCGCACGTGAGCGTCGTTCAGCATATCGACAGCCCTGCGGCGAGATGCCTGTTCGCGGGACCTGGCGAACAACCCCGAACCAAAAAGGACTGTCGGTGAAGCAGAGCAACCAGACCTATGCATCGCAGGGACGCTCGTTGAAGATCGAGGTATTCTTCGACTTCGTTTGTCCCTGGTGCCTCATAGGCAAGCGCCACCTCAATGCCGCCATGAAGCAGTTCGCCGAAATGTATGCGGACGTGAATCTCAGCGTGACATGGCGCTCGCATCAACTTCTGCCCGACATACCTTCTGACGGTGTGGCATATCAGGCGTTCTATGTCGCGCGCCTTGGCAGTGCGGAAAACGTTGCTGCGCGGCGGGCACAGGTAAAGGAGGCAGGCAGGGCTGCGGGCATCGACTTCCGGTTCGAGCGCATCGACGTGATGCCGAATACCGCAGCCGCACACAACCTGATCGCGTACGCGGCAGAACACGGGGACGAAGCGCAGCAGGCGGACCTGATCGAAAGTCTGTTCGTGGCTTACTTCGTGGAAGGCAAGGACATTGGCGACTTGTCCGCGCTGGAGCAGCTAGGACTCGACTGCGGATTGGAGCATGGGAGCCTGATCGAGCATCTGGAAGGCTCAAACCGCCGGACAAAGGGGGTCATGCAACCCGAGTTCCGTATCGGCGGGGTCCCGTTGTTTGTGTTCGACGAGTCGTCTGTCTTGTCGGGCGCGGCATCGCCCGATGCGCTGCTCGAGGCCATGTTGCAGTCGCTTCGAGAATAAGCGCGTACAAGCTGCCTTGCTGCCCGGGTGATCCTGCGCCGGCCAAGCGCACGCTGATTTTCATGGTCCTCGCCGGACGCTCGCGCGAGGATGACGCTGATGTCGATGCTCATGGCGTTTCGATGATCGCAAGCAACGCGGGAAGCAGCACCTTGGTGACCGACTACCGCACGGTCTGAATTCCGCCATCTTCGCGCAGGGTTTTAGCAAGCAACGCAGACCCCGCGCGATACCCGTTCGTCAGAACCTGATTCGCAACCCGGCGCTCGCGAGGAACTGCTTGTTCGTCGCGGAGGCCCCGCCGCTGCCCTCGATGAACGCGCCGCGAAATATCGTCCCCGCCGCGCCGGTGACATGTTGGTATTCACACATCAGGTAGACGTCCGTAAGCTTGGACAGGGCGTAGGACGTCAGCAGGTTGAACTGATTCCAGCGCGGCTTTGCGTCGATTGTCGCGTTCGAGTAGCGTCCGTCCGTGAACGTGTACGACGCGGCGACACCCCATGAAGGTGTCAAAAGATAGCGAGCGTTGATTTCATAGTTGGAGAAGCGCAGATCAGTTGGTGTACCTGTTTGCGCAGGAGCCAGCGAGGAGCCGATGTTCACACCGGTCGCGTCGGCAACCGTGGTCTGGGTCCAAACGAATCCAAAGGTGGCAGCGCCCAGCGCATAGCTCGCGCCTGCCCCCCAAACCCGTTGACGGCTGCCGTGGAACGTTGCATCGCCCGACGCCGTCGACCCGTCGAGCGCACCGACTGCACCGTTGCCGGGCTCATCAAGCTGCATGTACGCGGCGCTCAGCGATAGCGGTCCGTTTTTGTAGGCCGCTCCGGCGCTATAGGCACGATTGACGGCGAATCCACCGGCCTGGTTCGAGAACGCGTACAGTCCGCCAAACGTCAGGCCATGGTAGCCGGCACTGGCAAACTTGATCGAGTTGTCGAGGCGAAAGAAATCGGAAATGTTGTCGTTGTCGAATGGATGGGCAAACTCAAGTCCGCCGTAGAAGGTCTGCGCGAGGCTTCGCGGCCCGAGATAGTCGACCACCGAGTCATATTGGCGACCAAGCGTCACCGTGCCTGCATCGGAACTCGACAAACCGACCCACGATTGCCTTCCAAACAGGCGCCCTCCCTGCTGCAATTTTCCGGTTTGTCCGGAATAGCCGTTTTCAAGCTTGAATAGCGCCTTGAGACCTCCGCCCAGATCTTCTGCACCGGTCAGGCCCCATCGGTCGCCGACAATGTTTCCCGTCGACGCCATCCAGGCGCTGTGACCGCCGCCCGACGCTGTCTTCTGGTTGCTGACGAAAGATATCCCGTTATCGAGAATTCCGTACAGCGTCACGCTGCTCTGGGCATGTGCAGCGATGCAGACGCAACTGCTCGCGGCAAGTGCAATTCGTTTCAATTCCATGTCTCCTCGTCGATTCCGATGTGCGGGACGGCGGGCGCCATGCGCTCCGCTCAGCCCCATACCTGCGCGTTCGGTTGGCGTCGTAGTCAGTTGCGCGAGCGGCGGCTTGTTTTCGGCATCATCGAAATCAGAACGCCGTCCCGGTCGACGAAGTGGTGCTTAAAGGCCATGAGGATGTGGCCGGCAACCAGTGCGGCCGTCGTATAGGCGAGCGTCATATGCACGGCGCCCAGGGTCGCGGCGACCGATGCATTCGTGGCGACAATGGGCGGAAGGTGGAACAAGCCTGCGACCGGAACCGTGAAGCCCGCAGCGGAGGTCCACGCCCATCCGGAAAGCGGCAGACTGAACATGCACAGGTACAGCAAGAGGTGGCCCGCACGTGCCGCAACCTGGGCCCGCTTCGACATCGTGGAAGGCGCTTCCGGAGTCCGGTGACTCAGTCTCCAGAGAATGCGTGCCGCGAGCAGGAACAAGGTGACGGTTGCGATCGCCTTATGCAGCGTCACGCTTCCGGTTTCAATCTTCTGCGACAACGGCAGCGTGGACGAGTAGTACCCGACGATCCAAGCCACGATGACAATGAGCGCCATCATCCAGTGAAGCGCCTTCGCGACGCCCGTGTACTCCGTGTTTGTCATTGCTGTCTCCTCCTTTTGGTTGCTAGTCGTGGGCCAAGCGTGGCTCCTTGCGCGGTACTCGATCTGTCGGGATCAACGAACGGATACGGATGCCGGCACCTGCGCCGTGTGCCGCGGCAAGAGCACACCGGGTTCCGGTTCTACGTTTCCTGGTTCCATATCTATCTCCTGAACACCTTGATTTCTCTGCTGTTCGAGGCGCCTGGTCGCGCCACTGCTTTGCCGTCATTGCGTGATTTAAAAATGTCGTTCATACTTGTAAATGTCGACATTTATGACAAGTCGAGAATATGAGTTTTCTTTCTGGATAAGTGGATAGGTGTTTACGCGGTCCTTGAGACGAGTGACATTCGTATAAAATGTCGTCATTACGCGATTGAGAAGGAGGAAGCGTGACCGATGGGATTGAATTGGGCGGAACCGCGAAGGAGCTACCCGAAGCCGCTGGAACGGGCAGCAAAAGCCGCGCGCGCTACGCGTTTGAGGTGATCAGGGCGGACATTCTCGAGGGCAGGCTGCTGCCAGGTTCGAGGCTGCATTCGGTCCTGCTGGCCGAGCGACTGGGCATCAGCCGTGCAGCCGTGCGCGAGGCGCTTTCCCGGCTTGCATCCGAGGGTCTCGCCCAGTCGTTCGACCAGCGCGGGTTCCGCGTAACGCCCGTGTCGCAAGAGGATTTGAAGGACTTGACCCGCGTACGGATCGAAATAGAGAGTCTCGCCATCAAGGCGTCGATCGAGCGAGGCGATGCTGCCTGGGAAGGCGCGATCGTCGGCGCGTTTCACGAATTGCAGAAGGCCACGCCTCTGGAGCAAAAGCACCTTCAGCCGTTGATGGCCGACTGGTCCGCGGTGCATCAACGTTTTCACGCCTCGCTCGTCGGCGCGTGCGGGTCGCCCCGGCTGCTGTCGATTCGCGAGGCGTTGATTGAACAGTCCGAGCGCTATCGAAAGCTGTCGGTGTCGTACCACCCGGGCGAGCGCAACCTGAACGAAGAACACAGGCAGATCATGGAAGCGGTGATCGATCGCGACGCAGCCGCCGCCGTGGCACTGATTGCGAGGCACTTCAACAAGACGACGAAGATCCTGCTGGAGGCTCCGGCGGCGGCATCCCCTGATGCGGAGCAGGCCACGTCATGAGCGAATTCGACGTTACGCTCACATTCGATAACGGCCCCGAGCCCGAGGTCACCCCCTTTGTACTCGACGTGCTTCGCCGGCACGACATCCAGGCGACGTTCTTCGTACTGGGGGAAAAGCTCGTGGATGGAACGCGCAAGCCGCTGTTGCGCCGTGCGCGCGATGAGGGGCACTGGGTCGGCAATCACACCTTCAGCCACGTGCCGCTGGGCACCACGCCTGACCGAAAGACCGCCGAGTTTGAAATCGGGCGCACGCAGGAGTTGATCGGTGATGCCGCGCATGAGAACAGGCTGTTCCGTCCGACCGGTGGTGACGGCACGCTTGGGCCGTCTTTGCTGAGTGCCGCCGCGGCGAATTATCTGAAGGAGGGTGGCTACAGCGTCGTGCTATGGAATGCGATACCGGAGGACTGGCTCTATCCGGATGGCTGGGTAGACACTGCCGTGGAGCAGTGCGTCTCGCAAGAGCACGCCGCAGTCGTCCTGCACGATCTTCCGACAGGTGCCATGAACAACCTCGAACGTTTCATCTGGGCCATCCGAATGCGCGGAGGTCGCTTCGTCCAGGCATTTCCCGAGTCCTGCTTGCCCCTGAATCGCGGCATCGAGCGAACCTCGCTGACGCCGTACGTATCCGACCCGGAATTCCTATCTACCAAGGAGTGTTAACTTGCGACTGGCAAGCTTTGTTACCGATGAACGGCAAGCCGTCGGCGTTGTAGCCGATGACATCATTGTTGAACTTGAGGGCGTAAATTCGTTAAAGGCGCTCTTGTCGAACACAACCCGCGATCTGCAAGCGAACGTCGCAGAGAAGGCTCGGGAGGGCCGCAAGCATCCGCTCGACGCAGTGCAGCTTCTGCCGGTGATTCCTGACCCGGACAAGATCATTTGTATCGGTCTGAATTATCGTGCGCATCAGGTCGAGTCGGGCTTCGAGGCCCCCAAATATCCGCCCGTTTTCACGCGGTTCGCAAACAGTCAGGTGGGATCCCGGCAGCCGCTGGTCGTACCGAAAGTGTCCGAAGACTTCGACTACGAAGGTGAGCTTGCAGTCGTCATTGGACGGCGTGGCCGCCACATCCCGGTCACCGCGGCAGCCGGCTACATCGCCGGTTACAGCTGCTACAACGATGGCAGCCTGCGCGATTACCAGTGGCATACATCGCAGTTCGGGCCGGGCAAGAATTTTGTCGCAACGGGCGGCTTTGGCCCATGGCTGGTCACGCCAGACGAGGCCGGGGATCCCGACGACATGACGCTCGTCACACGGCTGAATGGCCGGGTCGTTCAGCAATCACCGGTATCCGATCTCATTTTTTCGATTCCAGAGATCATCGCTTACTGCTCCACATTTACCGAACTCGTTCCGGGCGATGTCATCGTGACTGGAACGCCGAGCGGCGTAGGCGCCTATCATCAGCCACCGCTCTGGATGAAGGATGGCGACGTGGTCGAGGTCGAGATATCCGGCGTTGGCATCTTGCGCAACCCGGTGATCGCCGAATAAAACAGCCCGGCGATGGCCGGGCCTGACAGGCCAGCGCGCCTGCGGAGACATCAAATGAGCACAGGAATTGCCGATACGCGGACAGGTTCTTCATTGCAGCCGTTTATCGTGACACCGGACGAAGGGGAGGCCGTTCGCCCATTCGGTATCGATATGCGCATCATGCTGACCGCCGAACAAACCGGAGGCGCGTTGGCAGCGGTGTACGCGAAGCATGAGCCGGGGCAGGGCCCGATCGACCATGTGCATTTCGAGCAGGAGGAATACTTCCTCGTGCTCGAGGGCACCTACGAGATAACGGTGGGAGACGTTACGCGCGAGGTCGGCCGGGGCGCCTTGTGTTTCATTCCTCGTGGGGTCGTTCATGCCTTTCGGAACGTGGGAACCGAAACTGCCGCGATGCTCGACTGGAGTATCCCCGGTGGACAGGACAGATACTTTCGAACCATTCACGAACTCGGTGCGGGTGGCGGATTCGATGCCGATACGATCGTGGAACTGAGTCGTCAACACGACACGGCATTTCCCGCGAAAGAAGCGCGGGAATAAGTGGTCGTTCGATGTCGAGCACCTATCCCGGCCGGACGGAGATATTGAATTGATGACGCAGGAAGAGATCTCGAGTGCGGAACGCGCATGCTGCCGGCTCGTCGACGAATATTGCTATGCCGTCGACGATTGCGATGCAGACAGGTTCGTCGAAGTCTTTACAGCCGATG
Source organism: Caballeronia glathei (assembly GCF_000698595.1). Taxonomy (GTDB): domain Bacteria; phylum Pseudomonadota; class Gammaproteobacteria; order Burkholderiales; family Burkholderiaceae; genus Caballeronia; species Caballeronia glathei. The sequence goes on along the minus strand of NZ_JFHC01000017.1, from coordinate 71,462 downwards.
CCGTGTGGGACCGCGAGGGCCATGCGCCACTCACCGGACATGAGCAGCTGCGCGCATTCTTTACGGGGCGGCGTACCGATATCACTACGCTGCACCTTTGCTCCAATGTGCTGGTCAACGTTCTGGACGCAGACAGCGCAACGGGCCGCTCATATGTGACAGTTTTCCGTTCCGAAGGTTTGGCACATCGGGAAGGACTTCCACCCGCCATTCCTGATCTCGTGGCGCAATACACGGATGACTATCGGCGGACCGCGCACGGATGGCGAATCGCCAGGCGAAAGGTGTCTGTGCGGTTCCGCGGCAAGGGCTAGCGCATCTTCGGTTGCCGACCGGGTTCGCCTCCGGGATGCAAGGCGGAAGCACGACATCCTGTGCAGTTCGGGGTCACGGAGCAGACGCGCGGAAGCCCTTGTCTGTCGAGCATCGCGTCGACATGCCGTATCGCCTCAAGCGCAGCGTGAGGGCTTGCACCGGATTGCCGGAGACACTATTCTCGGTCGAACGTGCTCCCGCACGATCCACCCGCAGTTCGACCAGAAACACATTCGTTCGCGAGATCTGACGATACCCATGTCGAGTCCACAAGTATGCGCAGGTGCCGCCTTGCAGTGCTCGTTCGGCGGCGCGCCGGGGACGCTGAACGTACTGCCCGCCAATCGCACGATGGTTGGAGGCGTTCCCGCTGCGACCGTTGCCGATGCCATTCCGATTGTCAACATCACGCCGTTTGCCCTTTGTCAAAGCCCGGCCAATCCCACGGTGATCGCGGCTACAGCGGCCAAGCTCGGGGTGTTCACGCCGATGCCATGCGTACCGGCTACGCCGTCTCCGTGGATTCCCGGCGGTGCGCCGACTGTGCTGATCGGATCGATGCCGGCGCTCAACGCACAAGGCATGCTCGTCTGCATGTGGGGCGGCGTCATCACGGTCGCCCAGCCCGGGCAGATGACCACGCTGGTGGCTTGAAACGCTTGCGTCGCGCTCGGCTCAGCCCGATGCGCCGGGCGGCCCAAGCACGGCACGCCACCAGTTCCGCCAGCGCGACAGCGGTTTGCCGTCAGCACCGAGCGGGCGGCCGTCGCGCGCGTATCGCTCGGCGGGCTCGATGGGCTTGCCCGAGTTGAACACTTGCCGTTCCGCAAGCCGGCTATTCGGATGAAAGCGTAGTTGCACGCCTTGCAGCTTGCCTTGCCGGTAAATCGCGTGTTCGAGCAGCGTTCCGTCCGGCAGCCACGTCTTGCATGGGCCGTGCAACAAGCCCCGTGCATAGTGCGCCTCGCGCTGGATGCGTCCATCCGGCAGGAAATATACGGCTTTGCCGTCGAGTTTGTCGTCGGCGTAATTCAGCCGGGCTGCCACGGAGCCGTCCGGGTGCATCAGCGTAGCGGGTCCGTGCAGCGCGCCGCGCGCATAGCGCTGCTCCGCAACGATCACGCCGTCCACCTGCACGCGCGCGGTGCCGTGCAGCGCGCCGTCGAGCGTCGTGCCTTCGATTCGCGAGTCGCCGCGTTCGATGGATACGTCCTGCAATCGTTCCCGGACTTTCGTCATCGCCGGATCAGTTTATCTTCACGATGCCGCCCTTGACGGTCAGCATGCCGCCGCCGTCCACGGTCTGCTCGACCGCCCCCTTGTTCGTGACGCTTTGGGCCTCGTTCGAAAGGGTTCCGTCCGACTTGTTCGTCAAGGATGTGCCAGCCTGGTTGGTGAGCGACAGGGCCGCCGCGAGTGCAATCGAGCCGTCGCTCTTCGCGCTCAGATTGCCGCTGCTTTGCAGTGTCAGCGTGCCGCCGACCTTGATCGTCAGATTGCCGTCCACTGTCAGCGTGAGATTGCCGGACACCGTTTGTTCGAGATTGCCGCCGACCGTGCGCGTCTCATTGCCGCCGGTTTTCACGGTGCGCGTTCCGTTGATATCGATGCTCTCGTTGCCTGCCTTCACGGTGACGCTGCGGTTGCCTTGTTCGACGACCAGGGTGTCGTCGCCTTCTTTCACCGTATGGGTGCGCGCATGCTGGATCGTGCGGGTTTCGTCATGGCCGATGGTCCATCCCGCGTCGTTCAGCACGTTCACGTTCAGATCCTTCTGTGCCTGCAGGAACACCTCCTCGCTATCCTGCTTGTCCTCGAAACGCAATTCGTTGAAGCCGGCGCCGCCCTTGGACGTACTGGTCCTGATGCCCGATTGGGTCTGATTGCCGGGCAGCGTGTAGGGCGGCAGATTCGCGCCGTTGTAGACGCTGCCGGTGATGAGCGGCCGGTCCGGATCGGCGTCGACGAATGTCACGACAACCTCGTCGCCGACACGCGGCATGAACTGCGCGCCGAAGCGTTTGCTGGCCCACGGCTGCGCGACGCGGATCCAGCAGGAACTATGCTCGTCGTTCTTGCCGTCACGGTCCCAGTGGAACTGCACCTTCACGCGCCCATACTGATCGGTCCACAGTTCCTCGCCTTGCTTGCCGACCACGGTGGCTGTCTGGGTCGGCATCGAGGGCCGGCGCGTGACGCGCGGCGGGCGCCAGTCGCTATCTGCGGGGAACGCCTCGAAGCGGTTGCGATAGCCGCTGTGGTTCGCGTCATGCACGACGCTCGATACGACCCAGGCAACATTCGCGTCGGCCGATTCATGCCCGGACAGCGTGAAACGGCCCCCCGGCACCAGCGCGCGGCAGTCGCTTTCGCCGACGAGCCTGCGCTTCGCATTGCGCAGCGCATCGACACGGCGCTTCGTGACCGCGGATGCGGTTGCATCCGTTTGATAGCGCCCCGGATATTCGTAGACAGCCGGCGCGCTCGCATCGGCCTCGGCCTGCGAGTACAGCTGCGCGGCGGGCGTCAGATAGGCGTAGTCGGAACTGGCGAATATCCCGGTCACGGTCTCTTCGACAACTTCGCAGTACAGGATCTGACCGGTCTCGCGGTGGCCGCTCCCGGCCGCAGCACAGGGGAGGGTGGCGGCGCCGGGAAGACTGGCGAACGCATCGTTGTTGTCCGCGATGACAAGGGTGTGTTTGCCTTTGCCGTGCTGGAAGTAATAGAACCAGCCTTGCTCTTCGCAAAGGCGGCTCACGAACGCAAAATCGGTTTCGGCATATTGCACGCAGTACTCGCGCGTTTCGTCGCTGCCCGTCAGATTGAACGCGAAGTCAGTCGCGCCGTGTCCGCCAAAGACCGCCTCGATGATCTGCCGCGTGGTCTTGCCCTGGAAGATGCGGTTGTTCGCGGCAAGTGTCAGCAGCCACGGCCACGAGCGCAATTCGAGCGCGTAATGACTCCCGTCTGCGGTCGACGGCAACTGCGACGCGCGCGTGCAGAGCGCATCGAGCAGGCGTGGCGTGTCTCCCCAGACGAGCGACAGCGTCGCATGCTGCCCGGTCAATCCCGAGAGAGCGACCGGCGGCGCGGCGCCGCTCGCGCGCACATTCAGTTCGCTGACGGCGCTCAGTGCCTCGCGGCCCGCGAAGCTGGCTGGAAAGAGCGCGTCGAATGGCGCACCGGCAATGCCGATGCGGGTGGTGTCGTCGGTCGGAACGGGACGGGACATGAACGTCTAGCGGAGCAGAAAGCGAAGTTCGGGGAGATGCGCACGGGTACGGGCGGCAACGGCGCGCACGCCGCGTCGCGCGCTCATTCGAGCGCCCATTGCGCGAGCGTGCCGACCAGTTCGTTCATCAGCACGTTGTCGATCTCGCGTGCGCCCGCCGCGCGACAGCGCGACAGCATGGCATCGATGATGCCCGCGTCGAAGGCGAACTGTTTGCCCGTCGCTTCGCGATAGCGCGTTCGCAGCTGTTCGAGCTTCTGTTCGATGATCGCGCGCAGCATCGCATCGTCGAGCATTCGATAGGGCACGGTCGTCATGCGGGCGAGAAACGCGGGCCGGAACGTGTCGAGCAGGGTCTCGCGCAGGTGCTTGCCGAATGCGTCCGTCTCGAGCGCCGCAGCGGGTGTGTTCAGCAGCAGCTCCGAGCCGACGTTGCTGGTGGCAAGGATCACCGTGTTGCGAAAATCGACGATCAAGCCCGTGCCGTCCTCCATCATGCCCTTGTCGAACACGTTGTAGAACGCTTCGAGCACGTCGGGATGCGCCTTCTCGATTTCGTCGAGCAGCACGACGCTGTACGGTCGCCGCCGCACCGCCTCGGTCAGCATGCCGCCGGCGCCGTAACCGACGTAGCCCGGCGGCGCGCCTTTCAGCTGCGATACCGTATGCGCCTCCTGGTACTCCGAGAGATTGATCGAGATGAGATTGCGCTCGCCACCGTACAGCGCGTCGGCGAGCGCGTATGCCGTCTCGGTCTTGCCGACGCCGGTCGGCCCGACGAGCAGGAATACGCCGACCGGCTTGAGCGGATCGGTGAGCCCGGCACGATACGCCTGGATACGTTTCGCGATCCGGTCGAGCGCGGCGTCCTGGCCGACGATGCGTTGCGCAAGACGTGACTTGAGCGTGCGCACGGCGTGCGCTTCGTCGGCGAGCATCTTGCCGACGGGAATGCCGGTCCAGCTCGCGATCACCCCGGCGACCGCTTTCGAGTCGACGCACACGGGCACCATCGGGTCATCGTCGCGGATCGCTTCGAGCCCGCTTTCGAGCCGCGCAAGCTCCGCCGCAAGGTCTTCGAGCTGCTCGCCTTGCGTGCCGTCGCCGGCGTCCGGCATAGCCTGCAGCGCCTGATCCAGCTTGGCGAGCCTCGCGCGCGTCGCGAGAATTTCCCGCACGGTGGCCGACTCTTCGCGCCAGCGGGCATCGAGTTCGCGCACCAGCCCTGCGTTGCGCTGATGTTCGGTATCGAGCGTGGCGAGCCGTGCCGCGTGGTTGCCGCCCATCACCATCTCCTGCTTGAGACGGTCCAGTTCGTCGCGTAACGCATGCTCGCGATGGCGCGCCGCTTCGAGTTGCGGCGGCGTGTCGTGCTGCGCGAGCGCGACGCGTGCGCAGGCGGTGTCGAGAACGGCGATCGCCTTGTCCGGCAGTTGCCGTCCGGAGATGTAGCGGTGCGACAACTTCACCGCGTCGACAATCGCCGCTTCGAGCACCGCGACGCCGTGATGCTGTTCGAGCTTGGCCGCAACGCCGCGGAGCATCGCGACGGCAGTCTCTTCGTCGGGTTCCTCGATCTGCACGAGTTGAAAGCGCCGCGCGAGCGCGGGGTCCTTTTCGAAGTACTTCTTGTATTCGAGCCACGTGGTCGCGGCGATCGTGCGCAGCTCACCGCGCGCGAGCGCGGGCTTCAGCAGATTCGCCACGTCGCTGCCGCCTTCCGTACCGCCCGCGCCGATCATCGTGTGCGCTTCGTCGATGAACAGGATGACAGGCTGCGCAGAGCGCTTCACTTCGCTTATCACGCTTTTCAGCCGTTGCTCGAATTCGCCTTTGACACCGGCGCCCGCCTGCAGCAGCGCAAGGTCGAGCACGCGCAGCGCGACGTTGGCGAGCGGCGGCGGCACGTCGCCCGCGGCGATGCGCAGCGCGAGTCCTTCGACGACCGCCGTCTTGCCGACGCCTGGCGCGCCGACCAGGATCGGATTGTTTTGCCGGCGTCGCAGGAGGATGTCGACAGTCTGGCGGATTTCCGGATTACGGCCGACGATCGGATCGATGCGTCCCGCGCGTGCGTCGGCGGTAAGGTCCTGCGTGAACTGATCGAGCAACGCCGGTGCGCCGGCGGTGCCGCCGCCGCCCGGGCCGGCAGTCGACAACTGCGCCGCAGCCGTGCCGCCTTCCGACGACGCAGCGAGCCACGCCTTGAAGTTGGTGCGCAGCGCGGCGCGCGAGACGCGCAGGATCGACGGCACGCTGCCGGATAGCTGTGTGCAGATGGCGTCGTTTTCGAGCAGCGCGAGCAACAGCGTGCCGGAGCGCACGAGCGGCTCCTGCATCACGATGGTGGACTGCACGAGCGCGTCCTGCAGCAGCATCACGAGCTTCGCCGAGAACGACGGCGTGCGGGTGTTGCCGCGCTTGAACTGTTCGAGTGCGGCGCGAATCTCGGCGATCAGCGCATCGCGTTCGAGGCTGAAGTGGGGCAGCACGCAGGCAAGGTCGCCGCCTTCGATGTCGATAAGTTCGAGCAGGAGGTGCTCGATTTCGACATCGAAGTGCGTTTGCCGCAGACACGCCTGCGCCGCGCGTTCGAGCGCGCTGCGCGCTGGCCGGTCGAGCTTGGCGACCAGCGTCTTCAGGTCGAGCGTCATGATGAAGCTCCGCGGCCGCCCGCGATGGTCATGCGCGCGGTGCGCGCGGGGGGCGTCGCGCCGGTTCCGGCCCACGCAGTCCAGCCGAGGCGCAGCGGCTTCTTCGCAGACAGCCGGGCGCGCGGCTGTTCTCCGCGCGCAAGATGCAATTCGATATGTTGATAGAGGTCGTCGCCGAAGTAAGCGGCGGCGAGCGCGCGCAGTTGCGCGTGGTGCCGTCCGCCGGGAAGGAAAGCCTCGTACTGGTCGAGGTTCAGCGGCCCGAGGCCGATCCGGATGCCGCGGTGTTCGTCCCAGATTCGCGTGCCGGCCACGGCGCCTGATCCGAGCAGATGATTGCGCCCGTTACGGCCGATGTGCGTGCGGCTCTCTTCGGGAAGCGGGCGCCAGCCCCCGGCGAAGGGCTCGGTACGGACTTGCAGCCCGAAGTGGTGGGACGCCAGCAAGTCGAAGCCGGCAAGCGACCGGCGCCGATTCGCAAACAGCCCGGCGCGCGCGAGCACCGCGCGGGTGTCGATGCCCGGGGCGGGATCGGCGCAACGGCGCGCGCGCAGATTCAGGCCCGCGATACCGCGCAGAATGACTTCGACCGGGCTGTGCTCAGGCGCGAGAAACGGATCGGCGACGCGGTACTTGCGCTGTGCGCGGTACAGCAACGCAAGCAGCCGGTGCTGGAACAGGTCGAGGAACGCGACCGCGGACGTGTCCTTGTTGCGCTGCCGGTCCTGCAGCCATTCCTGGTACACGTCGGGTAACGGACCTTCAGTGCCGCCAAGCGCGAACCCGTTCACCTGAAGCTGCGGCTGCGGCGCGATCGGTTCGGCGCTGTCCGCGAATGCCAGCGAACGCAGCGGGGCGCGACGTATCGGCCCGAGCGCGCTGGGCTGGAACAGCGGTGCGAGCGCGCCGGTCAGGCCCACTGCTTCTGCGCGCGGGTCGAGACCGGTGCCGAGCGGCACCGCGTCCGCCCGCAGCAGTTCGAACAGGCGCACGGCCTGTGCAAACTCGAACGCATACGGCTCGTCGAAAAGGCGCTGCGCTAAAGAACGAGCGGACTGCCCTGTTTCGGCCGCCATGCGTGAATCTCCCTGCCATTGCGCACCAGCGCGGTATGGACGAAACGGTTGACGCTCGCGTAGAGCGAAAAGAAGTGCGCAAGCACCCCGGAAAACATCACCGTGCTCGTGCCGACGAAATGCGTGCCGTCGAGTTCGATGCGCACCTTGAGGCCATTGCGCCAGCCGCGCCACAAGTCGTCGCCGACATGCGCGACGATCGGCTCGCTCGCCACCGCGCTCAGTCCCGCAATCTGCCGCTGGGCAGCGGGACTCGCTGCGAGGTTGTGCAGTTCGAGCATCTCGCGCAGCGTCTGCAGCGCATCCGGACCGGCGACCAGCGAAGCGTGGTTCAGCACGAACTGGGACGCGAGCCGCCAGCGCGAACTTCCGTCGAGTGAAGCGGCGATTTGCGGCGTCGGCCGATGGGCGATCCGCACGCTCGCGACCGGACCCGGCGCTTCGAATGACAACGGGGCGCCCGGTTCGAGCGCTTGCGCGAGGTGCCGGTTCGTGCACAGCAGCCCGGCCGTCAGCGTGCGCGTACTGGGCGTGACCGGATCGAAGCGCGTATCGACGAAGGTCAGCATGATGTCGCTGCCGGGACGTGACGGATGCATGCCGGTCACGCGCCGCGCGTGCCAGTAGAGCGTCGCGCCCGTGCCGTGCTGGACGCCGTAATAGGGCGGGACTTCCACGACATCGCGGCCCTGCACCGAGCGTACCATGCGCACCGCGTAGATCTCGCTGCTCGCCTCGCGGTGCGCATCCGGACTCACGCGCATTTCGCGCTGGGTGCCGTCGGGCCGCAGCGGCTCGGAGGTGCGCGCAAAAAGATTGATCGCGGGCGTCGAGCCGAGCGCGAAGTCGTGGGCATGCAGCGTGAGCCTGCCGCCCGGCGCAGCGGTGAAACCGATCAGCAGGTCGAGCTGGTTGCCCGCGTCGGCCGACGGCACGAACGGCAGGTCGAAGAACGCGAACTTCTCGGGAAAGGCAAAGTATTCGACGAGGAGCCGGCAGGCGGGATGAACGCCGTCTTCGAGCGGCAACAGTGCCTGCTTGTCGTCGAAGCCGACCGGTTCGGGCCGGCCCGCCAGGCGGCGCGGCGCTTCGCCCGGCGTCTGCAGATACGCCCCGGCGGCATGGGCACACAGCAGATCGTAAAGGGCGGCGGCAGTGACCGGCGAACCCGCGAGCCGAACGCGCAGCCGCCTCACCGGCAGCGCGCCGAACGTGTGCAGGCCCGTGCATCTCAGCGACAGGCGCAGGGCTGCCTGCAGCGTCGGCTCGCCGGTCGCGGCCTGCGCTTCTTCGGCATTGAGGATCTGGGCATCCTGCAGCTCGATCGGCCACAGCGTGACGTCGGCGGAAGTGCGCCAGCGGATCGTCGTGCCGTTGGACGTGACGTGCTGCAGTGGCGTCTCGCGCGGCACCGTGTAGCCTTCGGCGACGCTGCCCTGGGTCGCGTCCGCTTCGAACTGCACGATCGTCATCGACGGCAGCGGCCGCGACACGTACGGATAGAATTGCTCGAGCAGCCCGTCGGTCAGCTCCGAATACTCGTCGTCGAGGGTGCGCTGGATGCGCGCGGTCAAGACGGCGAAACTTTCGATGAGACGTTCGACGTGTGGATCGGCGCTTTCGCCCGGCCCCAGCTCCAGCCGGCGCGCGATCTTCGGATAGCGCTGTGCGAAGCTTTCGCTCGCGCGCCGCAGATAGCTCAGCTCGCGCTGGTAGTAGTCGAGAAGCAGGTCGTCAAGCGAGTCGTTCATCGACGATTCCGACCGGCTGGCCGTCCATCAGTTGCGCGACGTACGCCACGGGCCATGCGTGATCGCCCGCGCTCAGGCTGCCCGTGATGCGCAGGCGCAGCCGCCACGGCGCTTCCGGGTCCGGTTCCACCTGCGCGCGAGGCTGCTGCAGGCGCGGCTCGAACGCGCGAACCGCCTCGACGACGTCGCGCTCCAGCTCGGCGCGATCCACGCTTCGCGCGGCGGAGTTCGCGCTCCAGTCCGGCAGTCCGTAGTGAAGCACGTCGAGCGGCCGCTTATCGCGCGCCTTCGCGCGCCGCGTGTTCAGAAGGCGAATCAGTTCCGCACGTACCGACTGGCGCAGCGCGTCGGCGCCGAGCGTGCGCTGAACCAGCGCCTCGTCGGCCACGAAGGGGGCGTTGTCCTCGAGCCGCTCGAAGAGCGGCATCGGCGTTACAGGGGGCGCTACGGACGGCATCGGCGTTCAATCCCCGGTGGGCGCATCTTATTGTTTGACTACCTTGTTTGCGGCCATGTCCCACGTCGCTGCGGCTGTGCCTTCCTTCGAGCCGTCGTCCTTCTGCGCGGTCAGCTCCCACTTGATCTTCGTGAAGTTCAGCGACATCGTTTCGACCGGCTTGCCGCCCGCGCCGCCGGACACGCTGACGTTGCTGAGCACGACGTTGTTGAGCGTATAGGTGATGAACGGCATGATCTTCCCGTCGCTTTCGGCGGCATTGCGGCCGACGATGACGGTTGCGGTTGCGATGGCCTTGCCGCCGCAGCAGTACTCGTTGAGCGTCGGCGTTGCCACGTCGACGAATTTCGTCACGGTGAATTCGCCCACATGCGGCTTGCCCGATGTTCGCTCCGAGTTGCTGACGTCGTTGGTGACCTGCATCGCCACGTTATGGCTGTAAGACATCAGCTCGATCTTGTCGGTATATCCCTCGAGCGTGCATTCGCCCTTGATGTCGCTGCCGAGGTCGAGAATGATCGAATCCATGAATGAGCGCTCCTGAAGCGTATGAAAGCGGCGCGTACCTGGAAGGCCGCGCTGCGTGATCGTGGTAACGGTGCGTGACGCCGGCGCGCGGCCGGCAATCCTCAGCCGGCGGCCGGCGGCGGCAGCGTTGCGACGAGGCGAATCGACGCGGTCAGCTCCTCGAGCTGAAAGTGCGGCCGGAGGAAGACCGTGGCCCGATAGGCGCCGGGCTTGCCGGCAACCTCGGTCACGTCGACGCGCGCCTCGCGCAGCGGATACTGCGCCTTGATTTCCTGCGGCGCGTTGTCGTTGACCAGCACGTAATCCGCGATCCACGTGTTCAGGTACGCACGCACGTTGTCGCGTGTCATGAAGCTGCCGACCTTGTCGCGCATGATCACCTTGATGTAATGCGCGAAACGCGATGCGGCGAGCACATACGGAAGCATCGCCGAGATGCGCGCGTTAGCCGTCGCTTCATTCGTGTTGTAGACGGCGGGCTTGTTCGCCGTCTGTCCGCCGAAGAAGACGGCAACCCCTTCGTTCTTCTTGTGGCACAGCGCGATGAAGCCGAGCGAATCGAGCTCCTTTTCGCGGCGGTCGGTGATCGCGACTTCGGTCGGGCACTTCATCGCCTTGTCGCCCGCGGCCGTCTGGAAGATGTGGTCAGGCAGCTTTTCGACCGCGCCGCCGCCTTCCACGCCGCGAATTGCTGCGCACCAGCTGTACTGCGCGAACGCGTTCGTGATGCGCTGGCCGAGCGCGTAGGCCGCGTTGCCCCACAGGTATTTCGAGTGATCCGTGCCGTCGACGCTTTCAGTGAAGTTCATGCCCTCCACCGGGTTGCTGTCCGGATGGTACGGACGGCGCATCAGCACGTGCGGCAGCACGAGCGCGACATAGCGCGAGTCTTCGCTCTTGCGGAATTCGCGCCAGCGGTGCATGTCGATCGTTTCGAACACTTTCGACAGATCGCGGGGCACGCTCAGTTCGGTGAAGCTGCCCATGTCGAACAGTTGCGCGTGTGCGGCCGAGATGAACGGCGCATGCGCGGCCGCCGCCACCGACGCGAGCTTTTCGAGCAGGCTGATGTCGGGGGTCTGGCGCGTGAAGTAGTAGTCGCCGATCAGCAGGCTGAACGGATGGCCGCCGAACGTGCCGTATTCTTCTTCGTAGATCTTCTTGAAGAGCGCGCTCGTGTCGACGTCGATCGCCTTTTCGAGGTCGTTCTGCAAATCCTTCTTCGACGCGTTCAGCAGGCGCAGCTTGAGCCGCGTGCCGGTCTCGGTGTTCTTCACGAGATAGTGCAGCCCGCGCCACGACGATTCGAGCGACTGCATGTCAGGGTGATGCAGCACCGCGTTGAGCTGCTCGCTGATCAGCTCGTCGATCTTGCGGATATGCGCATTGATCATCGCGACGGTATCGCGGCTCACCGTCATGTTCTTGTCGAGCACCTGCAGCGCGAATTCGGCGAGCAGCTCGCGCGCATGCTGCTGCTGCTCCTCGTCGTGGGCCATGCGGCCTTCGTGGACGATGCGGTCGAGCAGGGTGAGCGTTTCCATTTGCGCGGGCGCAGCCGCGGCTTGAATCTCGGACATCGGCTTCTCCTCGGATGCGGGGCTTAGTTGGCAGGCGCGTCGCCGGCGGGGGCGTCATCACCTTCCGGCGCAGGCAGCTGCGCGACCGGCGCATCCGCGGGATGAGCGGACTTGATCTCCGCAAGACCTTGCGTGTTGTGCACCACTTCCTGCAGCAGCTTGTCGAGCTCGTCGTTGCCGTCGAGCTTCGTGAGCAGGTCACGCAGGCGCAGCCGCGCATCGTAGAGCTGCTTGAGCGGCGCGATCTGCTGGACGATGCGCACCGGGTCGAAGTCGTCGATGTGCTCGAATTTGAGCGCGAGATTGATCTTGCTGCCATCGGCGGCGAGCGTGTTATCCACCTGCAGCGTAGCGCGCGGACCGATGGATTTCATTACTTCGTTGAAATTGTCGCGGTCGATATCCACAAAACGACGTTCCGTCATTTTCGGCAGCGGCTTTTCCGGATTACCTGATAGATCGGCGAGTACGCCGACTACCATTGGCAATTCCTTTTTTTCAATTGCATTACCGGTTTCGACGTCGTACGTGATTTGCACGCGCGGCGGACGGTTCCTTTCGAACCAATGCTGGGTACTGTCGGACATGGTCACCTCAACGGGAATCTTCTTTTATTGCTTTGAATGCGTAGTGCAGCGTTTTTTTTTGCCTTTCTTATTCTTTTGCGATAAGCACGGTTTCCGCTGCCCGGCTTACAGCGCCGATGCAGCAGACAACCATGCAGCCGCCCGAACAATTGCATATACGTTGTACTGCAACGTCGTACCGCATGCCTGCACCGGATTGGCGCGTACGTCGGCACAAAAAGGGCACCCGTTGCCCCGCCCCACGCATCTGCTCCCGGTATGCCGCGGCTAATGGATTTGCAAAAGGAACTTGAAAAAATCCGCCAGCGGCATAAACATCTGACTTAAATGACTCTACGATAGTCCGCAGCGAATTTCAAACAAAATTTGCGTGACGCACGATACCGGTCTATTGAAGGGCATTGCACCGCTTTCTGGCGGTCGGGCAAATGCAGAGGGAAAGCAGGCGCAAGCGGCCCGTCCGTTTTTTGAGCCGCGTTTTTTCTGCAAGCGGAGATTGCGGTACGCATGGCGGTACTTGTAGACTACGCGCGGCGCTCGTGCGCCGCCGAGGCGCAATGCTTAGAAAGAGAATCAAAGAAAGAGCATGCCGGCTTTGCCTTCGGCATAACAACGGACACAGTGATAGGGGTAGCCAAGTGATCATCGCGTTGCGACGCGCCGGCAGCCGGCGCGACCGGCTTATGGCCGCCTGGCGCTCGATGCCGCTTCTCGCGGCACTGTGCGTGGCCGGCTGCTCCAGCTCCCTGCCGCGTGTCAACGTGGATACGCTGTCGATCGACGTTGCCACGCAGGCGAATCTCGATACGCCGATTGCCGTGGATGCGGTCCTCGTGCGCAATCCTCAACTGTTCGACATGCTGCTTGGCCTGCCGTCTGCAAAATGGTTCGCGCAGCGCGAGCAGTTGCGGCGCGACTATCCGAAAGAACTCAGCGTGCTGTCGTATGAAGTCGTGCCCGGGCAGCAGATCATCGAAGCGCCGTTCGCGTTCGATGGCGAGCGCGCCGCGGGCGTGCTCGTGTTCGCCGACTATCAGACGCCGGGCGCGCATCGCGTGCGGCTGGACGGCGGCCCCGCGAAGGCGCTGCTGAAGCTGGGCGACCAGGACCTGCAGTTGCTGGCGCGCCAGAGCGAACGATGAATTCTGCCGCGCGCGGCTCCACGAAGCCGGCAAGACCGGCGGACTAACCATCATGCGCAACCTGTTTCCCGATCCGATCTGCTGGTTTGAAGGCATGCCGTTGCTGCCGCAACATTTCCAGACGCAGGCGCTGCACGCGGCCGGTCATGCGGCATTGCTCGCGGGCGCGGCGCGGCCGCAATTCTGGGGCGTGCTCTCGCTCGAGCAGGAAGAAGCCGGGCTCACCGAAGGCCTGGTGCGCATCACGGCGCTCGACGCCATTCTCGCGGACGGCCTGCCGATCCGCCACACCGTGGACGACCCCGTGCTGCAGGTGGACGTGAGGCAGGCATTCAGCTCGCCGGAGCAGACCGTCACGGTCTATCTGGCGGTACCGCCGCTTTATCGCGGCGGCCAGCTCGACCAGCGCGGCGCGCGCTACCTGCAGCAGCAGAGCAACGACGTCCCTGATCTGACGGCGGGGGCTGATCCGGCGACGATCACGACGTGGCGGCCGCGTCTGCATCTGATGACCGGTCTCGGCAACCAGGAATACGACCGGTTGCCGTTGATGCGACTGAGGCAACAGGGCGGTGGTGTCGCGCTGACCGAGTATGTCGCGCCGTGCCCGCTCGTCAGGCCGGATACGCTGCTCGGGCAGCGCGTGATGCGCATGCTGCTGCGGGCGCGGGAGAAATGCGTGTTTCTCGCGGGCCGGCTCGGCGCCGCGCGGCACGCCGGCGAACTCGACGATGCCGCCCAGATCGAGCGTCAACTGACCGCGCTGTGGATGCGTCTGCCGGAACTCGAGGCGGCGCTCCTGTCGCGCGCCGCGCATCCGCTCGATCTGCATCGCGTTCTGGCCGGCATGGCGGGCGCGCTGGCGGGCCTGCGCCCGGAGCGCGGCGTGCCGGTGTTCGCGCCGTTCGACTACATGGAGTTGCTGGCATCGTTCGACCCTCTGCTCGAATGGATCGACGACGCGCTCTCGACGGTGCGCGAGGGGTATCGCGTACGCCAGTTTGCCGAGGAGGCGGGCGGATTCTGGATCGGACCGCCATTCGACAGCGGCACGCTGCAGAAGGAACTGGTGGTCGGGCTGCGCATGCCCGCCGATGCGGGCGAGCGTGACGCGGGCGCATGGTTCGACGAGACGGTGATCGCGTCGCGCCCGCATCTGCCGACGCTCGTCCGGCAGCGCATGCGCGGTCTCTCGCGGCGGCGGCTCGCGCGCGAGGAGCGGGCCGCCTACAGCGCAGGCGACGACACGGCGATGTTTGCCATCGTGCTCGACGACACGTGGTTCGACTACACGCAACCGCTTGTGATCGACGTTCGTCCGGGTGCGGCCCGCGTTGCGCCATGGGCCATGCAACTTTTCACGCCGACCGACGAAGCGCCCGAAGGCACGGCGCGCGCGGGGCGCGACGGCAATGAGTGACTACAGCACGCTGCCGGGTGACGAGCGCACGCCGTTGATGCGCGCGTTCGTCGGCGCGTTCGAGCATGCAACGAACGCACGCGCCGCGCTAGAGCGGGCCGCTCGCGAGACGCTCGACACGGCCGCGCAGGTCGACGCATTCGCCGCGCAACTGGCGGCGGCGACACGGCGCCTTGCGCGCGAGGCGATGGCATGGACCGGGGCCGCGGGGGAAGCGGACATCGCGGCTGCTCAGTATGCGTTCGTCGCGCTGCTGGACGAATTGCTGCTGTTCTCCGAATGGGCGGGCAGCGCGGCGTGGGAAGCCCAGCCGCTCGAAATGCGCGTGTTCGGCACGCGCGCCGCGGGCGAGCGCCTGCCCGACGCGATCGAAGCGCTGCTTGCCGGGCGCGATCCGTCGCAGCGCGATCTCGCCAATGTATACCTCGCATGCCTGACTCTCGGCTTCAAAGGCCGCTTGCGCGGCGAGGAGGGCGCGCTGCGGCATGATCAGCTGCGCCACGCGCTGTTCGCGTTCGCCTTGCAGCGCGACGCGGAACCGGCGCATCTTTCTGCGCCGCTCGAACGCGCGGGCGTTGCGCCGCGTCACGCGATGCCGCTCACGCAGATGTTTCCTGACGTGGCGCGTTTCGTGTTGCTGCTGGCTGCCGGTCTGTGCGCGCTACTGGGCGCTTCCCACCTGGTCTGGACCGTCACCACCTCTCGCGTGCGTCCCGCGGTAGAGCAATTCGTGGCGGTCTCGTTCGCCGATGCCCGGCCGGCGGTCGACACCACGAGCGTCTCCGGCGTGGTGATGCCGCTGCCGGCCGCGCCGCGCCCGCACGTCCCGCCTGCCCCGCCTGCGCCGCCCGCCGCCCGCGCCGGCGAGCCCGTGGCGCCGCAGGACGCGAGCCCGAAGCCGGCTGCGCCGATGGTGCAGTTGCCGGAGGGGGGCAGTCTGGTCGTGCGCACGGCCGCGTCGGTTCGGGGAGACGCGCCATGACGCTCATCGTGGCTCTGCTCGGCCTGATTGCGCTGTTGCTGGTCGGGCTGGCCGTCGCCGCCGTGGTCCAGTGGCGGCGCAGGCGTCAGGACCAGAAGCCGCTGCGCAGCTTCGGCGCGGCGATTCGCGCCGCGCACGGCGCGATGGGCGTGCGCGACCCGTATTCGATTCCGCGGGTGCTTGCCACCGGCGAGCCCGCCGCGCTCGATGCGTTGTGCCGCGGCTGGCGGCTCACCCCCATTGGGGAGCAGGGCTGGTTCGGGCGGCTTTGGAACGACGCCGAGGGCCTCCTGATCGCCGAGCCGCACGACATGCTCGCCGCGCCGCCTGCCGACCGCCAGCTCGGCGCATGGCACAAGCTGTTGCGCGCGTTGCTGCGCAACCGTCCGGGGCGGCCGCTCGACGCGATTCTCTGGGTGATAGCAGCGGACGCGCTCGTCGACGAAACGGGCCAGCCGCGCGAAGTCAGCGCCGCCGCGCTCGAGTCGTCGCGCAAGCTCGTCGCGCTGCAGCGGCAGTTCGGCCTGATGCTGCCGCTTTACGTGGTGATCAGCGGGTGCGACGCGCTTGGCGGATTCGACGCACTCGCAGCGGGCCTGCACCGCGCGGCGGCCGGCAGCACGCCGCTCGGCTGGGCTACGCCTTACTCACGAAAGCGTGCGTACGAGGAAGCCTGGATCGACGAGGCGTTCGCCTCGATGCGCGCCGCGCTGGCCGAGACCATCACGGAACTGGGAACGGTCGACGGCAATGTCGACGCCGCGCTGTTTCTGCTGCCGCAGCGGCTCGACCGGCTGCGCGTGCCGCTGCGGGACCGGATCGACGTAGCACTGCGCGGCGCGGCCGATGGAACGGCGCCGCAACTGCGCGGCATCTACTGCATCGGCGCGGTGCCCGGACAGCGTCCGGGAGATGACGGCGCCGGTGCGGCAGGCAGCGCCGCTGCGGACCGCGCACGGACCGCGGTGCCCGATTTCGCCGCACGGCTGTGGCACGACGTGCTGTTGTCCGGCCAGGGGCTTGCCGCGCCGATTCCGCGCGTGCTCGCGTTGCGGATGCGGCGGCACCGGGCGGCGACCGTGATCGCCGCCGTGCTCGCCGTCTGCTGGTGCGTGGGGCTCGGCGTGTCGTGGTGGCATGTGCGCAGCGACGCGCGCGCGCTGGTCGCCGCCTATGACACGCTGACACTCGCGCGCACCACCTACCGGGAATCCGACAAGGGGGATGCGGCCACAGCGAAGGCGCTCGGCGCAGTGGCCGACACGCTGATGAAGGTGCCGCGCTGGCGCGTGACGTCGCCCTTCATGCCGCTCTCCTACCTGGTCTTCGACCGGACGGTGCGCGACGCGCAGCGGCACATGCTGCGCGGGCTCGTGTTCGTACCGCTGCGCGAGCGTTTCATCGCGCGGTTCGGGCAGCTGTCGTGCACGCCGGACGCCGCTCCCGCGCCCGACGCCGCGCCCCAGGCTTCGTCCCGGCCACAGGACTTTCCGGAGTACGTCGCGGGCGCGCAGCTCGTGGCCAACGCCGCGCAAGCCGAGCATCTGATCACGCGCTACAACGAGCTTGTCCAGGCCGGCAGCGGCAACGTGGCGATGCTCGCGCAATTGATGCGCGAGGCCGTCGGCGTGAAGCTCGATCCCGATCACATACCGGATCGGGAGGGCCTCGAAAATGCGATCAGCGAGACCGTTGTCGCGAACGGCGTGGTGTCGTTCGCAGGCAAGGACGCGACTGTCGCGCGGCAGCGTGCGAGCGCCTGCTTCGAAGAGACCTTCGACGCGTGGCTGGACCGCGTGTACTCGGATTCGACGTTGACGGCGAATGCGGCGCAGGTCCAGGCGACACTCACGCTTCTGCGCACGCCCGGCGCGACGCCGACGGATGAGATGCTCGCGGACTTCGCCGCCCGCATCGATGTGCTCGCAGTGCAGGTCGAAACCGCCGATCACGGCTGGGCCGGTGCGCGCGGCAAGGAACTGGTGCCGGGCCTGACCGCGATGTACGATACCGCGCGCCATTTGCGCCTGATCGGCGAGGCACCCGTGCAGGCCGTGCTTGCGCACCAGCAGGCGGAACAGAATGCGTTCGCCGCGCGCTGGCTCGTGCACGACAATCTGCCGAGCGTGCTGAGCGCCTCGCCTGCCAGCGGAATGCAGCTCGCCGCAGACCTGCCGCCGTTGCGCGACGCGTTGCGCACGCTGCTCGAGCAGCCGTTCGTCGCCGCATCGGGCGATGGCAATGAGGCGATACGCACTGTCGACGCGAGTGGCGTTCAACGCGCGCTCGCTGTGTTGCCCGCGTACCGCCAATACGTGGCGGGGCCGCTCGCGCAGGCGCCGGACGCGTATCGCGATGCGCTCCTCGCAGCCGCAGGCAACGACGCGGTGCACAGCATGGTGAGCGCGCTTTCGGCGGCCGCGTCGCAGGCCGCACAGCGCGACGGCAGTCCGCCGGCGGAAGCCGCGCTGCAATTCGATGCATTGCGCAAGAGCGCGCTGGATCTGATCGCCGCGTTCGATTCCCTCGGGCGCGGCGATCTCGCGACGAGCGTCGCCTTGCACGTGAGCGACGCCGCGCTGGCGGTGTTGCGCGCGACCGACGCGCAACTCCAGTCACTCGCGCCATTTACCCCGGCACGGGGTGATTTTTCCGGCTGGAACGGCCGCCCCGGCGGTTCGCTGCGTGCGTTCGGGGCGGCGACGCCGCAGGCGCTGCAAGCCTATCTCGCCGCGCAGGCGGCGGCGGTGGCCGATACCGCGAGCTACGCTACGAGCGCACTCGACTGGCTGAGCGCCCAGAAGCAGCCGCTCGCACCGGCCGACATGCAGCTCGTGAGCCGTTGGAAGGCGTTGTCCGCCGACCTCGCGCAGTACCGCGCGAAAAGCCCGACGAGCGCGATCATCGCGGTGCCGGCGATCATCGCCGACCAGCTCGACAAGCTCGACGTCGACAACTGCAGCGTATCGCTCGCCCAGATCGTCGTGCCCGAAACGCGCGACATTGTCGCGAGCGCCGGCATGCGTCTCGTATCGTCCGCGCGCGAGCAGTGCTTTCGGCTGCAGACGGGCAACGGCATGGAGGCATACGAGCAGATCCGCAGCTTTTTCTCGCGTTATCTGGCAGGACGCTTCCCGTTTGCCGCTAACGCCAATGCGCCGGCTGCGGATATTCGCCAGACGGCGGCGTTCGTGGCGCTGCTCGACCAGCATCTCGCCGACGCGCAGCGCGGACTGGCGGCCGCCGCCGCGGCAGGACGCGGCCGCACCGGCAGCGAGCAGTTTCTCGCGCAGCTGGCGCAAGCAAAGCCGTGGCTCGACGCGCTCGTTGCACGCGGCGCGGACGGCGCGTTGCAAGGCGTGGAACTGAATGTCGAATGGCGCGTCGATCGCGCGGACGAAGTCGGCGCCGATCAGGTAATCGAATGGAAGCTTGCGAGTGGAAGCGACGTGCTGACGTATCCATCGTCGGGCGGCCCGCCCGCGCGCTGGAAGCCCGGCTTGCCGGTATCCCTTGGCCTGCGCTGGGCGAAGGACTCCCCGTGGCAGCCCATGTTCGACGCCGCGCAGCCGACGCTGTCGAGCGAGCTCAGCGTCGCGACATGGAGCGGCGGCGACACGTGGGCACTGCTGCGCCTCGTGCGGCTGCATCAGATGCAGGGCGAGCCAGGCGCCGCGAGTGCTTCGGGTGGTGCGGGCCCGGCGCAGCCGGCGCGTTTGCTGTTGACCGTGCCGGTACACGACCGGAGTGGCGCGATTCAGACCGCGAGGATGTTCATGCGGGTCGGTTTCGTCGGTGCGGCGAAGACGCCGCAGGCCATTCCGGATTTGCCGGTTGCGGCGCCGGCGTATGAAGGGCCGGGAATGTCCACCGTGAGATACCCGGCAACGACGATTCAAGACGAGGCTGGACGCGGATGATTCCCGAATTCGAGATTGCCGCGCTGCTGGAGCCCGTGCCGGGCGATGCGCGATGCGGCGTGCCCCTGCTGCACGATGCCGACTTCGACGCGATACGCAGCGCGCGTCGCGAGGACGATCCGAGCCTGCCGGTCGGTGTCTGGCAGACCGAATTGAAGACTGCGGACTGGCACGCGGTCGAAGCGGGCTGCCGACGCTTGCTCATCGAGCGCAGCAAGGACCTGACGATCGCCGCATGGCTTGGCGAGAGCTGGCTGCATCTCTACGGATGGCCCGCGCTGCCGCATTGTTTCGAATTGATCTCAGGGCTGTGCGAGCGCTTCTGGGACGACTTGCATCCACTGCCTCGAGACGGCGACTTCGGCTTTCGCGCCGCGCCGCTGGCCTGGCTCGCCGGCGCGTATGCCGACCTGTTGTCGACCCGGGTCGAGTTGTTTGGAGGTCGTGAGGGGCTGCGTGGAACGCTCGCGCAATGGCACGCGGCGCAGCGCGAGGCGCTTGCCGCGCGTGCGCGTCAGGACATGCCCGCTGCCAAACGCGAGGCGGCCGCGCGCGCATTGAATGTGCTGCATGAGGCGGCGCGTGCGTCGCCGGCGGAGTTGCTGATCGAACAGGCTTCGATTGCCGCAGCGCGGCCGCTGATCGAGCGCGTGGATGCCTGGTGTACGCCTCGGCTTGGTGCCGAGGCACCGAGCTTCGCGACGCTCGTCAGGGCGATCGCTGATGCAGAACTTGTACTGATGGAGTGCCTCGCCATGCATCCGAAGTCACAGACGCAGCAGGTCGCACCGGCAAGCGAAGCCGGTGCGCCAGCACCGGGCTTTGCCGGAACCATTGCGCAGGGCATGCCGCAAAGCCGCGACGATGCGTATCGACAACTGGCGTCGATCGCGGAGTACCTGATGCGTTACGAGCCGCATAGCCCTGTGCCTTACATGATCCGGCTCGCGCTGGAGTGGGGCGGCAAGCCGTTGCCTGTGTTGCTGCAGGAACTGATGTCCGCGGGTGTGGATGGACAGAAGCTGTGGACTGCGCTCGGTTTGTTGCCGTCTGCGGCCGAGAAGAAATGAACGGTGCGGACAGCTTCGCCCGGCCGTGACGGCCAGCACGGAACCGAAGGACAGGCCGACGCCGAGCCCGAAGCTCAATGACAAGACCGCCAGCGCCGAATACCGGGCGCCGGGCTCGGCAACTTGCCGTTTGCTTTCATGCTCTTGCCGGTCATGCAGACAGAAGAGGAAAAGATGCCAAGAATCGACGATCTTTGCACATGGTCCCAGATAGCCCAGCCGAGTCCGAATTTCGTCGCTCGGCAGGGTGCGCTTCTGCAGGGAGCCATTGATATCGTCTGGTCGGAATGGGGTGTGTTCCGACGGATGATCGTCACCCGCCCTCATGTGCTGGCCCGCGAAAATGTCCTGCTGTCGTTCCTTCAGATGTCGGCAGCCAAGCTCACGGATCTGGTATTCGTCGATGCCGAGCTGATTGACAACCTCTCCGACATTCCCGGAAACGTCGCTTCTCTCGCTCCCCTCCAGGCGGCATGGCCACATGTCGTGCTACATCACACGCACATTCGAAGGTTTTATGCCTGTCGTGGCGGAACTCGTCTGCGCGACTTCGTGGAGCTCGTGACGCCTGTGGCGCATGCAGTCGGCAATGCGTCGACAGTCGACATTCTTCAAACGATCGGGACGATCGTGGAAGCTGCTTTCAGAGAAAACGTCAATCATCCGGGAAGGTACGAGGGCGTCACACGGGGCAGAAACGGCAGGATGATCGCGATCATTTGCCGGCTTTGCCGCGACTTTCCTCCTGGCAGCCATTTTGCCGGCTTTGCAGGCTGGGGAAACGGCAATCACACGTCGATTTCGACCAACATCCGGTTTCATTTCATGAAGCATGTGCTCTTCATGGATACCGAGGGCGGATTGACGGCAAACACGGCGACGCTGCTTGGCGTATCAGCCGGATTCAATAGTGTGGAAGCAACGCACCAGCTTTTCGAGGAACTCACCGAGCTGGAAGAGGAAAGCCCGGCGTTCTCGGGCGAATGCGCCGAATGGTGGCGCGCGCTCAGGATGGTGCTGCCGCGCACCGTATGCGAAGCCCGCATTGCTCCCGACGACAGGGACAGGCAGACGCTGCTCGGCATATGGTGTCCTGGGGCTGAGCTTTTATCCGGCTACATCGGCGATTTCGTGGAGTCAGGGATCATTCAGAGAAATCCCCGCTTGCTTGCCTGGTTTCTGGAAAACTATGAGCGCGCGTACCGGGACTATGCAATACAGTGCAGCACGTCCTTGCACGATATCGTCGTGAGTTCGGATGGCGACAGCGTGTTCGTGGCTGGAACGAACGGAGATGATTTCGTCATTGGCAGACTGGACGAGAGCACCGGCCAACTCGGTATTTCTTCATGCTACAAACCGGCCGATCCCAACGAAAAAATGCGCGGACACCATTTGCTGAAGCTCTGGAGCCTCGTCTGACGCTTTGAACGCGGTGTCCCGATCCCTTTTTAAATAGCAGGCCGCTGGCAACGATACGGCCATGGCGCTCAAAATCTCGTGCGCGAGAGCCGGCGCCCCGATCGTCGCAACATACGCAGCGAATGCATGAACGATGGGCGCACGCAGGGACGGGGTGCTGTCCCGCGTGCGCGCTCCCGTGGAATGCGCTGGCCGCGTCAGTTCAGCTTCACCGTGGGCCGCACACGTTCTCGGAGCCATTGGCTCGCGGCGTACATCACCGCTCGCTTGATGCCCGTGAGGCCCAAGATGTGTCTGCGGTAGAGGTGCCTGTAGCACGACGCGGCGAACCATCCGTCGATGAAAAGCGGCCGGCGCAGCAGTTCGCTCATCAGGGCTCCCGCCGCACCCGCGCGTCCGAAGGAGATGAGGGTTCCCTGATCGCGATAGGAGAAGAGCGGCACGGGGCGATCGTCGAGACGCCGCGCGAGCGCATCCGCAAGGTAGACGGCCTGCTGATAGGCCGCCTGCGCGCGCGGCGGCACGAGCGCGTCGCCCTTCGATGCGGCGCATGCGGCGCAGTCGCCCATCGCGTAGATGCCCGAGCCGAACTCGACCTGCAGCGCCCCGTCGACGATGACCTGTCCGAGCCGGTTCAGCGGCAGCCCCTCAAGCGCGCGCAGGACGGGCGGACCTTCCACGCCGGCGGCCCAGATGGTGATGTCGCTTGCGAGCGTTTCGCCATCCGCGGTCGAGACCGCGTGGGCGTCGACCGACTGCACGCGGCAGCCGAGGCGGACCTCGACGCCGAGCCCGGCGAGCACTTCCTGAGCGCGCGTCGAGATGCGCTCGGGCAGCGCGGGCAGCACTCGCGGCGCGCCTTCGAGGAGGCGAATGCGGATATCGCTTGCCGGGTCGAGCGAGGCGAGGTGATAGTCGCGCACCATCTCGGCCGAGCCGCGCAGCGCCGCCGCCAGCTCGACGCCGGTCGCGCCGCCGCCGATCACGGTCACCGAGACCGGTGTCTTGACGGCGCCGGGCGTCGCTTGCCGTGCCTGGCCCGAGCGCAGCAGGCTCGACAGCAGACGCCGCCTGAACGTCTCCGCCTGTTCCACCGTCTCCAGTGTCAGCGCGTGCTGCTCGGCGCCCGGTATCGAGAAGAAGTTCGTGACGCTGCCAAGCGCGAGCACGAGCGTATCGAATCGGAGCGTCCTGCGCGGCAGAAGCGCTCGGCCGTCGACGTCGGTTGTCTCGTCGATGACGATCTCGCGGCTGCCCGAATCGATGCTCGAGAGCGCGCCCTGCTCGAAACGGAAGTGGTTCCATTTCGCGTGGGAGGCGTACTCGATCTGATGGCTCGACGCGTCGATCTGACCCGAAGCGACTTCGTGAAGGAGCGGCTTCCAGAAGTGCGTCGGGAAACGGTCGATGAGGATCACTTCGGCCTGGCGCCGCTTGCCGACGCCGTTGCCAAGCCGCGTTGCGAGCTCCAGTCCGGCCGCGCCGCCGCCCACGATGACGATGCGGTGGGGCGAATCAACCTGGTGTCGCGCGTAAATATTCAACATCATGGCTCTCCCGGAAGTGCTTCATCGATCCGACGAAAATGCGTGACTGAACGGTGCGGACCCGCGGCGCAATGCATCGCTCAAGGGCATGCACCGCGTGATGCCCGAGCTGCGCGCCTCTTCCAGTTCGCGTTCATCGGCGCCCACCGCGACGACGCGATGGGCGGGCGTCGCAAGCGTATGAAGCGCCACCGCATAGCGCGTCCCGCATGCGCTCGATGACAGGATCGCCGAGAAGTACGTGATGCCGTCGTCTCCCAGGGTCTCGCCGATGGCGTTGTTCAGGCTCGCGGCGTTGAGTTCGCTCATGAGCAGGAGCGGGTAGCCGTCGTCCCGCGCGCTTTGCAGGAAGCGCTTGAGCGCGGCGCTCTGCGCATGTTTCGCCGCAGGCTTCGTGTCGTCGCCAGTGCTGGTCCAGACCGGGTCCATGTTTGCCACGATCGCGTCGATGGTCATTGCTTGCCTCTCGGAGATATTGAAAGCATGTGTGTCGCGGCGGGCCGGGGCTCGCTTGACGACGTCGTGGGAACAATATAAGTTCGCGAAAACATTTGCGCTATTTAGTATTTATCACCGACACATAAGTTTTTACTAATGTTAAAGACGACGACCTTCCGGCAATTGAGGACGCTGCAGACTGTCGCACGCGTGGGCAGCATCTCGGGCGCCGCGAACGAGCTGCATCTCACGCAGCCGGCGGTATCGCTGCAGATTTCGCTTCTCGGCGAGGCGGCGGGAACGCCGCTGCTGCGCAGGGTGGGGCGCGAGGTGCAGTTCACCGCCGCGGGCGAGGTGATGGCGCGCTACGCGAACGAGATCCTGAGCCTCTGGAACGAGGCCGGCGAGGAAGTGGCGGCGCTGCGCGGCGAGCTGGGCGGCACGTTGCGTATCGGCGCCATCACGACGGCGGAGTATCTCATTCCGCCACTTCTCGTCAGGTTTACGAAAGAAAGACCCGGTGTGAAGCTGCAATTCCGCATCGGCAATCGCGACGACATCGTGCGCATGCTCGCGACGAACGAGATCGACCTCGCAATCATGGGACGGCAACCGCGCGAGCTGCGCACGAGTGCTGCGGCATTCGCGAAGCACCCGATGGCGTTCATTGCCGCGCCGTCGCATCCGCTCATGCGCGCAAAGCGTCTGCACCTGACCGATCTCGAGGCGGCGAACCTGCTCGTGAGGGAGCGCGGCTCGGGTACGCGTGTCGCGATCGAAGGTCTTTTCAAGGAGGCCGGATTGAAGCTGCATGCCGCGTCTGAGCTATCGAGCAACGAAGCGATCAAGCAGCTCGTCGAAGCGGGACTCGGCGTGGCGTTCCTTTCGCTGCACGCGTGTGCGCTCGAGATGCAGGCAGGACTTCTCGCGAGGCTTCCCGTGCCTTCCACACCGATTGAGCGAGCGTGGCATGTCGTGCATATGTCGGAGCGGCGCCTGCCTCAGGTCGCCAACGCGTTTCGCGAGTTTCTGATGCAGTCGGGGGCCGCCGTAGCGGATCTGGCTTCGCCACCGGAGATGCAGAAGGCACGTGCGGGTCGCAAAGGGCAGAAGGTCTGATTTTTTCGAGGCGAGTCCCGGCCCGCCGGCGCGCTGGCGGGGATCGGCTGAAGGCGATGCCTCTTTATCCGGGTTCAGCGGCAACAGCGGTCATTGCGACGGCACTGGCGCGAGCGGCCGAGGCGGCTCGATGGCCGAGCGATCCATGGCTGCGGAGGCCGCCTGCGCGCAATTCACGGACTGTCGAACACGAAAACGCCA
Organism: Caballeronia glathei; assembly: GCF_000698595.1. GTDB lineage: Bacteria > Pseudomonadota > Gammaproteobacteria > Burkholderiales > Burkholderiaceae > Caballeronia > Caballeronia glathei. The sequence goes on along the minus strand of NZ_JFHC01000017.1, from coordinate 46,018 downwards.
GGCGTGCAGTTGGATGTGACGCTCCTTGCGCATCGGATGACGGTCTGCCTGCGCGCCGTTGATACACGCGATCACCTGTTCGTCCAGTTCCATCGCAAGAAAACCCTCCGAATTCAGCGATACGGCCTTGGCGATCGAGCTATCGATCAAACCCGGACGATCGAGCATGAAACGTCGACGCACGGGCAGGACGAGAACTCGATGAGCGAGGCAAAGTACACCACAGGACAGAACGCGTCAGTACTTCGCGACGAAATCACTATCGGATTGCGGACATCGCCGCAATACACGGATTCGCACCGATCTGTTCAATGGCCCGCCGGTTCGGGCAAACCAGATAGCGTGAGATTGCCAATGAAACAGCTGATAAACCGCGCGATGTATCACCCGCTCATCGCGCTATCCATGTTCAATCTGGCTGACCTGATGTGTAGAGGAGACTACGGGCTGTCCGGCGCTCTGCTCGTTCTGGCGGCGAAATCAATGTCCCGTCTCCTGAGACTGGTCAACAAGGTCTAATACCCTGCCTCACTCCGGTGCGCCGAATGGTCTACTGAAAGTACGAATGATGCGACCTCGAGTACGATCGCTCGTCCCGCATGGCGCCTTGCATTGTCCCAAAGGGACGCGGACATTGTCCACGCGGCCCTATGGCAGCTCCCCGAGCAGACGCCACCAGCAATAGTCGAGCGGCAACAGGATCAGCAAGGTGATCGCTGCAAGCGCGATGCACAGACGGGTGCCATCCTTGATCGAAACACCGCCCAGGTGCATCGCAATCATCATTGGAGGCGATTGATACGGGAGGAAGACCGTCGAAAAGACCGGGATCTGCAGCATGAGCACCGTGTAAAGCGGCAGGCCGCTCGCGCGCGCAAGTTGTGCGGCAATCGGCGTCAGCACTGCAGGCAATCCCGGCAACGTGGTCAGCAATCCGATTGCCGCGCCGACCGCGACAATGATCGCGACGTTGCTTACCGGCTTATCCAGCGTCATTTGAGTGAACGCAAGAAGCCCGCGGGCGGCCCAGTGTCCGAGCCCGCTCTCGTTGATCAGCGCACCCAGCCCCAGGAACCCGGCGACGTAGATAAGGGGTGTGAGGTGCACCTGTTCCGTGAATTGCTTTGCATCGAGGATCCGGGTCTGCGGGAGCAGGCACGCGACCCCGGCGGCAAGACTCACCCATGCCGGCGATATCCCATGCCAGAAGTCGGTGGCGTACATGAGCATGGAAAGACCCAGTATCGCAGCGAGGGCAACCTCACGCGTCGACACATCACGCTTTGGCTCTTCAGAAGCGCGGTTGGTCTCGACCGTGTCAGGAAACAGTCTGCAAATCAGCCAGATCAGCACGATGGACTTGAGCAGGCCCAGTACCGGAAAGTGAAGCAAAAAGTACGACCCGTAGTGCAGCTTTACACCATAGAGGCTTTGTGCCGCACCCAACAGCACCGAGTTCGGGATGTTCGCGGGAAGAATGGCGGCGGGAGGCATGTAGCTCGCAGCCGCGACGCCCATCACCAACCCCGTCCGGCCACGACGCCCGTTCTCGAAACCCAGCCTGTCTGCGAGCGACATCGCGATCGGCGTCAGTAACAGAACCCGTCCGGTCGTCGAGGGCATGACAAAGGCAAGACCAACGGAGCTGAGCACCACGGTGGACACATAGTAGCGGTACGTGTTCGCGTTCATCGATAACAGGATGTCGCTAAACCGTTGCGCCAGTCCGGTCGATCGAACCGCGACTCCGGTGATAGCTCCGCCGAGCACCAGCCACCAGGCCGGCGAAGCAAATCCGCTAAATAGCGTCTCGGGAGGAGCGATGGCAAACAACATGCCACAGAGGAAGAACAGGAGCGTGGTGACCGGCTCCTTGAAGACGCCGAGCGCCCACGAGCACACGGTAAAGAGCACAAGAATCGCGGCGGCGGAAGTCGTCGCGGGGAATCCCCTGATCAAGGGCACATATCGTGACAAGCAAAGCCCTGCGAAGAGCAACGCGAGCAGCAGAGTCGCACTCGCCTCGGAACCTCGCACAGCGCTTATGGGACGGACACCCTTAAGTCCGGGAGGCTTGACCGGCTGACTCATGGTTCCTGATCCGTTATCCGTTGGCTCCAACGATGATAAGCGCAGATACAATGGCGCAGTTTCGTTTCAAGGCCATTTGCATACGAAATCATGCCACGGCGTGCAAATTACGACCCTTATCCCAAACGCGTTCCCACGCCCGGCGGACGTCACTCAGGAAAGAGGGAGAGCAAGTCGTGCTACCTCTGCGAAGTATCGCGCGCCGACAAGCAATATCGCGTCGTTAAAGTCGTATGCGGCGTTGTGGAGTGGAACACCTCCTTCCTTTCCCGTATCGCCGTTGCCAATAAAAATAAAATTGCCCGGTACGGCCTGAAGGAAAGCGCCGAAATCCTCGGAGATCATCATCGGCTGCACGCTGGCGTCGACCTGATCAGCGCCCGCGATATTGCGGGCCGCCGCAACGGCAAGGCTCACATATTCCGGTGAGTTTACGGTGGGCGCAAATTCATGCGTGTACTCGAACGTGCATTCAGCCCCGTGCGTGTTGCAGATGCCCTCGCTGATTTGGCGCATGCGGGTGGCGAGCATCGCCTGGACTTCGGGTGTGTAGCTGCGCGTATCACCCTTGATCGTGACGTTCGACGGGATGACGTTGCGGATACCGTCCGTCACGAATTCCGTGCAGGAGATGACCGCCTGCAGGCCCGGATCAAGATTGCGGGAAACGATTGTCTGCAATGCCAGCACGATTTGGGACGCGATCACGATGGGGTCGATACCCATGTGCGGCCTGGCTGCGTGCGTGCCGCGGGCCTTGATGTGAATGACGAAATTGTCTTCGCTGGCCATGATGCCGCCGCTGCGCGTAGCGAACGTCCCGGCGGGCATGCCAGGCATATTGTGCGCACCAAAAATCGCGTCGACGGGAAATCGCTCGAAGAGCCCGTCGTTCATCATCGCCTTCGCGCCGCGGCCATGCTCTTCGGCTGGCTGAAAAATAAATCGCACCGTGCCGTTGAAGTCCCTTCGTTCGGCAAGCAGACGTGCCGCGCCGAGAATCATCGACATATGTCCGTCGTGTCCGCAGGCGTGCATCTTGCCTTGCGTTCGCGATGCATGTGCGCGGCCCGGTGCGTTCTCCGCGATATTCAGCGCATCCATGTCGGCGCGCAGGCCAATCACGCCGCGGCCATTGCCGACTGCGAGGTTCGCGACCAGGCCCGTTCCTCCAATTCCCCGGTGCACGTCAAGGCCCAGGGCTTTCAAGGCTCTCGCGACATAGTCCGAAGTGGCAACCTCCTCAAAGCCGGTTTCCGGGTTCTGGTGCAGATGCTGACGCCAACTCTTCAACTGCGATTGCAAGGTGCTTTCCATGACGCGTGTGCCTTTTCGATGGTGACTCGAACTGACTTATCGAATCGTGGCTTTGAGCCATTGAGTCTGACGTGAAAGAACCGAGCCGGCCGTCTCGCCGACACATTCGCTGTAGACCGACGGTGCCGTCGCTCCCTCTGTGCTGATCACCAGAACGCGTGACGCTCTGTTCAAACCGATGGCACGCGCCACTGTCGAATCGTGCATCGCCACTTCGACGCCCGCATAGCCTGCGGCACCGGATTCGCCGACTACCAGCGGAATGTCTGCGCCGCTACCGGCCGCGAGCCTGCGCATCGCCGCGATCGCGTCTTCATCGCTGATCGTCAGGAAATGGTCCGCGCACGGTTCGAGGATTTTCCAGGCGAGTGGTGAAGCCTCTCCGCACGCAAGGCCGGCCATGACCGAATCGACGGAACCTGTCGCTTTCGCCGCGCGGCCTTCGAGCGCGCTTTGATACAGGCAATCCGCCTGCTGCGGCTCAACGACGACGAATCGCGGGCGCTTGCGGCCATGAATCTCCCAGAGATAGCTGGCGACCCCGGCAGCGAGACCCCCGACACCGCCCTGCAGAAATACATGCGTGAAAGCGGATGCGTCTGCACGACTTTCAGACTGCTCGACGATCTCGGCTGCGATCGCGCCATAACCCTGCATGACGTCGCGAGGAATTGCTTCATATCCTTCATAGGATGTGTCCGAGACCACGTGCCAACCGTTTTCCCTCGCAAGGCGTGCGGCCTCTTCTACGGACTCGTCGTAGTTGCCCTTGATCCGAATGATCTGCGCCCCATAGGCAGCGATAGCCCGTTCGCGCTCAGCGCTCACGTTGGCGTGCAGCACGATCACGCAATTGCAACCGATCGTTTGTGCCGCGGCGGCCAGGGCCTTGCCATGATTTCCGTCGGTCGCGCTGATCACGACGAGGTTCGCGAGCATGTCCTTGTAGCGTCCCTGAATCAAGCCCTTCGGATCGAGATCATGCTCGGGCCACAAACGCAGGATCAGGCGTACGAGCGCGATCGGCGCGCCCAGGGCCTTGAAACTGCCGAGCGGTGAGCGGATGGATTCGTCCTTGATGCTCAGACGCGCCACGCCAAGTCGCGCCGCCGCATCGGGCAGATCCCATAGAGGCGTAGCGGACGAGTTGAGAAGCTTCCAGTTCCTGAGCCATGCACGGCTCTCCTCAGCGGACTCGACGCTCAAAATTGCCTTCAGATCGCGGGGATAGTCAGTGTGCGACGCATGCTTGTTGGCGATCAGCATTCCAATGTGGCTCCAGTGAAAAGTGTCCGGCGCATAACGTCGACTTACCCTGCGAGAAATCGACACGCCAGCCAATGACAAAATAATATTGCTTGACGTCGTTAAATTAATCCCTAAATGTCGAGTTCCGACGCAATAATTTCTCATTCACCTAATGGAACCCGGCACCATGGCTGTCACCCTCGATGCATTCGATCGCAAACTGCTGGCCGAGGTCCAGCGGGACGCCCAAGTCCCTCAAAATGAACTTGGCACCCGGGTCAACCTCTCGACCGCCGCCGTGAACCGCCGTTTGCGCCGCCTGGCCGAAGACGGAGTGATTGACCGGTACGCGGCCATCGTCTCACCCGAAAAGGTCGGATGTCCTCTTACCATTGTTTCCATGGTGGAAGTCGAGAGCGAGCAAATCGATCTGCTCGATTCCATGAAGCGGACCTTTGAACAGTGTCCGCAGATCCAGCAGTGCTACTACGTCGCGGGTGAATGGGATTTCGTCCTTATCCTGACTGCGCGGGACATGGAGCAATACAACGACCTGACCCGGCAGCTTTTCTTTTCCAATAACAACGTCAAGCGCTTCAAGACGCTCGTGAGCATGAGCAGGGTGAAGGTCGGGCTCGGCGTGCCTGTGGATATCGACGGTTGAGGTACATCATGTGGCGCGGCACGCGGCTGACGATGCTCACGGCGTCTGCGCGACGGACCTCGCACTGCCCATCGCGACGAACGCGGCTCATCTGACCACGCTCGCGTCGTGCCAGTCGCCCCGGTCAAACTGCCGGACCGTTATCGCGCCGTTGCGAATGTCGCCGTTTCCGTCAAACCTGATCGGACCCGTCACACCGTCCATTGCGAGGTTCTGAAGCTTGGGCAAATAGACTTTCGGGTCGACCGAGTCGGCTGCCTGCATCGCACCGGCCATCGCCATCACGGCATCGTAGGCATACGGCGCGTAGAGTTGCACCGGAACGCCGAAGCGCTGCTGGTAGCGCTTGAAGAATGCGTCTCCCTGCGGCATTTTCGACGGCGGCACGCCCGCCAGCGTGCAATACGTGCCGCTGTTCATCGCGGCGCCAGCGAGCTTGATGAATTGCGGCGTACAGGCCTCGTCGCCCGCAATGAGCTTGGCCTTCAGGCCAAGCTTTTGGGCCTGCTGGACGAATGCGGCCGCTTGCGTATCGCCGCCGGTGAAGACGATTCCGTCGGGCACGTGGGCCTTGATAGTCGTGAGCACGGCCATCCAGTTGGTGGTTTTGTCGGTGCCGTATTCACGCGCGACAACGGTGCCTGCCGAAGCCTTGACGGCTTTTTCGACTTCGTCGGCAAGTCCCTGTCCGTAGGCCGTTCGATCGTCGACGATCGCGATCTTCGTCGCCTTCAGTTCCTTCACGAAATAGGTGCCAATGACCGTTCCTTGCCGCACGTCGTTCGCAACCATGCGAAAGACGTTCTTATAGCCCTGCGCCGTCAGCCTGGGGTTGGTTGCGGACTCGCTGATCATCGGTATGCCGGCATCCGAGTAGATCTTCGACGCGGGGATCGACGTGCCGGAGTTCGCGTGGCCGACCACGCCTGCAACACGATCATCGACCAGCTTCTGCGCAACGGTCACAGCGGTCTTCGGGTCGGCGGCGTCATCCTGCGAATCCAGTGCGAACGTGACCGGCTGCCCCCCGATACGGAGTTTCTTCGCGTTGAGATCCTCGATGGCGAGCCGGACGCCGTTCTCGTCATCCTTGCCTATGTGGGACAGCTCGCCGGTTAAGGGTGATACCTGGCCGATCCTGACCGTGACATCCGCCTCCGCCATAAGCGGCTGCACGGCGAATGCCATCGTCAGTAGAGAAGGGATGAATCTCGGGTTTTTCATGCTCGGGCGCTCGCTGGGTTGCGTCGACGATTGAAGGAAACTCGGGCACTTCCGCGGCCTTTTTGGATCGCGTGAGGCTGTAATGATCGTAAAAGACTGGCGCGATAGCCAAAATCCTCCGGTTGCGCTGCGATGCAATTTCTAACCGTTCTGACGCGGAAAAGTGAGAGATTTTTGACGTCGATGTTGCGGGGAGAAAGTGGTGCAGTGGTCAGCGGTGCAGGAAGTCGGCGCGACGCTGGATCGGCGCAAAGCATCAGTGATGCGGGCGACCGGCGAGAACGCTTCATATAGGGAAAGCCACGAGCGCGCACTGCTGGCGATGTTGCTCGATGGTGCGAACGGACAACGCGGGTTACGGGCGATCGAGCGCGTGCAAGTGTTGCGGGATCACGCAGATCCGGCGTAGCGGGATGTGATGATCGGTATCGGCTTCGACGGCCTTGAATCGAAGGCCGCGGTCCGCGGTCAGGAGAAGCGCGGCGCGATCGTGTGCGAGCGAACCGGCACCGGGTTGGGCACCGGCTTGTATTCCGGGCGCATGCTGAAGCTGTTCAACGCACGGCAGGGCGGCACTCCGTCCACCCGGCGTTCGCAGTCAAGGAATTGCCCCACGTACCGGCGTGGCGGATGGCTAGGTAAAGTCGCTCTTGAGATGCGCGCGAACGCGCTTAGCGACGAACAGCGGGATGTAGTCGATGATTCTCGCGTCCTGCTCGAACTCCGCCCAAACATCTGAATATATTTTGGATACCGTTTCAGGAGATGCGTGAGTCTCCTCTGCAATTGCTCGTACGATTTCCTCAACATTCGGCTGAGCCATCTGCTGCTCCTTCTCAGTAATTGAAATTTTTTGCCGCGCGAGAGGCGATTAAACTCGCACACACATTCGCGTTCCAATTGAAATCAACTATCAATTCGTCAGCAATCTTTGGCGGTAAATTTCAATAATCCTTAAATGCCTACTGCAAGAACACAGCGCGACACTTCTGCGTCGAACACGCGGTTCGTTTGTCCGTCACGCGTTTAAATAATGACGCAGCCGGGATTAAGAGGCGATGAAAAGGGATTTACTTTCCCAAAAGCGGGTGTCTCTTCCAATCTGCGGTTTTTCCGCGCATCGCCCGACGCGGATTCGTGATTGGCAATTGAAATGCAACCCAGCTAGCGTTGCCATGCCATCCGCCTGAAGTGTTACCGCGAGGCTGCATGAACCGAACGTGACGCCGGCCGCAAAGCAGGCATGCTCTGCTGCCGGCAGGCACCGCATTCAACCGCCACGTTCCATCAGTACTTGATGTCCCGCTTTTCCTGGCGGCCGCCCTGCTTCGTGTCGCGCTTGTCCTGCCGGCACTGGGCGTTGCTCTTCTGGTTGGCGGCCCGGCAGTCGACTTTGTTCGAACGCGCGTCCTGTTTGGCATTCTGGTTTGCGTTCCTGCCTTCCTGGCGCTGTTGCGACTGGTTGGTGGCGAGGACAGCGCCCGACAGCGCCAAGAGTCCGGCTGCGGCCAGCATTGCGCACGTCCGCCTCCAAAGTCCGTTTCCTGATTCGACCATTTTCACGCTCCTCTGTGCTTGGTTGAAACGGCGGTCAGTTGCCGCGCCGAGCCGCCTTCGCATGCTCGTAGAGAGCCAGACCCAAGAAACCACGTCCGATAAAGGCGAGCATCCATTACCGGCAGTCCATGATGGCACGAATGAGCGGCGACGAGAACGAATTCACATGCGGCAGTCATTCCCCGGAGGGAGCAATTGCTCGTGAGTGGCCGACGAGCCATCGGCTCGATCGACTCAGGCTTCAAGGCGAGGCACAGATGCTAAGCGAATTCATGTTCACATCGGCGTGCAATGCGCCTGCGGCACGGCAAGGCAATGGCCCGCGCGACGCCAGCCGCGCCGGGATTCACATCGGCGGGAATGCGGCAACCGGTTATGTCTCACCCGATGGAGCAGGGCTGGCATCGTCACCATGCTCTTTGACTGCATGCTTGCCGAGATATTCATCGACCGCGCTGCCTATCGTGGGATGGAATTGCGCGTCACCGAGAAGGTCCGTCAATTCGAAGCGCCTGAGCTTGTCGCGCACCGGGTCCTTGAGTTCGGCAAAGTGCAACTCGATGCCACGCGCGCTCAGCTTGTGGATCAGTTCGCGAAGCATATCCGCCGATGTCACGTCCACGCTCGTCACCGGCTCGGCCGCCACAACCACTCTGCGCACGCGTGTCGGCGATTCCGCGATAGCCTCTGACAGACGCTCCTGAAACAGCTCGGCGTTGGCGAAGAAAAGCGGCGCATCCCAGCGGAACAGCACGAGACCGGAAATCCGTTTGCCGTGCGGATAGCGCTTCAGGTCGTGATAGCCGCGCAAGCCGGGAACGCGCGCGAGAACCGCGAAATGCGGTCTCCAGCCATCCCACAGAAATTCGATGATCGCTATCATCACCGCGAGGCAGATGCCGGGGATGGCGCCAAAGATAGCGACGCCCGCCAGGCACGCGATGGATAGCCAGAACTCCCATTGCTGGATGCGGAAAATGCGCTTGAGGTCGTTGATCTCGAAGAGGCCGATGGCGGCGGCAATGACCACCGCGGCGAGCGCGCTGGTGGGCAGATAGCGCAGCAGGTTAGGTGCCGCCAGCAGCAGCGCCGCGACCGCCACGGCGCCTACGACGCCCGTCAACTGGGTTTTCGCGCCCGCGGCTTCCGCTACGGGGGTGCGGGAGGAACTGCTGCTGATCGGGAAGCCCTGGAAGAGTCCCGCCGCGAGGTTGGCGGCCCCCAGGCCAATCATCTCCTGGTTCGGGTCGACCCGGCTGTTGGCGCGTGCAGCAAAGGTTCGCGACAGCACGCTGGTGTCGGCGAAAGCGATGAGCGCGACCGCGCAGCCGCCAAGGACGATCTTCGTCAAGTCCGCGCCGCTTGCCCACGGCAGCGCAAACGAAGGCAGTCCCTGCGGAATCTTGCCGAGCACCTTGACGCCAAGATCGTCTAGGTCGAATACGCTGACGCACAATGTCGCCAGCACGACCGCGATGAGAATGCCCGGAAGCTTTTCGAAGCGCTTAAGGAAGAGGATGAGCGCGAGGCTTCCTGCGCCCACCGCGAAGCTGATCCAGTTGACCTTGCCCGCGGCGATGGCCTGCGCGAGGCTGACGATATCGCGAAGCGGTCCATGTTCCTCGATGGAGATGGCGAACAGCTTGGGCAATTGGCTGATCAGCACCGCGAGCGCAATGCCATTCATGTAGCCGTAGCGGATCGGCTTGGACAGCAATTCGGTGATGAAGCCCAGCCGCAAGATTCCCATCACGACGCAGACCACGCCGGAGACGATGGCCATCATGCTGGCCACGGCGATCGCGCGAGAGGGATCGCCGGCGGCGACCTGCGCAACCACCGCCAATATCGGTGCGGCGAGCGCGGAGTCCGGCCCGAGCACCAATATCCGGCTGGGCCCGAACACCGCATAGGCGAGCAGCGGAACAATCGTCGCGTACAGGCCGTATACCCCCGGAACGCCCGACGCCTCCGCATAGGCGATGCCGACCGGCACCAGCATCGTGGTCAGCACCAGACCGGCGGCAAGGTCCTTCGGCAGCCAGCTTGCCTGATACCCTTTGACGACCTGGATGACGGGCAACGAGCGAAGCCATCGCTGTGCGCTTCCGGTACCGCGCTTCGAATGAATGGGACTGTTGGTCCGCATGGCTCGCACCTCCAGACAATTGAGAGGCATGGAAAGCGACAATACGCTCTCGACCTTGCTGTCTGGATGGTACCGTTCCTGAGCGGCGAGTCAAACCGGCTATATGCCGCGAAGGTCTCGGACATGGGTCCGGCAGGCTCGCCAGATCCACCCTTGGTGACACCAGGGAGCGGGGAGGGGATAGAGGAACTCGACTGGACGACAGCGACCCATCGGCGCGACTCAACTCATGGACTGGACGCCCGAACGTCTCTTGAACCTCGGTAGAACCTCGTCACTGCGCAGGTTGCAGATGCGATGATCCTCGTCATTGCTGCAGGGCGTCAGTGCGCGGACATGACGCTCGCCAAATGACAAGCCCATGCAGAAGGCTTTAGCGAGCCGCAACGGTCAAACGAGCGCCTGGCTGGCTGCGGCCGCGCGGCTGCGCAGCCAGTTGATGCTGGCGAAAAGCAGCACGGCGAACACGATCAGCATCGTGGCCACCGCGAGTATCGAAGGATCGATCGAGTCGCGAATGCCGCTCCACATTTGCCGGGGCACGGTCCGCTGATCCGGGCCGCCGATGAACAGAATGACGATCACTTCGTCGAACGAGGTCGCGAAGGCGAAGACGCTGCCTGTCGCGACCGCCGGGGTGATGAGCGGCAAGGTCACGCGCCTGAACGTGATCCAGGGCGTCGCGCCGAGGCCGGACGCGGCGCGCAGGAGGCTCTGGTCGAACGAAAGCAGCGATGCGGTCACGGTGATGACCACGAACGGTGTGCCGAGCGCCGCATGCGCCAGCACCACGCCGGGGTAAGAGTTCACGAGACCGAGCGGCGCGAAGATCAGATAGAAGCCTGCGGCGACGACGACGATCGGCACGATCATCGGGGAGATGATGATCGGCATGATCAGCGAGCGCAGCGGAAACTGCGCCCGGCTCAGGCCCAATGCGGCAAGGGTGCCCAGACAAGTGGCGATCAGCGTGGATGCCGCGCCGATGCCGATGCTGTTCAGGAGCGAGCGCTGCCAGTCCGCGCTTGTGAGCGCCTGTTCATACCAGCGCAGCGAGAATCCCTGCAACGGGTACGAGAAGTACGATCCGGAATTGAACGAGAGCGGGATGATCGCGAGAATCGGCGCAATCAGAAAGAACAGCACGAGCGCCGTATGCAGGCGCACCCAGCGCCCGGCAATGCGTTCCGTCAGCACCTTGTTGCGTTGTTCTTGCATGTCGTTCCTTCGTCGTGTCGGCATCGGTCAACCAAAGCGCAGCCGGTCGATGCCGACGATCCGGTTGAACAGGAAATAGAAAATCGCCGTGAAGATCACCAGGTACGCCGAGAGCGCTCCGGCGAGCCCCCAGTTGAGCTGCGTGTTCGTCTGTATCGCGATGAGCTGGCTGATCATTTCGTCGCCTGCGCCGCCGAGCAATGCAGGCGTGATGTAATAACCGAGCGCGAGCACAAAGACGAGGAAGCAGCCCGCGCCCACGCCCGGCAGCGTCTGCGGGACGTAGACGCGCACGAACGCGGTGACTGGATGCGCACCGAGCGACTGCGCCGCGCGCACATACACGGGCGACACACCCTTCATCACCGAATAGATGGCAAGAATCATGTAAGGCAACAGCACGTGCGTCATGCCGATGAGCACACCCGCGCGGTTGAAGACGAGCGCGACGGGACGCGTGGCGAGGCCGAGTCCCATCAGCAGACTGTTGATGACGCCGCTCGGCTGAAGCAGCACGTACCACGCGGTCGTGCGCACGAGCAGCGACGTCCAGAACGGCACGATCACGAACAGCATCAGGCGGTTGCTGCTTTTCGCGGGCAGATTGGCGAGCAGCCACGCTACCGGATAGCCGAGCACGAGGCACAAGAGCGTGACCGTGGCGCTGATCGTTATCGTGCGCACGAACGCCTGTCGGTAGATTGAAGCGTTGTCCGGCACGGATGCGACCGAGCCTTGCGGCGTCACTTGCGCATCGACCGCTGCGAGCAGGTAGTCCGGCGTGGGCGAGGCGGCGGCGCGCTTCAGCAAGCGCCAGATCTCCGGCGAATTCCAGCGCTCGTCGAGTTCGATGAGCGCGGGCTTCCACGCGGGCGGTGCGTCGGCCGGCAGTCCGCGCGCAGTGCGCATCAACAGGCTTCGGAACTCGGGCTGAGCGAAGTTCAGACGCCGCGCGACGGTGCCGAGCTGCCCGCTTTCCTGCGCTTGCCTGAGTCCCGACGCGAGCAGGGCGAACGTACGCTCGTCGGGTACGCCACGCCCGTCCCAGGCATCGAGCGCATGCGTGAGCGCGGGCATGCTGTCAGGCACTTCGCGGTTTTCCACGCTGCGCGCGAGCAGCAGCGCGATCGGCGCGATGAACGTGGAAAGCAAAAACACGATCAGCGGCAGCGCAAGCAAAAGCGCTTGAACTGCCGCACGGCGGCGCGCCTTCTGATACGACGCGCGGCCGTCGGCTCTCGCTGGAGAGCCCGAAGGCGCGGCCGGGGCCGAAGCGGGCATGTTGGTGGTCGCAGTCAAGTTGTGCTCTCGTCGAACGGTGACGCTTCAGGGCGTGCAAATGGCGGCGTTACTGCGTGAGCCACACCTGAAAGCGCTTGTTGATCTGGTCCGCGTTGTCGGCCCAGAAGTTCGCGTTGATCTGCACGGCGCGCTTGAAGTTGTCGGGCGCGGTCGGCAGATCGGCAAGACGCTGCTTGTCGACGAGCGCAATCGCATCCTTGCGCGGCGGCGCATACGCGATGTACTTCGACAGGTCCGCATACGCTTTCGGCTGCGAAGCGGAGACAATGAATTTCGCGGCAGTGTCGGCGTGTTTCGCGCCAGTCGGAATGCCCCACCATTCAAAGTCGTACACCTGCGCGTCCCAGACCGCCTTGAAGGGCTTGTTGTCCTTCTTGGCTGCATCGTCGATGCGACCGTTATACGCCTGCGTCATCACGACCGCGCCATCCGCGAGCAGTTGTGGCGCCTGCGCACCCGACTCCCACCACACGATGTTCTTCTTGATGGTGTCGAGCTTCTTGAACGCGCGATCGACGCCGGCCGGCGTGCCGAGCACCTTGTAGACATCCTTCGGGTCGACGCCGTCCGCGATCAGCGCCCACTCCATCGATACCTTCGGCGACTTGCGCAGGCCGCGTTTGCCCGGGAATTTCTGCAGATCGAAGAAGTCATTGACGGTCGTGGGCGCTGTCTTGAGCTTGCTCGCATCATAGGCGTAGACCGTGGACCAGACCATGCTCGCCACCGCGCAATCGCTGATCGAGCCGGGGATGAAATCGCTCGTCTTGCCTATCGATTTCTTGTCGAACTTCTTGAGCAGGCCTTCATCGCAGGCGGTGATCGCGTCGTTCGTTTCGAGGTCGATCAGATCCCACGTGGTGTTCTTCGCCTGCTCCATGGCGGAAAGCTTGGCGAGGCCGCCGTCATACGATTCAGTCGAGAAGCCGACGCCGGTGGCCTGAGTGAACGGCTCGAAGTACGCCTTCTTTGCGGCGGCCTCGTATGCGCCGCCGAAGGTCACGACGGAGAGCGTCTCGGCTGCCTGAACGGTGACGCTGGCGAATGCGAGTGCGGCGAGTGCGGCACACTGGGCGTGAAGGTTGGTGCGCATGTCAGTTGGCTCCTGCTATAGCGGGCGTGATGATGGAAGTTGACGGCGGTGTGGAGGGTTGGGGCGCGCACGCGCCGCGTGGCGCGCTCATCGCGAGGATCTTGCAGTCGTCGTGGCGCCATGCGATATCGATCGCGCTGCCGGGGGAGGGCAGCGCGTGGCGCTGCGTATTGGGCAGTTTCACGACAATGTCGTCCCGCGAGCCGAGCTTCAGATGCACGCGATGATGATCGCCGCAATACACCAGTTCCTCGACGCGAGCGTGGACCACGTTGCTGTGCTCGTCGATGTTCGTTCCCTCCGCGCTCGGGATATGCGCGCGCTCGGGGCGCAGCGCGAGCATCGCTTGATCGCCCGCGTTGAGGCCGCGTTCGCAGCGTCCGCGAATGACGCTGCCATCCGACAGCGCGAGCGTTGCCCAGCCCTCGCTTGCATTGACGACGCGTCCGGTCAGCCCGTTGTTCTCGCCGACAAAGTTCGCAACGAATGCGTTCTGCGCGTTTTCATACAGTTCGCTCGGCGTGGCGGCCTGCTGAATGCGGCCGTCCGAGAAGACGGCAACGCGGTCCGACATCGTCAGCGCTTCGGCCTGATCGTGCGTGACATAGACGATCGTGAGCGAAAGTTCCCGATGCAGGCGCATGATCTCGTACTGCATCGTTTCACGCAGACGCTTGTCGAGTGCGCCGAGCGGTTCGTCCATCAGCACGACGCTCGGTTCGAACACGAGCGCGCGCGCGAGTGCCACGCGCTGCTGCTGGCCACCGGAGAGCTGTGCGGGACGCCGGTTTGCAAGATGCGGGAGTTCGATCATCTCGAGCGCGCGCTTCACGCGTGCCTTCTGCTCGGCGCGGCTCACGTGCCGGACCGAAAGCGGAAACGCGACGTTTTCGGCAATCGTCAGATGCGGAAAGAGCGCGTAGTTCTGAAACACCATGCCGATATCGCGCTGATGCGGCGGCTTGTCGTCGAGACGGCGGTCGTCCAGGCGAATCTCGCCCTGCGTCGGCGATTCGAATCCGGCGAGCATCATGAGGGTGGTTGTCTTGCCCGAACCCGACGGCCCGAGCAGCGACAGGAATTCTCCCTTGCGCACGTCGAGGTTCAAATCCTCCACGACGTAATGCACGCCGTCATACGATTTGCTTACGCCCGAGAATGAAATGAAGGAAGGGTTTGACATCGTGATCGTGTCCTGTCGGAGTGCCGCCGTAATCAATGCTCGCCGAGCTTCTTCGCGAGATAGCGCGCGAAGTCATAGTTGGGGCGTTCGAGATGGCTCAGATGGCCGGGCTTTGCAAGCGGTGCATGCACGCCGCGAAAGACCGCTTCCACGCCGCGCTTGTCTTCCGCGTTGACTTCGTCGAGCAGCGTCTTCAGCGCCGCCATGTGAGCGTTGGCATCGGGGTCGGAGATGAACTCCGGCGCAAGCCCGCCTCCGAAGCGGATATGGACGCGCCCGACCCCTTGCGGCTGCAACACGAGATACCAGAAGTAGCCCGGCGTGAGCGTGACGAGATGCGTCGGATAGATGGCGAGCAACGCCGTGGTCTTGCGCCAGTGTCCCGTGAGCCGCGTGTTGTCAGGATGCGCGTTGCCGATGGGCAAAGACGCTTCCTTCGTGATCCAGTGGTAGTTGAAGGCGGGAGAGCCCGGCGGGCATTCCATTTCCTCGAGCCGCGAATGCGGTCCTACCGTCGCGCGATGCAGCATCGGCAAGTGATAGCTTTCCATGAAGTTCTCGGCGAGGATCTTCCAGTTGGTATCCCACACGTGCTCTTCATAGAAGGTCTCGATGTAGTCGGACATGCCGTACGCGCCGATGAGTCCGCTCAGTTCGGTCAGCTGTTCCTCGACGGGGGGCGCATTCTCGTCGAGCGTCACGTAAATCCATCCCTGCCATTCTTCGCAGCGCACGGCGGGCAGCTTGTAGCTTTCCTTGCAGAAGCCCTCTTGCCGGTCCATGAGCGGTGCCCCTCGAAGCTCGCCATCGAGAGAATAGTTCCACGCGTGGTAAGGGCATATGATCCGGCGCACATTGCCGCGTCCTTCGAGCAGCACCGACATGCGATGCAGGCACACGTTGGACATCGCCTTGAGTTGCATCTGCTCGTCGCGCAAAACCACGATGGGTTGTGCGCCGATATGCGCCGTCAGATAGTCGCCGGGAGTCTTCAACGCGCTTGCGCGGCCGACGCACAGCCATTCATGCTGGAAGATATCGCGCTCTTCCAGCGACAGGAATTCGGGCGACGTATAGGCGCCAGGCGGCATGGAGCGCGCATGGCCAAACGAGCGTTCGCAACCGGCCTGCAATTCTTCCACAAGCGCTTGCACCTCGATCGTCCTTGCCGGCTTTGCCATGGAGCCTCCTTGATCAATCACCGTGGGAGCATGCCAACGCGAGGTATTGCGGCGTTGCGCTCAACATGGTCAGAAATCTATCAAGCCAAATTGCCAGCCAAAATATTGTTTTCGGATACAACGCAAAGCTTTTACCTATGCAGCGTATGCTGGATTGGCGCTTGTGCCCGCGCCTGTCCGCGCGCCGTCACGCATCGAGATGCAGGCGCCGGATATAGTTCTCGCAGAACGATGCGAAGCGTTGCACGACTTGCCGCGGCTTCATCGTGCGTGACTGCGCGATGCCGAGCGTCGTCGCGTTGACGCTGTCCTTGAAACGCTTAATGACGAAGTCTTCGCCATCCACGGTGCGGTTCGACTTGAGCGGGAAATTGAGGATGCTGTAGCCAAGGCCGTTGGCCACCATGCCGCGCACGACTTCCGGCTGCGAGGAGCGAAAGGCGGGCACCGGGCGGTTGCCCACCGCATCGAAGAGCGCCGCGAAATATTCGCGGCTGTGCGGCAGATCGAGCATCACGTAGGGCTCGGGCAGCAGGTCCGCGAGCGAAACCTTGCGTGCGCGCGCGAGACGGTGCGTCTTGGGCAGGATCACATAAGGCGGCAGCGAGAGCAGCGGCGTGAAGGCGATGTCCTCGGTCAAATCGAGGCTGTAGGTCAGGGCGATGTCGAGCGAGCCGTCGTGCAGGCCTCGCAGGAGGCCGTCCTGATGCGCCTCGACGGTGCGAAATGAAATGCCCGCATGCTCGCTCGTAAACCGGCTGATGAGGCCTGGCATCAACGGCGGCGCTAGCGAGACGAGGCAGCCGAGCGCGATGGAGCCCGTCATGCCGCCGTCCATTTCCTTCGCGGCCATCTGCAGTTCCTCGGCGATCTTCAGCAGATTGCGCGCTTGTCCGAGCAGATCGCGGCCCGCTTGCGTGAGCGAGAGACCGCTTGCGTGATGCCGTATGAAGAGTTGCACGCCGAACGACACTTCGAGGTCCGCGAGCGCCGTCGAGATGGACGGCTGGGAAATGTGCAGGCGCCGCGCCGCGGCGGTGAAGGAGAGCGTTTCTGCCGTGACGACGAAATAGCGCAACTGACGCAGCGAGTAGCGCAATGGATGGCTTTCCATCGGGGACGCTCCATGATCGGGCCTTCAATGGACCGCATTGTGAGGTGCTCAAAAAAGCCTGCATAGCCAAAGCTGATGCAGTGCATTTTTTTAATATATTTTTCGGATTCTGACGGGTGGCGTAGATTTTCGCCACGGCAAGGGGCTCACGGCGTCGCGCTTTACCTCGGCAGGACGATAAGTGCGTACGGCCTTGTGTCCCGCATGAGCAGCCATGTTTTGCGGCTGGCGAGTGATGGAAATGTCATTTCGCGGAATCGCTCGCCGGGGACAGAATGCAACGCACACCGAACCCGCATGGACGCTGGACCGCAAGGACAGCGATCGGGCGGGCTAAAAAATCGCGACCTGGTCCGCGATGGCCGCGGGCTCTCGCTGGTCGGGAGGTCATGACCGATCCGGATCAAACCGCCTTTCAGAAGGACAAAGCCATGACAGTGGAAAAAACGTCAATCGATACGCTCGTCGTCGGCGCCGGTCAGGCCGGCGTCGCGATGAGCGAACACCTCAGCAAGCTCGGCGTGCCGCATCTCGTCCTGGAACGCGATCGCATAGCCGAACGCTGGCGCACGGGGCGTTGGGATTCGCTGGTTGCCAATGGTCCCGCATGGCACGATCGTTTTCCCAATCTCGAGTTCGACGGTCTCGAGCCGGACGCCTTCGCCTCGAAGGATCAGGTGGCAGACTATTTCGTAGCGTACGCCGAGAAGTTCGAAGCCCCGATCCGCACCGGCGTGGAGGTCAAAGAAGTCGTGCGCAACGCCGGGCGGCAGGGCTTCACCATCGAAACATCCGAGGGAACCATCGAGGCCAGCCGCGTCGTTGTCGCGACCGGACCTTTCCAGCGCCCCGTCATTCCGCCGATCGCCCCAGAAGCCCCGAATCTCACGCAGATTCACTCCGCCGAATATCGCAACCCCGAGCATTTGCCCGAGGGGGCGGTGCTGGTGGTGGGTGCGGGTTCATCGGGCGTGCAGATCGCCGATGAACTGCAGCGTGCGGGCAGGGAGGTCTATCTGTCGGTTGGGCCGCATGATCGTCCCCCGCGCGCATATCGCGGCCGCGACTTCTGCTGGTGGCTGGGCGTGCTCGGCGAATGGGACGCGGAGGTCATGAGGCCGGGCAAGGAACACGTCACCATCGCAGTGAGCGGTGCGCGTGGCGGTCATACGGTGGATTTCCGGCGTCTTGCGCATCAGGGCATCACGCTCGTTGGTCTGACGAAATCGTTCAATGGCGGCGTCGTGACATTCCAATCGGATCTGGCAATCAACATTGCCCGCGGCGACGAGAACTACCTGTCGCTCCTGAACGCGGCTGACACCTATGTCGCCCGCAACGGTCTCGACCTGCCGGAAGATCATGAGGCCCGCATCATTCCTGCCGATCCGGAGTGCGTGCTCAATCCCGTTCTCGAACTCGACCTGACAAAGGCCGGCGTGACGTCGATCATCTGGGCAACCGGCTACGCGGTCGATTTCAGCTGGCTGAAGATCGACGCCTTCGACGAAAAGGGCAAGCCGAAGCATCAGCGCGGGGTTTCGAAGGAGCCGGGCATCTATTTTCTCGGCCTGCCGTGGCTCTCGCGTCGCGGCTCCGCTTTTATCTGGGGCGTCTGGCACGATGCCCGGCATATTGCCGACCACATCGTCACGCAGCGCAAATATCTCTCTTACCGCGATGCCTCGCAGCGCCATGCCACGGACGGCCGCGAGGAAAGGGCGGCGAGCGCGCCCGTCGATTCGTGCCTCCATAAAGTCAGCGAGATGGGCGTGAATTGACGCCTGCTTCTCCTTCCATCAAGCCGCGACCCATTTCTTCTCAGCTTCAAGGTGCACTGATGAGCCAACCTACGCACACCCGCATCCGCATGTTCAACACGAAGGACACGTATCCCAACCAGACGCTCGACAACGATCTCTGTCAGGCCGTGCGCGCCGGCGACACCGTCTATGTGCGCGGCCAGGTGGGTACCGATTTCGAGGGCCAGCTCATCGGACTCGGCGATCCGCGCGCTCAGGCCGAGCAGGCGATGAAGAACGTCAAGCAGTTGCTGGAGGAGGCGGGCAGCGACCTGTCTCACATCGTCAAGACCACGACGTATCTGATCGATCCGCGCTATCGCGAGCCGGTGTACCAGGAAGTCGGCAAGTGGCTCAAGGGCGTGTTTCCCATTTCCACCGGCCTGGTCGTGAGCGCGCTGGGCCAGCCGCAGTGGTTGATGGAGATCGATGTGATCGCCGTCATCCCCGATGGCTGGAAGCCGGCACAGGCTTGAGGAGCGGGACATGACATTCTCTATCGTCGGACGCTGCCCGGAGTCCGGGCAGCTCGGGATCGCCATCAGCTCGTCGAGTATCGCGGTGGGCGCGCGATGCCCTTGGCTGCGCGCAGGCGTGGGCGCGGTCGCGACGCAGAACGTCACGCTGCCTGCGCTCGGTCCGCAGATTCTCGATCTGCTGCAGAACGCGAAGCTCGATCCCGTGGCAGCGCTGGACCGCGCGCTCAGCGCGGACGACTGGAGCCAGTATCGGCAGGTGACGGTGATCGATGTTGACGGTCGTACCGCGTGCTTCACCGGCAAGGAGGCATTGGGCCTGCACGCCGCCGTGGCGGGAGCGCAATGCGTAGCGGCCGGCAACATGCTGGCGGGTGTCGAAGTCATCGAAGCGATGGTTCCGGCGTTCGAAAATGCGCCCGGTTCGCTGGCCGACCGTCTGCTCGCCGCGATGCATGCCGCGATGGCGGCGGGCGGAGAAGCGGGCCCCGTGCATTCGGCAGCGCTCAGGATAGTGAGCGACCTGAGCTGGCCGATCGTCGATCTGCGGGTCGACTGGGCCGACGATGACCCCATCGGCCAGCTCGACCGTCTCTGGCAGGCCTATCGTCCGCAGATGCAGGATTACGTGACCCGGGCGCTGAATCCGACCGCCGCTCCCAGCTATGGAGTGCCGGGCAATGAATGAAACGTCCGGCCGCGAGTTGCTCGAACGGCTGATCGGCTTCTCCACGGTCAGCCGCGACTCCAATCTGGAGATGATCGAATTCATCCGGCATTACCTTGCGGCATTCGGAATCGAAAGCGAGCTGTTCTACAACGCCGAGCGCACCAAGGCCAATCTGTTTGCCACCATCGGCCCTAGTGACCGCGGAGGCATCGTGCTTTCCGGCCATACCGATGTCGTGCCGGTCGACGGCCAGCCCTGGACTGTCGACGCATTCCGCCTCACCGAAAGAGACGGGCGGCTGTACGGCCGCGGCACCGCCGACATGAAGGGCTTCATCGCATCGGTACTGGCGGCGGTGCCCGTCTTTCTCGGGCGCGCGCTCAGGCTGCCGGTGCACCTTGCCTTTTCCTATGATGAGGAGGTCGGATGCCTGGGCGTCCGGCCGATGCTGGCCGAACTGGAAAAGCGTCCGCACCGGCCGGTGCTGTGCCTGATCGGCGAGCCGACCGAAATGGAACCGGTGCTGGGCCACAAGGGGAAGCTTGCGATGCGCTGTCAGGTGAAAGGCGCGCCTTGCCACTCGGCCTACGCGCCCTATGGGGTCAACGCCATCCAGTATGCGGCGCGCCTGATCGGCCGTCTGGACGAGATCGGCGATCGGTTGTCGCAGCCCGAACATCACGACGGTCGCTTCGATCCGCCGTTTTCGACCGTGCAGACCGGCGTGATCAAAGGGGGACGCGCGCTCAACATCGTGCCGGCCGAATGCGAATTCGATTTCGAGGTGCGCGCGCTTCCAGGCTTCGATGCCCATCGAGTGGCCGATGAATTGCAGACCTATGCCGAGGCCGAACTGCTGCCGAAGATGCGTGCGGTGAAGTCCGACACCGACATTCGCTTTCAGCCGCTGAGCGCTTATCCGGGATTGGCGACCTCGCCTGACAGCGAAGCGGCACGTCTGTTGGCGATGTTGAGCGGCTCCACGGAATTCGGGACGGTCGCCTTCGGCACTGAGGGCGGGCTGTTTGACCAGGCGGGCATTCCCACGGTGGTGTGCGGGCCGGGGAGCATGGATCAAGGGCACAAGCCGGACGAATTCGTGACGGTCGAGCAACTGCGCCACTGCGATGCAATGCTGGCTCGCCTCGCGGCCTACCTTTCGACGGCATCCTGATTCGGCCGACGCGAGGAATCTGCCGCGCGACGTTCGCGCTGGAGGTTCGGGAGCGATGTGGCCGGCCCACTCAGCCGGCCGCGCTTGAGGGTCGCTTTTTCGCGCTGAAAAGGGACGCGCCGCAAGACATCTCATTCGATTCCCTTTCAAGGCCGGGCATGCCCATGTCGTTCGACGCTTGCGTTCGTCTTCGGCGCCGTCGCGGTGCTGGCGCTGCCGCCCGGCGCCGATACGATGGATGCCGTCAAGCTGGCTACCGGTCCGCTCGGGCTGCCGATGCTCGTGTTCTTTCTGTTGAGCGCAGACAGATGCATGCCAACGTAACGCCAAGCGCCGCGAGATAGTCACGATTCGCCCGGGTGGCCGGCGCATTGGATCGGCGGTGCACACGGCCAACCGGCGACATCAACGACTCCGACGCGGTAATGATGTCGAAGACGTAAAGCCGCCGGTTCGCGACGTCCCGTGCCGATCGAACAGGCGCGTGCGCTCAGGCGTTGCCGAGCAGGCGCCCGACCGTATCCTCCGTCGTCCAGAGCGCGTTCGCGAGATAGCGGAAGTTGACCAGCGCCGCGTGGTAGCCATCGCCGTCAGGCAGCTTCGGACCGGCGACTGCGTCGCGTACGACCGCAACTTCGAAGCCTTGCTCGAGCAAATCACGCAAATGCGATTCCACGCACAGGTTCGCGGCCATTCCAGCGAGGATCACCTGGTCCACGCGCTGCTTGCGCAACTGCAGCGTCAGGTCATTGGATTGCGGGCCGTACAGCTTGTGCGTCGAACAGATGATGGTCTTGCCGTCCTCGACATATGGCTTGAGTTCCGGAACGAAGTCGGCGCCAGAGCCCCGAAAGCCCTCCAGTGTCAATGCGCCCGGGCGGTCGAACATGCCTATGGCGTGCTGGAACATCTCTGCCGGCCCTTGCACCTTCCACGTGTGGTCATGCGGATAGTAGTAGTGCGGCGAAACCGCGACAGTGATGCCAGCCTGCTTTGCTGCCTGGAACAGCCGGCTCAGGTTGGGAACCAGGTTCTGCTCCGTGACGCTCTCCCCGACAACACCCCAACTGCGGCCCTCGGGGCTCATGAAATCGATCTGCGGATCGATGACAACGAGAGCCGTCCGTGAAAGGTCGAGCTTCATGTCGGAACCGGGCAAAGCGGGGTCGGCAGGATCCGCGTAGGGGGAATGTTGATTGCACATTGGGACGCCTCTCATAGGCTGGGGGTGGCGCGGGCGCAATAGCCGCGCCCGCTGGAAAGGTGAGACGGGTATCAGCTACGGATGAACGCCAGAAAGTCGGCGTTGAACTTGTCCTTGTGCGTTTCCGTCAAGCCATGTGGCGCACCTGGATAGACGACCAGCTTCGAGTTCCTGATGAGCCGTGACGATGCGCGACCTGCGGCGTCGATCGGCACGATCTGGTCGTCGTCGCCGTGAATGATCAGGGTGGGGACGTCGATCTTTTTCAGGTCCTCGGTGAAGTCGGTTTCCGAAAACGCCTTGATCGAATCGAAGGTGTTCTTGTGGCCGCCTTGCATCCCCTGCGTCCACCACGAGTCGATCAATCCCTGGGACGGTTTGGCGCCCGGGCGGTTAAAGCCATAGAACGGACCCGCCGGAACATCCTTGTAGAACTGGGAGCGGTTCGCCAGTTGAGCGGCACGCAGCCCATCGAATACTTCGATCGGCAGTCCCTTTGGGTTGGCAGGCGTCTTCAGCATCAGCGGCGGCACGGCGGAAACGAGTACGACCTTGGAGACCCGCCGCGTGCCGTGCCGGCCAATGTAGCGGACCACCTCTCCGCCGCCGGTCGAAAAGCCTACGAGGATGGCGTTCGTGAGATCAAGCGTGTCGAACACGGTCGCCAGATCGTCGGCATAGGTATCCATTTCGTTGCCGTTCCAAGGTTGGCTCGAGCGGCCATGGCCCCGGCGATCGTGGGCGACGGCGCGAAAGCCGTGCGACGCCACCAGCATCATCTGCGATTCCCAGCTATCCGAACTAAGGGGCCAGCCATGACAAAACACGACCGGGCGGCCGGTGCCCCAGTCCTTGTAGTAAAGCTGAGTACCATCCTTCGCCTCGATGTAACTGCCCAGCTGCTGGCCGGGTGATCTGGAGGCAGGCGCTGCAGGCGGCGACGTGGCGGCATGAGCCAGACCCGGAAGAAATGATCCGGCCACTGCGCCAACTGCGGCGGCGCTGCCGATCAATACGTCGCGTCGCGCGGCTTTGTCGGCGAACCAGTTCTTCGTAGACATGCTGCAGCTCCTTTAGTGAACGCTTTGTTGAAAATCAGTACGCCGGTCGCCTCAGCTTCATCGATGCTTAATATAGCCGACCAGTCGTCTATATATTGACGCAAAAAAAATTTAGCTCAACAACTGCTTCAGCGTGACGCGCTGAAATCGATGGCAGGCACTGCCACTGCGTTCCACCTTGCAACGGAGGATCGCTCCCTCCCAGCTCTCGACGATGATCGCAGCGACCTGCTTGGGATTGCGGTCGGAAGGGAGTTCTCCGCGCATCTTCGCTTCTTCCAGGCAGGCGGCAATCGAACCTTCCCATCGTCCGAGGATCCGCTTCAGCGCGCTTCGTACTTCAGCACTGGCATTGGACAGCTCCAGCGAGAGGTTGCCTATCAGGCATCCGAGCCTGAATTCGCTGGCCGCGTGGTCCTCGGCCAGCAGCCCGAAAAACTTTTCGATTCGCGCCAACGGCTTGATGCGCGCGTCATACATGACACTGCCGTGCCGGTGTTCGATGGATTCCCAATAGGCTTCCAGCACCTCGGCCGCAAAGGTCTCCTTGCTGCCAAAGTAGCTGTAGAACGACCCCTTCGGCACGTCGGCCGCCGCTACGATGTCTTGCACCCCGCTCGCGTTGAATCCCATTTCGTAGACAACGCGTCCTCCAGCGGTAAGCAGGCGGGTGCGGACTTCTGGGTTGGCGGGTCTTGGCATGTGGGGTTGTCTGCTGAATTACAATAAAACGAAATATAGACGACTGGTCGGGTATTGTCAATCACGTGACTTGTAAGAGACCTTCGCGGATTCGCGACGACAGCCGCCCGATCGGCGATGTCCGCTCTTTCTTAACGTGACCTGGCGCGCGTTCGGACCCATTCATGTCGGTCGATACGGCTATCCAACGCACTTGGTGCTCACGCGCCGTTCAGATCGGGAGGCGACCGCTGTTAGCTAGCCCGCACCCATGCGCGTCTGATCGACGAACTTCTCCGTCGCATCGTCTATCTTGCGGCCTTTGCGACCGGCCG
Source organism: Caballeronia glathei (assembly GCF_000698595.1). Classification (GTDB taxonomy): domain Bacteria; phylum Pseudomonadota; class Gammaproteobacteria; order Burkholderiales; family Burkholderiaceae; genus Caballeronia; species Caballeronia glathei. The sequence continues at coordinate 21,274 of NZ_JFHC01000017.1, read as the reverse complement.
GCCGATGGACGTACAGCACTTTCACGTCGGTTTGCTCACGCGACGCATCGGGAGGAGTCATCGAGTAACGCACTTCACGCGCGTGGTCGCTCAATTGCAGGTTCGGATTGAACACCGAGTTGAACCGCCACAACATCCGCACGAAGTTCGTTTGACCGCGCATCAACAGATGCGCTGCCTCGCCGGTTGCATGACGCAGCGCAGTCCAGCCGAGATGTTTGCGGTTGAGCACCTGCTGCGTGCGTACCAGTTCCGTGTAGAACTCGCGCAGTGGCAACTTCGTGGGCAGCACCGCGTGCTGGATGTCGTAGAGCCGGTAGTCGAGGCTCGTCAGTTGGCGCTGCTCGCGCAGCCAGATTTCGGTGCCCGGATACGGCGTGTTCACGCTGATGTTGACGATCTCCGGAATCTCCAGGCACCACTGCCTGATTGCTTCGAAGCGGTCGTGATCCCAGTCGGGATCGGCGATCAGATTGACGGCGACCGTGATGCCCAGCGAGCGCGCGAACGCGAGCGCTTCGAAGTTCTTGTCGATATTGATGCGCTTGCGAAATGCCTTGAGCCCTTCTGCATCGATTGCCTCCATGCCGATGAACATGTATTGCAGGCCCAGCGTGCGCCAGTACTCGAAGACTTCCTTGTTGCGCAACAGCACGTCGCCGCGCGTCTCGAGGTAGTACTTCTTGCGGATGCCCCGGCGCTCGATCTCGCGACCAATCGCCATGCCGTGATCGGCATGCACGAATGCGACATCGTCGACGATGAACACGCCGGGCTCGCGGATCGACGCCAGTTCGTCGGCGACCACTTCGGGGCTACGTGAGCGATAGCTGCGTCCGTAGAACGTCCATGCGCTGCAGAACGTGCAGTCCCAGGGGCAGCCGCGCGCGAATTCGATCGACGCGCACGGGTCCAGGACGCCGATAAAGTACTTGCGCCGGTGCCGCAGCAGATCGCGCGCGGGGCGAACCTGATCGAGGCTCTCGACGAAACCGGGCGGGGGTCCTTCGCCGTCGCGCGTGACGACGCCCGGTATCGGCAACAGTTCACCGCGGCGCGCGACGGCATCGAGCAGTTCTACGACCTTCGCTTCGCCTTCGCCTTTCAGGACGCAATCGATTGCGCCGTCGGCGTGCTTCAGCATGTCGGCGGCCGTGAACGACGCGCTATGCCCGCCGACGAACACGAAACAATCCGGCCATTGCGCCTTGATCGTCTTCGACAAATCGATGATTTCGGGAATGTTGGCGAGGTAGTTGCCGGAGAAGCAGACGACGTCGGGGCGCCATTTGCGAATCAGCTTGAACAGTTCGCGATGCGATTCGACCTGCAGGTCGATCAGCCGGACATCGTGGCCAGCCTCGCGAATGACGGCGGCGACGGTCTCCAGACCGAGCGGCTCGAGGCGCAGAAACACGCGGGTATACATCAGGCCACTGGGGTGAACAGCGAGCACCTTCATGAGATCTCCTTTCGGCAGAAAGGGCGCGTCCATGCGATGGCGGAACGCGCCGGGCTTTCATGCTGGTATCCCTGGTACGGGTCGACTGCCGGGCGATGGGTTCTTCTGATGCCACCACGGGATGGCTCATGACGATTCTACTGTCCAAAGCTTCCGCGTGCTCACGAGCGCTCCATGGCTGGATGGTGAGGCTTTCCGGGAGCGCTGCGAAGGGTAGCGCGTCTGAGACGTTCGCCTCGATCGATCTACGTCTGCGCTGCCTTACCTTTCATATTGACTACGGTTTCGCGCCCGCAGATCTGGCCGCACTCATGGACTGACCACGCCGCATACGAAGCCGCCCCCCCAACAGGAGAGGTCCGGCAGCGGGGACTTGCAGGCAAAGTTGTGTCGACAGGTGCCGACGCGTGCCTGGGGCGGGCCCCGGTGCGAAATGGCTCCGCCACGACTACTCGCCGCCCGGCAGGGTGAGTGCAACTAGGCGCGGCCGGCTGGGCCGGAATGTGAAGGAGGAGCGGATGAACGTCGCAGAAACGTCTTTGCGTATGCTGGTCGAAAAATGGCTTGCGCTAGGCACGGCAACACCGGTTCGGGTCACCCGCTTCGGTCGCACCCGCCTGAACCGGATGCGCTGTGTCTGCGTTGAGGCACTAAGACCGGAAGGTTTGGTGGCGATTTTCTTCTTTCGGCACCGTGACGGTGCCTGGCGCATTTTCCCGCCCGAGTCGGAACGGCTGGCAATGCGCATTCGCTAGCGAATAGCGTGATGGCGTGGTCTCACGGGCGATTGGTTGCCGCCGAGGCTGGATCGCCCGGTGGCGCGGGTGTGAGCCTGAGCACATCGCCGCGTCGGGATGATTGCCTTCAGTGAATCAGCCTGGGCTGCGTTACGCGCCGGATGGCGCAGCAGGCCGAAAGCGTCGGCGTGGAAATCTTTCCCGGCTTTGCCGCTGCCGAGGTGCGCTACCGGGCTGCACCCAAGGCCGGCGGCGGGCCGAACCATGCCGCGATGTAGACCGGGCTTCGCCATGCGATTCGAGGGGATTGATGGATGATTCCATCATCCGCGAGACTGACGGCGTCGGATTGCCTTTGTTTTTGTCCGTGGTTCGGCGGTCACGCGTCCGGTAATTGCGGTCAGGGCCGGCGCGGGGACGGCGTAACCTGCGCGCTCCGAGGCGTGACCACGTAGCGCAAGACAATGTCCCGGTCGGGCTCGGGCATGGCTAGGATTGCGTGCATCGTGACCCTGAGTCCCCAGCACGCCTCGGTGGGCGTAGCACGCTTCGGATTGGCCATATAGGCCTCGTATCGCGTGAGGTTCGCCTTGTCGTTTCCAAGTTCTGATGCGAGCGCGCGTCCCAGTGTGATCTCTGCGGCGGCATATTGCTGTGGCGTCGGGATATCGATCGGAGCCGCCGATGCAGAGCTTCGAAGCGCTTCCAAGAGAATTTGCAGATATTCATCGATATCGGCGTCGGCCACTTCGTTCAGACTGATGCGGCTCATGACCTCACTCATGTCATTCATCCCGAAACAATCGGGCGGTACGAGCACGTCGAGAAACTTCGTGATGAGTCTGGCGTACCTGAGACGGTCTGCGGGAGCGAGACGCGCGACACCGTCCGCCATGAGGTTCGCGCGAGTCTGAGCATCCATAAACAGCCTGCTGATGCTGTGTACGTTGGCCCTTATGACAGGGTCATGCTGGATTCGTCTAATCCAGGCAACGATCACACGGGCCTTGTTTGAACCCGGGTCCACACCGTTCGCCATCAGCATTTCGTCGTAGCTCGATTCCTGGTTCGACGTGAGAGCCGCGCCGGGGATATCGAATGTTGCGGCGCCGTTGGGTGTCGCGTCTTGCTCATATCGGATTGCCGCACCGGCGACCAACACGCGCGTAGTCAGGAGAAAAAGCGCGATCAGGAAAGCGACCGTCATTTTCATTCCGCCTCCATGGCGAACGGTGCCGCGCGAGATTCGGAAGAGCTATGGGCGGAGGCCAGGGCGTGGGACTTCAGTTGCTTGCGTGCATCCCTCGATCTGCAGGCGATTCGGCATTTCAAGTTCATTGTGCACCAGCAGTTCAAACGTTTCTTGAGGGCTATGGCATGAGATCGTTAGCTTAAGGAATCCACGTGACATCATTTCTGCCGTCGTTGGATCGCTCATTATCTGAAGCTTCAGGTCACACGCTGCTTCGTTCATGCTCTCGCGTGTCCGAAAGTATCGCCGGTATCCGATGCGCTCCGCGCAAGCAAAATAGAAAGCAATATGTAATTAAGGCTGAAGCGTTAGCACCTTCATATTCGCATTCCAGAATCTACGTCGAACTCTTGCAAGAACCCATATAGCCAAAGGGCAAGATTGTCATGTGCTAACGATCCTGAGAGATGCGGCATAACTGAATGAGTGAGTTTGGCTATGCACTTAACCGACACCGTAAGGCGAGGCATAGGTGGAATGGGACGTGTTCCCCTATTCACTGATCAAAGACGTTACGAATCTTGAATTCACGCGCAGGCGCGTCTATAAGACAAGCATGTCGCGCGAGTTTGATTCACTCGACCGCCGGAAATGAACGTTTCCAAATTCCGCCTCGTCCGAAGTTCATGGGACGCGATTGCCCGAGGTCGTCTCCAGTCCAAAACGGCGGGAGTCGGGATGGCATCGTGCATCGTTCGGTACATCGTTTTCATGTCTGTACATCCAATACAGGAGAGAATCGTGAAACTCATGATGGCAACCGTCGGGCTCGCGACATTGGCGCTTGCATCGCCGGTCTGGGCACAGGGCGGCGGCGCAGCCCAAAGTGGCACTAACGATCCGATCGTCCAGATGCGAATGGAGGTCGACGCGGCAAACAAGGCCTACAACAAGAAGGTCAATGCCGCGAAGAAAGTCTACGATCACAAGAAGGCGGAAGCGGCGAAGGAGCGCGATGCCGCGATCGCCGCGGCACATCATGGCGCGTCTTCACAGTGACCACTGTTCACGCTGCACCTGACGCCTGACGGGTCCGGCTCCATGCGCCGTCGACGAGGAGGCGTCGCAGAGACGTGCTCTCTCGCTGTTCCGGGACGTCCGTCCTTGACAGCGGATCACAGTTGTTACGCGTTCATTCCACCGAGCACTTGCCGCGCCGATTGTCCGTCGTGCGATGCTCGGATGGGCCTGAAGCTGTGAGCGGGAATGCCGTGCTGCAACCGCGACCTTTCTCAAGCCATCGGGAGTCAGTGCCGAGAACGGCGCCATCATCAAAACTGAGGCGCAAAAATTTAGTCCGTGGACTGCGCACGGAAGAGGTGCTGGCCTGCCACGGTTTTGCGAGTCAGTACGATGCGCTGTCGCAAATGACTTGACGCCATCGGAAACGCACACCTGAAAATCCGCCGTGCCGGTACGCGCGGCGAGATGACGGAACGCGGTACTGTAGCTATCCATCTTCCCGCATAGACGACCAACCGTTCCCTGTCCTGCAATTGCGCGTGCAACTGTTTCAACAATAGCGCTGCGAGCGGCTGGCGCATGCCGGGATCGATGACCAAATACACGAAGCTCACATCGAGCCCGCCCGGTAGCGGCGCCGTCGCATAGACGTTGCTGTGCGCTCAAAGATCCAGCGGATTGACCTTGGTGCCTTGCACCGACACGTCGGCCATCAGGCCGGCATTCGTCAGGACGAATGCTTCGACGGGCGACGTGGCTGTCGCTGTGTCGATTGCGCCGTTTGCACCGACCTTGACGACCGCCACCGATGCATCGACTCCGGCCGCCCAGCCCTTGGAGTTGCGAAGCTTTTCGAGCGCTTCCGGCGTCATGAACAGGAAGATGAGCGCCTTCGACTGAGCGCCGGCCGTCAGACCGACGGACAACGACGTTGTGCTGTAATAGCCTACTGTAGACCCGCCGACCCTGAGCGAACCTTTCCCGTACTGGCCTCCGATCCCCAGGCCCGCCTGGATCACAGACGGAAACACCAGCACGCCGCGCGCCTTGGAAACGAGTTCTTGCGAACCGCGGACGGTGGCATAGAGGCGCTGCAGCGTTGCGTCGACTTCGGAATCGATGGCGCGGCGTGCGTCCGTGTCGCCAGCGGTTTTCTGGTCACCCTTGTTCGACGTCGTGGTACATCCGGCTAGCGCAAGCCCTCCCAGCGCCAGCACGGCAGTCGACTGGAGCATGAAGTTTCGTCTTTGCATAATTCTTCTCCATCGTGGACTTGAAAGACCCATAGAACGGGAGCGAACTGCATATTGGGTTATAGCACAGCACCTTCGAAAAAAGGGGCTCGCTCGCAGGGCAGGCAGTCGATGTGCAAGATTACGTGCATCCCGCGCGCAACTTGTCCTGATCCAACGGAGGTCAACGTTGCACGTTTGAAGAATATTCAGACGGGGCGCATCGGCTTCCCTCTCGTGTGCGCAGGCCGCCTCGTTATACAAGCGCCGTCAATTAGCGGTTGTTCCATGCGGCTAAGCCCTAATAGCATGTTGCGCGTGGGTCCCAATGGAATCTGACGCCGTCAGGCGTTCCGAGCCTGATATTCGCGCTTGTCTTGTATGCCGAAACGTCAGCGAGGGAATGGGCATTGGCCGCGCGTCGATTTGCGCTTCAGCCTGCCTGTCCGTGGCGGCGAGCTCGCCACGGCGGGGCGTACAGGATTCGTGCGATGGCGGCGTCTACGTCGACAACCGGATCGGCATGTCGAGAAGGGACGAGCAGTTCGACCGCTAGAGATGGAGCCTGGCGCTCGATTCAACGCTGGCGTGCGAACCGACATGCATCAGAATGGTCCAGGCTTCGCAAACGGCCCCCGGCCTAGCTGTGGCCGAAGAGGGACCTCGCGTCAGAGGTCGATGTGGCGGGCGGACGTCCGGACGAACTCGCGGCGGACACTGCGCCTCCGTATCCCGTTGGCGTGCCGTTGAGCGTGTTGACACGTTTCTGTGCCGCGATGATGTCAGCCGGATAGTAATTGTTGTCAGAACCAGGCCGATACCCCGCCGCTTCGAGCTGCTTGAGTTCAGCGTCCACCTGCGCCCGGGTCACCGGTGCATTCGACTGGGCTAGCGACAACGCCGGGGCGGCAAGCGCCGAGGCAAGCAGTATTCCGTATATTAGCGATTTCATGGTGGCGTACCTCAAATGGTTGATTGCGCTCGTTACAAACGAACCCATTGTCTGTAGCCAGTCACCCAAGCGTAGTTGATTGATTCGTGAAAGTTGAAGCTGATATTGAAATCCATTGTTTACCGCATAACGGCACGGGCTATGCTTCGTGAGGGTTCGCTTTGCATGGAGACGCTCCGCGGACTCCATATGGGCGCCATGCTCAAGCTGTGAACCGTAGCGCGTCGAAAGACCTCAAGGAACCGGCGTGGGCTGCGTTCGAATGCAAAACGGGTCATCTATAGCCTTGATGATGTCGCGCCCGAAACCACGAAAAGATCCAACGGGCCCGTCACATATTTAGCGCAGATTTCAACGTGCGTCTGGAGCTTCGCCGCCTGCGACAGGTGCATCGAAGACATATCAGCGGTAGCAACCGTGGCCCGGGAAGACACACCGTGCAGTCGGATTCGTGACGCCGTCACACGCGCCAAGTCACGACCGTTGGCGTTCCGGGATGCCGTCCTACCGCGTACTGGATCCAGTTTTGTGTTGTCGTTCGCGAGAAGCGACATCGAACGGAGTTAACGATTTCTTTATCCAGCCTCCATTGTCCCATCGGCGGGTCAGCCGCAGCATGGAGTCGATGGCTGTTCGTTGAGCGTGAATCCGATGGTCGCGTCGTGCCGCCTCGCTTCATCGCGCTGCTTCATTTCCCTCGGGGCGCACACCATCCTGCCAATCAAGCTCTCGAAGGTCGAGGGTGAAGGACAACCCCATCGCAAGCTTTCCGTTCAACTCATAAAGAAACGTCTCGGCTGCGGCGATGGACACGAATGGGCCTCATGCGTTTCACCGTCGACGCCTAATCTTGAAGGAGATGATCATGACGCACAGGTTCTGGAACAACTCCGCAGCGGCAGCAGCGCTGGTTCTCATGTCGCTCAGTGGCGCGGCCCGCGCTGACGGACATCAGTGCTCCAACAGTACGCTGAGGGGCACCTACAGCTTTGGCGTGCACGGGTCGCTTGTGGGCGTCATCGCTGGCGGAGTGCTCTATCCGTATTCTTCTCCGCAACTCATCGACGGCGTCGCCGTGCAGACGTTCGACGGGAAAGGGACGTTCACCCGCAAGGACTTTCTGATGAACACGGGCCTCCCGCGGCCCGGCGCCACCAACACGGCTGGATTCGCAGAAGGCGAGACTGGCACGTACCAGGTCAATGCAGACTGCACGGGCACGATGCACATCGTGTTTCCAGGGGCGCCGGCGGCGGGAGCGATACTCGACATTCAACTCGTGGTCGGAGACGACGGGCAACTGGTCAGGGGCGTCGTCAGCAAGGAGCAGGTCCCCGGTTCGATGCCGTCTGCAAATGGCATGACGTGCGGCGCCCCATGCTTTATCGGGCCGCAAATCAGTATCGAGGGTACGAAGGTTGACACCGACCATGGGCGATAACGCAATGCGGCGGGCGGGCACGGCCTGAGCAAGCGGGAGGTACACGCCTCACGCGCTGCACGTTCAATTGGAAGCGGGGAGGAGACATACTTGCCTTCTCACTCGGGCGGAGTTCGGTACACGTTTCGAAGAGTTCGGTCTCGATGCGATCGGTCACGGCGCCCGTTGAATATCCAACGTGCGCGCTTATCGCCGAGGCGATGCAGTTACAGATGCCCGCATCGACCGAGGCGGCCACGCGCGCGGCTTGAAAGAACGCTATGACTCTCCGCGGACCTTGCTCTCGAGCCAGAACACGAACGCCGACGCAAGCGGCGCTTCCGCCAGCTCCGGCCGCCTGACGATGTGATACGGATGCCGCGACGGCACCGTCGCCTTGAACGGCCGCACGAGTGTGCCTTCGGTGAGGTCGTCGCGTACGGATATGCTGTCGCCGAGCGCCACACCCTGGCCGTGCAGCGCGGCCTCGATCGCGATATGCGCGTTGCCGATCTCCAGCACGCGCATCCGTTCGGGCTTGTCCACCGCGGCTTCCATCAGCCACCGCATCCACGATCCGCGATGCTCGCAGAAGAGCGCGTAATGGCGCAGGTCGTCGCCGGAGCGGATCGCCTTCGGGCCGTTCATCAGCGCGGGGCTGACGACGGGAAAGAGCGTCGGGTGCTCGAGCAGCGTCACGCTGCGATCGCGCCACTGCGCTTCGCCGTACCGCACGCAGACGTCGACATCCGGGGAATACACCTCCTTGTCGTCGTTCGACGGAATCACCTTCAGATTGACCGCCGGATACTGCCGCAGGAAGTCGCCGATATGCCGCGCGAGCCAGCGCGAAGTAAACGACAATGGCGCCGATATCACGAGATCCCCGGCAATCACCGGCGACCCGACCTTCACGAAAGCCGACGCGATCATCTCGAACGCGGCGCGCACGGAAGGCAGCAGCGCTTCACCATCGGGCGTGAGCTTCAGGCGCGCGCGCGAACGGATGAAGAGCGTCACGCCAAGCGATTCCTCCAGCACGCGCAACTGATGGCTCACCGCGCTCGCGGTCACGTTCAACTCTTCGGCGGCCTTCGCGACGGTTGCATGGCGCGCCGTCGCCTCGAATGCGCGCAGTGGATTGAGCGGCGGGAGTCGGCTTCGCATGGGGTCCGGAGGTCGTCGGTGCGCAAGGAGATGCTGAGAAAAACTTGATTAGAACAGAACCAAAATCTCGCTACAAAGAAAAAAATTGACGCCCTATGCTGCTTTCAATCCAAAGAAGACGAGGCACGAGATGAAGGTGAACGACGGTACTGAACGACTGTGGGGCGGACGCTTCAAATCGGCTCCGGCGGCCGAATTGACGGCGCTGTCGCGCTCGGAGGCGAGCTTCTTTCGCCTCGCACCCTACGATCTGGCCGGCTCCCGGGCCCATGCGCGCGAACTGAGCCGCGCGGGCATTTTGAACGCCGGCGAAGTGCAGCAGTTGCTCGCCGAGATGGAGCGCGTGCAGGCGGAATTCCTCGGCGGCACGCTGGCCCCGTCGATGCACGACGAGGACGTGCACACGTTCCTCGAACGCGTACTGACGCAGCGTCTGGGCGCGGTAGGCGCCAAGCTGCGTGCCGGCCGCTCGCGCAACGACCAGGCCGCGAACGACCTGCGCCTCTTCCTGCGCGACAAGGCCCGCAAGCTCGCCCTCGACGTCATTGCGCTGCAGGACGCGCTGGTCGCCCAGGCCGAGACGCACGTGCGCAGCATCAGCACCGGTTTCACGCACCTGCAGCCCGCGCAGCCGGTCGTGTTCGCACATCAGTTGCTGGCGCACGCGCAATCGATCTATCGCGACGTGGACCGCCTGAAGGACTGGGACCGCCGCAGCGCGCGCTCGCCGCTGGGCGCCGCGGCGCTCGCCGGCTCGGCGATCTGCGTGAACCCGGCGCTCTCGGCCGCCGAACTTGGCTACGACGCACCGTGCGAAAACTCCATCGATGCCGTCGCCTCGCGCGACCACGTCGCCGAGTTCCTGTTCATCACGAGCATGCTGGCGGTCAATCTGTCGCGGCTTTCGGAAGAAGTGATCCTCTGGACCTCGCGCCAGTTCCGCTGGGTCGAACTCGACGACGGCTACGCCACCGGCAGCTCGATCATGCCGCAGAAGAAGAATCCCGACATTGCCGAACTGACGCGCGGCAAGGCGGGGCGCCTGATCGGCAACCTGAGCGGCCTGCTCGCGACGCTCAAGTCGTTGCCCCTCGCGTACAACCGCGATCTCGCGGAGGACAAGACCGCCGCCTTCGACAGCATCGACACGCTCGGTCTCGTGCTGCCCGCCATGGCAGGCATGATCCGGACCATGCGCGTGAACGTCGATGAACTGCGCCGCCAGGCGCCGCTCGGCTTCACGCTCGCCACCGAAGTGGCCGACTGGCTCGCGCTGAAGGGCATCCCATTCAGCGAGGCGCATGAAATCACGGGCGCGCTGGTGCGCGCCTGCGAAGAGCAGCAGATCGAGTTGGGCGAGGTGTCGCTGGCGACACTCGCGCAGATCGATCCGCGCCTCGACGCGGGCGTGCTCGAACGCGTGCAGCTCGAAACGGCGGTGGCCGCGCGCAGCGGCTTCGGCGGCACGGCGCCCCTGCGCGTCGAAGAGCAGATCGCGCGCCTGAAAACCGCGCTCGGCACGCAGCGCGCGTGGGCTCGGGAATATGGAGGTCCGACATGTTGAGTGCAGCGGAACAGGCGGAGCGCGGCGTCGCCCCCGGCGCCGGGCAGCCGAAGCTCGAGCGCGTGCGCCGGCGGTACTGGGGACGCTACGTGGCATCGGCGGCGATCGTCGTCGTGATCGGCTACATCATTGCCGCGTTTGCGCGCGGACAGATCGAATGGCAATACGTTGGCCGGTTCCTCACGGCGCGCTCGATCCTGATCGGTCTCGGCAACACGATCGTCATGACGATCCTCGCGATGGCGGTCGGTATCGCGCTCGGCGTGATCACCGCGGTGATGCGGCTGTCGAGCAATCCGGTGCTGAGCACGATTTCGCAAGGCTACGTGTGGCTCTTTCGCGGCACGCCGGTGATCCTGCAACTGCTGCTCTGGTTCAACCTCGCGCTGATCTTTCCGAGCATCGGCATTCCGGGCGTGTTCGCGTGGCGCACCGTCGACGTGATGACGCCGTTTCTCGCGGCCATCCTCGGCCTCGGCATCAACCAGGGCGCGTACACGTCGGAAGTGGTGCGAGCGGGCCTGCTCTCGGTGGATACCGGGCAATACGAGGCGGCGAAGTCGATCGGCATGCCGCGTCTTCAGGCATTGCGCCGCATCATCCTCCCGCAGGCGATGCGCGTGATCGTGCCGCCGATCGGCAACGAGCTGGTCGGCATGGTCAAGCTGACTTCGCTCGCGAGCGTGATCCAGTATGCGGAAATGCTGCACAACGCGCAGAACATCTACTACGCGAACGGCCGCGTGATCGAACTGCTGATCGTCGCTGCGGTCTGGTATCTCGCGGTGGTCACGGTGCTCTCGTTCCTGCAGACGCGTGTCGAGCGGCGCTTTGCGCGCGGCGCGGGCCGGCCGTCGAGCCGCCATTGAGGAGATGACGCAAATGAATCCCATCGTTCGTGCCATCGATGTGCGCAAGTCGTTCGGCGAGTTCCAGGCGCTCAAGGGCATCACGCTCGACGTCGCCAAGGGCGAAGTGCTCTGCGTGATCGGCCCGTCCGGCTCGGGCAAGAGCACTTTCCTGCGCTGCATCAACCAGCTCGAAGCCGTGAGCGACGGCTCGCTCTGGGTCAACGGCGAACTGCTCGGCTTCCGGCAATCCGGCAACAAGCTTCATGAATTGTCGGAGAAGCAGATCGCGCGGCAGCGGCTCGCGACAGGCATGGTGTTCCAGCGCTTTAACCTCTTTCCGCACATGACGGTGCTGGAGAACGTGATCGAAGGGCCCGTGCAGGTGCTGAAGCGCCCGCGCGTCGAAGCGTGCGACGAAGCGCGCGCGCTGCTCGAACGCGTGGGGCTCGGCCATAAGTGCGATGCCTATCCGGTCGAACTGTCGGGCGGCCAGCAGCAGCGCGTGGCGATCGCACGTGCGCTCGCGATGCATCCGCAACTGATGCTGTTCGACGAGCCGACGTCCGCTCTCGATCCCGAACTCGTCGGCGAAGTGCTCGCCGTGATGCGCGATCTCGCGAAGAGCGGCATGACGATGATCGTCGTCACGCATGAACTTGGCTTCGCGCGCGAGGTGGCAAATCGCGTCGTGTTCATGGATCAGGGGCAGGTCGTGGAAGCGGGACCGCCCGAGCAAGTGCTTTCGCAGCCGCGCCAGCGCCGCACGCAGGACTTCATTTCCGCCGTGCTGGCATGAGTTTCCAACCATTCCAATCAAAGCGAGTTCTCAATGAAAGCATCCTTGTGTTTGCGTGACCTGCTGGCGCTGTCCGCTGTTGCCGTGATGTTTCATGCCGGGGCCGCCGTCGCCCAGACGCCGGCGCCCGGCAAGAAGGAAATCGTCGCGGCCGTGGTGCCGAACTATCCGCCGTTCGAATTCAAGGACCCGGAGACGGACAAGCTCACCGGCTTCGACATCGATCTCGGCGAAGCCCTTGCCGCGAAGATGGGCGTGAAGATGGTCTGGTCGGAGACGAGCTTCGACCAGATGATGAGCGCGCTCGCCACGAACCGTGTGGACATCATCCTCTCGGGGATGACGGACCTGCCGGAGCGCCGCGCCTCGGTGAACTTCCTCGACTACATCAAGAGCGGTCCGCAGTTCTACGCGCTGAAGACCCGCGCCGTCGACTTCCCCAACATGGGCGCACTGTGCGGCAAGAAGGTGGGGTCGAGCCGCCGCACGTCCTTCCCGACCAACACCGCGGCATGGAGCGACGAGCATTGCGTGAAGGCGGGCAAGCCGCCGATCACGGTGGTCGGCACCGATGGTTCGTCGGATGCCCGCATGCAGTTGCGCCAGGGCCGGCTCGATGCGGCCGTGCAGGGCGGCGAGACGCTGCCGTATCAGAACAGGATCGATCAGAACGCGTACGTCAGCATCGGTGCGCCGTTCATGGCGCAGTACACCGGCATCGGTATGGCGAAGAACAACACGGCGCTCAATGCTGCGGTGACGAAGGCGTTCGAGCAGCTGATCGCCGACGGCACGTACCAGAAGATCCTCACGAAGTGGGGCTTGCAGGAGCAGGGCGTGCAGAAGGCAATCATCAATGCGAGCAATTGAGGCGGCGCGTCCTCATTGGCCTGAGGGCAGGCGCTCCTGCGTCGCGCTTGCGTTCGACCTGGACGGGCCGACCGGCGGCGCGATGCTCGACGGCTCGATCTGGCGCAATCCGTCGTACTTCACGCTCGGTGCGTACGGGCCGTGGCGCGCGCTCGGCAGGATCCTCGACGTGCTGGCGGAGCACAGCGTGCCGGCCACGTTCTTCATTCCCGCGTGGGTGATCGAGAACTGGCCGGCACAATGCCGCGCGATCGTCGAACACGGACATGAGGTCGCGTATCACGGCTACATGCACGAGGCGTTCTGGACGCTCTCGCCCGATGAACAGCGCGACGTCATGGCGCGTTCGATGAGGCTTTTCGATCGGCACCTCGGCGTTCGGCCTGTAGGCTTTCGCACGCCTTCGGGCGACTGGAGCGTGGAGACCATGCGCATCCTGCCGGAGTTCGGCGTGTGCTATTCGAGTTCGATGCGTGGCGACGACCGGCCGTATCTGCTCGACGCGGCAAGCGGCCTGATCGAGATTCCGGCGCGCTGGGAACTCGACGACTACGCGTCGCTTGCGTACCAGCGCAATCCGGATTTCCCGGCGGGGCTCGACCGCATCGCGAGCTACGAGACGACGCTCGACAACTGGTGCCGCGAATTCGACGGCTCGCACCACGACGGGCTCGCCATGACGACGCTCTTTCATCCAAAGGTATCGGGCAAGCCGGGGCGGATCGCGCTGCTGGAAGAATTCGTCGGGCACATGCGGGCGGCGCGCGGCGTCTGGTTCGCAAAGTGTTCCGAAGTGGCCAGCTGGTGGACTGCGAGCGGACAAGGCACGACGACATGAACGACGAACGATGGCCGAACAACGCGCGCTCGGCGGTGATCCTGACCGTCGATTTCAGTGACGACCTCGGCGTTCGCACACAGGTGCCTGCGATCGAAGGGCGCGAGAAATCGCTATCGGTGTGGCGCTATGGGGCGAAGCGCGGCGTCGATCGCCTGCTCGATGCATTCGGCGAGTTCGACGTGCCGGCAAGCTGGTTCGTGCCGGGCCGCGTGGCCGAAACGCATCGCGATTCTCTGCGGCGCATCGATGCGGCGGGCCATGAGATCGGCATCAGCGGCTATCGCTGCGAGGACTTCGACGCGCTCGATCTCGCCGCGCAGAAGCACGCATTTGACACGGGACAAGCCGCGCTCGTCGCTGCGACCGGACGTGGAGCGCAAGGCTTTCGCTCGTTCACCGGCAACTGGGCGCCGGGCTTCGCGCCGTTTCTGCAAGAGCGGGGCATCGAGTGGTCGTCGTCATGGCGCGGCGATGACTTGCCTTACTTCCACCACGACGCGCCGCTGATCGAACTGCCGCTGCACTACGAACTCGAAGACGAACCGTACTTCGCGTTCAATCTCGCGCCGCCGGTTCCGGTGGGACAGTCGCGCATCGCGTCGTATCGCGAAGTGCTCGCCAACTGGAAGCAGGATTTCGACGCGTTCCATCGGTTCGGATTGTGCTTCGTGCTGCGGCTGCATCCGGAGATCACCGGCACGGCGGGGCGCATCGGCATTCTGCGCGATCTGCTTGCCGCGATGCGTGAGCGTGGCGATGTCTGGTTCGCGACCGGCGCGCAAGTCGCGCAATGGTGGCGCAGTCAGCGGGATGTGAACGAGCCGGGGCATCCGGTCGACATCTACGAACGCCACAGGAGCGCGCTTCGATGAACGTGCGGGAGCTTTCCTTGTCCGGGCGCATTGCGGTCTTTGTCGAGCGTACCCGTTACGACGACCTGCCAGCCGACGTGATCGAGAAAACCAAGCGTCACGTGCTCGACACGCTGGGCGCCGCGCTCGCGGGCGCGCACACCGCGCAGGCGCGTCAGGCCCGCGAGGTCATGAACGCGCCGGGCGAGGCCGTCGTCTGGGGCACGGCGCAATCGGCCGGCGCGCGCGATGCCGCGTTCATCAACGGCGTGGCGGCTCACGCGCTGGAACTCGACGACTCCGGCGGCTGCGACCACTCCGGCGCCGTCGTGCTTCCGGCCGCGTTCGCGGCGCTGTCCTGCACGAAGCGGCCGGTATCGGGGACGGAATTTCTGGCGGCGGTCGTGCTCGGTTACGACGTCGCGCGGCGTGTGCTGGAAGCGTGCGGCGGCTATTCGGCGCACAACGGCCGCGGCTGGCACTCGACGATGACCTGCGGCGTGTTCGGCGCGGCCGCGGCGAGCGCGCGGCTCATCGGCCTCGATGCCGCCGGCATCGGCGCGGCGCTCGGTCATGCGGCAAGTTTCGCGGGCGGGCTGTGGGCTTTCATCCACGATGGATCGCAGACCAAGCGCCTGCACACCGGCCGCGCGGCCGAGGGCGGCCTGACCGCCGCGCTGCTGGCGGCGCGCGGCGTGACGGGTCCGACGCGAATCTTCGATGATGAATGGGGCGGCTTTTTCAGCACGTTGGCTCCCGATTCGCAGCAGCCCGGGGCGCTCGTCGCGGAACTGGGCGCGAACTGGAAGATCATGCGCTGTTCGATCAAGCCGCACGCGTGCTGTCGGAGCACGCATGCCGCCGTCGATGCGACGCTCGCACTTTCCCGCGACGAGCGGCAGCCCGTCACGCGCGTGCATGTGCGCCTGAGCGCGTTCGTCGCCGGCATGTGCGGCGACTGCAATCCGGCAAACCTCGCATCGGCGCAGATGAGCATGCCTTATGCGATCGCGGCGGCGCTCGTGTTCGGCGATGCCGGCATCGATTCGTTTCTCGAAGCGCGGCGCAACGATCCGCGCCTGCGGGCGATGATCGAACGCATCACGCTCGAACCCGACCCCGCGATGGCCGACCTCGACGAGCCCGAGATTACGCTGATGTGGGCGGACGGCACGTCGAGGTCCTGTCGTATCGACATCCCGCTTGGCGATCCGCGCAATCCGCTAGACGATGCACGGCTGCTTGCGAAGTACCGCTCGCTTGCGCGAGCCGCCATAGGCGAGGCCGAGGCCGACACACTCGCGGACCTTGTCTCCAGAATGGACGACGTACGCGATGTTCGTGAGATTCTGATGTTGCTCAAGGCCCGAGACGGGGGACGAGCGAACTCGTCTATTCGGGAGCTGGAATAGCCGCGTGACTTACGCCAGCATACGGATGAGCAGCGCGCCCCGGTAAGCCGTCAGGAGACGCGCCGCGCGTGCAACATACATGCCGGTGCCATGCATGGGGCGTCAAATGATCAACCTCCGCCGTCACGCATTTACGCGGAAAGTGTGTCGCTGAATTCAATGCCATCGGGTCGCACGTAGACAGACCTGCGTCCGGTACTCGGCGAAAAGTGGAGGGTGGCGCGTGGGCTGGGCCGGCATCGGCTCCGGCCCACGCGGTATGCTCAAGCCGCCGCCGGGCCCATTCGTGGTTCGGCTAGCTGTGCGAGACCGAGAGCCTCCATGAACTCGGCCTGGACGGACAACGCCTGACCGTTCATGGCGTCGGCGCCGAATGCCTGTCCCACTACCAAACGTGCGGGACGCGTGCCGTTTGGCCGTTCGACTATCCGGGCAATGGCTTCGGCGACGTCGTGCGGATTCGGAGCATTTTCGCTTTCGAAGAGGTCCATCAACGTCTCAACCATCTTGCCCGGGATGATCCCGCCAAGTTCACCGTAGTCGAGGCCGCGCGCCACATCACCGGGCCGCTGGGCGTTGGCGAAAATGTTCGTCGGATAGTTGCTGGGTTGCACGAGAACCACCTCGACGCCCAGTTGCGACAGCTCATAGCGGTAGCTGTCGGTTAGTGCCTCGATCGCAAACTTCGACGCGCCATAGAGACCGAAGAAAGGGAAGGTCACTCGCCCGAGGATAGAGCCGATATTGATGACCAAACCCTCGCCTTGATGCCTGAACGCGGGCAACACGGCCCTCAGTGTCCGCTGGATGCCGAGTACGTTCACATCGAATAGTGCGCGCACCTGTTCTGTCGTGAACGCTTCGGAGACGCCCGCCGAGCCGATGCCGGCGTTGTTGACGAGGACGTCGAGGCATCCCGCCTGTTCGAGCACAAAGGTCACGCCGCGCTCGACGGAGATGTCGTCTGTCACGTCCAGCTCGACGACATGTATCCCCTTTGCGTGAAGCGCCTCGGCATGGGGCCGGTTACGGTCGGCGACGTCACGCATGGACGCGAAAACCCGGTGTCCGGCCTGTGCGAGCATCTGTGCGGTGTCGCGGCCGAAGCCGCTGCTAGCCCCGGTAATCAGAATAGTTTTGGACATGATGGGTTTGTTTCATGGGTTGAAGAGATGGGAAGGAAGAGTGGCGAAGCCGTAGCAAGAACATCGGCAGACGACGGCCGTTTCCGCCAATCACCGTGGCTGCTGCCCGGAAGACTGCTGTTCCGCCCGCTTTCCGCCTTCCGCTAGTCGGTTCAAAGAAGCTGCATCCGAACCAGGATCAGCATGCCCAATGCGGGTAAGGTAAAACGTGCGACGCAACTGGAAGCCGAGACGGTCATACAACCGAATCGCAGAAATGTTGTCACTGAACACGTGCAGAAACGGTGCTTCTCCCCGTTGCTCGATTCCTCTGCGCAACACTTTCACGAGGCCGCCAGCAAGGCCATTCCCGCGATAGTCTTCATCTACGCAAACGGCGCTGATCTCAACCTGCCCGTCGACGCACATCCGTTCGCCGGCCATCGCAATGAGACGTCCGCGGTCGCGAACCCCGATGTAGTTGCCCATCTCGCAAGTCCGGCTGCCGAAAGGGCCGGGCCTGGTCCTTCGGACCAGATCGAGCATATCTGTCACATCCGCCTTGCCCAGCCAGATGACCTCCGGCTCGTCCGTACGCTTTGTTTCAGGATGCGGGGCGATCATTTGATGGATCACGCCCACGTGCGTCATTCGTAGCGCCTCGATTGGACGGATCGGTTCAGCGGATTGCAAGACCACCTCTTCGTGAGGCAGCAGAAGCTGATGGAGCGTCCGGTATGCGGCGGGCGTTTCGGATGCCAGAGCAGCAAAGGGCGCCACATCGGGATGGTATCGGCGGGCAAGCGCATTTCCATGCCCGAGGTGCGCCTGCCGGGTTGTGAGTGCCGCCCAGACAGGGCGGTCGAGGTCAGCTTGTATCGATGCGTGCATGTCTCTCCTTTGCAAGCGCAAAGGCGCCACGGGGGCGGGAATGTTCGGCCAGCGCACTGTCGTGACCGCATTGCTACGCAGTCTAGACGCCGGACTGGAACGGGGCTATAGTCGCAAATGACATTATTGGAGGTGTTTGCGACATGAGACTGGTTATCTTCGCGCTTGACGGCCTGTTCGACACCGGCCTCACGGTACTGCTCGACACCTTCGCGATGGCTAACGAACTGGCCGCATCCCATGGGTTCGCGACAGAGCCCTTCGACGTGAGGCTCGTCGGCGTGCGCAGGCGCATCCGTACCGCGCACGGGTTGTCGACTTCGGTCGAACCGGTGAGCACCATTTCTCGCGCAGATTGGGTGGTCGTGCCCGCGCCGGGTATCAGAGAGCCAGAGCGCCTGATCGAGCGGATGCAGGATCGTGATGCACGCGATGCGATGACGTACCTTCGTAGCTGGCACGCTGACGGCATCGGCGTCGCGGCGGCCTGTATCGGGACTTTCCTGCTTGCTGAAACCGGGCTTCTGGATAATCGTGAGGCGACCACTACCTGGTCACTGGCGCCGTTCTTCCGTCAACGCTATCCGGCGGTCAATCTGGATGACTCACGCATGGTCGTCGCGTCGCATCGTGTGGTCACGGCGGGTTCCGCGATGGGCCATCTCGACCTTGCGCTATGGCTGCTGCGTCAGGCAAGTCCCGAACTCGCCACGCTCGTTGCCCGCTTCATGCTCATTGACAGGCGTTCATCCCAGGCCGAATACATCATTCCGGATTATCTCGCCCACGCCGATCCACTGGTCGCGCGATTCGAGCGATGGGCTCGCGATAATCTTTCGCTGGGGTTTTCGCTTCAGGCTGCGGCGGCTGCGTTGTCCGTCGGACCACGCACCTTGCAGCGCCGTACCGAGGCCGTACTTGGCAAGTCACCACTGGCGTTCTTTCAGGACCTGCGAATCGAACGGGCACAGCACCTCGTCTCGGTTGGCTACGATCTCGAGAAGATTGCGAGCGAGGTCGGCTACGCCGACTCGGCGACATTGCGGACCTTGTTGCGCCGGAGGCTCGGCCGCGGGGTGCGGGAACTTCGCGCTGAAATGCGGTAGCATCCTGCCGACGGATTGTGCTTCTTCGCGAATGAGAAACGGAAAGCAGCGCTCCTTTCGGCGGCATTGCGAGGCGGTGATCGCTTTTTTTTACGAGCGTCGGCTCAGCGGATGGCAGCGGACACATGCTGACCGAGCGTGAGCGTCGCGAGTCGGGTCAAGTGCGGGCGCTGGAGGCGAACGTCGAAAGGTTGCGCGGTTTCACGTCAAGCCCCGGTACCCAGTCGCCAATTTCCGTCATTCGACATTACGCTTCAATTGTTCGACAACCCACCGATGGCCCACGAGGCGACGGAGCTTTGAATGATGTGGAACGACGCCGCACGGGAGGCAACATGAGCCCGGTCTCGGATCTCTCTGTTTTGTTAAAGACGCTGGAGCCGGTGCTTAACCCTGGCGTGTTCGTGTTTGCCTCGGTCAAGGACGGCAACGCCATCGACCCGGCCGCGATCGTTGCGTCGATCCGCGAGCCCGAGGGCTTATCCGTCGTCATGAGGGAAGCGGATGCGCAGATCAGCGGGTTGAATGCCTTGTTCAAATGCGCCTGGATTACGTTGACCGTGAATTCAGCCCTGGAGGCGGTGGGCTTGACCGCAGCATTCGCCACTGCATTGGGTCATTCCGGAATCAGCTGCAACGTGGTGGCGGGCGCATGCCACGATCATATTTTTGTTCCCCTGGAATCGGCCGACGCGGCGATGCATGTGCTTCGCTCGTTGCAGACGTAGAGTCGTCGGGCAACCGCCGGCCGTGCCGCGAAGCTGCCGCGATCAGTATCCGGCCGGCGCCTGAACTGGCATGTACACCACGCCGCTGCTCGCATAACCCGCCGCGTACCACGTCGCGCCACATTTATAGTACGCCACGTCCTGAACAGCGACCGGAGCCACGTTGCATGGCGGCCCCACGGGCGCGGGTGCCGGTGCGGGCGCGGCAACGACGGCGGTCGGTGTGGTTGCGGCCGCGGCCGCACCTACAACCATTGCACCGGCTACGAATCCGGCTGCCGCGGAACCGCCGTCCCAGTCCGAGTTTGAGCAGTTGTTGCAGTTTCCATCGTAGTTGTTCTGCACATTGCTCACGGTCGTAGCACGCGTGTTTTGCATCTCCTTAGCCGTCGATTGCCGCGAACTCTGGTTCTGGCTGGTCGTTTGAGCCGCCGCGGCTTGTCGCGAACTCTGGTTCTGGCTCGACGTAGTCTGGCGCTGCGCCTGGTTCTGGCTCGACGTGGCCTGGCGCTGGGCCTGGTTCTCGCTCGTGTTCTGCTGCCGGTTAGCCTGGTTCTGGCTGGAGGTTTCCTGCATCGAACTCGCCGAACTCTGGCGCGCACTCTGATTCGCGCTTGAGGTTGAAGTCGCTGTAGCCTGGCGCGAGGCCTGCCTTTGCTGGCCCGTTGCCTGCTGGCCGGCGCCACGCCGTGAACTGCCTTGCGCAGCGGTCGAGCCGCCGGACGAGAGCCCTCCAGCCGACGCCGCCCCGCCACGCGAATAGCCGCCATCGCCCCCACCGCCACCGCCACCGCCACGGGCGCCGCCGCCTCTCTCGCGTTGTGCATCCGCCTGATTGATCAGCCCCAGCGTCAATACTGCGGCGACCAACGCCGTAATGGCACGGTCCCACGATCCTGTTTTCATCACTTGCCTCCCTTCTTCGCAGACGGCTTGCCAGTGGCGGGCGACGCGCGCGGAAGCTGTGCTGCGAACGCGACTTTTTGCAGACCGTCGGGGATCTGTACAGAGAACGTCGCATTATCGAGCTGAGGCGCAAGGTTCCAGTCGATGAA
>NZ_JFHC01000016.1 GCF_000698595.1 Caballeronia glathei | reverse complement strand
GGGGAGTGGTCAAACTTCGACCCTCAACCGTCATCTGCCAGCGGCGCGCCAACGTCCGATATGCGCCGCAAAGCTGCCATCCGTTTGGAGCGTACAGCATGGGCAGCACACACAATCACGGTGCGAGAGGTGTGGGCACAATATCGATACAGCAAGGCTGCGTCAAAAGCGCTTCAACAGCATCTGGTTGTACCGTGGTGCCATGCGTGGACTACGCCGCATCTTGCATAACGACGCTCCTATCTGGGTCTGCGAAGGTTTGGCCCGACACGCCCCAACTAAATTGGTCTTCGGCTATATGTCCCGCTTCATATAGCGAACCCATGCGGTTCTTCCCTTTTCCCGGGTTCACATATCCACCCAACCGGCTTTCGCGTACGAGCGCCGACCGGCCATATGCTCTTCGTCGACCGAAAGCATAATGGACGTCGTATCAACCCAGTGGGTCAGGAGCCGTGCGGGCAAATGCCGAAGCGCGGCTGTTCCGACTCCCAAGCCTTGGAAGCGCAAGTCGATACGCAGGGCTGAGAGGACGAACGCCTCCGTCAAAAGCCCACCTAGCGCTACGCTTGCGGATGGTTGTCTTACTTCCAACGCATTGACGTAACCTATCAGCTCAGTTAACGCATCACAAATCGAGAAGCATGCGAGTCCCGTCTTTCAGGCCCTGACGTGTATGCACCACGGGAAAGTCAATCTCGGTGTGTGCAACGACGTTGGCATAGTTCGTCAAGACACTCAGCGCGATGTGCACAACAATTTCGACGATCTGCGCATCGGTGTAGCCAGCCTCCCTGACGACGCGCAGATCTTCGTCGGATACGCGGCCACGCTCGTGCGCGACCTTCGCGGCGAACTGCACGGCAGGGGCGGCCTTTGGATCATTCGAGCCGCCATTTCGATTGGCGGACATTTCCGCATCGTCAAGTTTCGCCACGTTCTTTCCCAAATAGCTGTGCGCCGACATGCAATAGTCGCAGCCATTGATTTCGGCGACGGCGAGAGCGATACGCTCGCCGGTTTGTGCTGGAAGCGCGCCTTTTGCCAAGGCTCCGGCCAGACCGAGGTAGCCCTCGAGCGCCGCGGGGCTGTTGGCCATCAGACGAAACAGATTCGGCACAACACCCAGTTTCTTGTTGATGGCCTCCAGGAAGGGCTGAGAAGCAGCGGGTGCATCTGCGATGGTGGCGGGTATCTGAAGACGGGACATATCGGTTCTGCCTTTGGGAACAAGAGAAATTGTCGAAAACAACGGATGCGCATGGTTCTATCTGAAAGAGCATCCCGGTACGGACCATCGAAGAGCGGCCTGCAGGCGGTGCGCGGGAACCCGGATATAGCGAGCCCCGCGCCCGGAGCAACATACTTGAAGGCGAAGCGCGGGATGACGAAGCCGCCGCGCCTTCGCTTCCCGGACCAACCGGGAACCGCCTATTTCGCAGCGGCCTCGATCGCCCTTGCGAGGCCGTCGGGATCGGTGAGGAACGGCGTATGACCGGTCTGCAGGGTGTACTCGGCTCTCACGGGGGTCGCGGCAACCATCCTGGCCTGGAACGAGGGGCTGATGACCTGGTCCATGGCTGTGTGGATATAGATCTTGTCGACCTGACCAAAGTTGGTGGAAGTCACATGCACGGGCGTAGACAGCGGGCCCACGGGTTCGTCCAGGATCAGATTCGGGATTGCCTCGCGCAGTTCGTCAGAACCTCCATTGGCGAACAGATCGGCGCGTGCCGAATACTCGATGGAGGCAATACCCTTTTCCTTATCGATCTGCAGGTGCGGGCCGATCTTGGCGTCGGCATCCTTGTTGGCCATCGACACGAGCGAGTCGCCGTCTTGCGGCAGGTAGGCAGCAACGAAGACCAAAGTCTTGATCTTCTTCGGTGCCGTTTCCGCGGCGTCGGCGATGACGATGCCGCCGAAGCTGTGCCCGACCACGACGGCCGGGCGATGGAATTTGTTCAGCGCTGCGACCACGGTGTCGCGATAGAGGTCGAGGCTGACCTTGTCCGGTGCGGCGGGCGCGCCCGGACGCCCGGGCAGTTCAACAGCCACAACCTTATAGCCATCGGATTGAAGCTTGGATGTGACATGCCCCCAGACCTGGGCGTCTTCGAAAGCGCCGTGGACCAGAACGATGGGGGGCTTCTGCGCAGCCATCGCACTAGTACCGAACGCGAATGCTGAAATGGCGAGAGCGGCGGGGAGGAGTTTCATCTACATTGCTTCCTTGAAGAGACATCGGTGCCGATGTCGTGAATTTGAACCTGCCTTTGAAAAGATCCGTGGATACGCCTCGACCTCTCAATTCCGATTAGGAATCAAGGGCACTGCTACGTTAGGGTGGAACTGAACGGCGCCGCATCGAAGAAATGTCCGCGATCAGCCGACATTTCTCATGCATCGAGGCATGCCTGGCCTTCACGCCACCTATACGACGGTGACGCTGGCGGCCGAACTCGCGCTTCGATCCAGACGCATGACGGAAGCGCGGGTGTTGCAACGAGAAGTGTTATCGCAAGCTGTCTGAGCTACTTGAGCATGAGAGATCCGAACCATAGTGCGTGAGAGCCGTCCTCCTCCAGATACGGGAGGACCTTGGCCATCTACTCTAAGGAACGTATCCGGGACTGACCATATCTCTGCGTCCGATTTGCATGATCTATCGTACGATCGACGCACTCGGACAAGCGGGGTAGGTCGACGCCGCTTGGGGAGTGACGCGATGCCATTGAAACGAAACCGCGGCAATGACAGCTTCAACCGACGATTCGAGCCAACGGTGTAAAAAGGACTGTCAAATGAGTTCCGAACTTCGCGCGACAAAGGCCCCTGTCTGCGCGATTCGGTGCGCGTCACGCGGTGGATAGCCGAACTCCTCCTTGAAGGCGCGACTGAAGGCAGCCTCCGAACCATAGCCGGCACCGTGGGCCACTTCGGTCACCTTCAATGTTCCTCCGCGTAGCAAGTCTGCTGCGATCGTCAATCTCCACCGTGTCAGATAACGCAGCGGTGGAAGCCCCACCACCGCCGTGAAGCGATCCGAAAACATCGATCGCGACATCATCGCGGTCTCGGCGAGCGACGAGACCGTCCATGCACGGTTAGGTTCCAGATGCATTGCGTTCAACGCACGGCCGACGCGTTCGTCGCTCAGTCCGGACAGCCAGCCGACCCGGTCGCCTTGCCGGCTGACCCACATCCGCAAGGTGCGGATAACGAGCAGATCAATAAGCCGCGAGATCATCAGCGATGACCCTGGGCCGGCTTTACGCGATTCCACGTCGAGGAAATGGGAGATGGAGGCCAGCCAAGCGGGTTCGCTGACTTTGTCGCATGTCAGATGAATCAGCCCGGGAAGCCCGGTGAGCAAAGAGCGTAACGGCGCCCCGTCAAAATGGAATGATCCTGCGAGAAAGGATCCTGCTATGCCGTCGTCAGCCGCCCATTTGAACTTCTGAGCATCTCTGCTGGGGGTAAAGTCAACCGCCGCCTCGAAGCGTTGATGTGCTTTCCCGCCCGGCTCGCTTCGAATCGTATGTCCGTCCGCATGGGGCAAAAGAACGAAGTCTCCTGACCGCAGCAGCACGGAGGGTCCATTGCATTGAGACACCGACAGTTCGCCGGTACGCAGATGCAAAAACGTCGCCGGCCCTGGCGGAAAAATCACTTCGGTGGAACTGCCCAGCTCGCCGTGGAAAACGTGATCCCCGCGAAGGCGTATCAGCGTGAGTACCTGGGACAAGACATCGGCGTGCTCGGACGGCATGGGTTATCCTCTGCGGCATATTCACAAGACTGCGCCCATCAACGATGGGTGCGAGGTCAAGAGATTGACGGTTGCTTCAGAGCCAGCATCCTACCGTGAACGCCCCCTCCGGTATGCGGACATCTCTTCGGCGGAACGAACGCCAAGCGGGGCGGGCTGGCCAATCCCAGCGTGTCTTCAGCCATTCGAGCTTTTCGCACAAGTGGGCGCTGCTGGCCGGCAAGCGCCCGCTCGCCGACCATCTCGAGCGCGTCGTCGCCTTCGATTCCGAGATATCGGACCGTGCTTTCAAGTTTTGTACGGCCGAATAGCAGCTGAACTGCGCGCAGATTTTTCGTTTTAACATTGAGCGACACAGCCATACGACCAGGGCTGTCCCATGTCAGGTCAGTTCAATTCTCGCGTTGTATCGCGGGTTGCTTCGAGTGCCCGCGAGGGAACGGATAGCGCAGGCTTCCAGGTGCCCCGCCAGACCCGCCAGGCGATCGAAGGGCTGAGCAGCGACGGCGGCGGAATCATCAGGTTTACCACCTTCAGAAAGGTACTCGTCAGCGTGCTGTCGTTCGCCGCAGCAAGATGAAGCTTGCCGATGTACCAGTTGATGAAACGCAGCATCGGCGGACGCGCGCCCTTGACTTGCGGATGGCGGAGATCGTTGCCGACTGCAATGTCCCACGGAATGTCGACGATCCTCGCGGCCGCCCTGAAGAATCGCCGCGCAAGATCGTTCGAGCCCGCGAGCAGGCACTGTTGCAGCCTTAGCGCCTCCTGTGCCGCGACCGTCATGCCTTGCCCGTAGATCGGGTTGAAGCTACAGATGGCGTCACCGAAAACCAGGTAGTTCCCGGGGAAGCGTGCAAGCTTCTCGTACCGCCAGCGCACGCTGGAGGCGTAGTGGTAACGCGTGTAATCGCTTAGCGGCTCCGCTCGTGCGACAACGTCGTGAATCTCCATGGTGGGCAGCGTTGCCAGATACGCGAGAAAGCCTTGATCGTTATCGGGTGCGTCATCACCAAGAAAGCCGCCGGCACTGACGATCCAGGTGTCGTGTTCCTGCGCGAGCATGACGCCGTTCCGCCAGTTCGGCGCACTACCGGCGACAACGATGCCGAGCCTACCGTCAAGATCAGCCGGCCGACGTCGATAGGTACGGGTCATGTAGCCAATGCCGATCTCGACCTTCTCGTTGACAGGAGGCTGGTAGCCGAGCTCCTCCAGCCAAGCCACGCTGGACGAGCCGCGGCCGGTAGCATCGACGACAAGGTCCGCGCTGGCGGTCTCTTCCAGTTTGCCCTCAACACGCATGCGCACACCGGTCACGTTTTTGCGAGCGGGGTCGGTGGCAAGACCCCGCACAGCGCAATTCTCTATGGCGCGCACGTTCGGCAACCCCAGGACCCGTCGGCGCAGATGGCCTTCGAGCACGGGACGACTCGCAATCAGGCCGATCAGGCCGCTCGTGCCAGCAGCAAGCGTAACGTTGTGACCGATCCAGGTCACATCGTTGGCGACATCGCCAAGCAACCCGCCGCTCTGCGCGACGACTTCGTTGTTATACCCTGGGAAGAATTCCTCGAGTATCGCGCTGCCGCGCGCAAGAAGCCCATGGATGTGACGCCCTTGTGGCACGCCCTTGCGCGGCGTGTCTGCTGCTGGAAATGCATCGCGTTCGAGCACGGTGACGGTGGTATAGAAATCCGACAGTGCGCGTGCGGCCAGTAGCCCGCCCATGCTGGCGCCGATTACGATCGCGTGCTCGCCCAGGTTCTTCATGACAATCCTCCAATTCAATCCGTCGCAATGTGTCCGGCGACATTCGTCTGCAGTGGATGATAGTATCGCCTCGTCCCCTGAGCGTCCCCTGGACGCCGTCATTGAGGCTCGCATCACGATGACTCTGTTCAGCGTACGGACGCTTGGATTTCCGGAAATCCGCCGGGACGACCGGCTGTGCGAGCTGCCCTTGCGCAAGGGCCTGGCCCTGCTGATCTATCTGGCCGAAGCGAAGGGATCGGTCGGGCGCGATGTCATCGCAACCATGTTGTGGCCGGACAGCAGCGAAGACGTCGTACGGGCGCGGCTGCGGCGCCTCCTGCATCGCCTCCAGCCAACGCTCGGCGACGACGTTCTCACAACCGACCGGTCGACGGTTCGATGGTCATCAAGGATCGACCTGCAGGTGGATGCTCAGTCGTTCGAGCAAGCCTGCGACCGCGGCGAGTTCGAGCGGGCCTGCCGTCAGTATTCCGGCGACTTTCTGGAAGGTTTTTCGCCTGGCGACTGCCCGCAGTTCGACGAGTGGGCTTTCTTTCGCCGTGAGGCCCTGCGGGGTCGGGCGATCCAGGCGCTCGAGCGGGTAGTGCACGACAAGAATGCGGCCGGCGACTACGCGGCTGCGGCTGCGCACGCCGGCCGTCTCGTCGAGTTCGATCCGCTCAGCGAAGTGTACGGCCGGCACCTCATCCGCAATCTCCTGCTCGCCGGAGATCGGGCCGCGGCCGAGCGCCACCTCGAAGCCCTGACGCAGCGCCTTCGCGACGAGCTCGATGTCGCGCCCGAAACCGAGACCCGCGCGCTGCTGAACCCCGGCGCAATGTTGCCGATCGAGGCCCCACCGCCGACGCGCTTTGTCCGCGGTCGCGACATCCATCTCGCGTTTCAGACCTACGGCGCCGGTCGCATTGATATTCTGGTGCTGCCGGGATTCGTGTCCCACGTCGAACGGGTTTGGGAGGAGCCGCGGTGCCGGGCATTTCTGTCCTCGCTCGCTGGAATAGGCCGTCTCATCCTGTTCGATCGTCGAGGCATCGGGCTTTCCGACCGCGTCGGATTCAATCCCGGCGTCGACGCCACCGCGCAGGACATCGGCACCGTGCTTGACGCCGCCGGCAGCCGCCGGGTCGTGCTGTTCGGCGCATCCGAGGGTGGACCGCCCTGCATCCAATTTGCCGTTGATCACCCCGATCGTGTCGCCGGCCTCATGTTGTTCGCCTCGTTGGCAAAGGGAAGCGCGACGCCCGACTATCCGCACGCGTTGCACGCCAGTCAGTATGACATGTGGCTGCAGCAGCTCGTCTCAGCGTGGGGCGGGCCTGCCGGCATCGAGACGTTCGCGCCGAGCCTGTCTGGCGATCCTCAGGCAAGAGCCTGGTGGGCAGGCATGCTGCGGGCCGCGTCGAGCCCGGGAGCCATCAATGGCGTGCTCGAGGCGTTGCGCGATATGGATGTGCGGCACCTTCTGGGCCGAGTTTCCGTTCCGACTCTGGTGCTCCATCGTCTCGACGACCGCGCTGTTCGCATCGGCGCCGGCCGGCATCTCGCCAGCCACATCGCGCAGGCGCGACTGGTCGAACTCGACGGCGCCGATCACTGGGTCTTCGCGGGCGATCAGCAACCCGTCCTCGCCAGTATCAAGCAATTTGTCCGCAATCTCGCGGCATGACTGCGAACGAGAGATACAGGCCAGGATTGCAACGTTGTCAGCGGCTAGTCGTCAACTGATGCATTTGGCCGCGATTGCCGGTTCGGCTGTAGGCGTGGAACGCCGAGCCTGGCCAACCGCTGCGTGTGGGCGATCGGCGACACGCGACCCGTCGCCGCCTGATACCGTCCGGATTATCGAACGACCGCTTCCAATGCATGGCGCCGACAGCCGTCTTGCCTATCCGCGATGCGATGGACGATTTTTCGGACTGAGCGACAAACGGGACGCTCGCAAATCAACGGAGAAGACACGCCGTGTTGCCGAGTGTGCGCGGGCGGCGTCAATCGGGTACCTATGCGGCGGTTCAGCGTTACTTTCCCGGCTGAAACACTTCACGGTTCGCGATGACATAGTCGTGCACGGAAATCGGCTTTTGACCCGTAATCCGTTCGACCAAATCGTTCGTACCAGCGAATTCGCCCGCCTGATAACCGCGATACACAGACGTGATGTGCTGAATGAAATACGCCGACAATCCAAATTGCTTGAGACGCGCCTCGAATGATTCCAGGCTTTCGGGTTCATAACGCACCGGGCGGCCGAGCGCATCGCCGACTATTTTCGCCATTTGCTCGTGATTCAGTTCCTCGGCGCCGAACAACGGATATGTCTTGCCCACGTGAGACTCAGGCTCCAGCAGGATGCGGGCAATCACACGCCCCTGATCGGCGGCGGCGATCGGTGCGTGACGTCCGTTGCCGGCAGGCACGCGTAGCAGGTCATGGTTCGCTATCTGCGAACGCTGAAATCCGTAGCTCAGCCACTCCATAAAGAATGTCGGCCGCAGATGCGTGACGCGAATACCAGCCCAATCGAATATGCGCTCACCATACCAGTGCGCGAGCGACGCATGGCTCTGCGCGTCCGCGCTCGCGGAAATCTGCGACATGTTGACGACCGAGCGAACGCCTGCGAGCTTCGCAGCGTGCGCAAAATAGGCGGTCGCGTCCACGAGTTGCGATTGCATGATCGGGTACACGAAGTACGCGCCCGTCACGTGTAGTAGCGCCGCTTGAACAGCACGACTGTCGAGCAGATCGCCAACAACAACTTCAACGTCGCTTGCCCGTAATGAGGCGGCACGCTCGTCGTCGCGATGGACCAGGGCGCGCACGCGTGCGCCCCTCGACCGCAGTTCCTCGATAGCGGCACCGCCCGTTGCGCCGGTCGCGCCCGTAATCAGATACACATCATGCTTCATCTCATACTCCAGGTTGGACCGCGAAGAGGTACGCGAGGCTTTTCGCTTGTCGATGCGTGTGACAGCGGTGATCGTTCAGGAAACGCCCGGCGATGTGCCGGCTCTTTCATCCAGCCGATCCTCAGCCTGCGGCCTCACGCAAAGGCGCGGGAGGAACGACGGTCTTGACGAGGCCTGTTTTGACGTCGTACACCAGCCCCGACACGATCAGGTTATCGGGGAGTTCCTTGTTCGCCCGCAGCGCTGCGACGTCGAGTGCCACCGCCTCGTACGGTTCCGTGATAGCGAGCGCATCCAGCGCGGCCGTCTCGACACCCAGATGCTTCGCGAGCAACGCGGGGGCATGCTTGTGGCAGCCGATGATCCCGCAATCCGTGTGCTGGAGCAGGACGAGATTGCGCGCACCATCGGGGCGCCCTGCTGCTTTCGCGACCACACTCAGCACTGCCAGCGTTTCGAGCAGCGGTTTGTTGATCCGGCCACCGACATTACGAATGACCGCCGCCTCACCCTGCTTCAAGCCCAGCACGTCGGCGGGATCGACACGAGGATCGACACAGCCGACGACGACCGTTCCCGTCGATGGCATCATCTTCAGTTCGTGGTCGAACGTCGTGTTTGCGAAGTTGGCGTTGCGCCCCAGCATGACATCGTTGAAGTCCATTTTGTTTGCTCCCGCATCGTTGGTTCGAAGTTGCGTGGCTGAATTTCGTGCGTCTGTCGCATCGCACGTGTGCGATGCGCACTCGACGACGGTATCGCGCGATTCCACATGCGGCTCAAGCGAGCTCTTCCAGATCGCTGACTGGCTCTTCAGCCGGCGCGCGCACCGATCGCTCGATGACGTGCAGCTTCGGCGTGCGGTCGATCACAAGCCCGAGCACGTCGGGACGGCTGTAATGACCACGCGAGTCCATCAGGCGTTTGCGCTTGTCGATCTGCCAGAAATCCAGATCGGCGATGATCTCGCCCTCCCCTTCACGCAGCGGTTCGCCACCCATGTACTCGCCGTCCGGCGAAACAATGGCGGTGAAACAGCCGCTGGAGATCGGGCCGATCTGCGTTGTATTGGTATCCTGCAGAATCTGCTGTTGCTGTTCGGGCCTCAGCCAGGCCGTCGCGTTGACCACGAAGGCACCCGCCTCCAGTGCGTGCTGGCGGATGTTGACGGAGATCTGCTCCGAGAAAAGATCACCAGCGAACGAACCCGGATACATGGCTGAATGGATTTCCTCACCATCGGCCATCAGCGCGTAACGTGCGAGCGGGTTGTAGTGCTCCCAGCAGGCCAGTTGGCCGACCCGGCCCACGGCGGTATCGATTGCACGCAAGCCAGAACCATCGCCCATTCCCCAGACCATTCGCTCGTGATAAGTCGGCGAGAGCTTCCGGCGGCGCTGCACGAGCGTGCCATCGGCATCGAACAGCAGTTGCGTGTTGTAGATCGTGCCGCCGTCGCGTTCGTTGACCCCAATCGACACAACCATCCCGGCCTGGCGTGCGGCTTCGCCGATTGCGCGAGTCGTGTCCGACGGGACCGTCACTGCCTGCCCGAGCAGTTTGTAATGCTCGGCACCCATTGCAAATGGCGATTCGATGAACGAAAAGTACGGATAATAGGGAACGATTGTCTCAGGGAAAGTCGCGAACTGGACGCCCTGCTTGCCGAGCTCCAGAATTTTTCTGACGACTTTATCGACAGTGCCTTCCCGGCTATAGAGGACGGGCGCAATCTGGACGGCTGCGGCGCGGATGATTTTGGACATTATGATGTTCCTTTCGCTGGCTGCGAGGAGGATAAGAGAAGTGCTTGTACCTTAACGTGGCGGGCTATTACGATGTATGTCGTTGTTGCCACCATTCATGACATCCGTCCTCGGGCGCAGAAAAGCTCGCTACTCAGGTTCACCAGTTTGCTATTCGGGAATTCGACCCGGACGGCGCTCATTCACACCACGTTCGTATGGCGAACGGCAGGATCAGATATGCACCGGATTGGCTTCATAGTGCCGAGAAGATTTCAGATGATGAGCCTCGCGGCCCTTACCGTATTCGAGATCGCGAACATGCCGCCGAGAGGCAAGTGCTACGACGTCCATCTCTTGTCTGAACACGGCGGTCCTGTTGTGTCTTCGGGCGGTATGACGTTGGAAACCGAGGCGTTTGGCGATCCGGCATTCGACACGGTCATCGTGGGCTCGATAACCGAAATGAAAATGCCGTCTTCCGATGCCCCCGTGGTTGCATTCGTGAAAGAAGCAGCCAAGGTATCCAGACGAGTGGCCTCGATCTGCAGTGGCGCATTCGTCCTCGCCGAGGCAGGACTACTGGATGGCAGACGCGCAACCATGCATTGGGCACACGCGTCCGAATTCAGGGTGCGTTTCCCGAAAGTCCGCACAGAAGAAGACCGGATATTTGTCAACGACGGTTCATTCTGGACTTCGGCGGGAATGACGGCCGGCATCGATCTCGCCCTGGCGTTGCTCGACAACGACCTCGGCCCCGATGCCGCAAAAATGGTTGCCAGACTGCTTGTCATGAATCAGCGTCGGCTTGGTGGTCAGATGCAGCATTCCGCACTGCTGGACATGACGCCGAAATCCGATCGAATTGAATTGGTCCTCGCGCATATTCGCCGCAACCTGCGCAACCCGCTCACCATTGAGGAGCTTGCTGATGTGGCCAACCTCAGCCCTCGCCAGTTCAGCCGCGCCTTCGTCGCTGAAACCGGTCAGTCGCCGGCCAAAGCGGTGGAACAGCTTCGCCTGGAAGCAGCCAGATTCATGATTGAGCAAGGCCGCCACACGATTAACGTGGTGGCGCAGGAAACGGGTTTCTTGGACCGGGAACGTATGCGCCGAGCGTTCCTCCGAACGTATGGTGTACCCGCCGATTTCCTGCGCAGGAGTGCCCGGCGGGAGCCGGCCATTGCCAACTGACGTCGCTCGGTCCAGCGAGCCTGGCCCATGCGCTCGGCTCACCTGAAGATGGCCGATGTCCGAGCGAAAGAGATGGTCGAGTGTCAGCGTCGCAGCGATGGCGAACGGCCGAAACTGGCCCGAGGCTGTGTAAAAACGTACAGAACGGCCGACGGGTGAAGCTCGGTTGGGAGCGCAGTTGCGCTGGACCGGGACATAGACGAATGACGTGATCTTGACTTTCCAGCAAACAGCGTCGGCACGCGAATTCAAGCGCCCGCCAGCTTCATTGCGCGCATCGTCTTTGCGAATCCGAGAATCCTGATGACGCGCTTAAGGTTGCATGCCAGCACATGCAAACTCATTTCGGCCGCGACATGGCCGAGCCCGCGCGTCTGGAAGTGGGTTGAACCCATCCAGTGTTTGAGGGTGCCGAACACGTGCTCGACTGTCCGGCGTCGTATCGTCATGGCGTCGAGCTGGCGATCCAGCCTGGACTGCATCGCCTCAAGCACATCTTCGTGTTCCCATCGTCGGATACGCCGGTAATCAGCTGGCGTGCACTGCCTTTTCATTGGGCACTTCGGACAAGCACTGCTCCAGTACGTTCGCAGTTCCAGTGAATTGGCACTTTCGAAGGAGGTGTATCGATAAATCGCCCGCTGCCCTGCCGGGCACAGGTACTCGTCATCCTGGGCAATGTAGATGAAGTCGGCCCTGTCGAACCGTCCATCGGCCTTTGCATTGGAGGTGTGCGTTTTTGGCACCAGTGGCGTAATACCAGCGTCGTCGCATGCCTTGATCTCCGGCGCGCTGAAGTATCCGCGATCGGCCAGTGCCTTGATCTTCTTCTTGCCCATGGCATCGCGAGCGGCCTTGGCTATCGGGCTTAACTGCGTGCGATCGCTTCCGACGTTCGTAACTTCGTGGGTCACAATGAGGTGATGCCTCGTATCGACAGCCACCTGAACGTTGTAGCCAACTACGCCCGTGCCCTTGGCTTGCGACATCATCGAGCGTGAATCGGGATCAGTTGGCGAGACCTGTTTGCCCGGCAAATCATTCAACAGTTCTGCGGCACGATCCAGATCGCGCATCTGCTCGCGCAGCGTCTCGATCTTTTCCCTTAGCCGTTCGGTTTTCGCTTCCACTTCGGCTGGTTGCGTGCGATCAGCCGTCTCCAGGGCATCCAAATAACGCTGAATGCTTTGCTCGATCTGTTCCTGCCGCCTTGCAATCTTGTTGGACGTGAAGTTGTTATCGCGGCTATTGACTGCCTTGAACTTGCTACCGTCGATGGCGACGACCGCTTGCGTGAAGAGCTTCAGGTCACGGCATATGATCACGAAGCGCCGGCATACGTTGCGAATGCCGGCACCATTGCTGCGTCTGAATTCGGCAATCGTTTTGAAGTCCGGTGCGAGGCGACCGGTCAGCCACATCAGTTCGACATTGCGCTGACACTCCCGCTCCAGACGTCGGCTCGACTGCACGCGGTTGAGATAGCCGTATATATAGAGCTTGAGCAGAACGGCCGGATGGTAAGACGGTCGACCTGTGATCGCGGGCGTGATGCGTTCGAATCCCATAGAAGCCAGATCGAGCTCGTCTACGAATGCATCGACGATCCGGACAGGGTTGTCTTCGGCGATAAAGTCCTCGAGACATTCCGGCAGCAACGTTGCCTGATTGCGGTTCGCACCTTCGACAAATCGCCCCATCTCCGCCTCTCGCGCTAACAGGTTGATTCAGTCTAGGCGATCAGGCAGGTTTTGACACAGCCTCGGCCCGCCTGCGCTCCGACGTTGAACAACCGAGCGCTCCGCCCCGATTGGTCCGCGTAGGACACAAGACGACCGGTCCGCACACTGGGGCGCGGAGTACCCGACATCACCGCCGAACGTCCCTCGCCGACCCGTTGCCCCCGTTGGGGAGTGAGCAACCTGAAGGGTCGCGACCGAAGCTAAAGCGACTGCTCACGGGAAAATGTGCTGGTCTCCGCGCGGAACGCTTACAGAGCAAGCTCCGGGAGCAATGCCTCGAGCGGATCGGAAAC
The DNA here is from genome assembly GCF_000698595.1 of Caballeronia glathei. Classification (GTDB taxonomy): domain Bacteria; phylum Pseudomonadota; class Gammaproteobacteria; order Burkholderiales; family Burkholderiaceae; genus Caballeronia; species Caballeronia glathei. The sequence continues at coordinate 99,693 of NZ_JFHC01000016.1, read as the reverse complement.
GAAGCCGTCAGCCTTTAACATCACCAACCCGTGCAACTGGGCCCACACTGCAGTGGCGGACCCATTTGACCCGCCCGCAGCACGGTCATCAACACCCGTAAGGAGCAACTGATAGCTCGCCTCGGCAGCCTCAGCCAGCAGGCTATCCGATGGAGCGTCGGGAACCAGGCGCGAAGCGAACATCAATCGATAGCGCTCAACATTTCTTTCCCCGAACTGGAGGTATGCGGCAGCCATGCGCCTGACGCTCCCCTCCTCGCCGTTGGCGTCGGCCGCGCTGCGCAGTGCCACCGATAGCTCCTGAAATCCCTCTGCAGCCACCGCGATCAGCAGGTCGTCCCGGTCCACAAAGTGACGGTAGGGTGCCGACTGGGCAACGCCGGCACGCCGTGCAAGCGACGCGAGAGTCAGGCTTTGGGCGCCGTTTGCCGCGACTTCTTCTCGCGCCGCGTCGAGCAAAGCCCTTCGCAGATCGCCGTGGTGGTAGCTCTTCCGGTCTCGGGAACGCTTCGCTGGCGCCTTTGCAGCTGTGTCTTTGCTCATCGGTGTGTCTAACTCAATGTGATAGGTAATAACTTTTTCTTGACTCGCCGTTCGGAGTTCATCAAAATGATACCTCATCACATTGCGAGCAGCCACCCAAAATGACTCATCAATCCGTTCACCCTGTTTCATCCGGAAGTGCCTATCTCACGGCCAATTTCGCACCTGTCGAGGTCGAAACGACCGCGTTCGACCTGAAGGTGACTGGCAACATTCCTGAAGAACTTAGCGGCCGCTTCCTGCGAATCGGCCCAAATCCGGCGGCGGCACCCGATGCGACGCGCTATCACTGGTTTGCCGCAACGGGGATGGCGCACGGTCTGCGGCTTCGCGACGGCAAGGCGGAGTGGTTCCGGAGCCGCTTCGTCAAGGATGCGACTGCATCTGCTGCCCTGGGACTCGAACCGATACCTGGCCCGGCGCCGCAGCGCCGTGACGGACCGGTGAATACCAACTTCACCCGGGTCGGGGACAAGGTGTATGCGGTTGTCGAAGCTGGCAACTTGCCGGTTGAGCTCGACTACGAGTTGGAAAGTGTCGCGCGCTCTGACTTTGGCGGGACGCTGGAAGCTGGCTTCACAGGGCATCCCAAGTTCGACCCGGTCACCGGCGAGCAGCACGCGTTGACGTACGAACCAGGAGAACCGATCAGGTACGTCTCAGTCGGACGCGACGGTCGCGCGACCACCAAAGCGCGCATCGACCTGCCCCATGTCCCGCTGATTCACGACGTCGCGTTCACGGCATCATTCATCGTCGTACCCGACCTGCCCGTGACGTTCCAGCCGCAGAGCGCGCGAGCCGCGTTTCCGTGGCTCTGGGATGAAAGCCGCGATTCCAGAATCGGTCTGCTGCCACGGGACGGCGACGTCTCACGCCTTCAATGGTTTGCCGCGCCGCGCTGCTTCGTATTTCACTTCGTCAATGCCTATGACGAGGGCAACCTAACGATTATTGACCTTATCCGGCACCCACGCATGTTCGAGCGCGACCACCACGGTCCCAACGAGGGCGTGCCGGTGCTCGTTCGGTGGACGCTCGAACGCAGTAGCGGTCAACTGAGCGAAACGGTCCTTGACGAACGCGGCAATGAATTTCCGCGAATCAACGGGCGCTTCGAAGGACAGTCTTACCAGTATGCCTATACGGCCCACTGGGGCGACCAGGTCTCATTTGGTCCGGCCAGAAAACACGACATGGTGCGCGGCACATCCGAGGTACATGACTACGGCGCGGGCCGGATGACGCTCGAGCCGGTGTTCGTGCGACGCTCAGACGCTGTGCAGGAGGACGACGGCTGGATTATGTCCTACGTCTACGACGGCAACCACGATCTCAGCGACGTGGTCATCCTCGACGCACAGGACTTCGCCGGCGACCCGATCGCGACTATCCATCTGCCAGTGCGTGTGCCATTCGGTTTTCACGGCGGATGGGCGGCGGATACTCCTTTGTCCCGTGAAACTTCTGACGCATCTTGAGGAGCGGGCGCAATGGGAAGCATCAATGCAGTTGTGGCGGCGGCGATCGGCTTCGTGGGCAGCCACTTTCTCTTGTCCCATCCATTGCGCGGGCGCCTGGTCCGTGCAATTGGCCAAGCGCAATTCCAGGGCGTGTATTCGCTGATTGCGCTCCTCACGTTCGGCTGGCTGATCGTGGCTTACCGGAACGCGCCCTTGACCGCGCAACTGTGGGCGGTGGGGGACGGACTCTGGGCGGTTGTGACCGTGCTCATGCTGATCGCGTCGGTCCTCCTGGTGGGCTCTCTGATCCGCAATCCGGCGCTTCCCACTGGAGGCCGGCCTGCCTCGCTCCCGGAAACAGCGCGGGGCGTGTACGCGGTGACACGCCACCCGATGATGTGGTCGTTCGCGCTTTGGGGCTTGTGCCACATCGCAGTGTTCCCGGTGGCGAAAAACATCATCGTCGCCGCGGCTATCGTCCTCCTTGCACTTGTCGGCGCGGCGTTGCAGGATCGGAAGAAAGAGCGGCTCCAGCCCGATCTCTGGCCCGCATGGGAGTCGAAGACGAGCTACTTGCCGTTCGCAGCGATTGCTGCCGGCCGTGCGCGACTGGGCGGATTCAGCCTGCAAGTGCTTCTCGGTGGACTTGTTGTCTGGCTCGCAACGTCCTGGGCTCATATTCCGCTCGCCGGCTGGGCTGCGGGTATCTGGCGCTGGTGGTAATCGAAATCCGGCTATATTGGTTCAAATTGCCTGTGTGCTCGAATGGCTCATCCGCATTTGATGGCGGCTCTGCTACATTCGTGCGAGATTTGCCTGACTCAGCGGGGGCGCGCTGTCATGACCACCCAGCGGATCGTGCGTATCACCAAGCGGCTCGCGTTAGTTGCGCTCGCGCTGCTGGGCCTCTCGTTCGGGGCGCTGACATCGGCCGACGACAATGCCACCGCGCTCAGGAACAAGTACGACACCTTCGCGCCGCAGCTCAAGTCGAATGTGTTTCATCGCCCGATCCATCTGGACTCGGAAGAAACGCAGGACACGCTAAAGGGCGATATCTACGCCGTCGTCGATTATCCGTTCGCGACCGTCAACAGCGCATTCAACGACCCGCAGCAAGGCCCTGCGAACTGGTGCGAAGTGCTGATCCTGCATCTGAACACGAAGTACTGTCATGCCACTTCAGGCAACAACGGCGCGACGATCAGCATGAACGTCGGCAAGAAAACCGAACAGGAACTCAACGACACGTTCCGCGTGCAGTTCAATTACCGTTCGGTGGCGACGACTCCCGACTACTTCCAGGTCGATCTGAGCGCAGCGAAGGGACCGCTCAGCACGAAGGACTATCGCATAGTGCTCGAGGCCGTCGGTATCGGCAAAGGGCGGACCTTCTTGCACCTCACGTATTCGTATGGATTCGGCATGGCAGGCCGTATTGCGATGAAGACCTATCTCGCGACCATAGGCAGCGCGAAAGTCGGCTTTACGAAGGCGTCGAGCGGCGAATACATCGGCGGCGTGCGCGGCCTCGTCGAGCGCAATACGATGCGCTACTACCTTGCCATCGATGCATATCTGGGTTCACTCGCCCTTCCTGCCGACAAACGCGTCGATCAACGCTTTGCGTCATGGTTCGATTCAACAGAACAGTACCAACGCCAATTGCATGAGTTGGACGAGCAGGAGTATCTGCAGATGAAGAAGAACGAGTACCGGCGCCAACAAATGCCGCAATAGAACGACTGCGGACGAGAACCGCTCTCATGCCGCGCTACAACCTGTTGGCAGCGATGCGACAACGAGCGCTTCAACCTCGGGCGTGAATTAAAGCGGACATGGAACTCCGAATGCGCGAACTGGCTTGATCGTGGGAACGTCCGCAAACCCATGCCTTCCGTTGACGCCTTGAGGGACCACGACCGCTGTGGCCGACGAAGCGGCGCGAGAATCGCGGATCGAAGGACCGCTTCCGAGATGGAACTGACGCCTGCATGTCCGATCCAGGACGAGAAAGAACGGCGGCTCTTGGCTGCAAGACCGGCTGCGAGACCGGATTCGATCCCCGGCGCATCGCGCACCGGGACGCTCGATGCACTCCGGGTATCCAGTCTCAAGTAGAAACAATGCCTTTCGCAGGCCGAGTACGACCCGCCCAGCGCAAACGTCTGGCGTTCGTTCAGCAGCACAGCGCGCCCTGATTCCGGCAGCCGAAGCGAGCCGCCCCGGCCTCCGTGAATACGTCATGCGCAGGAGGCGCGCTGCACTGTGTAGCCGAACGGATCAGAGCATGGGTCGTCGATTGCCGAGACCGCCCCTGCGTTCGATCAGTGCCCCCAGTCGCAGGATGGTTGCCTCGTCGGTCCAGCTCGACACCAGTTGAACGCCGATGGGCAGGCTCTCCGAGCTGAGGCCATACGGGACCGAGAGTGCAGGCAGACCCGTCAGGTTGAACGGCGACGTTGCACTCATGACGTGAGTCCAGGGAACCACCGTGCCATTGACGATCAGTTCCTGAGCACCGTGTGGTGTCGCGGTCATCGGATTGACGGGACACAGCAACGCGTCGTACTTCTGGAAGTAGCCAGCAAATGCGGACCTGAGCGCCTCAGCCTGAGTCAGCGCGCTGTTGAAATCCGTGAACGAAGGATTCGACCTTTCAACAATACCCACACCGATCGCGTGCAGCTCGGATTCACGGCCGGCTGCGAGCGACTTGACGTAAGGCACGATCTCTCCGAAGACGACCGTCATGAGCGCTGACAGCGGGTCGCCGAGGAAAGGCAGGCTCACCTCTTCCACCTCGCATCCGAGGTCGGCAAGCCGGGCCGCGGCGCTCGCGACGGCTGCTGTAATTTCCGGATCCACGGGTCCAAACGCCGCATCCGACACCCAGCCGACACGGATCGACTGACCCGCGATTCTGCGGTCATCGGGTGCGGCGTTTCTCGCGTGCACCGCGTAGCCATCGACTCCATCTGTTCCGCGAAGAATCGAATAGCCCAAGGCAACGTCACGCACTGTGCGAGCCATCGGTCCGACGTGCCACCAGCGGGACGTCACCGTCGGGAAGTGACCGGTGTAAGGAATGCGGCCGTGCGTGGCCTTGAGCGCGGCGATGCCGGTGAATGCGGCGGGCCCGCGCACCGAGATCGCAACATCACTGCCGATGCCAATCGGCGACATGCCGGCGGCAATCGCGGCCGACTCCCCGCCGGAGGATCCACCTGGCGTGCGTTCGAGATTCCACGGGTTGTTGGTGCGGCCGGTTACCAGGTTGTCTGTTTCAGTCCACGCGGAAAACTCGGGAAGATTGGTCTTCATCAAAGGGATGCCGCCGGCGGCCTTGAAGCGCGCGACCGACGTGGCGTCTCCCTCAGGGACGTTTGCTGCGAAGAGCTTCGAGCCGCGCTGGGTCCGGACGCCCGCGGTGTCCAATGAATCCTTGATAGAAAACGGCACGCCGTGCAAAGGTCCAAGCGCATCGCCGTTCAGGACAGCCTTTTCGGCGACTTTCGCGGCCTTCAGTGCCTCCTCTCCCATCAACGTGACAACTGCGTTCACCTTCGGATTGGTTGCTTCGATACGGTCCAGATGAGCTTGGATCACTTCAACCGGCGACAAGGCCCGGTTCCGCACCAGGCGGGCTAACTCAGTAGCATCCGCGTAGTAGATGGCTGCTTTATCTGTGGCGTTCATTTGGTACTCCATTTAACGGTTTCGTCCGGCTCCGTGGGAACCTCGACGCTGAACGCAGAGTACATTGATCCGCGCCATCGATTAACATTGCCACGACGGATATAACTTATCGAGAATTCGCATGAATAACATGGGCCTGTTCGAAGCAGAAACCTTCCTGGCTGTCGCGGAATGTGGCGGCTTCGGGGTGGCAGCGAGGGAGCTCGGCGTCACCCAATCCACCATCAGCAGGCGGATCGCCACTCTGGAGGCAAGACTGGGCGTACGCCTGATCGAGCGAACCACGCGGCACGTTGCGTTGACAGATGCGGGCCTCTCGTACGCCAGCGAGCTTCACGACATTCTTCTGCGCTTAAGGGACGCCGATGCGCGCGCTCAGCGTGGTACGGCGGAGCCGGAGGGGCTCATCCGCATCACCATGCCGACAGCGTTGGGGCGCGCGAGCGTGGTGCCCGCCCTCGCCCGGGTCGCGAGGCGCTATCCGAAGTTGCGCTTTGAACTGGATCTGTCCGACCGGTACGTGGATCTGAGTGAAGGCACTTACGATATCGCGGTGAGGACTTCCACTACGCCACAATCCGGAATCAGAGAGGAACGGATCGCGTCATTCGGCCGGTGCCTGTGCGCTTCGCCCGACTATCTGGAGACGCATGGCACGATCACGGAACTCTCGCAACTGGGCGCCCATGATTGCCTTGCGTTGAGGACTTACGCGCCCCGGACCACCTGGCAGGTGATCTGGCGTGGCGAACCAGCCGAGCTTCGCTTGACGCCCAGAATGACCGTCAGCGATGTGTACGCGCTTCTCGACCTCTGTGGCTCGGGACTAGGGGTGGCCGTGTTGCCTATGTATGCCGCCAATGCGCCGATAGCGAACGGCAGTCTGGTCAATGCCGCGCCGGGCCTTTCATTTGAAGATCTGGATGTTTTCGCGGCGTACGCGCGCGATCGCGCGAAGTTGCCGAAGGTGGCGGCCGTGCTCGACGAGCTTCGTCGAATTGGATCCGGTCAAGAACCCGCTCATCTTGTCTCGGCGGAGCGATCCCCTTAGCCGGGAGGGATAACCAGACGTTTGCCAAACCGGTCGGGTCGCGGCAAATCGAAGTGAGTCGGGTCCAGCGAGAAGGCGACCCGACGCACCCGGCCCATGATCTCGGTGCGCGGGAAGAATCCAAAATAGCGAGAGTCCGCACTGTCGTCACGATTGTCGCCTAGCATCAAATACTCGCCAGCCGGCACGACGACCGGCCCGAACGAACTGCGAGGACTCGGAGCGTCGAGCGACAGACGCACCTTGTGCGCAACACCGTCGAACTGCTCGGTGAGATATTCGGCGTGCGAGCTTGCATCGCCCGGCAATTGATCGAACCCGAGCGGCCGGTAGTCTGCTCGCTTGCCGTTAAGGAATAGCACGTTGTTACGCATGGCCACGCTGTCGCCAGGTATGCCAATGACCCGTTTGACGAGAAGTTCGTGCGCTGCCGATGAGTCGATCGTCACGATGTCGTCGCGTCTAGGGTCACTCAGACGCGCGACTCCGATGTGAGTCAGCGGGATGCGCAGTTCATAGGCCATCTTGTCAACGATGATGTGATCGCCGGGGCGAATGGTTGGCAGCATCGAACCGCTTGGCACGACGTTCCAGTCGGCGATCGCACTGCGGAAGAAGGTCATCAGAAGCACCAACGCGACGAGACCTTTGTATTCCCGCCATAGCCTGATCATGGTGTGCATGGTGTAAGCAATCGTTCGTGAGAGTTGAAACCGCGGATTCGATGGGAACCAAGGTGCGCACGAAAAATGCATGTCGCCCATGATGGCTCGAGGTCGGGAACGTCCACACCGACCTCGCACCATCGCCTTCAGGCCAGAATCAGGTGCCGCTGTGCGCCAAGATGCGTGATGCCGCATTCCAGCACGTCGCCGGGCTCCATGAATCGGTTTTTACCGAACCCGACTCCAGGCGGTGTTCCTGTCGCAAGGATGTCGCCAGGAAGCAGCGTCATGTGCGTCGAGAAGTAGGCGAGCATCTCGCCGATCGAGAACAGCATGTCGCTCGTGTTGCCTTGCTGCTCGAACTGGCCGTTCAACTTTGTCCACAGTCCCAGGTTCGCACCATCGACGCCGGTTGCCAGGTACGGTCCGATCGGTGAATAGCCGGGGCGTGACTTGGCACGCACCAGGTGCTGGCCGCCTTTTTCGTCGACCTGGGTTGCGCGGTCCGAGATGTCGTTGATGCAGACATAACCGAAGATATAGTCGGCGGCGTCGGCTGCCGCGATGTCCCGGGCCTCGCGCCCCACGATGATTGCCAGCTCCACCTCCCAATCCAGCTTCGTGCCGGCGTTGGGGCCACGGGAAATCGGGTCGTTCGGGCCGGCAAGCGAGGTCACCGCCTTGAGAAAGACTTCCGGTTCGGTTGGCGGCGTCATCTTGAACTCTTCGATGTGTTTCTTGTAGTTGAAACCGGTCGCTGCGATCTGACTGATACCATTGACTGGCGCGAGATAGGTGTGTTCGCCGCGCAGCGGATCGAGCGCGGCCGTATCGACCTCGTTCAGGACGCCGCTCGCGATGACGTCAGGCGTGATGTCCGCCGCGACCGGGCGCAGATCCAGATGCTCACCGCCAACGATGATGATGGGAACGGCACGGTCATTGACGAGAACTCGGGCAAATTGTTGCATATCAACTCTCCTTTAATTGGGGCAACGCCCGCTCTGATTCTCAGGCGTCAGTCATGCGATGGGCACTTTCCGCCATCGCGGAATCGACGTGTTTCGTTGCGCGTCTTGACTACAGAATATGGATTGGATGCATAATCGTCCAAGACTCGTTCCTTACGCTTTCTATAAGTTGAGGTTATAGACAATGCTTCTCCGCCATATCCGATATCTCACGGCGGTCGTCGACAACGGCAGCTTTACCCGGGCGGCACAGGTCCTGCATGTTTCACAGCCGGCGCTATCGCAGCAGATCAAGGAACTGGAAGATCGCCTGGGCGCTCAACTACTGGACAGAAGCGGGCGCCAGGTCCGTCCTACGGATCGGGGGGCCGTGTACCTTCGTTATGTCCGCCATATCCTGGAGGAGCTCGACGAAGCCGCTCGCGCGGTGCGGGATGTCGAGGATCTTTCAACCGGATCGCTCCGCCTTGGCGTGACGCCGACCGTCGCAAGCTATCTGATCGGCCCGCTGGTGCAGCGCTTCAGATCAAGTTATCCGGGGATCTCGCTGTCGATTCGCGTCGCGTCGCAGCAGGAGGAAATCGAGCCGGCACTTCGGGACGACAGGTTGGACCTGGGTATCGGTTTTGGCGATATGCAGGTAGAGGATATCGAAGCGACCCCCCTACACAAGGAACGACTTGCTTTGATCACCGCAGCAGCTCGATTGTCCGTGCGGAAGGCGGTCGTGACGCCCGCCGAAGTTCTGGCCGCTCCGCTCGCATTACTGGACGCGTCCTTTTCGATCCGCAGAAGCGTGGATCGCTACTTCGCGCGCAGGGGCCTGCGTCCAGAGATCGTGGTAGAGGCAAACTCCATCACAGTGCTGATTGAGATCGTTCGCCAGACCGACGTGGCGACTATCCTGCCAGAAAATGTCGCCGGAGCCGGTTTGACCGCGGCGAGAATCCGACCTGAACTCGAACTCAGGCCCGCTGCACTGCTCCAACGACGCAACGCTTACCGTTCTGCCGCGGTGCGCGCGTTTGCCGCGATGGCTCTGGAGGCGACGGTGCCGTTCGCGGAGAGGCAGCAGTAAAAGATTGGCCGGTGCGCTGACACGACCCGTGAGGTTCGCCTTGTCGAAAATGGATTTGTACGCATTGCGCCGCCAAATCCTTATTGGAACAACAAGAACCGACACTGAACTTCCGTCCACACGACCCGTTTCCGACGTTACCGCAATGGCCGTTTTGCGTTTTAGATGATCGTCTAAACGCCGTGTTCGAGCAACTGCGGTCAGTATCTTCAACTCATGTAAACTGTGCCGATGTCCCAAGAGATCGATTACCTCAACCCCGCCCTTCCCCCCGGCCTCAGATGCGTATCGATGCCCGTGGTCGACGCGACCCCTGCAACGCTTGATGGATTTGGCAGACTCGTGACCGACCCGAGCGCGTGCTCGATCGAGATTGTGCAGTGGCCAGCAGTGGGGACAAGGCCCATAGACCCTGGAACCGGTGATCAGGCTGGCACGACCGAAGGCACATTCGTGAGCGAATGGCGCGGCGATATTCTGTACGGTCGAAACGAGGCTGTGAGCGGTAACTACGTCCTCGCGTATGCAACTGCACCTGAAGCAGCCCGCGACGACCACGCCAATGCTCCGGAGCGCATGTTGCTTTGGCACGCGAACTACCACCCCGACGGAGGACAACTGTTCTTTCCTCTCGACCGTCTTCCGTTCTACGTTCCACTGGCATTGCCGGGGGACGACATTGCGCCAGAGAAGTTCGTGTGCTTTCGCTTCGATGGACAGCAGGGTCTCTACATCCATCCAAACGTCTGGCATGAAGGTGTGTTCACTCTCAGAGGGACGCAGCGGTTCTTCGACAAGCAGGGCGCAGTCCATGCCCGCGTATCTGTCGACTTTGCCCGTGAGTTTGGTTGTCTTCTCGAGGCGCCGATCAGCGGCGCCTAACCGCCTGGTCCTGGCGCGCCCTGCCCGGCCGATATTTTTCCGTCGCTGTCGGCTTGCGGCTCGGCGCCGTTCGCCGCGCTCGCGAAGTCCATCAGTCCACACGCGATTTCCGCTGCAAGCGCGGTACAACGGTATTTGAGCGATTCCATAAACCGCGTCATGCTTTCCCCGCCACCGATGCCAGTTGCCTCAAACGGCGTGCGAGCGCGCGGGACACCACTGGCGCCGGGTTGTTGCTTGCCGCCGAGGCGGCCGCGCTTTCGCGCAGAAACAGCGCGCATTCGCGTGCGACCACCTCGCGTTCGTTATCCGACGTGATCATGTGATATGAATCGTCGAGCCAGATGGTTCGGAGAAACGCGGCCCCGACGTTCGACTCGACAAAACGCGCGTTATGAGGACTCGACGTTTCGTCATCGATCGCGTGGATGATCAGACAATCAGTGGCAATCCCCTTCAGCTTATTTCGCACGGAGCCGGCGAGACGCCTCGCTTCGTGCAACGCGGGCATCGCGATGGAAGCAGGTCCAACTTCGCTGATTTCGTTCTTTTGCATCGCCCGCGCGATCTTCGAGCGCAATGCCTCGTTGCGCAGGCCGTACGGTTCGTGTTCCCGATAACGGTAGCGCGAGCGCAACGGCGTGTAGTAGAGGTAGTCGAACATGAACAGGTACCACGGAATTGCCCAGCCGTCGTAACTGAGCGTGATCGACAGCAGCAGCAATGCGCGAGCGGCCGGCCGCTGATGCGCGACTGCAGCGGCGAGCGTCGCACCCATCGAAAGGCCACACACCGAGACGTGGCGATACTGCACGGCAAGCGCATCGAATTGCGCCACCGCCGCGCTGATCCACTGCTCCATCGGCAGATGCCCTGTGCCCGCGCTATACCCGGCCAGCTCAGGTGTGTGCGTTATGAAACCCTCCTCGGCGAGAAAGCGCGCGAGGAACCGCAACTCGAGCGGTGAACTCGACAGGCCGTGCAACAGCAGAACGGCGTGATCGCTGTTCTGGGCGGTAGAAAACGGAGGCGCACCCATGGTCATTCTTCCGTCCGCAGGATCAGAAACTCGCCCGACGTCGTAGTGAAGCGGTCGCACACACATTCGACGGGGCGCCACCCCTGTGCGGCCGATAGAAAACGCAAGCGGTGATGACCCGGCACCAACCGCTCGATCACGCGTTCAAGGTCTTCCTGATGTACCTGCGAATGCTTCGCACCGTAGGCTACGCCCACACGAAACGACTCGTCGTCGATGATGCCGCTGGGTGTCGCGGTCGCCGCCGCTGCGACGAAACTGCCAGGCGCGGCGCTGTTCGCGGGATCGAGTGCCCTGATGAGTATCAGCGAGCGATTGTATTGTGCGATGTAATGCAGCATGCGACGCATCTCAACCGTGGCGCGCCGGACGAGAAGACGCTCGTTGTCGTGACGCAGAAGCATTTCGTAGCGCGACTGGGACACCGCGGCCAGCAGCTCGGCGCGATACTGCTCGCGCCTGAGCCGCTCCACAAGCGTGATCATGACGATCGTGATGAACGGATACGAGATCAGCAGCATGATGTCTGCCTGATCGATGATGTCGAGACGCCGATATGGCGGCACGAACAGATAGTCGGCGAGACCAAGGCCGACGATCATCACGCAAAGCGCAGGCGCGAGGCCGCAGTAATATTGAACGAGGATAGCGGCGACGAGGAAGCCGGTGTCCGGCATGAAGTTGCCAAGCAGCGGCTGAAGCGCCGTCCGAATGAGGGCGGCGGTAACAAGCGCTGCGGCAGCGATGATCCACCGGTTCCGGCCACGCGGAGCCCACCGCCGAGAATTCCTGACTTCCATCTGTTTGATCCCGAACGATATCGGAATGGAACTTTCGCTTAGCTAACCGTGCTTGAGTATATTACAGCGCGTTACCTTAGTGCGCTTGATCTGTTCTTTCGACGTGGATTTCCATGGGCGCGTCCAACCCAAGCCGAACAGAAAGCCGGTCGGATACATATGCCGGAATCGGCACGTCAGCGCGTTCTCGCATTCCGCTTTCGCACGCACGCCACCCCATCGGCGCGTTGGCGCGTCGCCGTCGAAAATTAAGAATCCTTCATCAAGCTGGCCAATGCGGGTTAATCCCGAACAACGATCATGCATCCTTGTTCCCAACTGACCGGCATTCGACCATGAACCAGTTCCACGCGATGCAAGCCCATTCCCGATCCGCCACACCATGCGAGCGTGGCGGGTTGAGCAAAGATCGGGGCGCGACCCTCACGACGCTCTCGTCAGCGCGCAATCTAGCCCCGCAGCCGTAACGCATTCGGACGCGCAGTTTTCCGTTCAGCTTGTCGCGCCGCGCCGGGCGGCATCAAGCACTGCAAACACGTCCGACGCCCAGAATCAACCCCGAAGCCGCCAACACCTTTTCATGAACGCCATTGTCCTGGTTGCCCTGCGCCGCCCGCTCACATTTGTGGTGATGAGCATCCTCATCGTGCTCGCTGGCGCGATGGCGATATTGAAGACGCCGACGGATATCTTTCCGGCAATCCGCATCCCAGTCGTCGCGGTCGTGTGGTCGTACACCGGCCTCTCTCCGCAGGACATGTCGGGCCGCGTCGTCTACTACTACGAGCGCGCGTTGACTACGACGGTCGCCAATATCCAGCACATCGAAAGCCAGTCGCTCTATGGAACAGGCGTCGTCAAGATCTTCTTTCAACCGGGGACCGACATCGCAGCCGCTCAGGCGCAAGTGACCGCGATTTCGCAGACCGTCCTAAAGCAGATGCCAGCCGGCATCACGCCGCCGCAGGTGCTTTCGTATAGCGCGTCGTCGGTTCCGGTGCTGTTTCTGCAGGTCTCGGCGCCCAGCATGACGGCCGCGCAAATCTACGACATGGCGTCCAATCTGATCCGGCCGGCGCTCGTATCCGTACCCGGCACAGCGATCCCGAACCCTTACGGCGGCAGCTCGCTGAACGTCGAAATCGACCTGAACCAGGCGAAGCTGCTCGCGCATGGCCTGTCAGCCACCGATGTCGCACACGCGCTCGCGAAAGAAAACGTGGTATTGCCGGCCGGGGACCAGAAGATCGGTGCCCTCGATTTCATGGTTCAAACGAACTCGACGCCGGTCGCGGTGCCCTCTTTCAACAACATGCCTATCAAGACGGTCAACGGTGCGACGGTCTACCTGCGCGACGTCGCGTACGTGCACCGCGGCTCGCCTCCGCAAATCAACGCGGTGCTGGTGAAAGGCAAGCAGTCGGTGCTCATCGAGATACTGAAAAGCGGCGATGCGTCGACGCTCTCCGTCGTTGCAGGCATCAAGAAGGCGCTGCCCGGCATCGTCAAGTCGCTGCCACCCGGCGTGAAAATCACCCCGCTCAACGACACCTCCGGGTTCGTCAAAGATTCGGTGCGCGACGTCGTGCAGGAGATGGTCACCGCGGCGCTGCTCACCGGCATGACGGTGCTGCTCTTTCTCGGCAGCTGGCGTTCGACGCTGATCGTCGCGACGTCGATTCCCCTCGCGATTCTGTGCTCGGTCATCATGCTGCACCTGACCGGTCAGACGATCAACGTGATGACACTGGGCGGACTTGCACTCGCGGTGGGTATTCTCGTCGATGACGCGACCGTGATGATCGAAAATATCGACACGCACCTGGAATCAGGCGAGGAACTGGAGCCGGGCATCATCGCGGCCGCCAATCAGATCGTCGTGCCGACGCTCGTCGCGACGCTGTGCATTTGTATCGTGTGGCTGCCGATGTTTCAGCTTGGCGGCATTTCCGGCTACCTGTTCCGCCCGCTCGCCGAGGCGATCATCTACGCGATGCTCGCCTCGTTCGTGCTGTCGCGCACGCTCGTGCCAACAATGGCGGCGTGGCTGCTGCGCGGGCAAGTGCACGCACCCGCTCACGTTCACGGTCACGGCCGTGCGGCCGGCAACGCGGGCTTTTTCACGCGCTTTCAGCGCGGCTTCGAGCGGCGTTTCACCGCCTTCCGCGAGCGCTATCGCGACCTGCTGACGCTTGCCGTGGTCCACCGCCAGCGCTTCGTGCTGACGTTCGTCGCGTGCGCCGTTGCATCGATGGGTCTCGTCGCCTTTCTCGGCCGCGATTTCTTCCCGAGCATCAAGTCGAACGAGATCGACATGCATATGCGCGCGCCGGCCGGCACCCGTCTTGAAGACACGGGCGAAATTGCGGACCTCGTGAATCACGGCGTTCGCCGCATCCTGCCGGGCCAAGTCACCAATCTCGTCGACAACTGCGGCTTGCCGACCAGCAGCACCAACGAAGCGTACAACTCGAATGGCACGATCGGGCCGCAGGACTGCGACATCACGATCAGCATGAAAAACGAGGCATCACCCGTGGACGAATACCGCGCGAAGCTGCGCCGCGAGTTGCCGAAGATGTTCCCAGGCACGCAGTTCTCGTTCCTGCCGGGCGACATCACCGCGAAGATCCTGAACTTCGGCTTGCCTTCGCCGATCGATGTGCAGATCGCCGGCCGCGGACAACTCGAGAACATGGCCTTTGCGCAAAAGCTCGCCGCGCGTCTTCGCCGGATTCCGGGCGCAGCCGACGTGCACGTTCAGCAGCTATTCGACGAACCGACGCTGAAAGTGGACGCGGATCGCAGCTTCGCATCCGGCGTGAATCTGACGGAAGCGAGCATCGCCAACAACGCGCTCGCGACGCTTTCCGGCAGTGGTCAAACAGCGCCGACGTACTGGCTCGACACGGCCAACGGCGTCTCACACCTCGTCAACCTGCAGACGCCGCAAGACCAGCTTTCGTCGCTGAACGACCTCGAGACCATCCCGATCGATCAAGGCAACGGCTCGCCAAGCGGTAGCAGCACGCAGCTGCTCGGCGCGCTCGGCACGATTTCGCAGACTGGTTCGCCGCTGGTGGTATCGCACTACAACATCCTGCCGGCCATCGACGTGTATGTAAGCAACCAGCAACGCGATCTCGGCGCGGTCGAAGGCGATGTGGAAAAGGTCGTGAACCAGATGCAGGCACAGTTGCCGCACGGTGCGAGCATTCACTTGCGCGGTCAGGCGACGACGATGAAGCACGCGTACGCGCAACTGCTCGGCGGTCTCGCGATATCGGTGCTGCTGGTGTACCTCGTGATCGTCATCAATTTTCAATCCTGGCTCGACCCGTTCATCATCATCACCGCTTTGCCAGGCGCACTTGCGGGCATCGTGTGGAGTCTCTTTCTCACCCATACGAACCTTTCCGTGCCCGCGCTCACCGGAGCAATCATGTGCATGGGCACCGCGACCGCGAACTCAATTCTGGTCGTGTCGTTCGCGCGCGAGCGCCTTGCCGCACATGGCAACGCAGTGGCCGCGGCAATTGAAGCCGGCTATGCGCGAATCCGGCCCGTGATGATGACCGCGCTCGCGATGATCATCGGCATGTTGCCGATGTCGCTAAGCAATTCGCAGAACGCGCCGCTCGGCCGCGCCGTGATCGGCGGTCTGCTGATCGCCACATTCGCCACTTTGCTATTCGTCCCCTGCGTGTTCGCGATCATGCATCGCAACGGCAAAGACACCACGGAGTCTCATCTATGAACATTCCTCGCGAGGTGCTGGTACCGAGCCAAAGCCGCGCTAAATGGTCCGTCGCGATCGCCGCGATGATTCTCGGCGGGCTGGTCGTCCTCGGCATCGTTCAACGACACGACAGCTTCGTGGACCTGAAAGCGGCCACCGATGACGAGGCCGTGCCTCAGGTTCAGGTGATGGGGCCCGCGCCGGGCCCTGCGATGCGCAGCGTCACCCTGCCCGGCAACATCAATGCGTGGTACACGGCGCCGATCTATGCGCAAGTATCGGGCTATGTGCAAAAGTGGTACGTCGACTATGGTGCTTTCGTCAAGAAAGGCTCGCTGCTCGCCACGATCGACGCGCCGACTGTCGACCAGCAGTATCAGGGAGCGCTTGCCGATCTCGCCGTTGCGAAGACCAACAGCAAGCTGGCCGACGTCACGGCGACGCGCTGGAAGGCGCTCGCCGGCACTGAAGCGGTCGCGCAGGAAGACGTCGACATCAAGATGGCGAATGCGGCCGCCAAAGATGCGATGGTGATGGCGGCGGAACACAACGTCGAGCGCTACCATGCGCTCGAGCAGTTCAAGAGCATCGTTGCGCCGTTCGACGGCGTGATCACGTCGCGCGATACGGACATCGGCAACTACGTCAACCCGGCCGGCGGCGATGTCAGCTCCCGTGGCTCGGCCGACGAGCTGTTCTCGGTGGCGGACGTGCACGAGATGCGCCTTTTCGTGTCGGTTCCGCAGGACTACGCCGGCATGCTGAAGCCGGGCCTCGACGCGATCTTCACGGTGCCGCAGTATCCGGGTCGCGAGTTCCACGCGAAGCTGCTCACCACCGCAAACGCATTCGATCCCCGCACGAGAACGGTCGTTACCGAACTGGTCGCCGATAACCCCGACCATCTTCTGTGGCCCGGCACCTATGCGACGGTAACCTTTAAAGTGCCATCCGACAGGAACATACTCGTCGTGCCCGAACAGGCGCTGGTGTTCCGTGAACAGGGCATGCAGGTCGCGCTCGTGGACTCGCACGACCGCGTGCATCTGCAGAACGTGATGCTCGGGCTCAATCTCGGCCAGAACGTGCAGGTCATCTCAGGACTGAAGCCGACCGACCGCTTCGTCGTCAACCCGTCAGCCGGGATACTCGACGGTCAGAAGGTCGATATCGTCAACGGCGTGCCCGGCATCGCGCAGACGGTCGCGGTCGCGCAACCTGTGCAAGCCGCTGGCCAGAAGAAACCTGCCGACGCCGACCCGGCCGGAAGGGACTCGAAATGATGCGCCACGTCAAACCTGCCTTCGCCCGCGCCGGCACGCTCGTCGGCACATTGCTGGCGCTTGTGGCGCCGCTTGCCGGCTGCAGCCTCGCGCCGGTCTATACGCAGCCGCACACGACGATGCTGCCGATGAGCTACAAGGGAACCGGCCCGTTCGTGCTCGCCCATCCTGAAGACCAGCTCGCACACGGGCCGTGGTGGAAGATGTTCGGAGACAGCGAACTCGACCGGCTCGAAGCCGGACTCGCTGCCGCAAACCCGGATCTGCAGGCCGCACAGGAGACTTATACGCAGGCCCGCGACGTGGTTGCCGAAGCCCGTTCGCAGCTGTTTCCGCAACTGAGCGCGCAAGCGTTCGCATCGCAAAACGCGGAATCGGCGCATACGCTCTTTCACAGCCTCGCGTCCAGTCCGTCCCTGCCACTCGAAGAGGCGTCGCTCGGATATGGCGCAGCGGCGACCTGGGAGCCCGATTTCTGGGGAGAAATTCGCAACCGCACCCGCTTTGCAAAGGCCAACGCGCAGGCCACGGCGGCGCTCGTCGCAACGGCTCGACTCAGTCTCGAGATGCAGCTGGCAAGCGACTACATGATGCTGCGTGGGCTCGACGCGCAGCATGCGGTCTATACGAAGACGCTGGTCTACTACCGCGACGCGGTGAACATCACGAAGCTGCGCTACACCGGCAAGATCGGTTCGGGCCTCGATCTCGAGCGAGCTCGCGACCAGCTGGCCACGGCGCAGGCAGCCGATACGGACATTGAAGCGCAACGCGCGGTTCTCGAACATGCCATTGCCGTGCTGGCCGGCCAGAACCCATCGACCTTCGCGCTGCCTCCCGGCAATCTCAAACAGTTCGCGATTCCTGCCATCCCTGTCGGCGTGCCGTCGGCGCTGCTGCAACGGCGACCCGACATCGCGGCAACGGAGCGCGAAATGGCCGCGGCCAATGCGGCGATCGGGGTCGCGCGCGCGGCGTTCTATCCGAACATCCAGCTCAGTGCCAATTTCGGCTTCGAGAACAACGGTATCGGGCTCGCTTCGCTGCCGGACAGCCTGTGGAGTATCGGTGCATCGGCGATGCTGCCTTTGTTCGAAGGCGGACTGCGCCGGGCCGAAGAGCAACAGAGCTGGTCCTCGTTCCATCAGGCCGCGGACACCTATCGGTCGACAGTGCTCAAAGCATTCCAGCAGGTCGAGGATCAACTGTCGCTGACGAACACGCTCGCCACCGAGTATAAGCAGCAAAGCGACGCTGTCACGGCGTCACTGAAGGCGCAGGACATCGCGATGCAGCTTTATACGAGCGGTCTCAACGATTACCTCAACGTCACGGTGGCGCAAATCGCTGCATTGAGCGCCGAACTGTCAAAGGTCCAGGTGAAGGCCCGCAGGCTGCAGACGGCGGTCGATCTGATCGGCGCGCTTGGCGGCGGCTGGTCGGCGCAAGACCTGCCGACGCCGAAAGAAACGGTTCCGTTTTCGCCGATCGCGCTGCGCACGTCGCCGCAGGACGTGCGCGCACGTTGAGGATGAACTTCGTCATCGCCAATTTGCACGGCCCTTTGCAAGCGATGTTCCCGCCGCGGCGCCCTTTGATATCGAAGCGGTGCTTAGCGGGATCGTGAGTCAACGTTGAGAAGCACTGACCTGGCGTCCAGCGATCGTCGATGTGATCAAGCTGCCCGATCTCTCACGACCGCTTTTTGCGCGGCCGTTCAATCAACCGGAATATCGTGCTGGGAATTGCGCTGAAAATGCCCGGACTTTCACCGCGAAGTATAGGTGGCTCTATTGAAGCACCTTTCATGTCGACGCGATGCTCCGCTTGAGCATGCGAAATGGACAAGGCCGCGCGACGCAGCCGGGTCAACTCCCGGCACGGTCGATGAACGACGCCACGCCGATCGCGAAGTCATGTCGCGAACGACGGACGGTTGACCATAGGTGTGCCGCCGATACGATTGCGGACACATCGATTGTGCCGCTCGGGCAGCTGCTGTCGCTGCGCGCAGCGGTGAATCTGATTGCGACGCTCGCGCTGAAGCCGGTGCGCGCGTAGTACGTTCGCTCGCAGCGCGGCGTACGCTGATTGCGTACAGTCCAAAGGAATTCCCACATACCGCAGGCAACCGTTTTGCACACGCCCTGATTGCGCGGGCTTGATGCGCAAAACGGTACCTGTCGCCTGCTTGCGATCGACGCGCTCGCGCCGTGACGGAACATCAATAAAATCCGCTCGGGCCGCCGCTGTAAATGATCGGCGATGTCGGCACCTTTACGTTCTCACCGAGGCAGTCGGCGCGGTATTTCAGCCTGAGCCTCGCTTCCGCCTGCTGAATTTCCGACGGATAGTAGTTATCGTCTCCTGCGGCCGCCTGGTAACCCACCGATTCCAGCTCACTGAGTTCCTGCATCAATTGTGCATGCGTGACCGGCTTGCTCAGCGGTGTAAACGGATAGTCGTTGCATTCGCCCGGCGTAAGCTTGGCGCCAGCCGACGCTGCGCCACTTGCCACCAACATGCAAAGCACCACCGTGGTTTTCATCCAGAAGGGTTTCATGTCATTCGCTCCTTGTGCGACGTTGCGATGATGCAAAGATGCGCCGCGCACAGTATCGAACCGCCATGAGTCAGATGAAGCTTTTGTTAGGCCACGGCGCCAAAAGGCCGTAGTACGCGTCGTGCATCCGTTCGCACGCGAGCCGGTGTCCGATGGCTCTGGCTAGTGCGGCATGTGGAATCGCGTCGAAGTACCGGAGTTGCCAGTCCATCACGAGATAGTTAGTTTTGCTGCTTCATTTCGCCGGTCACGACCCAACTCATGAAACCGAGCAGCAGCATCACGGATACCGCGAAGATCAATGCATACACGGACAGGAGTTGAAACGTCGTGGCATGCCAGCGTGTGCCGACATCCGGCGCCAATGTGCGGGAGGGGGCAGAAGCTTCGGCGGCATCGGTGATGCCAAACGTCAGCATGCTCGGTGTCGTCTCCTAGCCGAGCATGTAGCCGGACCCACGCACGGTCTGGATCATCGCGCGCGCTCCGGGCGGATCGATCTTCTTGCGCAAACGGCCCATGTGCACGTCAATCAGATTGGTGCCAGGATCGAAGTGGTAACCCCATACCGACTCGAACAGCATCATGCGCGTAACCGTGCGGCCTGCATGACGCATCATGTATTCGAGCACGCGATACTCGGTCGGCAACAGCGGAATTTCTTCACCGTCGCGGCGCACTTTGCGCGAAATCAGGTCGAGTTCGATCGGCCCGACAGACAGCACCGTCTCCAATTGCGTCGTCGGCGCATGGCTTCTGCGCAGCAGCGCTTCGAGCCGCGCAGCCATCTCCTCCGGATCGAATGGCTTGGTCAGATAGTCGTCGCCGCCCGCGCGCAGACCCCGCACACGCTCATCGACATCGCCAAGCGCGCTTAGCATCAACACCGGCGTCGTGACGCCGGTGCCGCGCATCGCCGTCACGATAGTCAGACCGTCCATGCCTGGCAACATCCGGTCGAGGGTGATCACGTCGTAATCGTCGCAAAGCGCACTGACCACGCCCTCCTTGCCATTGTCGATCCAATGCACGGAAAAGCCTCTGCGGCTGAGCGCATTGACGATAGCGTCCGCAGCGATCTCGTCGTCTTCGATCGTAAGCACTCGAATCATATTGGCTCCATCAACTCACGCGTCGTCACGGCGCTCACGTCAACCGATCAGGCTCGTCCATTGCCCGCTCCTTCGTCTCTCCTGTGACCTTACGCGACATCGTCGCTTGACATTTGCGATTTGATGAAGGAATTTTCAAATTCGCACGGTAATCCGGCTGGATCGTCTTCAACGACAAGGGCAAGCCAATCCGGCAGTACGAACCCTTTTTCACCGACACGCAGCATAAGCCGGCGCAGAATGTGCAGACATCCGGTATCTTCAAGGTCGTGAAGGAAGGCGACAGTGGCTCGAGGTTGACGTGGCGGGCGTCGAAGGCGAACACTACCCTCCCGCACGGACCCTGGGCGGCATGCCCGCCTCGGCCGGCGACAGGATGCGAGGAAACATACGATGAAAATGGCGCTGACGAACCGGTCGATACTTCCAGCGTTGGTGTTTCTGCTCGCTGGCTGCGCCACCGGCGGTATGCAAGAAAGCGCGACGCATCTAAGCCCTACAGAATGCCGCGACCTGACGGCGCTTAGAAGCAATGCGTCTCCGACAATGAAGCAGCACCAAAGCGAACTGGCCGCCCTCAGGAAAGCGGGGTACAACCCATCGCTATGGGACGACCCGTACTACCCAGAAGACCTGCAAGCGGCGCAGCGTCTGGTCGATCGTTGGTACCAGTCGGAATGTCAGCACGCGGCGGGGCTTGATTGAAAGGTAGATCGTCGGGACGCGGGCGACGCGTAGCCAGCGCATAGCCGCCACTCAGTCGCGGCGCATGATCCGCGAGGTTTCGTGAGAAAACAGCAGCGTGAGTGCCCGGTCAAGACATTGCTTCGCGACGCCCGTTTGCGCACCGATACCGTCATTCAACGCGATGGAGTTGCTGGAGAAGATCCAGGAACAAATCAAGCGCGCGAGTTCTTGGGCGAGAAATTTCGATGATCGCGCTGATCGTATTTTCATAGGCCGGGCCGGACGGCACTTTCGCAAGTGCGTACCGCTTCGCGAACGACGCGGCATAGAACTGCGGCAGCAGGCCAACGTATTGCCTGGACAGCACCAGCATCGCGACTGCCTCGAGCCCCGAAGCAGACGGCCCGCGCTCCATCCCCAGCCTATTGAGCGCCTCGTGCACGAACGGCTGCTCGCGATAGACGAGCGGTAGTGTCGACGCATCGCGCAGCTTGCTACGCGCCACGTACAGTGATTGCCGCTCGATGAAGAGCGGCAAGTATTCGAAACCCGCCTCACGCCGGTACATGCCCCGGATCGCAACCTGCACGCGACGCTCCCGTAATGCCAGATCAAGCTCGTTGAAGGTCATCACCCGCAACTCGACGGTCACGTCCGGCGCCTGCTCCTTCAGCGCGGCGAGCACCTCGGGCAGATGACAGCCGTCATCGCTAATGATGTGCTCGACCATCCCGATCGACAGCGTGCCGGACAGCACCCCGCGCACCGCGTCGATTTCCGGCTGGATCCGTTCCAGCGAGCGGATCGCGTCGCGCGCAAGATCGAGTGCGACCTTGCCAGCATGCGTCAGAACGAATCCCGATGGGCCGCGCTCGCATAACCGGGCGCCGAGTGTCTCCTCAACTTCGCGAATGTGACGGCTGATGGAGGCCTTCGACATATTCAACTGCTTTTCCGCCGCGGCGAAACCATTGGCCTGCGCGACCGCGCAGAAAATGCGCAGCGAGCGCAAATCGCGTTCGGTGAAATCGGGGCGGGACACGCAAGTGACTCCAGGGTCGGGCGAATGGCGCAAAACGTGTCCATTCGCAATGGTTTCATTTTTTGGAACCATACCGCTAAAAAAATCATTTTTCACCCTCTTTATGACGGCATACATTGAATCGCCTGACCAATCGCGCGAAGTCGCGGCGTCCGCGATGTGCCGGCCAGTCACCCTACACGACCAAATGACCACCATGCGGAGAGCGCAATGAAACAACTGACCAGACGATCCTTCATCAAAACCACGCTCGCATCCGGCGTGGCACTGGCACTGCCGAAGCTCGCACTGGCCGAAGGCGGCACGCTCGCGGACATCAGGCAGCGCGGCAAACTGGTGGTCGGCACGGAAGCCGCGTACGAGCCGTTCGAATTCGTCGAGAATGGCCAGATCGTCGGGTACGGTCACGATGTGCTGGAGCTGATGGCGGCGAAGCTCGGCGTGAAGCTCGAGCAGATGAATCTGCCGTTCCAGGGACTGCTTCCAGGCCTGATGTCGCACAAGTTCGACTTCGTCGCGACCAGCGTTGGTATCACGCCGGAGCGGGCCAAGCGATTTGCGTTCAGCGAACCGGTCGGCGTGGTGCGCTCGGTGCTGCTGGTACGCGCCAGCGACACGTCGATCAACCGCGACCTCGACATCGGTGGCAAGACGATCGGCACGCAGATGGGTTCGTCGTCGCAACCCGTCGCCGATGAGTTCGAAAAGGAACTGAAGGAGAAGACCGGCAAGGGCTACGCGGGCACCAAGCTGTTCCAGGCGTATCCAGACGTGTCGAACGCGCTTGCGAACCGGACCGTCGACGTTGCGCTGATGCCGTCGAACATCGCTGCCGTGCAGATGAAGCGTCAGCCGAACGCATTCCGCATTGCCGGCACGATCGGTCAGCCGAAGCTGCTCGCGTGGGTCGCAAACCCGAACGATCTCGAGATTCGCAAGTTCATCAACGATTCGCTCGAGGAATTCCGCGCGAACGGCAAGCTTGCCGCGTTGCAGACGAAGTGGTTCGGCGCGCCGATGGATACGCCGCGCGCGAGCTATCTGCCGGCCGGCGCCATCTGACGCGCACCGCCATGCTCAACTGGTTTGACAAGGGCGGCGTGATCGCGCCGTTTCTGGACGGTGTCGTATCGGGGACAGCGCTTACGCTGGCCGCCTCGGCCTGTGCGTTCGTCATCGGCGTCGCGCTTGGCATCATCCTGCTGCTTGCGCGCATCTCGCCGTTCGGCCCGTTGCGCGCGCTGGTGGTGCTGTGGGTGAGCCTGATTCGCGGCACGCCGGCGCTGATTCACATGCTGATCGCGTATTACATGGTGCCGGCTCTGCTCAACATCTCGATCTCACCGGTCACCGCGGGTATCGCTGCGCTCGCGTGCAATACCAGTGCGTACATCGTCGAGATCCTGCGCGGATCGCTCGGCACGATCTCGTGGGGGCAGCGCGCGGCCGGTTACGCGATGGGCATGCGCGCCGCACAGGTGTGGCGTCACGTGCTGCTGCCGCAGATGATCTATCGCGCGATTCCACCGCTCACCAGCGAGTTCACCCTCCTGCTGAAGGCCTCTTCGCTGATGTCGATCATCGCGGTGCCGGAACTCGCGACCGTCGCGCGCAACGCCACGCTGCAAACCGATTTGCCGCTGCAGGTCTTCACGATCACCGCGGCGGTCTACTTCCTGATCCTGTTCTGCATCTCGGCTGTTTCGCGAGTATGCGAGCGCCGCGTCTCGAGGATGCTGCCCCATGGCCATTGATTTTTCGATTGTCCGCGAAGCGGTGCCGGTGCTGCTCGACGGGCTTCGCATCACCGCACTGGTCAGCGCGATTGGCATTCCGGTTGGCGCCGTGGCGGGGATCGTTGCCGCGTACGCAACACAGTCGCGTACGTTCCTGAAGCCGGTGGCGCTTGCCTACGTCGAACTGGTGCGCAACATTCCGTACCTGATTCTCGTGTACCTGTCGTTCTTCGGCCTGCCGAAGCTCGGCTTGGGCGCGTCGGCGATGGCGGTCGCGATCGGCTGCACAGCGTTCTACACGGGCGGCTATTTCTGCGAAATCCTGCGTGCGGCATTGCGCAGCGTGGCACGCGGCCAGACCCAGGCGTCGTTGTCCCTCGGCATGACGTTCTGGCAGACGCAGCGCCACGTGATCGCGCCGCAGCTGTTCGGCTACATCACCCCGCCGGCCACGAGCCTTGTGATCATGATGTTCAAGGACTCGGCAATCTTCTCGGTGATGAGTCTGCCGGAGATGACGTACCAGAGCAATCTGCTCACCGCCAATACCTTTGCGTATGTCGAAGTGCTCGGCACGACGGCATTGATCTACTGGATCTGCAGCGTTTTGCTGGCGAGCGTCGGCCGCCGTCTGGAGACGGCGATCGGACGGCGCGCGCGCCACGTCTGACGCAGATCCCGCCATCCCCCTGGAGATACTCGCATGACTCAATACACCGTAGCGCCGCGCACCGGCCATCCCACGCTGCTGTACTCGGAGCTCGATCTCGACATCGATAACCTGAAGGCCGATATCGCCGTGCTCGGCATGCCGTACGGCGCACCGTACTCACCGTCCGATTTCAGCAACGACCAGACCAACGCGCCGTCGGCGATCCGTCAGGCGACCGACCGTGTCGTGCGCAAGCCGGGGCACTACGACTTCGATATCGACGGCCCGCTGCTGCAAGGCCGAGACGACGTACGCTTCGTCGATTGCGGCGACATCATTCCCGATCTGACGAGACCCGGCGAGCACTACGCGCGCGCCGAAGCGGCCGTGCGCGGCATCGTCGCCGCCGGCGCGATGCCGATCGTGCTGGGCGGCGACCATGGCATCACCACGCCGATCCTGCGCGGCCTCGACGCCAAAGGGCCGATCACGCTCGTGCATGTCGATGCACACCTCGACTGGCGCGACGACGTCAATGGCGTTCGCGAAGGCCTGTCGAGCCCGATCCGCCGCGCGTCGGAAATGGCGCACGTCGATCGCATCATCCAGATCGGCTTGCGTGCGCAAGGCAGCGGACGCCCCGAGGAACTCGTCGCCGCGCGCGCGTATGGCTCGGAACTCGTCACCGCGTACGAGCTGCACGACATCGGCATGGACGCGGTGCTCGCGCGCATTCCCGACGGCGGCAACTACTATCTGACGATCGATGCCGATGGTCTCGATCCTTCGGTGATGCCGGCTGTCGCGGGACCGGCACCGGGCGGCGTGACCTTCGTGCAGGCGCGCAAGCTGATTCACGGGTTGGTGAAGAAAGGCCGCGTCGTCGGCATGGACATCGTCGAGATCCAGCCGGAAAAGGACCACGCCAATCTGATTTCCTGTGTGACCGCCGGACGCCTGATTCTCAACCTGATCGGCGCGTCGATCCGCGC
The DNA here is from genome assembly GCF_000698595.1 of Caballeronia glathei. Taxonomy (GTDB): domain Bacteria; phylum Pseudomonadota; class Gammaproteobacteria; order Burkholderiales; family Burkholderiaceae; genus Caballeronia; species Caballeronia glathei. The sequence goes on along the minus strand of NZ_JFHC01000016.1, from coordinate 73,696 downwards.
GGGATATTTCGACAAATGAACGCGAATCGCGCCGTCATCGATATCCGCGGCATCGACAAATGGTACGGCAGCCATCACGTGCTCAGGCAGTGCTCGACCCACGTGAACAAAGGGGAGATCGTCGTGGTGTGCGGGCCGTCGGGCTCCGGCAAATCAACGCTGATCAAGACCGTCAATGCGCTGGAGCCGTTCCAGAAGGGCGACATCGTCGTAGACGGCACGTCGCTCGCCGCAAAGTCGACCAATCTGCCAAAGCTGCGAAGCCGCGTCGGCATGGTCTTCCAGCACTTCGAGCTGTTTCCGCATCTGGACCTGACGCGCAATCTCATGCTCGCCCAGCGCATCGTGCTCGGCCGCGACGAAGGCCGGGCACGCACGAAGGCGCGTGATTTGCTCGACCGCGTCGGGCTGTCGGCGCATGCGCACAAGTACCCGGGACAATTGTCGGGTGGCCAGCAACAACGCGTAGCGATTGCGCGCGCGTTGTCGATGGATCCGATGGCGATGCTGTTCGACGAACCGACGTCGGCGCTCGACCCCGAGATGGTCAACGAAGTACTCGACGTGATGGTCGAACTCGCGCGCGAAGGCATGACCATGATGGTGGTCACGCACGAAATGGGCTTCGCAAAGCGTGTCGCGCATCGCGTGGTCTTCATGGAGGACGGCGCGATCATCGAGGACAGTCCAACCGACGTGTTCTTCCAGGACGCCGCCAGCGCCGCCGCGAAACGCTTTCTTTCCAAGATCCTTCATCACTGAGCTTTCGAACCACACCGACATGACCACTCACACACGCATCCGCAAATTCAACACTCGCGAAACGTATCCGGAACAGCAACTGGACAACGATCTGTGCCAGGCGGTGATCGCCGGCAACACGGTGTATCTGCGCGGCCAGATCGGCCAGGATCTCGACACACGTGAATCGGTCGGCATCGGCGACGTCGCCGCGCAAACCGAGAAGGCGATGTCGAACGTCAAGATGTTGCTTGACGAATGCGGCAGCAAACTCGAAGACATCTGCAAGGTAACGGTCTACATCATCGACCCACGCTATCGCGAAGCCGTCTACAACGTAATGGGCCGCTGGCTCAAGGGGGTGTTCCCGGTGTCGACCGGCATCGTGGTGCAGGCGCTCGCGCGTCCCGAATGGCTCGTTGAAATCGACGTCGTCGCCGTCAAGCCGGAGGCGTGATCATGCCGCTCAGCCGAAGTGCCGAACTGCTGAAAACGCTGATCGCGTTCCCGACCATTTCTCGCACGCCGAATCTCGCGCTGATCGAACACGTCGCCGGTTTGCTGGCCGCGGCGGGCATCCGCAGTACGATCGTCAGGAACGACACCGGCACCTGCGCGAACCTGTTCGCGAGCACCGGGCCGGCGGACGTGCCCGGCGTGATGCTGTCGGGACATACCGACGTCGTGCCCGTCGAAGGCCAGCCGTGGACGATGCCGCCCTTCGAGGCCACGCTGCGTGACGAGCGGCTTTACGGCCGTGGCGCCGCCGACATGAAGGGCTTCGTCGCGTGTGCGGTCATCGCGATGATCGATGCCTCGGCGCGGACGTTGAAGAAGCCGCTGCAACTGGCGCTCTCGTATGACGAGGAGATCGGCTGTGTCGGCGTACGGCGGCTGATCGACGTGCTGGAGGTCGCGCCCGTGCGGCCGGAATTGTGCGTCGTCGGCGAACCGACGATGATGCAGATCGCGACCGGCCATAAAGGCAAGGCCGCGTATCGCGCGATCTGTTGCGGCCAGGAGGGCCACTCCGCACTCGCGCCGAACTATCTGAATGCAATCCACGTCGCCGCCGACTGGATCGCGGGCATTCGCGCGGCGCAGCAGCATCTCGCCGAAAACGGCGCGCACGACGACGGTTACGACGTGCCGTATTCGACGATACACGTCGGTACGATTCACGGCGGCAAGGCGCTCAATATCGTGCCGAACGAATGCACGCTCGAGTTCGAAATTCGCACGCTCACGAGCGACAAGGCTGACGCAATACTCGACGACATCCGCTCGCGGGCCTCGATCGCGAGCGCCACGGGCCTTCAGGGAAAAGTGCATCTGCCTGCAGTCGAGGAAGTCAACGCCTATCCGGGCCTGGACACGCACGTCGCGAGCGACGCCGTGAAATTTCTCGAAGCCCTGCTACCGCCCGAAACACAGACGCGAAAGGTCGCGTTCGGCACGGAGGGGGGTCTGTTTTCGACGCGTCTGTCGGTGCCGGCAGTTGTCTGCGGCCCGGGCGACATAGACGTCGCACACAAGCCGGACGAATACGTCGCGCTGGCCCAGCTCGATGCATGCGATAGCTTTCTCGCCCGGCTAACGAGCTGCTTGCAGTAAAGCCCGCTTTCCCGGCACGCGACCTATGCAAAATTGGAGCGAGGGAGAAGTCTAGTTCGGCGTAGGCGAATGTCGCCACTTTCGCATTGACAGGATTATCGGACATTCCGGAGAACGCGTTGTATTAATCGCTTTGCGCGCGCCATTCAACAGAACACCCTCGCGAATACCATCATGCAGCGCTCGCTTAATCAGCGCTCCCGTCTCCGCCTTGATGGGCGGCGCACCCCATTCAGGGCCGGGAGTCGAGCGCTGTGCTCGAACGTCATCTGCGCCCTCACCATAAAAGCTCGCATCGCGTACTACGCATGACTAGACTGAATAATGGGCGACGCGGTGGCAACTTGCCGCCGGCGTATAAAAACTGCGGCAACGCAGCACGGCCTCGCGGCTCCGGCCTCTCTCTTATATCGGCCGTGCGGTGAATGAATCGATGAAGCGTGGATCATGTCCCCCAACACCATTCTTCTGATAGATGACCACGCACTGTTTCGCCGTGGCGTCGCGCAACTGATCGAGATGGACCCTGCGTTCACGGTCGTCGGCGAGGCGTCGTCCGGACCGGAAGGCGTCGAGATGGCCATGCGGCTCACACCGGATGTCATCCTCGTCGATCTCAACATGCCTCAGGTGAGCGGCATCGAAACGCTCGAACTGATGCGAAAAGCGGGAGTCAGGTCGCACGTCATCATGCTGACCGTATCCGACAGCGAGCGCGACGTAGTGGCCGCGCTGCGCGCCGGCGCTCAGGGCTATCTTCTGAAGGACATGAACCCGGAAGACCTCTGCCCCAGCCTGAAGAAAGCCTTGGCCGGCAAGCCCGTACTCAGCGAAGCGGTGACCGGCAGCCTCGTGCACGCGGTGTCCGCGGGACAGCCCATCCCGGCCGCGCAGACCGATCTCACGGCCCGCGAACTCGAAGTACTCGACTACCTCGTTGCCGGCCTCTGCAACAAGGCCATCGCGCGCAAGCTCGATATCAGCGTCGGCACGGTGAAGGTCCATGTCAAGCACATGCTGCACAAGCTCAATCTGCATTCGCGCCTGGAGGCGGTCGTGTGGCGCCATGAGCACGGCACGCGCGACCGCTGACACACGCCTCGCAAGCCCGACCACCGCGTCCTGATGACGGCGCATAGCTTCGCCGGGACGCTACCCCTAAAGGGGCACCCTCCTCTGGACAATTGCGGCACGCGGCCGACCGCCCATACTACAAGTGCGGAATCGTTGAACGGCCGCTAACGTCACGACGCAGTGGAGGCCCGAATGGACACCCTGAAGTTCCTCACCCATCAGCAGATCTTCGACCGCGCTGTCGAACATCTTATCGGTCAAGGTCAGGCAGCTTTGCTGCCGCGCGGCGGCGGTGCGTATCGGGGATACTGCGGAGGCTGCCCTGTCGGCAGCTTCATCAAGCCCCGCGACTACATGACAGCGATGGAAGGGGTGCCCATCCGCTTCATCGGCAAGTCATCGGCGGCCGTTCCTGCGCATATGGACGTCGGCATTGCGGCGCTCAGGAAGGCGTTGCTCCGTTCCCGCATCAATGTCTATGACCCGGCCACCGTCGAACTGCTCAGTTGCCTGCAAAACGTTCACGATGTCTTTGGCAAGTGGGAGTGGCACGACCGTCTTCACTCGATTGCTCGCCAATTCGGCTTGTCAACGGACCTCGGGAAAGCCGCTGCCTGACAATTGACCCGCCCGTCTACCTCCAAGGGAGGAGCCCATCCTGGGCAATTGTATCGGTCGCCGGGCGCGCGAATAATCGTTTGCAGGGCGTCGCACGCGTCACACGATCGTTCTCCGCCAAAGCTCGGGAAGCAACGTGGTCGAACGAACTGGCATGGATTGAGGAGAGGCACATGAACACCGGCGAACATTCGTTGCGTCAGCTCATTGAAAAATGGTTTGCGCCGAACCCGGCGATGCCGGCGCACGTCACGCAATTCGGTCGCATGCGGGAGAGCAAACAACGTTTTGTGCGTGTCGAGTCGACGCAGCAGTCGTATCCATTCGCCATTTTCTTCTTCCGGCACGGCGACGGCTCGTGGCGCGTCTTCCCTTCCCCGCGCCAGCAGCCCGCAATCTCATATCGCCTGATGGACGCTTCGACCCATCAATCCGATGCGCTTTCCGAGCGGCACGCAGCCTGACATGCGATACATGAATGATTCCCGCTTGCCGAATGCGGGGCGCACGCTGCCACAACGCCGGCACACTCTGAAACGCCCGCTGACCGGCCGCGCTTGCGCTGGCACGGATCAATGAAGCTGGATCGGGGCAGCACCCGTGAACTCGCCCGGCGCGTCCGTGAATGCGCGGATGCCGCCGCGGCCCTGGCGCTGTTCGAGCACAGCGTCGCGTGCGGCCACACGAAGATCGCCCTGCTGCGCTATCTCGATGCCCGGCGCCTGCGTGCACCGCTCTGTCCCTGGCATCACTCATACGTCGAATCGGTGTCGACGAGGATGGGGGAAAAACAGTTGCATGCGCTCGTGGCGCAGTCGTGGCGAAGACACGATCAGAGCCAGCGGCGCACTGAGAGATACGACTGAAGCGCAGTGTGTGCGCACTCAGGATTCGACGCCGCCCTGCGTCTGACCGTACATGATGATGGTGATGAAGCGGATCGGCAGCTTGATGAGCCGCTCGGGGCCATGCGGCACCGAGCCGCGAAACGTGAACGCATCGCCGGGCTGCAGCAGGTAGCTGCGGTTGCCGTGCCGATACTCCATCTTGCCCTGCAGCATGTAGATGAATTCAGTGCCGGGATGCTCGAACGTCGGAAAGATTTCGGCTTCGTCGTCCATCGAAATGAGGAACGGCTCGAAGAGCTTCACCGGCCCCTGATCGTAAGCCAGCAGGTGATACGTATGCCCTTTCGTCGTACCGCGGCGGACCACTTCCATGCCCTTGCCCGCCTTCACATGTTGCGCGCGGCCTTCTTGTCCTTCGAAGTTCTTGAACAGCGACGACATCGAAATGCCGAGCGCCCGCGCGATACTCACCATCGATTCCAGGCTGGTCGAGACCTGTCCGTTTTCGATCTTCGATACCATGCCGCGTGACAGGCCGCTCTGCTCGGCAAGTTCGGCGATCGTCAGCCCCTGGTTCGTGCGATTTTCCCGCACGACCTTGCCGAGAAAATGCTCGATCGACATCGAAGCGGACTGCCCGTCGCTGTCCGCCGCGTCGAGCGTCGGCCCCTCGCGCTTCGCATCCGCTTCCGTGTGTTTGGTCATCTGTTTTCGTCCTCTTGTGGCGCCCTGTCGGCGGCGGGCACGGCGCCTGCCGCGTCGAGCGCGCGGTCGAGCAGGTCCTGTGCGTTGGCCGGCTCGCCTTGCGCGAGCGCCCATCCTACTCGCACCGGTGCATTGAATTCGTACCCTTCCAGTCGTAGCGGCCGGCCGACGAGACGCTGCAACGCGTCCGCGAGCATGTCGAGCGCGGCATCGCGGTCGCGCTGCGCCAGTTGCTCGATCTGCGCGGCCGCGTCGCTCCAGCCAAGCGACGACGCCCTGAAATCAGCGACGATCATCGCGAAGTCCTGCTTGTCGAGCAGCGTCGCGCAGTTCACGTCCGCCTCCGCGTCCTGCAAACGCGTGCCGAGATGGACCAGCACGCGATCCGCATAATCCTGCCCGAAGCGCTCGGCGATATGCTTGAGACCCGTCACGCGCACCGCGAACACGGCGCAAAGGAGGCCGGTGCGCCGTGCCATCGCGTTCGCGAAGCTCAGACGGTCCATGAACATCGTCGCATTGGTGAGGCCGGTGGACCGGTCGAACACGAGCCGCCGCCGGGCGCTTTCCTCCGCAAGACGCCTGCGCGTCACTTCGATGATGAAGCCTTCCACGCCGATCAGTTCGTCGCGTGCGGAGAAGATGCCGCGCCCCTGATCCCACACCCATTTCGTTTCGCCCGACCGGTCGATGATCCGGTAAGTCAGCTCGTAAGGCTCGCCTGTCAGGAGGCGCGACTGCACCTCGTTCCAGACGAATTCGCGGTCATCGGGATGGATCAGCGAGCCGAAGCTGATGCGTTCGTCGTCGAGCAGTTCGCTCGCTTCATAGCCCGTCAGTTCGAAGCACCCTTCGCTCACGAACTCCATCGACCAGCGCCGGTTGTTCTGCCCGCGATAGATCATCGCGCGCAGGTTCGCGAGCAGCGTGCGCAGGCTGCGGCGGCTCGCGCGCAGCGCGTCTTCGTTGCGGCGGCGATTCGAAATGTCGTTCGCAAGACCCACTGCGCCGATCAGCTTGCCCTCTTCGTCGGTGACACCGTGGCAGCGCAATTCGACGTGAATCAGGGTTTCGTCGGAGCGGATCATCCTGGCTTCCGTGCTGAGCTCGCTGATGTGGCCATCGAGCACCCCCGTCAGCTTCGCGCTGAGCGCCTCGCGGTCCTCCGGGTGAAAGAAGCTCCCGAACGGCGCACGGTCCACGCTGTTGCCGACGATGCGCATCAGGTTGCGCCACGCCGGATTCGCGAAGATCAGGTGCAGTTCGCGGTCGACGCGAAAGAGCGCCTGGGGCAGTTGCACCACGACGTCCTGACAATAGTGCTGCACCTGCGCTTCGTTGCGCTGCTCGTCGGCACTCGCATAGGGCGCGGGAAACTGCAGCATCGTGAGATGCGAGCCCTTGCCGCGCAGCGCCGTCACCGGATGCAGGCGGAACGTGCCGTCGCCATATGCGATACGCAGCGAACCGGAGGTGCGTTCCTCGTCGTCGCCTGCCTCCTGAAGCAGCTTCGTCAGATCGAGCAGCGACTGCGGATGAACGAGGTTGTTGAACGGCATGCCGACGATATCATCAACATAGGGTTCCCAGCGCGCGTGCTTGAGAAACGCCTCGTTGACGAAGACAAGCGCGTCGCGGTCGAGCAGCACGGCCGGCGTGGAAAGATTCGCGGCGAATGCGCTCAGCTGCGGCGATTCGGCGCCGGGCGTACCGCGGCGCGTCGCGCGTCGCGCGCCCGATGCATAGGCCATCACGAGAAGGCTCGCGGCGACTGCGCCCGCGAACGCCATGCAAACATACAATAGTGCGTCCACCTGGGGGCCGATGCCCAGCCTCCCCACGACCAGCGAGGCTACGGCAAGCAGCAACACGGTCGAAAACAGATAAACTGACATGACGCCTTGATTTCCCGATCCCGGAACATGGAGCATGGGCGTATCCGCCGCACGCCTCTCAGCCAGCCACCCACAGATGAATGCCGCCCAGCCCGCGCCGTATCGCCGTCATCCACTGTACGCCAAAACCTGCGCGGTGCTTGCCTGCCTCGTTGCGCTGATCACGCTGCTGTTCGTGAGCGAGCGCATGCGAATCGACGGTGACATCGCGTATCGCCAGACCATCTCCAATCTGCGTGAATCCGCCCGCTTGTGGCGACTCGCGGCGCTAGAGGCGCCCGCCTCGCCGGAAGCGGCCGCGTCAGCGCGCATGCACGCCGATCTCCTCGTTCGCAACGATACGTTATTGGCGGACTGGAGGCAACGCGGCGCACCGAGCGCGGCGCTCGACGGCCTCGTCAAGGCGCTGCCCGATGCGGGCCCCGTGTCCGGCGGCAGGCTCGATTCCGTGACGACCATCGACGCACTGCGAACCGAGGTCGAACGCGAAGCCGAAGCACATGCGGGAGTGATCGCGCTTTTGCAGGCCTGCACGGCGATGCTGCTGCTCACGGGCGTCGCGACGCTTGCGTGGGGCGCGCGCAGCGCGTTCGTCGTGCGTCCGGCGCTGACCTTGCAGGCGCTCACGCAGGCGGGGCATACGACGCCCGAAGGGCGGGACGAAATCGACCGGCTGCTGAAGCTGCAAAACCACCTGTCTGCGCGCCTGCGCAGCGAGAAGGACGAATCGGCGCGCCTGAAGCGCATCGTCGAGGATCACATCGCGTTCGCCGATCAGTCGCTCGACCTGCTTCACTACATCTGCGCCCAGCTCGCCGAAGACGTGCCGTCGCGCGGCACGCTCGAAGCGCTGCTGCAACGCCTCCTCGGCATTTCGCGCGCGCGCCGGGTGGCGCTCGTGCTGTCGGAATCCTCGGCGCATCTGCTGGGCGTCGATGTGGTGGTCTCGCCGGGGGGCGATCCGCCGCTCATCGTGCGCGACCGCGTGGTGCACGAACTGATGACGCTGTCCGGCGTGCGCGCCGTATCCGCCAGCAAGGGCACCGGGGTGCCGCTGCCGGTCCTCGCGTCGCCGGTTCGCGTGCCTTCGGAAACCTATGGCGTCTTGATCTGCGAAGGCGACCCCGACACGCGGTTCGAGCCGCGCCATCTTCACCTGATGGAAACGATCGCGAGCGTGCTGGCTCACGCAATCTCGAACCTGGGTCGTGACGTGCGCGATCGCCGCATGGTCCTGCTCGAGGAACGCAACGCGATCGCGCGCGAACTGCACGACTCGCTCGCGCAATCGCTCTCGTACATGAAGATTCAGCTGGCTCGCCTGCAGGCAGTGCTGCCCGAGGACCTGGCGAAGAGCGACGTCGGACAGATCGCGCAGGCCATCCGCGAAGGCATCGACAGCGCCTACCGCCATCTGCGCGAGCTGCTCACGACCTTTCGCACATCGATGCACGCGCAGGGCCTCGCGTCGACGCTCGAAGAAGTGGTCGACGAATTCGCATCGCGCAGCGAGATACAGATTTCGATCGACAACCGGATCCGCCGCATGCGGCTCACGGTCAACGAGGAATTGCACGTCGTGCAGATCGTGCGCGAGGCCCTGACCAACGTGGTCCGCCACGCGCGGGCGTCGACGGCGCTCGTGCAACTGTCGTCGAGCGGGAGCGAGGTCACGGTGACGATCGAAGACGATGGACGCGGCATCACGCGCGAACATGGCGACGAGCATCACTACGGCCTCGCGATCATGCGCGAGCGTGCGCGAAGCCTCGGCGGCCGGCTCGATATCCGCTCGCCAGGCACCGGGTCGCGCGTGGTGCTGACGTTTGTCCCCGCTTCGATCACGGCTGAAAAGGCGCGCAGCAGAGCGAGCGATTCGGACCGGTGATTCCGCGAACCGGCGCACGCCAAATAAAAAAGTCCGCCAGGGCGACCCCGGCGGACTACCCTCCACGACATCAATACGGCTTGATCGGCGCCGCGTCTACCGCGGGTGTCAACAGGCTCACGGTATCCCTTCGAGAAGACGCCAGGAGAGGAAACTACAGGTAGACCTGCTCGGGTTGCGGCAACTCGCCGGGATTCTCCGCATCGGCCTGCACGCCCATGAATGCCGCCAGCCGCCGCGAGAAATGGTCTCGCACGAAGAGGCTGCGCTTGCACCCTCCGCACTCGGCGACGCTGGTGGTCACGCCTTCGTTCAGCGTCCGGCAATGAATGCAGTACACCCGGCGATGCAGGCTGCCGCTATGGGCCACCCTCACCGCTTCGCGCGCAATCGCGAAGCGCTCGCCGAGTTGCCGCACGGACCAGATGAACGGCTCGCTGCCGAGCGCGTAGATCCGCAGACCGATCTTCGCGTCGCGCAGCGCATGCTCGAGCGCGGCGAGGAGCGCGCGTTCATCGTCGAACCGGCGCAAAGGCCCGGCTTGCGACGTGCCCGCGTCCACGGCCCATACTTCAAGCGGCACGGCCCGGCTGAGCGCAGCCTGGGCGCGGGCGCGGTCGGCATCGGTCGCCCCGGATGTAACGAACCAGTGTTGCGTGCCATGCGGGTCCGCTTCCAGCGGGACATAGGTCGGGCGGCTGGTGTTGGTCGAAGTCATCATCTCAGTGCAGTCCGGTTTGAACGTTGCGTGATGAGGTTGCGCAATCTGCGTGTTGGGGTTGCGCAATCAATAGACGGCCATGTTGTGCGTGACCGCCACCACGATGATGCCGGCCAGCACCGTCGCGTAGGGCAGAATTCCCGCGCGCTTCTGCACCCTGCCGCTGCCCACGAGCTGCATGTCTTCCTTCATCGCGTCGGGGAAATGCCCCCGGTCGACGATGTAGTGGCGGTAGACGAACACAGGGAGGATCAATGCGGCGAACGTCAGGCCCGAGAACAGCGTGCCTGCACCCCAGATGTCCGCGCCCATGCCGAGCAGCCCGAGGTTCACGAAGGAGAACAGCGTGCCGAGCGCGAGCAGCCAGTTCGGCGCACGGAACGGACGGCTCCAGTCCGGGCGGTCGAGCCGGTGGATCCACGCCGAATTCAGGTTCAGGAAGTTGAAGATGATGTATCCGACATTGGACATCGCGAGCACGAACACGTAGTCCGACATCAGCAGCAGGATCAGGTTGAAGCACAGGTCGGTCCACATGGCACGCGTCGGCGCGCCATGCGAGTTGACATGCGAGAGGTACTTCGGCAGCCAGCCGTCCACCGACGCCTGATACAGCGTGCGCGAAGAGCCGGCCATCGAGGTCATGATCGCGAGCACGAGCGCGAGCACCAGCATCACGACGAGTATCCTCTCGACGAGCAGGCCGCCGTGGATCATCGGCGCCATCGCTTTCGCGACGCCCATGCCGCTATAGATGTCCGGTGACAGCATGCCGTTGTAGACCGCCGCCGAAACGACCTTGCCCGACGCGTCCTTCACTTCGGGCGTGACGAGATGGCCGAGGCCTAGCACGCCCTGGAACGAGAGAGGCACGACCGTGAACACGAAGATGCACAAGAGGCCGGAATACAGGATCGCCTTGAACGTATCCACCTTCGGGTCGCGGAATTCACGCGTATAGCAGACCGCCGTTTCGAAACCATAGGTCGACCACGCGGCGATGAAGAGCCCGCCCGCCATCAGGGTGACGCCGCCCATGCCCCACGCGCCATCCACGACCTGGCCTGCGGCATCCTTCGCGAATGGCACGAGCGGCAGAAGGTTCTGCATCGGCAGGTCGCCCGTGATCAGCGGCACCGTGCCGACGAGAATGAGCGGAATCAGCGCGGCGACGCCGAGAATCGTCTGGATGCGCGCTGCGTTCAGGATGCCGCGATGCTGGATGGCGAACGTGATCAGCAGGACCGCGGCGCCGAGGATGAACGTCGAGTTGATGCGAAGGCTCAGGCCCGATCGCAGCCAGTCGAGGCTGCAGAGCGTGATCTGCCACGTGTTGATCGCCGCGTCGGGCGGGAACATGACCGAGAGGATGTACCCCGCTGCCAGCCCCGAGCCGATCGCGAGCACCGGCGACCACGCGAACCAGTTGCACCACACCGATAACGGTGCGAACAGTTTCGAATAGCGGACCCAGGCGATCGCCCCATAGACCGATGCGCCCCCCGACTTGTGCGGGAATAGTCCTGCGATCTCCGCGTACGCAAACGACTGGACGAACCCGAGTCCGATCGAGATGATCCACACGGCCCATGACAGCTTGCCGACGGTTGCGGCAATCGAGCCGATCGAGAACAACACCAGCGCGGGCACGCCGCTCGCCACCCAGAACGCACCGGTCCAGCTTATCTTTCTCTGCAGAGAACCGTCGGGTTCGCCGGCATAGTCTTCGGGAATCGCACTCATCTCTGTCTTCCTTTCAGGTTGAGTCACCGATACGTGGAATCATCACGCACGTCCTTCGCGAGCCTCGCCGCAATCGGGGCATGCTCGCGAAGGAGGGCATTGCGGGGGTACAGGATTAAAGCAATGACAAAAAACGGGGACGTTGCGGGCTTACGTGACTTGCTCCTCCAGCCGGTCGGCTTCCGAATGCGTGCCCGCGCTCGTGGGCAGTCCGTCGTCGAACTGGGAAAGCCACTGCACCGCGGTCTGCCGATACCGCGTGATGCCCTTGTACTCGACAAGCTCCGGCGGCAGCGATCCGAGCACGCGATGCATGCGCCTTCCCCATTTCGGCACGCGCACGAGTTCGTCGAACGCGATCAGGTAGCAGCGCACGCAAAAGAGGATCGCGTTGCTGCGCGGCAGCCTGAAGAGCGTCTGCAACTCGACGCGCAGGTGCAACTTGCGCCCCACGTTCTCGGGCGTGATGCTTGCCCGGTCCGGACCCCACTCCGGATAGGTCTCGGGCGACGTGTCCAGACGCGGATTGACCGTCATGGTCCAGTTCAGGCGCCGCACGGGCGCGCCGAGCTGCAGGCGCAGCAGGAACTTCAGCGCGCGCTCGAAGATGCCCGCCTGATGCGCGAGCGGCACGGGACCATGCCACTCCATGAAGCTCATGCCGAGATCGAAGTCGAGCGACCAGTCGGCTTGGGTCGTGACCGTGCCGCCATCCATGAAAAGGTTGTCGTCGCGATGGTCGAGCAGTACGTAGTCGCCCTGGGCCTGGCGCGTGATGTATTCGAAGGGCGGGCACGGCAGCGTGGCCACGTCGCCGAACACGAACTGCTGCTCCAGACCGAGCGGCTGGTTGATCCAGGTCCAGTGGTCGCCGTCGCGTGTCAACTTGAAATGCTCGGGATAGTCCGCCGCGAGGCTTTCCATGATCATTTCGAGCGTGTCCCACTGCGCGGCGTCCATGTGATCGAGCACCTGCGAGCGCAACGGATCGCGCTCCAGCGTGAGCGCCCGGTCGCGGCATTCGGAGACATAGTGTTCGTCGATATCGAAGGTTGCTCCGAACGCGGCCGACGCGCCGCCCTTCACATGCGGCTCGATGTTGACCGAGTACATGTAGCGGTCCTCCGGGAACGGAAACGGAAAGCGCAGGATGGCCTGATCGCTGTTCCGGAACGTATAGGGAGCGCGGAAGTTTTCTTCGTTGAAGACAATGGTCATGGCGTTTCCCGTTCGTGGCCTGGGTCAGATGTTCAGGACGATCCGCCCACCGCGTGCACGCGACACGCAGGGCAGCACATTGCAGTTCGTCGCGCGTTCGGCGGCGCTCTGGAAAAAGTCGCGATGCTCGGGAGTGCCTTCCAGCACCTCCAGCGCACACGTGCCGCACGCGCCGCCGCGGCACATGTAGGGCGCATCGACACCCGCCGCTTCCAGCGCTTCGAGCAGGCTCTGGTCGCCGGTCACCGCGACTTCGCGACCACTCTTCGCCAGCACCGCAACGAACGGCTCGCCGTGCGACGCGCCGCCGAAGCTCTCCTGATGGAAATGACTTTCCGGCCAGCCAAGCGCGCGGGCGGTCTCAGCGACGCCTTCCATCAGCCCAGCCGGTCCGCAGGTGTAAAGGTGGGTGCCGGCCGGCTGGTCTGCGAGCATTGCGCCGAAACGCTCCTTCGCACCGGCCACTTCGACATACACCGCAACGCCGCCCGCCGTGCGCGATGCGATGAGATCCGTGAAGGCGTCCGCGTCTTCCGGGCGACAGCACAAGTGCATTTCGACGCGCGCGCGGATGCGGGCAAGCTCAGGCAGCATCGAAAGAAACGGCGTCACGCCGATGCCGCCCGCGATCATCACGTGCTTGCCGCCGCGTCGCGCGAGCGGAAAGAAGTTCGACGGCACCGAGATGTCGAGCCGCGTGCCCTCGCTCACGCTCGAATGCATGAACGCCGATCCGCCACGCGATGCACTCACCCGGCGCACCATGATCTGATAGGCGTCGCGCACGCCGGAGGGCGTCGTGAGCGAATAGGCGTTGCGCCATACACGCGACTCTCCGCGCATGGTGACGATGACGTGGCTGCCCGCGGAATAGGCGGGCAGGTGCCGGCCATCTGCCGGCACGAGCGTGAAGCGCCGCACATCATCCGTGACCGGTTCGACATGCGCTACACGTACCGGGATCGTTTTCGGTCCATTCATGCCCGCTCATCCTCGTGTCGATTGCGCCTTGATCAAGGCTCGATTGCGTGGGCCCATGACCGTGCAGGCCATGCGTCCACATCGGCGAATTCACGAAACTAGAATCGGCCAGTCAAAAAGCCATTTCAATGATTCATTGGAGGTAGCCCTGCGCGGTAGCAATCGGGCGAGCGATTGCACGCGAAATTGCGGTCGGAGGCCTACGGCCCGCGCATTTCGAATGGCTCCCGCACCGCGTGCACAGTGGCTTCAGCGGATACCTTACAAACCAGCTTACAGAACGTGTAAGGCGTCTTCGCTCATCCCGCGCGCCCTTTGATTTCTGTTTTCCGGCGCGCGCGGAGTAGGCGGAACTACCCACTCGGAGGTAGCGCCATTGGGCCATTGTGACGCTGATTTTTACGAACGAGACTTGCTGTCATCCAATGGCCATCCGAGGCCACTCGCTGCCCGGCCGCTCCGGGCATCCCATCACGTTCGGTTTCACTCTCGGGAAACAGCTATGACAAGGCAATCCATTCTGAATGTCCGCCATCGTGAACTCGGCTCGAAGCTTGACGGCGATACCTGGAACGATATGCCGCTGCCCTGGTTCTACGCGAGCGATCCGAACGACGACGTGGTCGCCGTGCGGACCAAAGCCGGTCTCTACGACATCAGCGCGCTGAACATCCTGCACGTGACCGGTCCTGACGCGGCGTCGGTCATCGACAGCATCTGCGCCATCGATGTCACGAAAATGAAGCCGGGCACCGCGCGTCTCGCGGCAGAAGTCGATGCACGCGGTGCCGTCTGCGACGACCTGATGGTGATCTACGACGCGCCGGAGCGCTACCGCATCTCGCACGGCGGCGGCATCACGCAACAACTGCTCAAGGAGGCCGCCGAGGGCCGCAAGGTCGAGTGGCGCCAGGACTTCGACGTCCACATGCTTTCGCTGCAGGGCCCGCGCGCAACCGACATTCTCCAGCCGCACATCGGCATGAAGCTCAGCGAGCTTCCCTACTTCGCACACGTCGAGACGAAACTCTTCGGCCGCAGGATCGTGATCTCGCGTGGCGGCTATTCGGGCGAACAGGGGTTCGAAGTATCGTGCAGCGCTGACGACGCCATCGCGATCTGGGATGCAATTCTCGAAGCAGGCAAGCCGCACGGCATCGTCCCCGCCTCATGGACCTCGCTCGAACTTGCGCGCATCGAAGCGGCCCTGCTCTTCTACCCGTTCGACATGCCCGAAGGCGACACGACGCCGTGGGAACTGAACCTCGACTGGATGATCGATCCCGACAAGAAGGGCGACTACGTGGGCAAGGCCGCGCTGCTCGCCTCGCGCGGCAAGGAGCGCTTCAAGCAGGCGGGCGTGATCGTCAAGCATGAAAGCGCGGTCACGGCCGGTTCCCCGATCTTCATCGGCGACGAGCAAGTGGGCGTCGTCACGAGTGCCACGTTCAGCCGCTACCTGATGCAGTCGCTCGCCATGGTGCATCTGAAGCCCAGCCACACCGCGCTCGGCACGAAGGTGGAGATTCGCGATCCGGCCGGCACGTTCAGCGGCGTCGTCACGAAGACGCCGTTCTACGATCCGCTGCGCCTGCGCACGCGCGTGGCGCCATAGCAACCACGCCGTCCGGTGCCTGGCGCCCGTTCCACTTGAGCGGAGCGCAGGCCGGAGCCCGGGCCGGCGGCGCAAGACTCCCAAGCCACCCGAACATCGTCTACGAAGACCCAAGCCAGGAGAGACACCCCATGCCACGCGATTCCCGTTATGACGTCCTCTTCGAGCCGATCAAGATCGGACCGAAGACGCTGCGCAACCGCTTCTATCAGGTGCCGCACTGCATCGGTGCCGGCAGCAATCTGCCTGGCTTCCAGGCCGCGCACCGCTCGATGAAAGCCGAGGGTGGCTGGGCCGCCATGAACACCGAGTACTGCTCGATCCATCCGGAATCGGATGACACGCATCGTCTCTCCGCGCGGATCTGGGACGAGGGCGACGTGCGCAACCTGCGCGCGATGACCGATGAAGTGCACAAGTACGGCGCGCTTGCAGGCATCGAGATGTGGTACGGCGGATCGCATGCGCCCTGCATGGAAAGCCGCGCGACGCCGCGCGGCCCGAGCCAGTTCGCCTCCGAGTTCGAGACCTTGACGTACTGCAAGGAAATGGACCTCGACGACATCCGCGACGTCCAGCAGTTCTACGTCGATGCGGCGCTGCGCGCACGCGACGCAGGCTTCGACATCGTCTATGTCTACGGTGCGCACTCGTACCTGCCGCTGCAATTCCTCTCGCCCTACTACAACAAGCGCACGGACGGCTACGGCGGCTCGCTCGAGAACCGCGCGCGCTTCTGGGTCGAGACGCTTGAAAAAGTGCGCCGCGCGGTCGGCCATGATTGCGCGATCGCTACGCGATTCGCGGTGGATACGCTTTACGGCACGGGCGGTATCGAAGTCGAGCGGGACGGCGTGAAGTTCGTCGAGATGGCCGACTCGCTCGTCGACCTGTGGGACGTCGACGTGGGCGATATCGCGGAATGGGGCGAAGATGCGGGACCGTCGCGCTTCAACCTGCAAGGGCACCAGATTCCGTGGACGCGGTTCATCAAGCAGGTGTCGAAGAAACCGGTGCTCGGCGTAGGCCGCTTTACCGACCCCGAGAAGATGACGGAGATCGTCACGAAGGGCATCGCCGACATCATCGGCGCGGCGCGCCCTTCGATTGCGGACCCCTTTTTGCCGAAGAAGGTCGAGGAAGGCCGCATCGACGATATTCGCGTGTGCATCGGCTGCAACGTTTGCATCTCGCGCTGGGAAATCGGCGGCCCGCCGATGATCTGCACGCAGAACGCGACCGCCGGTGAAGAGTATCGCCGTGGCTGGCACCCGGAGAAATTCGCCGAATGCGGCTCGAACGATTCGGTGCTCGTCGTGGGTGCGGGGCCGGCTGGCTCGGAAGCGGCGCGCGTGCTGATGCAGCGCGGCTACACGGTCCACCTCGTGGACTCCGCCGAGAAGATTGGCGGCCATCTGAACAGCGTCGTCACGCTGCCGGGCCTCGGCGAATGGGGTTATCACCGCGACTACCGCGAAACGCAGATCGCCAAGCTCCTGAAGAAGAACAAGCAGAGCCAGCTTGCACTCGGCCAGAAGCCGCTCATCGCCGATGACGTGCTCGACTACGGCGCGGACAAGGTCGTCATCGCGACGGGCTCGCACTGGGTCGCGGACGGCACGAACTGCCTGACGCACGATCCGATTCCTGGCGCCGACGCATCGCAGCCCGACCAGCTCACGCCGGAACAGGTGCTCGGGGGCAAGAAGCCGATCGGCAAGCGCGTCGTGATCCTCAACGCCGATACGTACTTCATGGCGCCGAGCATCGCGGAAAAGCTTGCCGCGGCGGGCCACGAGGTGACGATCGTGAGCGGCGTGCATCTCGCGAACTACATGCACTTCACCCTCGAATACCCGAACATGATGCGCCGTTTGCATGAGCTTCATGTGAACGAGCTGGGTGATCACTTCGCGAGCCGCATCGAACGTGGCCGCATCGAGATCTACAACATCTGGGGCGATGGTTCGCGCCGCACCTACAAGGGCGCGGGCCAGTTGCCGCGCGATGCGAACAAGACGCACCGCTGGCTCGAATTCGATTCGCTGGTGCTCGTCACCGGCCGCAAGTCGAACGATGGCCTGTATCGCGAACTGAAGGCACGCCAGGGCGAATGGGCAGACAAGGGGGTCAAGGCGGTCTACCTGATCGGCGATGCCGAAGCGCCGCGCCTGATCGCCGATGCGACCTTCACGGGTCACCGCGTCGCGCGTGAGATCGAGGAGGCGAACCCGCAAATTCCGCTTCCGTACAAGCGCGAAGTCGCGGTCTGGGGCACGCCGCATATGCCGGGGGGGACGTTCGAGATCGTCTACAAGAAGTGACGTAGTGGTGGGGCGGGCCTGGGCTGTGTTTGCACCGTTTGATGCGCCAAGGCCTCCATGAAACTTGTTTTGCTGTTGGTCTATTGGCACTGCCCCGGACAGGGGCAGAGCTAATAGACCAATAGAACTCCAAGTTTCACGAAGGCCCAGGTGCATCAAACGGCGTAAAGGAAGCCACGACATAAGCAACGCATAGCGACGAACCACTTCTCACCTGTTCAATGGACGACCCATGCTGACAGCATCGAATTTCGACAAGGCCTCGGTGACGCGCATCCTGTTCGAGAACTTCCCTTCGTTCGCGATCGGGCTCTTCTATGCCGTCGGCATCGCCGCAATCGCCGTGTTCGCGTGGGGCGTCCATATCCAGATCCGCAAGTACCGGCGCGGGCGGCCGGTCGCCGGTCCGATCGACCTGCGCGCACGATTCGCCGACATGATGAAGGTCGTAGCGGACCACCGCACGATCGCGCGCCGCGATCCGGCGGCCGGCCGCGCGCACCGCATGATCTTTTACGGCTTCGCGGTGCTCTTCATCGGCACGGCGACAGTCACCGTCGACTACGACATTACGGCGCGCGTCTTCGGCTACCACTTCTGGAACGGCAACTTCTATCTGTTCTTCAAGCTGGCGATGAACCTGGCGGGCGTCTCGCTGGTCGGCGGCCTCATCTACATGATGGTGCGCCGCGGCTGGATCAAGCCGCCCAAGCTGGATTACAAGCGCCCCGACCGCCAGCCCGCAGATCCTGATTACGACCGCAGCGGGTACCGTCGCGAAGACTGGGCGTTCCTCTGGACGCTGATCCTGATCGGGATCACCGGCTTCGTGCTGAGCGCGCTGCGTCTCGTGTGGCTGCAGGATCGCGCCGTGGTATGGGACACGCGCTGGTGGTCGCCGGTGGCCGCCCTCCTTGCCGAGTTCTTGCGTGCCGCAGGGCTCGGATCGTCCGGCGCATCCATCCTGCGCACGGGCCTCTGGTGGTTCCACGGCCTGCTCGCCCTCACGTTCATCGCATTGATTCCGTACACGAAGATCAAGCACATTTTCACGGCGTCGGGCTCGCTGATGATGCGCGATCCGCTCGCCGCGCAACGGCTGCCGCGCATCGCGCCGGAGAGCCAGAGCGTCGGCTACAAGGCCATCACCGACTTCACGTGGAAACATCTGCTGAATCTCGACGCCTGCACGAAGTGCGGACGCTGCCACGAAGCGTGTCCGGCGAATGCGGCAGGCGCCCCGCTCTCGCCCCGCGACGTGATCCTGTCGCTGCGCGAATTCGCGAACGAGGCGCTCGAAAAAAACACGCTGCCCGACGAGGTCAAGCTCGACGTGCATGGCAAGGGCATCGGCCAGGTGTTCATGGAGACCGTGTGGTCGTGCCGCACCTGCATGGCGTGCGTCGAAATCTGCCCGGTAGCGGTGGAACATGTACCGATCATCGTGCAGCTGCGCCGCAAGCTCGTCGAAGACGGCGAGATGGAGCCGCAAGTGCAGAAGACCCTGCAGGCCATCCACAAGAACGGCAACTCGTTCAACGAATCGAAGCGCAAGCGCGCGGCATGGGCCAAGCCCCTGCCCTTCGAGATCAAGGACGCGCGCAAGGAGCCGGTGGACATGCTGTGGTTCGTGGGCGACTATGCCTCGTTCGACCCCCGCAACCAGCGCGTGACGCGGGCCTTTGCGACCCTGCTGCATGAAGCACACGTCGATTTCGGCCTGCTCTACGAGGGTGAATCGAACGCCGGCAACGATGTGCGCCGCGTCGGCGAGGAAGGGCTCTATGAACTGCTGGCGGAAAACAACATCGCGATGCTCGGCAAGTCGACCTTCAAACGCATCGTGACGACCGACCCGCACTCATACAACACGATCCGCAACGAGTACCCGGACTTCGGCGGCAAGTACGAAATCGAGCACTACACGAGCCTTCTCGCCCGCATGATCGCCGAAGGCACGATCAGGCCCAGGCGTTCGCTCGACTATCGCGTGACCTTCCACGATCCGTGCCATCTCGGCCGCTTCAACAAGGGCTACGACGCACCGCGCCAGATTCTCGCCGCGCTCGGCTGCGACCTCGTCGAGATGCCGCGCTCACGCGACAATTCATTCTGCTGCGGCGCGGGCGGCGGGAGGATCTGGATGAGCGATCCGGTCGGCGTCGAAAAGCCGTCGCAACTGCGCATGCACGAAGCCGCGCGCATCGAAGGGCTCGACGTGTTCGTCGTGTGCTGCCCCAAGGACCTGACGATGTTCGAGGACGCGCTGAAGACGAGCGGCTACGAAGGCAAGTTCGTCGTGCGCGAACTCATCGAACTGGTCGCGGAAAGTCTTGCCGATGCAGCCGGAGACGGCCCCGTATCGGACGACCAGCGCAAAGCCGTGCTCGCGTGAGCCGCCACAGAGACCGGCGCACATGTCGACTCCGCAAATCCCCATCCGGCCAATCGCGCTCGCTGATCCTGCCGCCCGGGCGCCGTCAGTCGCGGCCACGCCAAGGCGGCACTGGCGCGAGCTGGTCGGCCTCGCCCTCGAAGCCGACGACCTGTACGGCGCGGCCGCGCTCTATCCGTACGCATGCGGCCACGACCAGGAACGGCTCGGGGCGCGGCTCTTCAATACGCGCCGCGACCGGCTCGCGCTCGCCACGCTCTCCTTCGCGCCTGCCGCCGTGCTCGCGCGGCTTGCCGCCGTCGCGCATGAAAGCAGCGACACGACGCTTGGCGTGCGCCTCGCGCGCAATCCTTCGACCCCTGGCCGGGCGCTCGAAGCGCTGGCTGCGCACGCTGGCGAAACTGATGAAGCCTGGCGTCTGTGGCAACTGCTCGCTCGCCACGCGAACGCGCCGCACGCGCTGCTCGCCGCGATCGCCTCGCGAACCGAAGACCTCGCGGTGCTGCGCGCCCTGTGCGAAAACGTCGATGTACCGGCGGATCTCCTGACGCAGCTCGAACAGCGCGGCATCGCGACGCTGCAGCGCCTGCTCGCCATTCACCTGGCCACCGACGAAGAAACGCTCACGCGTCTATGGAACAGCACGCGCGCGAATGCGGTACGCGCGCAAGTGCTGCGCCATCCGTATTGCCCCGATGCGCTGCTGCGGTCGATTCCCGCGTCGGTGCCCGAGAAACGCAGCGTGGCGCTTCATGCGCGCACGAGCGCCGAGGTGCTTACGCTGCTCGCCCGCGAGGACGACGCCACCGTGCGACGCGCCGCGGCCGTCAACCCGGGCACGCCGGCGGGCGCGCTGATCGCGCTTTGCTTCGACGCCGAACCCGCCGTGCGACGCGCCGTGGCCGCGCGCGCCGACGTTGCACCGAGGGTCGTCGACTGGCTGGCGGGGGATGCGGACGCCTGGGTGCGCCGCTCGCTCGCGCGCAATCCCGCGTGCCCGGTCGAATGGCTCAGCCGCTTTGTGCAGGACGAGGAATCCGGGGTGCGGCGCGCGGCGAGCCGTCATCCGCGTTGTCCCGCGCGCCTGCTCGCCCTGCTCGCCACCGACGATGTGGCGTGGGTGCGCGCGGGCGTCGCCTATCGCGACGACCCGCCCCGCGCGGTGCTGAACCAGCTTGCGCGGGATACCGACGTCGACGTGCTCTGCGGCGTCGCGCGCAATCCGGCCACATCGCAGGCACGCCTTGCACGGCTCGCCGAACATGACGTGCCTGACGTGCGGCGCGCCGTGATCCTCAACCGGCAGGCGACGCGACGCGTCCTGCTGCCGCTGCGCGACGAGGGCTACCCGCTGCATCGCGTGCTTGTGTTCGAGCATCCCAATCTCACCGACGCCGATCGCTGGCGCATGCGCCTCGACCCGGACAGCGAAGCGCGCATGCGCATCTTCGGCTACTTCGGCCGCACGCTCGCGCCGCAGACGTCCCCCGCCACTCGTCTCGCCCACAGGAACATCACAGCCCACGATTTACAGCAGCATCCCGTGCATGACCCGACGAACATGATGGAGCCAAGATGAAGATACTCGTAACCATAAAGCAGGTTGCGTCGCTCGATGAGGATTTCGAGTTGCGCGACGACGGCCGCGACGTCGAAGCGGACTTCCACGTCTTCGACCTCAACGAATGGGATCACTACGCACTCGAAGAGGCGATGCGGCTCAAGGAAGGCGCTCAGGATGCCGGCATCGAAGTCGTGGTGGCGACCGTCGGCCCCGACAGCGCCGACGAAGAACTGCGCAAGTGTCTCGCGAAGGGTGCGGATCGCGCGATCCGGATCTGGAGCGACGACCTCGAAGGCGCGGACCCGGTCGGCATTGCCCGCGTGCTGGCCGCGCTGGCGCGCAAGGAGGCGCCGGACCTGATCTTCGCGGGCGTGCAGGCATCCGACCACGCTTACGGCGCGACCGGCATGGCGCTCGCCGGCCTGCTTGACTGGCCGCACGCCGCGGTGGTGGCCGGGCTCGACTACAGCCCCGGCTCGCCGTGCGCGACCGTGCGCCGCGAACTCGAAGGCGGCGCCTACGCCACCGTCAAGGTGCAGACACCGGCCGTGCTGACGCTGCAACTCGGCATCAACACGCCGCGCTACGCGTCGCTGCGCGGCATCAAGCAGGCAGCGGCCCGTTCGATCGAAACGCTCTCGCCCGCCGAACTCGGCGTGCCCGCCGGCGAAACCGGCGCCGCCGGATCGCTCTCGCGCGTGCGTCGCGTGTACGTGCCGGAACTGGGCCGCGCGCAGATGATCGACGGCACCCCCGCCGAACAGGCCGCACGCCTTGCGAGCCTGATCAAGGAATTCAGAGGAGAAGCGTGATGAGCGGCATTCTGGTTCTCGTAGAACATCGTCATGGGCAAGTGCGGCCCGTGAGCCTCGAAGTGCTCGGCGCCGCCGTGCAGGCGAAAGAAGCAAGCGGCGAACGCCTGACAGTGGCCGTGCTCGGCGCCCGTCCCGACGCATTCACGGAGGCGCTGAAGCTCGCTGGCGTCGATGAAATCCTGACGGTGCAAACCGCGAGCGACGCGTTCGACCCCGACACGTACGAAGCCGTCTCGCGCGCGCTGATTCAGGATCGCTCGCCCTCGCTCGTGCTGCTGCCGCACACCATCGATACGCTCGGCTACGCCGCGCCGCTCGCCGCCAAGGGTAATTACGGATTCACGACCGACGCGTTCGGTCTCTCGCGCGACGGCGACGCATGGCTCGCGACGCGCTCCGGCTACGGCCAGAAGGTCAATATGGAGATCGAGTTTCCGGGCCGGGCGACGGTCGTCGTGACGCTGCGCCCCGGCTCGTTCAAGGCGCCCGACGCGGGCGGCGCTGCCGTGCTCGGTTCGTTCGCTGCGCCGCCGGTCGCGGAGCGCAGCACGCACACCGAATTCGAGGAGCCGGCTGCGGGCGGCGACGTCGATATCGCCGGCGCCGATTTCATCCTGTCGGTCGGCCGCGGCATCGGGGAAGAGACGCACGTCGAACAGTTCAAGGAACTGGCCGATGCCGTAGGCGCGACGCTCGGCTGCTCGCGGCCGATTGCCGACTCGGGCTGGCTGCCGAAAGCACATCAGGTCGGGCAGTCCGGCAAGACCGCCGCGAACTGCAAGGTCTATATCGCGATGGGTATCTCGGGCTCGGTGCAGCACATGGCGGGCATGAAGCACGTCGAGAACATCATCGCCGTGAACACCGACCCCGAAGCGTCCATTTTCACGATTGCGAAGTACGGCATCGTCGGAGACATCTTCGAGATCGGCGAAGAACTGCGCAATCACTTCTGAGGAAAAAACCAGCAAGCGGGCCGGGTCGCCGAATGGCAGCCGGTCCGGAAAAATTTTTTGAGATGTTTTTTTCTTCGCATGCCGTCCGCGGTTAGACTATCCGGCAGAAAAAAGCCGCAGCTCGAAATCGAACGCGAAATCACGCACGAAATGCGCGACGAACGCCGCAAGAGACTGCGCACAGGCCGTTCCAGTAAGAGACAAGCAGTCTGGTCAATGAGCCCAAGGAAGATAAGAGAATGTCCCCCAATACGGTTCTTCTCATCGACGATCACGCGTTGTTCCGCAAGGGCGTCGCGCAACTGATCCAGATGAATCCCGCGTTTTCCGTCGTTGGTGAAGCGTCGTCGGGACGCGAGGGCGTCGACATGGCGGTGCGCCTGAAACCCGACGTGATTCTGATCGACCTGAACATGCCCGAGGTCAGCGGCATCGAGACGCTCGATCTGATGCGCCAGGCAAGCGTCGAGTCGCGCTTCATCATGCTGACCGTGTCCGATAACGAACGCGATGTGGTGGCCGCGCTGCGCGCCGGCGCGCACGGGTATCTCCTCAAGGACATGGACCCCGAGGACCTCTGCGTGTGCCTTCAGAAGGCTTTGAAGGGCACCGCGGTGCTGAGCGAAGCCGTCACGGGCAGCCTCGTTCACGCGCTCTCCGGCGGCCAGCGCATTCCCGCTACGCAAACCGATCTCACGGCGCGCGAACTGGAAGTATTCGACTACCTCGTCGGCGGGCTGTGCAACAAGGCGATCGCGCGCAAGCTCGACATCAGCGTCGGTACCGTGAAGGTTCACGTCAAGCATGTGCTGCGAAAGCTCGACCTGCACTCGCGGCTCGAAGCCGTCGTCTGGCGGCACGAGCATGAGCAGCGCAACCACTGACAGGCGGCCTGCGCGACCCTCCTCCTGGCCGATGCCGTGCGCGGCATCGGCACGCCGGCGCCTGCCATTGGGGGTTCCCCCTACCTCCCGGGGAGTAGGCCATCGAGGTGTATTGCCGCTCGCAATTCGTCAACGAATAATCGGCCAGAGGGTGCCGTCCGCCCGCCGGCCAATATTCGGAGATACGTGTCATGGAATCATGTCAGTCCCTGGAGGAACACGACAGCCGCGTCAGTGAGATCGTGCGTCAGCGGGTGCGTCGTTTTGGGCGCTTCGAACCGAGCGCACCCATCATCCGGTCGTGGACGCGCTGTGTCGATGACCATGGCCTTCGTCCCGACGCGTGGCGTACGCCGCCCGTTCTCACGAGCGCCGAACTCGCCGCGCGGCGCGGCCCGCTCGCCGACCTGATCGGCTGCGCGAAACTCGAAATGGCGACGCTCTACCAGCAACTCGGCGACGCCGAGCTTGCGGTCGTGCTGACCGATGCCGATGGCGTGATCCTGCATCTCGTCTCTTCGACGGAATTCGCCGAAGAGGTCGAGGACTGGGGCTTTTGCGTCGGCGCGGTGTGGAGCGAGCGCGAAGCGGGCACCAACGGCATGGGCACCTGCCTCGCGGAAGGCGAGGCAGTCGCCGTCCGCCAGCATGAACACTTCTATTCGCGCTACACGGGGCTGACCTGCTCGGCGGCGCCCGTCCTCGACGAACGCGGCGCCATCGTCGGCGCGCTCGATGTCACGAGCCGCTCGCAACTGTTGCAGCAGCACTCGCTGGTGCTCGTCGGCATGTCGCGGCAGATGATCGAGAACCAGCTGCTCGATGCACGGCACGCGCGCTCGCATGTCCTGCATTTTCACAGCAGGCCCGAATTCGTCAATACGCTGCACGCGGGCAAGCTCACGATCGCCGACGATGGCACCGTGCTCGGCGCGAATCGAAGCGCCCTCTTTCAACTGGGGTTCTCGTCGCTCGCCGACGTGGCCGGCAAGCTCATCACCGACATCTTCAACGCATCGCTTTCCGACATCGTCGGACGCAGCGCGCGCAGTTCGTTCCACCCTGTTGCGATCTTCCGCGCGCATGCCTCGAATCGCTTTTTCGTAGTGGCACAGGAGCCTCGCAGTCATGCGGCCAGGGTGGTCGAACCCGCCGAAGCGGAAAAGCGGACAGGCTCCGCGCGCGCCGGCACGCGGCAGGCCGCCGAACGCACACGTCGCGCCGGCGTGCCGCGTGTCGAATTCGGCGATGCCGAACTTGCCGGCCAGTTCAGTCTCGGCGAGCGCATGATCGAGCGCGGCATCGCCGTTCTCGTGCACGGCGAGACAGGCAGCGGCAAGGAAGTGCTCGCGAACGCGCTGCACGCGACAAGCTCGCGGCATCGCGGGCCATTCGTCGCCGTGAATTGCGCTTCGCTGCCCGAGCACCTGATCGAAAGCGAACTCTTCGGCTATCGTGCCGGCGCATTCACCGGCGCACAGCGCGAGGGCAGACGCGGCAAGATTCTTCAAGCCGATGGCGGCACGCTGTTTCTCGATGAGATCGGCGACATGCCGCTCACGCTGCAGGCCCGCCTGCTGCGCGTGCTCGAAGAGCGCGAAGTCACGCAACTCGGTTCCGAGACCGTCATCAAGGTGGACTTTCAGCTCGTGAGCGCAAGCCATCGGGACCTGGGCGAGCTGGTGCGAACCGGCCAGTTCCGCGAAGACCTGTACTACCGCCTGAACGGCACCGCGCTGCACATACCGCCGCTGCGCGAGCGCAAGGACAAGCTCGCACTGATCCGTCATCTGCTCGAAGAGGATGCCCCTGACGGCGCGCCTTCGCTGAGCCCGGAAGCGCGGCACGCGCTGCTCGAATGTGCATGGCCCGGCAACATTCGCCAGTTGCGCAACGTGCTGCGCATGGCTGCCGCACTGTGCGACGGGCCGGTGCTCACGTGCGAGCACTTGCCTGCCGATATCGTGCGTGGCAGCGCAGAACGCCCTCCTCCTTCCAAACACGGCACACGGCAGGCATCGACCGAAGTGCAGATGGAAGCAGACGATGCCTGCCCGGCCAGCGCCCCCGCGCTCAACGCCATCCTGCAAAGCGAGCGCGAAACGCTGCTCGCGCTGCTGGAAAAGCACCGCTGGAATGTGAGCCAGGTGGCGATCACGCTCGGGGTCACGCGCAACACGCTGTACCGGAAGATGAAGCGCGTTCACATCAAGCCGTGACGCGCCACGTGTCTTACATCAGATAGCCGGGCTGATCGTCATTGCGTTGCGCGGCGTAGGCAGCAGGCGCCGGGCGCCGCGCCTTGCGCAACTGCGGCTGGCCTCCGATCAGCTCAGGCAACTCGGTGAGATCGTCGATGACGCGCAGACAGGGCAACTCCCCCACCGGATGTTCCGCACTGTACCCGTAGCTGACACAGACGACCGGCATGCCGGCGGCCTGCGCGGCCTGCACGTCGCAAATCGAATCGCCGACGAAGAGCGTATGCGCCGGCTCCACCGCGAGAGCGTCGCAGGCGTGCAGGAGCGGAGCCGGGTCCGGCTTGCGCTTCGCGCAGGCGGTTCCGTCCACGACGATATCGAACCATCCCGACAAGCCGAAGCGCAGCAGCAGCGGCTCGAGAAAGCGCATCTCCTTGTTGGTCACCACACCCAGCTTGATCCCCATCCCGCGCAGTTGCTCGAGCGCGGCTTCGAGGCCGGGGCAGCGTTGCGTCAGATGGCCGTCCGGACTCTGGCAAATGCTCTCGTACGCCAGTTCATAGCGGCGCAGAACCTGGCTATGGGTATGCGCCTCGTCGTCGCGCCCGAGCAGGCTCAACGCCCGCTGGACGAGCACCGCCGACCCTCCGCCTATCAGCCCCTGCGCCGCATCCGGCGCGATCGGCGGGATTCCTCGTTCGGTGAGCGCGCGATTCAGCGCGCGCCCGATATCCGGCGACGTATGCAGCAATGTGCCGTCGAGGTCGAACAAGACGGCATCGACGGGCAGGTTGCGTGGCATGACTTGCATGGCGTATCTCCTGTGGTTTCTCGGTGAGGCATGCTTCAGACGGCACGCCGTTTGCGGTCGATCATCTGAAGGATCATCGGCGTGAAGATCAACTGCATTGCGATCCCCATCTTGCCGCCGGGAACGACGATCACGTTCGGCCGGCTCATGAACGAATCCCGCAACATGGTGAGCAGATAGGGGAAGTCAATACCCTTGGGATTGGCAAAGCGGATCACGACATAGCTTTCATCGGCGGTGGGAATGTCGCGAGCGGTGAACGGATTCGACGTGTCGACGGTCGGCACACGCTGAAAATTGACGTGCGTGCGACTGAACTGCGGACAGATGTAATGGGCGTAGTCGGGCATGCGGCGCAGGATGGTGTCCATGACCGCCTCCTGCGAATAGCCGCGCAGGTTCTTGTCGCGATGCAGCTTCTGGATCCATTCGAGATTGATGATCGGCACGACGCCGACCAGCAGGTCCGCATGCTGCGCGACATCGATACCGTGACCCGCGTAGCCGCCGTGCAGCCCTTCGTAGAAAAGCAGGTCGGTCTCGCCCTCGATGCCGAACCACTCGGTGAACGTGCCGGGGTCCTGCCCGTACTGCGCCGCTTCGATCTCGTCGTGCAGGTACTTGCGCACCCGTCCCCGGCCGCTCTGCGCGTATTCCCGAAAGAGCGCTGCGAGTTCCTCCAGCAGGTTCGCTTCAGGACCGAAGTGGCTGAACTGCCTGCGGCTGTCTTCGGCGTCCTTCATTGCGAAGCGCATCGCTGCGCGGTCGTAGCGATGAAACGCGTCCCCTTCGACGATCTGCGCATTCAACTTTTCGCGCCGGAAGATGTGCTGGAAACTCTTCATAACGGTGGTGGTGCCGGCTCCGCTCGAACCGGTGACCGCCACGATCGGGTGTTTGATCGACATGGTGAATCTCTCATCTGACAGGGCTTCGTTGGCGCACGGCATTTGCGCGCGGCCACGCGTCTTCCGTGAAGCGCTTCGCGCAGGCCCCGGGGTCGCTCGCGGGTTGCATTCAGATACGCGCCTCCGGACGGAACAACGAACGTTCGTTGAAGAGCGGAGAGACGAACGGCTTGTCCACGCCGCTGTCGTATTCACGGTGATAGCGTTCAAGCCGCTCGACTTCCGCCTTCGAACCGAGAATCGCGGGCACGTGGTCATGCAATGCATCCGGCACGGCATCCAGGATCCGCCCGCGCCCGGTGCTCGCGAGACCGCCCGCCTGCTCCACGATGAACGCCATCGGGTTCGCTTCATGCAGCAGCCGCAGGCCGCCGGAGTGGATCGCCCTGTGACGATCGCGCGGCTGCAGGTACACGCCGCCGCGCATCAGAAGCCGATGCACGTCGACGACCATGGACGCCACCCAGCGCGCGCTGAAATCCTGCTGGCGCTCGCCTGCGCTGCCGGCCCGGCACTCGCGCACATAGCGCAGCACCGGCGGCTCCCAGAAGCGTTCGTTCGCGGCGTTGATCGAAAGCTCCGTTGCCGGCGAAGGAATGCGGATGAAGGGATGCGTGAGCAGGAAAGCGCCCGCGTCACGATCCAGCGTGAAGCCGTGCGTGCCGAGGCCGACGGTCAGCACGAGCATCGTCGAAGGCCCGTAGATGGCATAGCCCGCAGCAAGCTGCTCGCGGCCGTTGCATAGAAACGCACCATCCGAAACCGGCTGGCCCGCACGCCTGCGCAGCACCGAAAAAATAGAGCCGACCGCCACATTCAGGCCCGTGTTCGACGATCTGTCCAGCGGATCGAGCACGACGAGATACTCGCCACGCGCGCCACCCGGGCCCGTCTCTCGCGCGATATTCGTGGCTTCCGACACCAGCCCCGCCACGCATGCGTTGCGCTCGCACATCGCGACGAATATCGCATTCGCCGCGAGTTCCAGATGCTTGCGTTCCTCGCCCTGACCGTCAGCACCGCCGTCCACGCCGCCATGGTGGCCGAGTGCGCCGCGCGCGACAATCGACGTCACCGCGCGCACGGCCCCGGCGATGTCCTGTAGCAGGGCCTGAAGGCCCGAGCGGTCGGTTTCATCGACGGTTTCGCGCAACTGTCCGGCAAGGAACTCGGGCAAGGTCATATGGCGTTCGTGCATGGTCGTCTCATGTCAGGATGGTTGAAGGGGGTGGCGAAGTCGCCGGGGCGATACGCCCCACGCGCGGCGGCGTGAAGCCGCGCCAGTTCGTCAGCGGAGTGCCCAGGCGATACGGCCATGCGTTCCTCCTTGCGTATGTTGTCTCGTTGCTCGCGAGCCGTGGCCGGCATCTTCATATGAAACATCGAGCGGCCTCACCGGAAACGTACCGTCTGTTAATTCGAAGGTACGTCAGAGCATGATTCAATCCAACTAAGTTATTCTTAGCCATCCTATAAGCGAACATTACGTTGCGGCTTCCGGCGCATTCCCGACCCTGCTCACCGAGAGCGAACCATGACAAATCTGGTTCGTACACTTCAAGTACTTCGTGCCGAAGCTCATCGCCGCGCTAACTCGACGCCATCGCCGCAGCATCCGCTCGTCACCGCGCAGCAGTTCGACTTGCAGGAATTGCGCCATGAGACGTTCCCGTTGCGCGAAAGAGGATCGGGAACGCGCACCGTCGCAGAACAGACGTTGCGCAATCACGTCTTCACACCGGCATGGATCGTCACGCTCGACAGAAACGAATCGGTGAAGCAGGCGGTGATGGCAGGCATGGGCATCAGCCTCGTATCCCTGCATACGCCAAGGCTGGAACTGCGTACGCGCGAGATCGCGAACCTCCAGGTGAACGGAACGCCCATCGATCGCGCGTGGCCGATCGTCCCTATGAGCGCAAGCGACTGCGCCCGACGTGCCATGCATTTCTCCGCTTTCTGATCGAACATACGGGTCCCGCGCTTGCCGGCGAATTCGCGAAAGCCGCGAAAAAGCCCGGGCGAAACGCATCTCGCGAGGCGCTGGAGGGTTACAGAATGTCTTCGTAACAACGCATGAGCGGCACGTGAGCGAATGCCCGGCGGCGTTTGGCACAACGCCACGCGCATGGCATGGCGCTTGCGTTGATCGGGCGCACCCGTAATCCGGTTGTGCACCGAGGGTCGCTGCACCTCGAAGTCGTCAGGGGCCGAATTCGGGCACGACGTCAGTTCGCACGCCCGCCGGCCATTGATTCACCTCCCCTTCGCCGAGGAAAGATGGAACGTCCCTTCATTCTCCATATGTTCACGCCCACGCGGCAGATGAGTCCTTTCGACGTGAACATGGCCGTCGATGCCGGCTATCAGGTCGTTGTGCCTTACGCCGATGTCGGCGTCGACAACGTCGCCGCTTTCACGCAGGATGCGATCTTCTCGCGCGGCCCGAAAGGCGTCGGGCATACCGGCATTTTCATCGGCGGGCGCGATGTCGTCGTGGCCGCCGACATGCTGCGCATCGCGCGCAAGGCAATGGTGCCGCCGTTCGAGGTATCGGCTTTCGCTGATCCGAGCGGCTCGTACACGACCGCTGCGGCCCTCGTCGCCAGCGTCGAGTGGCACTTGCTGCGCGCACAGGGCACGGACCTTTCCGGCAAGCGCGTCCTGGTACTCGGCGGAACCGGGCCGGTCGGCGTGATCGCGGCGGTGCTGGCGGCGCAGGCGGGTGCGCTCGTATCGGTCGCGAGCAGCCGCGGCCTTGAAGCGGCGGAAAGCGCGAGCAACCGGATCAACGAACGGTTCAGCGTGCAGACGGCAGGCGCCGATGCGCGGTCCGGCGCGACCATTGCATCGGCGCTCGCCGACACCGATGTCGTGTTCGCCGCGGCCGCCGCCGGCGTGCAGGTGCTAAGTGCGAGCCAGATCCAGTCGGCACCGCGCCTGCTGATTGCCGCCGATGTGAACGCCGTGCCGCCAGCCGGCATCGAAGGCGTTGGCGTGATGGACGACGGCAGGGCGATCGGAAATGGAAAGACGCTGGGCATCGGCGCGCTTGCCATCGGCAATGTCAAGTATCAGGTTCAGCGGCGCCTGTTCGAACAGATGCTCGCCGCGAAGCAGCCGCTCTATCTCGGCTTCGAGGAGGCGCGCGCCGTGGCACGCGAGGTGCTCGCCGAGCGTCCCGCACAAGCGGCTGCGTGAATCATCGTTCCGGTCCGCGTCAGCCGCGCTGCGGCGGCTGGTGCGTGAGCGCCATCGAATACAGACGGAAGGTATCCCATGAGCGAACATTCGCTGTGCGCTGATGCAGCGGCATCGCAGGCGTCGTTGAGCGTCAACGCGCTGACCCGGCCGCTGCTCGAGCGGCTGCTCGAACACATGCCGCAAACCGGCATCGAGGCGAGCCGCGACGAAACCGGCGTGCTGATCATCGATGCAGGCATCAATGCGCCGGGCAGCGTCGCGGCCGGCGCGGCGATCGCCGAAATCTGCATGGGCGGGCTCGGCCAGGTGCGTATCGGCGCGGCGGCTTCGAACAGCGCGCGCGAAGAATGGCCGACCTTCGTCGAGATTTCCAGCGCACAACCGGTGCTCGCGTGCCTCGCAAGTCAGTACGCAGGATGGAGCCTCTCCGCGAGCAAGGAAGAAACCGGAGGCAAGAAGTTCTTTGCGCTCGGCTCGGGTCCGGCGCGCTCGCTCGCATGCAAGGAGCCGCTCTACGAAGAACTGCGTTATCGCGACGAGGCGCGTTCCGGTTGCCTCGTGCTCGAAGTGGACCGCGCGCCGCCCGCCGTCGTGATCGCGAAGATCCTGCGCGATTGCCGGCTCGACCCCCGCCGGTCTCACGCTGATTCTCACGCCCACCGCGAGCCGCGCAGGTACGACGCAGGTGGTCGGACGGGCGCTCGAAGTGGCGCTGCACAAGGCACATGTGCTGGGCTTTCCACTGGCCGACATCGTCGAAGGCACGGCGAGCGCGCCGTTGCCGCCGCCGGGGTGCGAGGCCATCGACGCGATGGGCCGCACCAATGACGCCATTCACTATGGCGGCCGCGTGCATTTGACGGTCACAGGCGCCGACGATGCCGCACGCGACCTCGCGCGTCGACTGCCATCGTCGCAGTCGCGCGATTTCGGCCGCTCGTTCGCCGACATCTTCAAGGAATACGACTACGACTTCTATCGAATCGATCCGGCGTTGTTCGCGCCGGCCGAAGTGTGGGTCAGCAATCTGACAACCGGGCGCACGTTTCATGCGGGCGCCACGCGTTTCGATCTGCTCCATCCCCTCTGGCTCGACGAGGCCTGACATGAGCACTTGCGCGCTGCGAGTCGCCATCATGAGCGACGAGACCGGCTGGCATACATCGCGTTTGAAAAAGGCGCTGCGTCGATCTCGCCGACTGCCGCTTCGATACCGCGGGGTCGCCACACGGCCTCGTGATCCCGGGTTTCGGACGCCGCCTGCCCGATGCCGTCATCGTGCGCGGCATCGCGGGCGGCACGTTCGAACAGGTGACGGTGCGGCTCGGCATTCTGCATGCGCTGCGGGAACTGGGGGTGCCCGTCTACAACGATGCACGAGCGATCGAGCGCAGCGTCGATAAATCGATGACGACCTTCCTGCTTCACCGGGCGGGCATACCGACGCCCGCGACCTGGGTCGGCGAATCGAAGCCGCATGCGCAGCGCGTCGTCATGCGAGAGGCGGCGGCCGGACGCAAGGTCGTCCTGAAGCCGCTATTCGGTTCGCAGGGCAAGGGGCTGATGCGGCTTGGGCCGGATGCCGGCGGCTGCACGCCGTTGCCGCCGCTCGAGGCGTATGGCGAACTGGCGTACCTGCAACGCTTTGTCGAGGCGGATGACGCGCCGGGCTTCGACTGGCGCGTGCTCGTGGTAGGCGGCAAGGCCGTCTGCGCAATGCGGCGGGTAAGCGAGCACTGGGTTCATAACGTCGCCCAGGGTGCGCAATGCGAGGCAGCGGTGTTGACGGCCCCGCTTGCGCGACTCGCCGAGCGCGCAAGCGCGGCGTTGAGTCTGGACTACGCCGCTATCGACCTCGTCCCTTGCCGCGAGGCGCCTGAGGGCGCACAGGTGATCGAGGTGAATGGCGTAGCGGCATGGCGTGGCCTTCAAACGGTAACGAAGTTCGATATCGCCGCCTGTATCGTCGACGATCTGCTGACGCGCAAGCTCCCACTATCGGTCTTGCACCGTCGCGTGGAAGTGGCATGAGGACGCGTTTCTGCGGGCTTGCGGACCCGGCGTCGCCTGCCTCGCAAGCGGGGCAACGCGAGTGTCGCGAAGCCGGGTCGCTGGATGACCGCTGATCTCTCCCCCGCAAGGGCGCATGCATCGGCCAGCGCCCTCTTGCGGCACGGCGCCGCGGTCGGCACGCGCGTTCAGGAAACCATCGGCCGCCCGCCCTTCCCGCGCGCCGCCATCTCACCCGCGCCTGCGGGCTGAATGTTCGTCACCGCGCCTCACAGCGAGGACGACGGCGGAAACATGCCCGCGCCGAGCAGTGCAAGGCTGGTTCGTTCGCGCCGTGACACGCGCGCGCTGCCCGTCGTCTGGCGGCGCCGCTCGATCGTCACGCCCACCGCCTTCACGTTCGGAAACTTGCGTGGCTTCACGAGCGAGACGCGCACCCAATGCGCGCCGAAATCGTCCAGCAGCATCCGCGCAATCGCTCCGGCCAGTCCCTCCAGCAATTGCATCCCATGCGCGCTCAGGAGGGCTTCCAGCGCACCGTGCACCTTGCCATAGTCGATCGTGTCGGCAATACGGTCGCTCTCGCACGCAAGGCTTTTCGGCAGACCCGCCCACAAGTCGATGCGCACCGGCTGCGTCTCGTGCAGCTCTTCGGGATCGATGCCGATCACCGTCTCACTCTCGAAGCCTTCGATAAAGATGATGTCCATCGCCTGCGACGGGTCTTCACCGGCATGCCGCGCGCCGTGGGCCCAACGTTCCGGAAGCCGCTCGAAGATGCGGGTGTCGATCGAGTTCATCGATGCTCCTGTGGCTTGGTTTTGAAGTGTCCGTTCCTTCGCGCATGCGTGGTGTTTCCGCGCGTCGCGATGACCGTCATGCAAGAACCGGGCTAGGCACGAATGTCGCAATGGATATTGCGTGCGACCCCGCTGACGTATGCATCGCAACGCGCAAGCGCCCGCCGCATCGCATGACAGCGCGGTCGTGGCATCTGTTTCGCCAGGCAACGCGCGAAACGCAATGCAAACGGGCGGTCACACTGCGTATCGCAAACTGCACAAACTGCCCGATCCCGAATGACCCGCGCAATGCCACTGATCTGCAAGCGAGTTCTACATGACCAAGCCCGATGAAACTCACCACCGAAGGCCCCACTGGCAACCGCGCCTCGCTCGGGCGACGACGGGCCCGGGCCATTGCCTCAAGGAATCGCTCGCGCTCGCCGCCGAGTTGCCGAACGCGGACCGGTTTCCTTCGCGGGGAGCGGAGGAAGTCCTGCCGCTTTTTTTGGCTCGACGTCACTCATCTGAAGGCGCGCAGTGCAAGGGCGGCGCCAGTCGGCAGGTTCTATCAACAGAGCCACGCAGCTGCCCGCGCCCACTATGAACGCGCGTGCGCACAGGAGGCTTCATGATCCGCTTGCTCATCAGTGTGCGTGACCTCGACGAGGCACGCGAGGCCGCCGCCGCTGGCGCAGCGCTCATCGATTTGAAAGAGCCGCGCGCGGGTGCGCTCGGCGCGTTGCCCGCGGCGCGCGTCGAATCGATCGTGCGCGAGTTGCGCGCGGTGCATCCGGGCGTGCCGGTCAGCGCGACCATTGGTGATCTCCCGCCGGGCAATCATGCGGCAATCGAACATCACGCGGGCCTGATCGGGCGATGCGGTGTGGACTACGTGAAGGCAGGGGTGCCGCCCGGGCCGCACGCATTCGAGACGCTCAGGCGCATGCGCGCGTTGCGATCGAACATGGTCCCGGTGCTGCTCGCAGACGACGGCCTCGATCTTTCAGTCGTCGAATACGCTTGCGCATTGGGCTTCACGGCCATCATGGCGGACACCGCACGCAAGAAAAGCGGCAACCTGTTTCACTGCGTATCACTTGCAGTGCTCGACCGCATGGTGCAGATCGCGCGCGCCCATGAGGTCATGGCCGGACTTGCAGGCGCGCTGCGCCTGCCGGACCTTCCCCGCTTGCGGGCATTGCGACCGGACTTCGCGGGGTTTCGCACGGCGGTCTGCCCGGCCGCACGCACGGGCAGGCTCGATCCGGCGAACGTGCGTGAACTGCGCGCGCTGCTGTGCGGTGCAAGCCTGCCCGTCGCTCAGGGCACGGCGGCGTGAAGCAACAGGTCGCGCATGCGCGGCCACTCGTTCTTGCTAAGCAGATCGACGGGGTATGGCGCGTCGCGCGTCAATTCGGCGAAACGGCGATCGAGCAGGCCGTCCGCCGAATGTCGCGCAATGTCGTGCGAACGTTCGATCACGCAGGACTTCACGATCAGAAGGCGCTCGGCGTTCAGGCGATTCGCGAGCCAGGCGGCAAGACTGTCGGACGTGACATCCCAACTCGTCAGCATGCTCGCTTCCTGCCGCATCATGTCGAGCGGAGCCCAGACGACGACGCGGCCGTCATGCATCGCGCGAAGGATCTGCGCATCGGTGGCGGCGATAACGAGATTGCGGCACACGCCCTGCATCAGCAACGCATGCTGCGCCATGGCGAGCACCGCCATGTTGTGCGCGGCGACATCGTCGAACTCCCACACGGCCTGGTGTTCGCGCACCTGGTCGGCGAATCCGCCGCCGCCCGGCACGATCAACACCCTTCCGCCACCGAAGTCGCAGAGCTCGCTCAGCCAGCGCTTGAGCAACGGGTCGCGGCTCAGGCTGCCGCCAATCTTCACCACCCACATAAGCGCTCCATTCGTAGCTTCACGCGGTTCACGCGAACACCGCCTCGCTGGCCTCGCGCGTATCGGCGCGCAGCATGCCGACCGCCACGCACGGCGCACATACCTGCGCCCATCCACGGACCGTGTCGCCGATGCCGATGCCGGGCAGCGCATCGAAGCGCACCACGTCCCGGCCGAGCGGTTCAGCGAGCGCATCCACGAGGAAAGCGCCGCACCCCGCCGCAACCAGCACGACGTTGTGTGCGAGTCCCGTGCGGCCAAGCACACGGGTCAGATTCAGCGACAGGTGAGCGAGTTGGGCATCGCGCCACCGGTTGGCGAAATCCACCCAGTCGTGCCCGGCCGCATCCCGTGCGTCGCGGCCAATCATGCGAGCGAGACGACGGCAGGTTCCGTTGCGATCCTTGGCACCGCCATCGGCCGCGGGCTGCTGGTCGTGCAGCGGATCGAGCGCGCCGGTCAGGCGATATACATCGGCGGTGGCCGCGAAGAATTCGTTCATCACGTTATAGACCTCCCCGCAAAACCTGATGCGATGCGCGAGCGCGCAGAGCGGCGTGCGCACCACGCCCTGGTACACCAGCTCGCCCGATTTCAGACGCCCCGCGTCATCCGTGCCGCGCGCGACGATCCGGCCGTCCTGAATCGGGATCAGGTCCGTGGTGGTGCTGCCGATATCGACCAGCACCGCATGCGGGAGGCGGCTTGCGACCAGTTGAGCCGTCGCGAACCAGTTGGCCGATGCAATCTGCTCCCAGTGAGCCGCCACCGATTCGGGCGCCACCCAGCCGGCCGCACCGGCATAGAACGCGATGCGTTCGCCGCAATGCGACGCGAGGCGCGAGGCGATCGCCGCGACGCCCGCCTCGCGATGCTCGAAAAGATCGGCCATTTCACCGGTCATCGTCACCGCGTGGTCGGCGTGCGCCTGATCGGGCCATCGCGACGCGGCCTGCGCAACCGCGTTATCGACGTGTTCGAGCCCCTGCCACAACGGACACGGCCACTGCGCGATGTCCCTCACGCGCCCCTGTTCGATGCGGGCAGCCTTGACATGCGCGCCGCCGATGTCCCATCCGATCACGAGATCACGCGGCATGGCGGCTCCGTTCTTCGTATCGGGCCCGGTGGACATCGGCATGCACATCATGAGACCTGAACCACTGCGCGTCATGCACGGTTCGATTTCGGTCACGACCGGACCGCAAACCGGATGCCGCGCATCCCATTGAAGGCAGCCCGCGCGCCACGTCGGCATCCACCCGACCGGCTCCGCTGATATATTCGTGCAACAGCCCCTTGGTCATCGCTCATTCCCCATGCAAATCATCCCGGTAGTCGATGTGCTCGACGGCATTGCCGTCCACGCGGTACGCGGTGAACGCAGCCGCTACCAGCCGCTCGAATCGCAGTTGTGCAGCGGCAGCGATCCGGTCACCGTGGCTCAGGCGCTGCTCGACTATTGCGCCGCGTCGGTGCTCTACGTGGCGGACCTCGACGCGATCATGCGAGGTGCGCCGCAACTCGCGACGCTCACACGCCTCGCCCGCGAACTTCCCGGCATCGACCTGTGGCTCGATGCCGGCTTTTCCGATGCCGCTGCCGCCCGCGCCGTCATTGCGCAGTTGCACGGAACCGGTGCGACAGTCACCCCGGTCTTCGGCAGCGAATCACTGCGCGCCGACACGGCTCGCGACATACCCGGCAACTCGATCCTGTCCCTCGATCAGCGCCACGACGTGCCGCTGGGCGACGCCGCCTTCTGGACCGACGCGTCGCACTGGCCTTCGCGCCTCATCGTCATGTCGCTCGATCGCGTCGGCTCCTTCAGTGGTCCCGACCTCGCGGCCATTGCCGCTATCCGCCAACGTGCGGGCAACGCGCGAATGATCGTCGGTGCGGGCGGTGTCCGTCATGCCGACGACCTGCACGCGGCGAACGCCGCTGGCGCCGACGCGTGGCTCATCGCCTCCGCACTTCACGACCGGCGCATTCCCGCGGCCACACGAGCATCGAACCCCTTGCAACGCTGACTATCACGTTTCATGCCAATGCCGGATGCGTGCGGCCGCCCCGCTTCGCCACGCTTTCATTGCGTTACAGTGTGTAGAGCCAGCCGCGCGGCAAGCGGCGCACTATGCTCTGCCGGCAGTGCGCGATCCCGCATCGATTCGCACGCGAGCGTTGACGCCGCTTGCATGGCACATGCCTTGCAAGAGTGCGCGCATGAACTCGACTCTTTCCTCTCCACCGTGGACCTGCCCGTTCTGCGCATTGCTGTGCGACCGCTTCGGCGTCGATGCGGGCGAGACGCTGAAACCAGCCGGCACGACATGTCCTCGCGCGACCCGTGCGCTCGCGCAGTTCGGCAGCGTTCCGTCGCAGGCTACCCCGCTCGTGAACGGACAGCCCGTAGCCGACGATGCGGCGCTCGACGCCGCGGCGCGATGGCTTCGCGCGTCACGCCAGCCGCTTTTCGGAGGCATGGCGACCGACGTGGCCGGAACCCGCTCGCTGTATCGGCTGGCCAATGCATGCGGGGCGATCGTCGATCATGCGCACGGCCGCGCCCTGATGCATGGACTGACGGCACTTCAGGACCGCGGCGCATTCACGACGACGCTCGCTGAAATCCGCACGCGTGCGGACCTGATCGTGTGCGTCGGTTCGTCGGCGCCTTCCACACGCCATCCTGAGTTCTTCGCGCGCTGCGGTGTCGGTGAGCGTGCCTCCCTGCAACGCGAGATCGTGTTCGTTGGCGGCGGCATCGATCCGGCGCTGAGCGGCACTGCATCCGACGGAGTATCGACCCGAGCGATCCCGCTACAGGGCGACCTGTACGACACGATCGCGGCGCTCAACACTAGCCTGAGCGCGAGACCGCCGCGCGGCCTGCATCCGGAACTCGCCGCGCTCGTGAGGCGAATGCTCGAGGCACGTTACACGGCCATCATCTGGACCCCCGCAGACCTGCCCGGCGAGCATGCGACGCTACTGGTGGAAGGCATCGACCGCTTGTTGAAGACCCTCAATCGCACGACACGCGCCGGTGGTCTCGCACTCGGCGGCGATGACGGCGGCGCGACTGTGAACCAGACGCTCACATGGCTCTCGGGGCTGCCGCTGCGCACCGGCGTGCATCCCGGCGGGCTCGCGCACGAACCGCATCGCTATGACACCGCGCGCTTGCTGGCCGACGAGGCGGTCGACGCGCTGTTGTGGATCGCGAGCTTCACGGCCGACCTGCGGCCCCCAGAAACCGCCGTGCCCCTCATCGTGCTCGGCCATCCGGGGCTCGCTGCTGCCTGTACGGATCGTTCCGGACCAACGGTGTTCATTCCCGTATCGACGCCGGGCATCGGTTCAGCGGGCCACATGTTCCGTGCGGACGGTGGCGTGGTATTGCCGCTCGCCCCGGTGTATGCGGACTCGCTGCCCGCCGTCACGAACGTCGCAGCTAGCCTCGCCAGTCGTCTCGCGGAGGTGGCCGCATGAGCACCTTTCGTCTGCGCGGCGGCCGTGTGTTCGATCCGGCCAACGGCGTCAACGGACAGATTGCCGACATCTGCGTGCGCGACGGGCGCATCGTCGAGCTGAAGCCCGGCGAATGCGCCGGTCACGAATACGACATGAGCGGCATGGCCGTGATGGCGGGCGGCATCGACATGCACTCGCACATCGGCGGCGGCAAGGTGAATCTCGCGCGCATGCTGATGCCCGAGGACCATCGCCTGCGCACCCGCGAAGCCGCCAGCAACCCGCTCGAACTCGCGTCCTGTGGCGTGTGCACGCCGGGCACGCTCGCAACCGGCTACCGGTACGCGGAAATGGGCTACACGGCCGCATTCGAGCCCGCGATGATCGCGTCAAACGCGCGCCATACGCACCTGGAAATGGGAGACACGCCGATCATCGACCACGGCGCCTACGTGATGCTCGGCAACGACGAGCTGTTCCTGCGCATGCTCGCGCAAGGCACGGATTTCGAGCGCATTCGTGACTATGTCGGCTGGACGATGAACGCGACGAAGGCGCTCGGCGTGAAGGTCGTGAATCCCGGCGGCATCTCGGCATTCAAGTTCAACCAGCGCAGTCTCGACGTGGACGAAGCGCACGTTCACTACGACATCACCCCGCGTCAGGTGCTGAACGTGCTCGCGCGCTCGCTGACCGATCTCGGCGTGCCGCATCCGCTGCACATCCATGCGAGCAACCTGGGCGTGGCGGGCAACATCGAATCGACGCTCGCCACTATCGATGCGCTCCAGGGCCTGCCCGGGCACCTCACGCACATCCAGTTTCACAGCTACGGAAACGAAGGGCCGCGCAAGTTCTCTTCGGCGGCGGAGCGCATTGCGGATGCGGTCAACGCGAATCCGAACATCTCGATCGATGTCGGCCAGATCATGTTCGGGCAAACAGTGACCGCTTCCGGCGACATCATGAAGCAGGTTAGGCAGGCAGACTACGCGTCGCCGCGCAAGTGGATCGCGGGCGATATCGAGTGCGACGCGGGTTGCGGCGTCGTGCCCTTTCGCTATCGCGAGCAAAGCTACGTGAACGCGCTGCAATGGACGATCGGGCTCGAACTCTTCCTGATGGTGAAGAACCCGTGGCAGATCACGCTGACCACCGACCACCCGAACGGCGGCCCGTTCACCAGCTATCCGCACCTGATCCGCCTGCTCATGGACAAGTCGTTCCGCGACGAGCAGCTGGCCCGCCTCCATCCCGATGTGGCGCAACAGTCGCCGCTCGGGAGCATGACCCGCGAACTCACGCTCGATGAAATCGCGATCCTCACGCGCGCCGCTCCCGCACGCCTGCTCGGCCTGCGCGAGCGGGGCCGCCTGAACGCGGGCGCCGCCGCCGATATCGCCGTCTATCGCGAGAACGCGGACCGTGAAGCGATGTTCACCGCGCCCGAGTATGTGTTCAAGGATGGCGAACTCGTCGCGCGCAACGGCCGCATCGTGGCGACGCCCGCAGGCGGCACGCACTACGTGGAGCCCGAATTCGACCGGTCCATCGAACGCACGCTCGAAGACTACAGCGACCATCATCTTGCCCTCAACTTCCGCCATGCCGCCATCGGGCGCGACGAACTCTGCTCGTGCTGCAACGGAGGACGCCTGCTACCGGCTGCGTGCGGCCTGCACCACCACGATCCCCACGATCCATCGGGACAGCAATCATGAGCGGCACCGCAAGCACAGACACGACAGCCGAAGTGTCCGCGCCATTCGCCATCAACGGCCTAGGCATCGACGACACCTTCGCCGAAGCATTCCCGATGAAGGCAACGCGGCTCATCATCACGGCGCGCGACGCCACCTGGGCCCGTCATGCGGCGGTGGCCGCGACCGGCTTCGCGACATCCGTGATCGCGTGTGGCTGCGAAGCGGGCATCGAACGCGAGATTCCCGCATGCGAGACGCCCGAC
This sequence comes from Caballeronia glathei, assembly GCF_000698595.1. Lineage (GTDB taxonomy): Bacteria > Pseudomonadota > Gammaproteobacteria > Burkholderiales > Burkholderiaceae > Caballeronia > Caballeronia glathei. The sequence goes on along the minus strand of NZ_JFHC01000016.1, from coordinate 31,824 downwards.
GGCCGGCCCGGCATGGCGATCCTGATCTTCTCGATGTCGGGCAAGGAACTCGCGAAGCAGGTCGAACGCCGCGTCGGCCAATGCGTGCTGACGTGTCCCACGACGGCAGTTTTTGCCGGCATCGAAGAAGGTGAAGCGATCGCGCTCGCGAAGAACCTGCGCTTTTTCGGCGACGGCTGGCAGATCTCGAAGATGATCGACGGCGTGCGTTACTGGCGCGTGCCCGTGATGGATGGCGAGTTCGTGGCGCAGGAAACCACGGCGGTGATAAAGGGCGTGGGCGGCGGCAACCTGCTCTTTCTCGCCCGCGACACCGATGCGGCGCTCGCAGCGGCGCAGGCCGCCGTTGACGCGATGCGGCGCGTGCCGAACGTGATCATGCCGTTCCCGGGCGGTGTCGTGCGCTCGGGGTCGAAGGTCGGCTCGAAATATTCCGCGCTTCCCGCCTCGACCAACGACGCGTTTTGCCCCACGCTCGCCGAGCGCTCGCCGCGCTCCGTGCTGACCAGCGACATACGCAGCGTGCTCGAAATCGTCATCGACGGGCTCAGCGACGCCGATGTCGCACAAGCCATGCGTGCGGGAATCGAAGCCGTGACCGCACGTGGCGCAGAAGGCGGCGTCGTGCGCATTTCAGCGGGCAACTACGGCGGCAAGCTCGGACCGTTTCACTTTCATCTGCGCGAGCTGTGCGGCGCACGGGAGGCGTCATGAAGCGCATTACGCTGCGCGTGAAGCACGCGCCCCTGCTCCGCATCGACGCGCGCACCTTGCTCCCCGCAACGCTTGCGGCCGTCACCGCCGACGAAATCGAGCGAATGCCACTGTGGCACGGAACGGAGCGCATCGCGCTCGCGGACTTGTTCGACGTGCGCGCAGGCGAAGCTTCGACTCCGGCTGACGCGCCATCGCTCGTGTTCGCGGGCGACATGCGGCGCTTCGACCGCATCGGCTGGAAGATGGACGGCGGGCATCTCATCGTGGAAGGTCATGCAGGCGATCTCGCCGGTGCGCAGATGACGGCGGGCACCATCGTCGTCCAGGGCGACGCCGGCAGCTTCACCGCGTGCCAGCTGGCCGGCGGGCGGGTCGAAATCGGCGGCGACACGGGCGACTTCGCCGCGGGCACGCTGCCGGGCGACCTCGACGGCATGCGCGGCGGCACGCTGATCGTGCGCGGCGACGCAGGCGCCCGCTTCGGGGACCGCATGCGGCGCGGCACGGCGCTCGTATTCGGCAATGCCGGCGCGTTCGCGGCGTCGAGAATGGTCGCGGGCACGATCGGCATTGCCGGCGGGGTCGGCGAACATCTCGCCTACGGGATGCGGCGCGGCTCGTTCCTTCTGCTGGGCGCGCAAACCGTCCCCGGTTGCCGTTTCGCTGAAAATCATGGCGACGTCGATGTATTCTGGCGTCTGCTGTCGCGTAGCCTCGCCCGCGAGGGCGGCCCCTTCGGCGAACTCGCGCTCGCCTCGATGCGCCGCTTCGCAGGCGATATATCCGTCGATGGCAAAGGCGAAGTGCTGCTTGCCCGGTAACGTCGTCATGCAGGAGCCACGGGCCGCATCCCTTCCTTTCATCGTCTTTTCCGGAGTCTTTCCCGATGAGTGACAACCTGATTTTTCGCGCAGGAGAAGCAACCGTGCTCGCCGCTCCCGGCCAGGCCACCGACGCGATGCCCGAGATTCTGATCGGCCGCGTCGATGGTCCTGTCGGCCAGGCCTTTGCCAACATGATGGCGCAAAGCAAGGGCCATACCGCGATGTTCGCGATCCGCGCGTGCAACCAGATGGTGCGGCCCGCCACGATGATCGTGCCGAAGGTCACGATGAAGGACATGGAAACGGTGAACCTGTTCGGCGGCGTCGTGCAGTCCGCGACGGCGGACGCCGTGGTCGACTGTCTGATCGAAGGCATTCTTCCGAAGGATCAGGCGAATGACCTGTGCATCATCAGCCTCGTGTGGATCGACCCGCGTTGCGTGCAGGACCCGAACATCGACCGCCGCGACATGTACCGCACGAACTACGAAGCGACCAAGCTCGCGATCCAGCGCGCGATGAACAACGAACCGAGCGTCGAGACACTGATCGAAAACCGCCACAAGATCAGGCACGACATGGACGACTGGAGCTGACGCGTCACGTTGCGTCGTCGATTGCAAGCGCCGATCCGCCGAGCAGGGTGTCCTTGAACGCATCGGCGGCGGCCGAGAGGTGCTTGCTCTCGCGATGCACGACATACAGGTAGCGAACGATCGGGAAACGCTCGACATCCAGCACGCGGATGCGCAGCGTTTCCAGCTCGGGCATGATCGTCTGAAGTGGCACGACGGACAAGCCCATGCCCGCATGCACGCCGCATTTCACGGCCTCATTGCTGCTCACTTCCATGCCCGGCCGGAACGTCACGCGATGCTCGGCAAAGAAGCGCTCCATCGCGAGGCGCGTGCCGGAGCCGGGCTCGCGCATCAGGAATGTCTCGTCCTCGAGCGCGGAGAGCGGAATGCCGCGCTGCCGCGCCAAGGGGTGATCGGGCGGCGCGATGACCACGAGCGGATTCTTCATGAACGCCTTGGCCGCGAGTCCGAGGCCTTCGGGCGGCTGCCCCATGATGGCGAGATCTGTCTCGTTGCTGGCAAGCTCGCTCAACACCGACTCGCGATTCGCCACGTTCAGGTTCACGCGCACGCCCGGAAACGCGTGCGTGTATTTCGCGATCAACTGCAACGCGAGATGACTGGCGGTACCCGTCACCGCTGAGACCTTGATCTTGCCCTGCTTCGTATCGCGCAACTGATCGATCGACCGCTCGAGAAACGTCAGTTGCTGCTGGATCGCGCGCGCATGGTTGAAAACCTCACGGCCGGCTTCGGTCAGAAAGATGCGGCGGCCCATCTGTTCGAAAAGCGGCATGCCGATACGCTCTTCCAGGTTCTTCAGTTGCGTCGACACGCCGGGCTGCGTGAGATGCATTTCCTCGGCCGCCCGGGAAAAGCTCAGGTTGCGCGCAGTCGATTCGAACACCAGCAGTTGACGCAATGTCAGTTGCAACATCCGCTTCCCCTTGCGAGCTTTCCGGGCTCGCTGATCTGGCCTTCACTGTACCAGCCGCGGATGTGCGGGCAATGCCCATAACGGAGTATCCCCTGAAGCGCAAAGCCCGCAGCGCATGGCTTTGCTGGCCGGTTATGGGTTGAATAACAAACCCGAATGAGTCTTTTGACGGCCGCCCCACTACCATCGTTTCAACAGGGACCGAAGCAGCAACGCACCCGAACTGACTACCTGATCACTCACCCAGAGGCGCGCACATGTTCAGCTTCAGACAGACCATCGCGGCAACCGATCCGGAATTGCGACGGGCCATCCGCGCGGAATCACTGCGTCAGCAGGATCACATCGAACTGATCGCATCGGAAAACTACGCGTCGCCTGCGGTGATGGAGGCTCAGGGGTCGCTCCTGACCAACAAGTACGCGGAAGGCTATCCGGGCAAGCGCTACTACGGCGGCTGCGAACATGTCGACGTGGCCGAGCAGCTCGCCATCGACCGGGCGAAGCTGCTCTTTCACGCCGGCTACGCCAACGTGCAGCCCCATTCGGGGTCGCAGGCGAATCAGGCGGTCTATCTTTCGGTGCTCAAGCCCGGCGACACGATTCTCGGCATGTCACTCGCGCACGGCGGACACCTGACCCACGGCGCGTCGGTGAACGTGAGCGGCAAGCTGTTCAAGGCTGTCGCCTACGGCCTGCATCCGGATACCGAGGAGATCGACTACGACGAAGTCGAGCGTTTCGCCCATGAACACAAGCCACGCATGATCGTGGCAGGCGCATCGGCGTACGCGCTCGTGATCGACTGGAAGCGCTTCCGTGCGATCGCCGACCAGGTGGGCGCCTACCTCTTCGTCGACATGGCGCACTACGCGGGCCTCATTGCAGCCGGACTCTATCCGAGCCCTGTGGGCATCGCGGACTTCGTGACGTCGACGACCCACAAAACCCTGCGCGGACCGCGCGGCGGCCTGATTCTCGCCGGCGTCGAGCACGAAAAGGCCCTCAATTCCACGATCTTTCCCGGCATTCAGGGCGGCCCGTTGATGCATGTGATCGCGGCGAAGGCGGTCGCGCTTCGCGAAGCGATGAGCGACGAATTCAGGCAATACCAGCAACAGGTGCTGACCAATGCCCGCGTCATGGCAAAGACGCTGCAGGAACGCGGGCTGCGCATCGTATCGGGCCGCACGGACTCGCATCTCTTCCTTCTGGATCTGCGCGCGAAAAACATCACTGGCAAGGACGCGGAGGCCGCGCTCGGCCGCGCGTCGATCACGGTCAACAAGAACGCGATTCCCAACGACCCGCAAAAGCCCTTCGTCACGAGCGGCGTGCGCATCGGCTCGCCCGCGATGACGACGCGCGGCTTTCGCGACCTCGAAGCGCAACAGCTCGGCAATCTGATCGCCGATGTGCTGGAAGCACCGGCGAACGATCTCGTCATCCGCCGGGTGGCGGACGCCGTGAAGGCCCTGACACGCCGCTTCCCGGTCTATGGCGACGCGCCGGACCACGACAGCGTGCGTCATGAACCCGGTTCGGGCCGCGCCTCGAGCTGAGTCCAGCGAATCCTGTCCGACCACACCACCACGTTGAGGAGCACAACATGTCGAATCCTTCAGGCACACGCATTCCCGGCCGCAACTTCCTGGCCGTGCCCGGTCCCACGAACATTCCCGACCAGGTTCTGCGCTCCATGGTCGTGTCGATGGAAGACCATCGTTCGAGCAAATTCCCCGAACTCGCCAATGGCGTGCTGAGCGATCTCAAGGCGCTCTACAAGACCACGACCGGCCAGCCGTTCATCTTCCCTTCATCGGGAACGGGCGCATGGGAAGCGGCGCTCACGAACACGCTTTCGCCGGGCGACAAGGTGGTCGTCGCGCGCTTCGGACAGTTCAGCCATCTGTGGGCCGACATGGCGCACCGTCTCGGCTTCGAAGTGCAGATCGTCGATGTCGAATGGGGTGAAGGCGTGCCGGTGGAGCGCATCGAGGAGATCCTTCGCGCCGACAAGCAGCACACGATCAAGGGCATCCTCGCATGCCACAACGAAACGGCGACGGGCGTCACGAGCGATATCGGCGCCTTGCGCGCCGCGATGGACAATGCGCGCCACCCGGCGCTCCTTTTCGTCGACGGAGTGAGTTCGATCGGCTGCATCGATTTCCGCATGGATGACTGGCGCGTCGACCTGGCCGTCACCGGCTCGCAGAAGGGCCTGATGCTGCCCGCTGGCCTCGGCATCCTGTGCGTGAGCCAGAAGGCGCTGAAGGCGAGCGAGACGGCCACGTCGCGCCGCTGCTACTTCGATCTCGCGGACATGATCAAGGCGAACGCGACCGGCTACTTTCCGTACACGCCTGCGTTGCCGCTCCTCTATGGCCTGCGCACCGCGCTCGACCTGCTCTTCGAAGAAGGGCTCGATAACGTGTTCGCGCGCCACCACTATCTTGCCCAGGGCGTGCGCGCCGCGATCACCGAAGGCTGGGACCTAGGCGTATGCGCGAAGGCACCCAAGTGGCATTCCGACACGGTCAGCGCGATCGTCGTTCCCGAAAAGTTCAACGCGGCCCATGTCATCGACCGTGCCTATCGCCGCTACAACCTGGCGCTCGGCGCCGGGCTCTCGAAAGTGGCGGGCAAGGTGTTTCGCATCGGCCACCTCGGCGACCTCAATGAACTGATGCTGATGGGCGCGATTGCGGGCGCGGAGATGGCGATGCTCGACATCGGCATCGACGTGCGTCCGGGCAGCGGCACAGGCGCGGCCGCCCAATACTGGCGCACCCACGAGCGCACGCAGAAGAAGCCCGCGCAGCGACAGGAGAAGCGGAACGAAACACGCGCCGCAGCCGTGGCCTGACCGAACCGACCCACCAGCAAGGACGCCGACAGCATGCGACAAGACATCGTATTTCTCGACCGCTCCACCTTGAAAGCCGATGTGCGGCGTCCTTCCTTCGAGCATCGCTGGGAAGAGTACGACGTGAGCGCCGCGCGCGACGTGGCGAACCGGCTCGAAGGCGCGACCATCGCGATCACGAACAAGGTGCCGCTGCGGGCCGACACGCTCGCGAAGCTGCCTCGCCTCAAGCTGATCGCGGTGGCCGCCACCGGCTACGACGTGATCGATACGGCGTATTGCCGGGACCACGGCATCGCCGTCGCGAACATCCGCAACTATGCGACCCATACCGTGCCCGAGCATGCATTCGCGCTGATTCTCGCGCTGCGCCGCAACCTGGGCGCCTATCGCGAAGACGTGCGGCGAGGCCGCTGGCAGACGAGCGACCAGTTCTGCTTCTTCGATCACCCGATTCGCGACCTGCATGGCGCGACCATCGGCATCGTCGGCGAAGGGTCGCTCGGGCGGGGCACGGCTGCGATTGCACGCGGCTTCGGAATGCGCGTGCTGTTCGCCGAGCATGGCTCGTCGAGGAAGGAACTGCTGGACGGCACCGCCTACGCGCCATTCGATCAACTGCTTCGCGAGTCGGATGTCATCTCGCTGCATACGCCGCTCAGGCCCGCGACGCGCAACATGATCGCGCTCGAACAGTTCCGCATGATGAAGCGCACGGCTCTTTTGATCAACACTTCGCGCGGCGGCCTCGTGTGCGAGGACTCGCTCGTCGCGGCGCTCAAGGAAGGGCTGATCGCGGGCGCGGGCTTCGATGTGCTGACGACGGAGCCGCCCAGGGACGGCAATCCGCTGCTCGATCCGGACTTGCCGAACTTCATCCTGACGCCGCATGTCGCGTGGGCCTCGCATGACGCCATGCAGTTCCTCGCTGACCAGCTGATCGACAACATCGAGGCGTTCGTGCGCGGCAAGCCGCAGCATCTCGTCACCTGAGCGGACCGGAGCAACCGCTACCGCCGCTACGTCACACACATTCCAGCAACCCCGCATTCATCCAGGAAACCAGCATGGACATCCACGAATATCAGGCGAAGGAACTGCTGTCCGGGTTCGGCGTGCCAATCCAGCGCGGCGCGGTCGCCTACACGCCCGACCAGGCCGTCTACTGCGCCACCGAACTCGGCGGCTGGCACTGGGCCGTGAAGGCGCAGATTCACTCCGGTGCGCGCGGCAAGGCAGGCGGCATCAAGCTGTGCGAGACCTATCACGACGTGCACGAAGCCGCGACCGGCCTCTTCGGCAAGCATCTCGTCACGAAGCAGACGGGGCCGGAAGGAAAGGTCGTCGAGCGGGTCTATGTGGAAGTCGCCGAATCGTTCGAGCGCGAGCTCTATCTCGGCATCGTGCTCGACCGCAAGGCCGAACGTGTCCGCGTGATCGCCACCGCACAAGGCGGGATGGACATCGAAGAGATCGTCCATACGTCGCCCGACGCCGTGCTGCAAACGGTCGTCGAACCGGCGGTCGGGTTGCAGCAGTTCCAGGCGCGCGAACTCGCGTTCGGGCTCGGGCTGAACAGCAAGCAGGTGAGCCGCGCGGTCGCCGCCATCATGGGCGCATACCGGGCGTTTCGCGACCTCGACGCGACCATGGTCGAGATCAATCCGCTCGTCGTGACGAAGGACGACCGCGTGATCGCGCTCGACGCCAAGGTCTCATTCGACGACAACGGTCTCTTCCGGCATCCGCACGTCTCCGAGATGCGCGACGCGGCCCAGGAAGATCCGCGCGAGGCCGAGGCCGCGCAGTTCGGCCTGAACTATGTCGGGTTGGAAGGCGACATCGGCTGCATCATCAACGGCGCGGGCCTCGCGATGGCGACGATGGACACCATCAAGTACGCGGGCGGCGAACCCGCGAATTTCCTCGACGTCGGCGGCGGCGCGTCGCCCGAGCGCGTGGCCGCCGCATTTCGCCTCGTGCTGTCGGACCCGAACGTGTCCGCGATTCTCGTGAACATCTTCGCGGGCATCAATCGCTGCGACTGGGTGGCCGAAGGCGTCGTGCAGGCCGCGAAGAACCTGCGCGTGCCGCTCGTCGTCCGCCTTGCGGGCACGAACGTCGAACAGGGGCGCAGGATCGTGAGGGAAAGCGGGTTGCCGATCATCGCCGCCGACACGCTGCTGGAAGCGGCGCAAAAAGCGGTCGAGGCGTCCAAGGCGCACCGCGCCGGCAAGAGCAAATAGGGAGAAAGAACATGAGCATTCTCATCGACGAAACGACGCGCGTGATCGTGCAGGGCTTCACCGGCGACAAGGCCTCCTTTCATGCGAAGGAGATGATCGCGTACGGCACCAACGTGGTGGGCGGCGTAACACCTGGCAAGGGCGGGCAGCGCCATCTCGACCTGCCCGTCTTCAACACCGTGAAGGAAGCAGTGCGCGCAACCGGCGCCACAGCGAGCCTCGTGTTCGTGCCGCCGCCCTACTGCGGCGACTCGATCATGGAAGCCGCCGACGCCGGTCTCGAACTCGTCTGCGCGATCACCGACGGCATTCCGGCGCAGGACATGATGCGCGTGAAGCGCTATCTGCTGCGCTATCCGAAGGAGCAGCGCACGACGCTCGTCGGGCCGAACTGCGCGGGCATCATCAGCGCGGGCCGCGCGATGCTCGGCATCATGCCGGGACATATCTACCGGCGCGGTTCGGTCGGCATCGTGTCGCGTTCCGGCACGCTCGGCTATGAAGCCGCTGCTCAACTCAACGCACTCGGTCTCGGCGTGACGACGAGCGTCGGCATCGGCGGCGATCCGATCAACGGCAGTTCCTTCCTCGATCATCTGCGCCGCTTCGAGCAGGACCCGGAGACGGAGGTCGTGATCATGATCGGCGAGATCGGCGGGCCGCAGGAAGCGGAGGCCGCGCGCTGGGTCAGGGATCACATGACGAAGCCGGTGGTCGGCTACGTGGCGGGCCTCACCGCTCCGAAGGGCCGGCGCATGGGGCACGCGGGCGCGATCATTTCGGCGACAGGCGACAGCGCAGCCGAGAAGGCCGAGATCATGAAGTCCTACGGCTTGTTCGTCGCGCCCAGTGCGTCCGAACTCGGGTCCACGGTGGCTGCGGCGCTTGCTCAAAATGTCACGCGCCGCGTCGCTTGAGCGCGAAGGCGGCACCGCTGCCGCCCTCGCCCCCGCACTCACGCACCCGGCGCACCGGCAGCCTTCCGGGGAAGCGGCGGTGGCGCGCCTTGCCACCGCCTCGGCCGCGCTGCCGAAGCTCGATTCGAAGGCTTATGAGCCTGGGGTCGTCGATTTGCTGTTCGGCCTGCTCTGCGACGTGGCCCGGCGGCGCCAGCCAGAAGTCGAACTCGCGCTGCGCGGCCAGTCGCTGCCCGACACCGTGCCGCGCGCCGTCTGGCGTCGAAGCCTCCAGGCGCAGGGCATCTGGTTTCAACTGCTGAGCATCGCCGAGCAGAGCACGGCGATGCGCCGCCGCCGCGAGATCGAGATCGAATGCGGCTACGATCACCTGCCCGCGTCGTTCGCGCGCGTCGTTGCGGAAGCGGCGGCGGCGGGTGTGCCCGCCGAAGAGGTGCGCTCGGTGTTGCAGAACCTGAAGGTGCGCCCCGTCATCACCGCGCATCCGACGGAAGCCAAGCGTGTGACCGTGCTCGAGATTCATCGGCGCATCTATCGAAAGCTCATGGATCTCGAGTCGCCACGGTGGACGCCGCGCGAAAGGCGCGCGCTCGTCGGCGCGCTCGGCAATGAGATCGAGTTGCTGTGGATGAGCGGAGAGTTGCGCCGTGAAAAGCCGACGGTTGCTCAGGAAGTGGCCTGGGGCCTGCACTTTTTCAGCGAAACGCTTTTCGAGGCGGTGCCGCTGCTCCTCGACAAGCTGGAAGAGGCGCTGCATCACTACTACCCTGACGAGCGCTTCGAGACGCCGCGCTTCTTTCAGTTCGGCTCGTGGATAGGCGGCGACCGCGACGGCAATCCGTTCGTCAACAACGAGGTCACTCGCGCGACGCTGCATGAAAACCGCCTTGCGTGCCTGAAGCGGTATCGGCAGCGCCTCGTCGAATTGACGCAGACACTCAGCCTCACCGCCGAAGCGCTGCCCATGCCGGAGTCGTTCAGGCAGCAGCTCTCGCGCGCCCTCGAACAAAGCGGTGAAGGTGAGACCATCGCCGCGCGCAACCCGGGCGAACTCGCGCGCCAGTATCTGACGTGCATGCTGCGGCGGCTCGACACGACCCTCGGCCATGCGCAACGCCGCGGCGCCGGAGCGGCACCCGAAGGCGGCTATGCCACGGCGGACGAGCTGGCCGCCGATCTGCGCGTGATCGAACAGGCCTTCGTCGCCACCGGCAGCATCGCGCTTGCACGCACTTACGTGCGGCCACTGCGGCACGAAGTGGAGACGTTCCGCTTCTCGACCGTGCAGCTCGACCTGAGAGAAAACTCGACGGTGATCGAGAAGACGCTCGTGGCGCTCTGGCGCTCGCGCGCGGCAGACGGCGCGGAGCCGCCCGCGCCGCAGTCGCCCCAATGGAAGGCGTGGCTGCTTGCGGAACTGGCGCGTCCGCTCGATGCCAATATGAGCGACGCAAGCCGCGCCGCATTGCTCGGCACGCTGCCAGCGCTCGAAGCCGAAACGCTGCAGATCTTCTGCACGGTCCGGGAGATGCGTCGCGTGGTGGATCGCAATGCGTTCGGCTCCTTCATCCTGAGCATGACACATCACGCGACCGACATCCTGGGTGTCTATCTGCTCGCGAAGGAAGCCGGCCTGTTCTCCGATGCGGCCGGGATAGAAAGCTGCACGCTGCCTGTCGTGCCGCTTCTGGAAACCATCGACGACCTGCGCCGCGCTCCCGAGATCCTGCGCGAGCTGCTTGCCGTTCCGATCGTCCGCCGCAGCCTGCGCGCCCAGGGCGGCGTGCTCGAAATCATGATCGGCTATTCCGACTCGAACAAGGACGGCGGCTTCTTCGCGAGCAACTGGGAATTGTCCAAGGCACAGACAAAGATCACGCGCCTTGGCAAGGAACTGGGCGTGACGATCGCGTTCTTCCATGGCCGCGGCGGGTCGGTAAGCCGCGGCGGCCTTCCCGCCGGACGCGCGATCGCGGCGCTGCCCGTAAGCTCCGTGAATGCACGCTTTCGCGTAACGGAGCAAGGTGAAGTCGTCTCGTTCAAGTATGCGAATCGCGGAACGGCGCAGTATCACGTCGAGTTGCTCGCATCGAGCGTGCTCGAGCACACGCTCAAGTCGGAACGTGAAGAGGCGCTCGTGCCGAAAGGCGAATTCGACGAAGCGATGGAAGCGCTCTCAGGCGCATCGCGTGCGGCGTATGCGAAGTTCATCGAGCAGCCCGATCTGATTGCGTATTTTCAGGCAGCCAGTCCGCTCGAAGAACTCTCGGCGCTCAACATGGGGTCGCGGCCGGCGCGGCGCTTTGGCGCGCGCACCATGCAGGATCTGCGTGCGATTCCGTGGGTATTCGCGTGGACGCAGAACCGGCATGCGCTCACGGGTTGGTATGGCGTCGGCAGTGCGATAGCGGCGTTTCTCGCGGTGCGCAAGGAGCGCGGTCTCGAACTGCTCAAGCGCATGTATGAGGAATCGCGCCTGTTCCGGCTGATCATCGACGAGGTCGAAAAGACGCTCGCCCAGGTCGATCTGGACATCGCGCGCGGCTATGCGGAACTCGTCGCCGACCACCGGTTGCGCGAGAGCGTCTTCGGCGAGATCGAGCACGAACTGCACCTCACCACGCAGATGGTGCTGCGCGTGAGCGGGGGCAACGAGATTGCGGAGCGTTTTCCACGGTTTCGCGAGCGGCTCGCGCGCAGGCTGCCGGCCATCAACCAGGTCGGCCGGCAGCAGATCGAACTGCTGCGGCTCTATCGGCAGGCCAGCTCGGATGTGGAAAGGCGCGGCTATCTGGTGCCGCTCCTGCTCTCGATCAACTGCATCGCTTCAGGCTTCGGCGCAACCGGCTGAACCACCCTTTCGGAATTCCACCACAGGAGGTCAAGCATGAGCTTTACCGTGATCGAGCAGGCCACGCCACGCCTGCACCGCTCGGAGCTTGCGGTCCCCGGCTCCAATCCGGCGATGTTCGAAAAGGCCGCTAAATCTGCTGCCGACATCATCTTCCTCGACTGCGAGGACGCCGTCGCGCCCGACGACAAGGAGCAGGCGCGCAGGAACATCGTCGCGGGCCTGAACGACATCGACTGGGGCAGCAAGACGATGATGGTCCGCATCAACGGACTCGATACGCACTACATGTATCGCGATGTCGTCGATATCGTGGAAGCGTGCCCGCGTCTCGACATGATCCTGATTCCGAAGGTGGGCGTCGCCGCCGATGTCTACGCGCTCGACATGCTCGTGACGCAGATCGAAACGGCAAAGCGCCGCACGCGCCGCATCGGCTTCGAGGTGCTCATCGAAACGGCGCTCGGCATGGCCAACGTCGAAGCGATCGCGCAAGCGAGCAAGCGGCTCGAAGCGATGTCGTTCGGCGTCGCGGACTATGCGGCGTCGACACGCGCGCGCACGACGGTGATCGGCGGCGTCAATCGCGATTCCGGCGTGCTCACTGACCAGAACGAGCGCGGCGAGCGCGACTACTTCTGGACCGATCAGTGGCATGCGGCTCAAACGCGCATGATGGTGGCGTGCCGTGCCTACGGGCTGCGTCCCATCGACGGCCCGTTCGGCGATTTCAGCGACCCGGACGGCTACGACGCTGCGGCGAAGCGCGCGGCCGTGCTTGGCTACGAGGGCAAATGGGCGATTCATCCGTCGCAGATCGAGCTGGCAAACAAGGTGTTCACGCCGTCGGAAGCGGAGGTCACGAAGGCGCGCCGCATCATGGAAGCGATGGCGCAGGCGGCGAACGACGGCAAGGGCGCCGTGTCGCTCGACGGCCGCCTGATCGACGCGGCGAGCATCCGCATGGCCGAGGCGTTGTTGGCCACCGCCAACGCGATCGCAGGATCGAAGCGGTAATTCAGCCGATGGCCGCTGCATCGCGGCGGTCATCGCGCGCGTTCGTCTGACGCCACGCCGCTATCATCGATTCGGCCGAGCGGTCGATGTCGTCCTCCGTCGCCGGCCACGCAATGACCGACACCCGCATCACCTCGCGGTCGCGCCAGCGCATTGCGCCGACATAGCAAACGCCGGCCGCCTGAATCCGTTCGACGGTTGCCAGCGTGAGCGCATCGCGTCTTGCCGGATCCTCGTCGCCCGCTCCGAAGCGCACCGCGAACTGATTCAGTTCGACCTCGTTCAGCACCTCGATGCCCGGCTCCGCGGCCAGTCGCGCCGCCATGCGCCGGCCGAGCGCGCAATGCCGCTCGATCATCTGCGCGATGCCTTGCCGGCCGAACGCGCGCAACAGCGCCCAAAGCGCAAATCCGCGCGCACGTCGCGAGAGTTCGGGGGCATAGTGCAACGGGTCGCGGATCTCGTCGCCGCCGGTTGGCAGGTAGCTCGCGTCGATCGACATGGCGCGCCGGTGCGCGTTTGCATCGCGCACGAACGCGCAGCCGCATTCATAGGGCGCCTGGAGCCACTTGTGCGCATCGGTGGCCCATGAGTCCGCGTCTTCGATGCCGTCGGAAAGCCGCGCTTTCGACGGACATGCCTGCGCCCACAAGCCGAACGCGCCATCCACATGCAGCCATCCGCCGCGCGCATGAGTAAGCGCGGCGATCTCGCGGAACGCGTCGAATGCGCCCGTCACGATGTGGCCGGCCTGCGCAATCACGATCAGCGGACCATTGGCGTCGGCGAGTGCGGCGCCCAGCGCGCCGGCATCCATGCGGCCGGCGGCGTCGACGGGAATCTTCACGACGCGGCGCTCACCGAAGCCCAGGTAGCGCAATGCGGCGAAGACGCTCGCGTGTGCATCGCAGCCGAGGTACACGGTGATGGGCGACGCACCGAACATCCCGTCGGCTTCGACGTCCCAGCCTGCGCGCCGCAGCAACGCGCCGCGCGCGGCCGCGAGGCACACGAAGTTGCTCATCGTCGCGCCGCTCGTGATGCCGACGGAACACTCGCGCGGCAGCCTCAGAATATCGATGAGCCATTGCGCGGCAACCTGCTCGGCCACGGCGCCCGCCGGCGCACCGTGATAGCTGCCGGCGTTTTGCCCCCACATGCTCGTGAGCCAGTCGGCGGCCACGCCCACAGGGTGCGAGCCGCCTACGACCCATCCGAAGAATCGCGGCCCGGCCGTGCCCATCAGGCCTGGCTCAGCTGCCGCGACAAGCCATTCGATGACGTCATCGGCTGGCGAACCGGCCTCGGGCACGGGACCACCGAACGCACGCATCAGGGCATCGAAATTGGCGGCTGCGTTCGGCGCGCGCGTTGCGCGTGCGTCGTCGAACGCGAGAGCGTGGCGATATGCGGCCTCCAGCGCCGCGCGGGCGTCGGTCTTGTTCAGTGAATCGCGTGGATCGCGGGACATGGGTCGTGTTGGTGTTGTTTACGCCGTTTGATGCACCTGGGCTTTCATGAAACCCGGAGTTCTATTGGTCTATTAGCACTGCCCCTGTCCGGGGCGGGACTTACTTTCTTTGGCTAGCGCAAAGAAAGTAAGCAAAGAAAGCAGCTTTTTCAGGCAGCAGCATGCAAGCGCCACAGCACGTGTTGATCAGAGTGGCCTCCCCGTCGGAGCGTCGCCCTCACAATATCACCGGGCTTGGTACGCGGACCCACGGTGTCAATTCGAACTTCCTCGAAGTGGTAAGCGCTCCGTTCAGCTCCGTCCTCGCTTCGCTCCGACGCAGGGCAAGCCACAACCGATTGCTCCGCTTCGCATGGGCTTGCCGCTCACCCCAATTCACCACCCGCTTCACCCGACGTCTGAGCGCAGCGAAGACGGATGTATGACGGCTGTGCCTGTCTGTTATACACCGAGTTGGCGCAGTGGGTCTGCGTACCAAGCCCGGCGAATGACATGAGGGCGACGCTCCGGCGGGGAGGCCACTCCGAACAACACGTTCTGTGGCGCTTGCATGCTGCTGCCTGAAAAAGCTGCTTTCTTTGCTTACTTTCTTTGCGCTAGCCAAAGAAAGTAAGTCCCGCCCCGGACAGGGGCAGTGCTAATAAACCACTACGAAAACAAGTTTTATAGAAGCACGAGCGCATCAAGCGGTGTACACAAAACCCCCTACCGCGCTGGCACTTGCCAGAACGGCTGCGCCGCGCGTCGCGAGCGCCGTCACGCGCTCGCGAAACCGCTCGCGCAAGCGTCGCGCGAGCTGCCTTCCATCGATGATCCGTGCGCTCATCGCGAGCCGTTGAAGCCGGGAATCCAGTTCGTGCCCGCGAGCGGAACACGCGCCATCGCCGCGGCTTCGACGGTCAGCGCGACCAGGTCTTCGGGCTCCAGATGATGCACGTTCTGCTTGCCGCAGGCGCGCGCGATGGTGGTCAACTCCATGTTCAGCGTCTTCAGGTAGTTCTTCAGCCGCTTCGCCCCCACCTCCGGTTGCAGACGTTCCTGCAGCTTGGCGTCCTGCGTCGTGATCCCGACCGGGCACTTGCCGGTGTGACAGTGATGGCAATAGCCGGGCGCGGTGCCGAGGTTCGCGTATTCGTCGAGGGCCGACACGTGCTGGCCGCCCTGCACATACGTCGAGCTATTGCAGCCGAGCGACACGAGCACGCCCTGCCCGATCGCCACGGCGTCCGCCCCCATCGCCAGCGCCTTCGCTATATCGGCGCCGCTGCGAATGCCGCCCGAGACGATCAGTTGCACCGTGCCCTTCATGTTCAGGTCTTCGAGTGCATCGACGGCCTGACGCAGCGCCGCGAGCGTGGGAATGCCCACGTTCTCGATGAAGCACGTCTGGGTCGCCGCCGTGCCGCCCTGCATGCCGTCGACGACGATCACGTCAGCCCCCGCATGGACCGCGAGCTTCACATCGTTGAACGTGCGCGTCGCGCCCACCTTCACGTAGATCGGCGTTTCCCAGTCCGTGATTTCGCGCAGTTCCTGGATCTTGATCAGCAGATCGTCAGGACCCGTCCAGTCCGGATGACGCGATGCCGAACGCTGGTCGATCCCTTCCGGCAACGTGCGCATCTTCGCCACGCGCGGCGAAATCTTCTGGCCGAGCAGCATGCCGCCGCCACCCGGCTTCGCGCCCTGACCGATCACGACTTCGATCGCGTTGGCCTTCCTCACGTCGTCCGGGTTGAAGCCGTAGCGAGACGGCAGGCATTGATAGACGAGCGTCTTCGACGACAGGCGCTCTTCCTGCGTCATTCCGCCGTCGCCCGTCGTGGTGGACGTGCCCATCTCCGTCGCCGCGCGTCCGAGCGCTTCCTTCACGTTCGCCGACAGCGCGCCGAAGCTCATGCCCGCGACGGTGATCGGGATCGCGAGTTCGATCGGCTTCTTCGCGAAGCGCGTGCCGAGCACCGTCTTCGTCGTGCACTTCTCGCGATAGCCTTCCAGCGGATAGCGCGAGAGCGACGCACCGAGGAACAGCAGGTCATCGAAATGCGGCACGCGGCGCTTGGCACCCAGGCCGCGGATCTCATAGAGACCGTGCGCCGCTGCGTTCTGGATGTAGTCGATCGTCTTGCGGTCGAAGCCCCAGGATTCTTCGGTGGCGATGTGCTTCATGTGTACGGGCTTGATTTCCATGGCGAGGATCCTTGGGTCAATATTCCTGGTTCGCGTCCGCGTTCCAGTGATACAGAGAACGAGCGGAAGCGATGCGCTTGAAATCTTTCGGATCGAACTCCGCGAAGGCCGGCCCGGA
The DNA here is from genome assembly GCF_000698595.1 of Caballeronia glathei. GTDB lineage: Bacteria > Pseudomonadota > Gammaproteobacteria > Burkholderiales > Burkholderiaceae > Caballeronia > Caballeronia glathei. The sequence continues at coordinate 15,089 of NZ_JFHC01000016.1, read as the reverse complement.
CGCGCGCAGCAACTGCGCGACGGCTTCGACATCGGCGCCCGTCATCGGCTCTTCGCGCGCATCCGCGCCAAGCGACTTGATGTTGCCGCGCACGTAGAGCACGGCCTCGTAGAGCGAGTCGCCGAGCGCATCGCCCGCGTCGCCGCAGACCACGAGCCGCCCCGCCTGCGCCATGAAGGCCGAGAAGCTGCCGACCGACCCCTTCACCACGACGTCCGCGCCTTTGAGCGAGATCGCGCAGCGCAGCCCCGCGTCGCCTTCGATGACGAGCAGCCCGCCATGCGCCGACGCGCCCGCCGCGTTCGACGCGAAGCCCTTCACGTGCACGCGCCCGCTCATCATGTTTTCGGCGACGCCGGTGCTCGCGCTGCCCGCGATGGTCACCTTCGCCTCCTTGTTCATGCCGGCCGCGTAGTAGCCCGCGTGACCATCGATCTCGATCTCGATCGGCAGGTTCATGCCGACCGCGATGTTGTGTGCGCCGTCTGGGTTGCTGATACGCACCACACGGGTGCCACGGCCAGCGGCGTCCTTGTGAAGGAAGCGGTTGACCTCCGTCACCGGCGTCTTCGACAGGTCAAAGTTCATACTTTCCATACGTACATCTCCTCAGGGGCCGGTTCGAACACGCGTGCATGCTTGATGTCGGGCAGATGCGCCAGCGAGCGGAACTCCGAGGCGATCGCGACGAAGTCGTCGGTCTCAGCGACAACGGCGGGCTTGCAGGCGAACGGGTCGCGGATCAGCGCGAGCTTGTCGGGCGTTCCCATGAGAAACGTGTAGAAGCCGTCGAGCTGCTCGAAGCCTTTTTGCAGCGCCACTTCGAGATCGTCGCCTTCGCGCAGGCGGTATTCGAGGTAACGGCACGCGGCTTCGGTGTCGTTGTCCGTGTCGAAACGGATGCCGTGCGGCTCGAGCATGCGGCGTACGCCATACGGGTTCGAAAGCGAACCGTTATGCACGAGGCAGAAGTCTTCTCCCGCCGTGAACGGGTGCGCGCGATCCGGCGTAACCGCCGATTCCGTCGCCATCCGCGTATGCCCGACGAGGTGCGTGCCGGTCAGGCCGCTGAACGCGTAGCGCTCCGAGACTTCCCCTGGTGTGCCGACATCCTTGTACAGATCGATTGCCCGCCCGGTCGACAGAATGTGCAGCTTTGGATGATGCTCCTTGATCCAGCGCTTCACCGTTTCCGGCGAGAAGCCGACGCTCAGCACGGCGTGGTTGCCCTTCGCTTGAAGCGTCGCCTTCGCGCTGAGATGCAGGTTCAGTTCGTGAACGAGACCGTGCCAGTTGAAGTCCTCGCCGTCATCGGCGAGGCCTGAGTACAGGCTGATCTTGCGTACGCTCTCGTCGACCGGTTCGGTGAACACCGCGAGGCCTGCGGAGTCCGGGCCGCGTTCGGTCATGCCGATCAGCATGGGCACCATCAATTCGCCGAGCCGCTCGCGCAGCTCCGGCTTCTTGACGAGTAATCCGACAATTCCACACATGGGTTTTCTCCTGCGCGCGTTACCCGCGCTCAATGATTCAAGGGGACTGGTCCGTTGCTTAGAAAAATTCGAGGTAAGACTTCTGTTCCCAGTCGGACACATGGCGCATGTACTCGATCCACTCCATGTGCTTGAGACGCAGGAATTCGCCGCCGGCCGGGCCGAGCGCCTCGCGCAGCAGCTCGTCCTGCTCCAGCGCATGCAGCGCGGCCTGAAGGTTCTGCGGCAGGATGCTGATGCCGTGGTCGCGCAACTGCTGCGGCGTCTGCTCGTACAGGTTCAGGTTGCACGGCTCGCCCGGATGCAGGCTGTTGCGCACGCCGTCGAGGCCCGCGGCAATCACCGCTGCGGTCGCAAGATACGCATTGCAGGCGGCGTCGGGCAGGCGCAGCTCGATCCGTCCACCCGGAATGCGGACCATCGAGGAGCGGTTGTTGTTGCCGTAGCTGATATACGCCGGGGCCCACGTTGCACCCGTCAGCGAGCGGCCCACCACGAGACGCTTGTACGAATTGACGGTCGGCGCGCAGATCGCAGTGAGCGCGGCCGCGTGCTTCAGAAGGCCCGCTGTCCAGTGATACGCCAGCTTCGACAGTCCGAGGCCGTAGTCGTCGTGATCGTCGGCGAAGAGATTGCGCTCGCCATCCGAGAGCGACATGTGCATGTGCATGCCGTTGCCCGGGCGGTTCGCGAACGGCTTCGGCATGAACGAGCAGATGAGGCCCAGGTCGTTCGCGATTTCCGATGCGGCCATCTTGAAGAACACGTAGTTGTCGGCGGACTTCAGGCACTCCGTGAACGTGTAGTTGATTTCGAACTGGCCGTTCGCGTCTTCGTGATCGATCTGGTAGACGTCGATACCCGCCTTGATCAGCGACTCGCTCAGCCGTTCGAGGAATTCACGCGAACGCGAGAGGCCCTTGTAGTCGTAGCACGGCTTGGGCAGGGCGTCGGTTGCATCGCATGGCACGATGCTGCCGTCGTCGAGCTTGCGCAACAGCGAAAACTCGGGCTCGAGGCCGGTGTTCAGGATCCAGCCGTGTTCCTCGAGGCGCTTCACCTGCTTCTTCAGGGTAACGCGGCTTTCGAAATCCCACGGCTTCTTTTCCACATGACCGTCGCAGACGATGCGCGCGTAGCCCGGCTGCCACGGCACCAGCTGCAGCGTGTCGATGTCGCCGACCGCCATGAAGTCCGCGCCTTGCGGATCGATGCCGAGACCCCACACCGCGAAGCCCGCAAATCCCGCACCATTCTTCAGGATCATGTCCAGATGCGCGGCCGGAACGGACTTGGTCTTCGCGACACCGTGGATGTCGACGAATTGCGCGAGGATGTACTTGATGTCGTTGTCTGCGAGAAACTTCTTGGCTTCTGCGGGGGTCATGTCGATTGTCCTCAAGCGTCATGGGTGCGATGTCGGGAAGGCCGGGTCGCCACTCGGGCGTGCTCCTGGCCAACTGTCACTTGCCTACCGGGATGCTGCCTGGTCGATTTCGGTGATCGTGGCGAGACCGACCGGCCCGCCACCCAGCTCGGCAGCGATGCCGGCAAGGGTTTCCCACAAGTAGTGACCGTAGGTGCCGTCGGCCCACAGCCGCAAGTAAGGCCGACCCATCCGCTCGCCCGGCAACACGGTGACGGCGACACCCGCCATCGATGTGAGCACCACCGGTCTTGCTTCCAGATCGAGTGCGCGAAAGTTGAAGCTGCACGTCTGCAGCAGCAACTCGTGCAGCGCTTCCCCGGCGAGCGCCAGCGCCAGATCCTGGCGCAGCACCGGGTAGACACGCAGCGCCGGTTCGCGATGGGCCAGCTTCGCCGAGGTCCGGCCATTCAGGCCGTCCTCGATCAGGTATTCGGTCAGGCCAAGGCGTGCGATGAAGCCGCCGCCCGCCAGAGGGTTCCATGAGTTCGGCGCGTCCGGAACCGGCAGCCCCTGCTCGCCGAGCCACGCCGATGCGCCCTGCCCCTTGAACCCCACACGGTGCAGATGCGATACATCGGCGATGCCGAGAATCTCCGCACGGGTCCTTTCGTCGCCGCCGAAGCGCTCGGCGACCTGCATGCTTTCGAGTACGCGCCACTCTGCATGGGCAGCGTGCTGTGCGTCGTGCGCGGGACTGCGGCGCAACGCGGAAAAATGGGCGCTCATGCGGTCTCCTTCTTCAGTGCCGCCGGTTTCGAAGAGGCGGCGTCTTTCTGGCGCAGGTTTTCTGGGTCGTAGAACGGAATCGGGACCACGGTGGCGGCGACCATGCGGCCATCGGTGAGCCGGAACCTGATGCGCGTGCCGGGCGCCGCAAGCGACGGCTTCACGAACGCAAGACCGATCGTCCTGTTCAGCGTCGGGCTGAAGGACACGCTCGTCGCGCGGCCGGCGATCTCGGCACCATCGATCACGAGGTGGCATTCGCGCAGCCCCGGGTCGTTCACGCCTTCGTCGAGGGCGAAGCCGACGCTGCGCTGCTGGACCGGCTGCTTGTCTATGACTTGCAGACTGCGCTTGCCCACGAAGAACGGCTTGTCCATCTTTACGGCCCATTCCATGCCCGCATCGCGTGGTGTCGTCAGACCGTCGGTATCCTGACTCACGATCGCGTGGCCTTTTTCGAGGCGCAGGAGCCGCTGCGCTTCGACGCCGAACGGCCGCACATCGTATTGCGCGCCCGCGGCCAGCAGGGTCTCCCACAGTGCCGCACCGTACTCGGCCGGAATGTGAATCTCATAGCCCCATTCGCCGACAAAGCCCACGCGCATCAGTCGTGCCGGGACGCGGTGCTCGCCGAGGGCGACCCCCGTCACGCGGATGCCGAGAAACGGGAACGCTTCCGAGGACAGGTCCAGATCGACGAGCTTCTGGAGCACGGCGCGCGCGTCGCGCCCCGCGAGATTCACCGCCGCATAAGCGCCCGTCACGTTGACGATGCCGCAATCGAGACCCCAGATCGTGTTCAGCCGCGACAGTTCGCGATAGATCCCGGCCGCGCCCGACGTGGTGGTCGTGAAGTAGAAGTGGTCGTCGGCGAGCCGGGCGATCACGCCGTCGTCGATCACGACGCCCGATTCGTCGCACATCAGCGCATAGCGCGTCATGCCGGGCTTCAGGCCCGCGTACTTCGACACGTACACGCGTTCGAGAAACTCCGCGGCCTGCGGCCCGCGCACTTCGAGCTTGCCGAGGGTCCCGACATCGATGATGCCGACGCCGTTGCGCACCGCATGCACTTCCTCGTGAATGCAGGTCAGCCGGTCCTTGCCTGCCACCGCGTAATACTCGGGGCGCTGCCATACGCCCGCCGGCATCCATACCGCATCGAGCTTCGCATGCTGCGTGTGCAGCGGCGTGCGGCGTTCGGCGTTGAAGCCGCGTCCGGCGAGCAGCGCCATCGGCACCGGATGAAAGAACGGACGCGCCGTGGTCGTTCCGACCTGTTGCGGCTCCTTGCCCGTGAGCCGCGCGAGAATGCGCAGGCCATTCATATTCGAATGCTTGCCCTGGCTCGGCCCCATGCCGTTGGTCGAGAAGCGCTTGAGCAGTTCGATGTTGTCGAAGCCTTCCTGCACGGCGTTTTCGAAATCCTTCAGCTGCAGGTCTTCATCGAAGTCGACGAAATTCTTGCCCTGCGCGTGTGCCACGATCGGCCACGGGTGAGACGGCGACTCCGGCTCCGCCGAAGGCGCGATTGCCGTGGCACGGCTCGCTTCGGAACCCGCCCCGCAGTGAAGCGCGGCCAGCACGCCGGCACGGCGCCCATCCTGCAGCTTGTTGTCGAAGGTGAAGACGCCGTTCACGCGGCCGCAGGCGAACACGCCCGCGGGCAACTGGTCCGGCACGAACTGCTCGACCGGCTTTTCATAGCGCATCCGGGTGCCCGCCTGATAGAGCAGGTTCGCAGCGGGCGCCCAGCCGACGCTCATCAACAGCGTGTCGCAGGAAATGTGCTTTGTGCGCGTCGCGGGCACCGGGCCGCCATCCGGCGCGAACGGACCCACGCGAACGCTCGCGAGACGCGTGCCAGCGGAATTCGCGATTCCTTCGATCACGCAACTCGAACCCAGGACCTCGACGCCGCGCGCTTCCAGTTCGCGCCCCAGGTCGCCAAAGCGGTGCGACGCCCGCAGATCGACGACGGCCGCAACCGCGACGCCGCGCGCCAGCATGTCGAGCGCGGCGCGGTATCCGTCCGCGTTCGCTGTCAGCACGACAGCGCGCTCGCCGGGACGCACCGCGTAACGGTAAGCGAGGCGTTGCGCCGCCGAGGCGAGCATCACACCCGGCAGGTCGTTGTTGCGGAACACCGCCGGCTGCTCGAAGGAACCGGTCGCCATGATCACCGCCCTGGCGCGCATCTTCGTGATGCGCGTGCCATCGACGAGCGGCACCCAGTGGTCCGCGTAATACGCCGCTGCGAGCGTGCCCGTCATCACGCGGATGCGAGGATGGTTGCCCACTTCGGCGTCGAGCTGGCGCATCGCCTGATAGCGCGAATCGTCGCCGCCGAACTGGTAAGTGCCGCTGCCGCCGGAGCGCGCGTTCTCGTCGACGATCACGACATCCGCGCCCTGCTCCGCCGCCGCGAGCGCCGCCGACAGACCGGACGGACCCGCGCCGATCACGAGCACGTCGCAAAACCCATAGCGCTTCGGCGTGCGGATATGCGGCGCGCTGAAATCGACCTTGCCGAGTCCCGACATGTTGCGGAACATGCGCTCCCAGCGCGGGAACCAGCGCTTGCTATAGAACGCCTTGTAGTAGAAGCCGACCGGCAGGAACGGCGCGAGCTTGCCGATCCAGCGGCCACGGTCGGCCGCCACGCCACCGAACGTATTGACCGAGGTCCAGTTGCCGCCGCTCGCGAGTTCCGTGACATCGGCGCGCACGTTGATGCGCGCGCCGTCCTGCACCATCGCGTTCACGTCGTGATTCGCAAGCGACAGCACGCCGCGCTGACGGTGATACTTGAAGCTGCGCCCGAGCACCGTTACGTCGGAAGCCCACAGCGCGCTCGTAATGGTGTCGCCGGCGAAACCCTTGTAGCGCCGGCCTTCGTATGAGAAGTTGAGTTGCTTGTCGCGCGCGATCCATTCGCCTGCGTGGGGAGCCAAACGCATTTACGCCTCCTCGCCATTCAAGTAAGTGCGGACCACGCGATCCAGCGCCGTATCGCGCTCGGCAATGAACCAGGTGTTGCTCGGCGTGTGGCACCACCATTCCTTTTTCATGCCCGGTGCGCCGTTTCGGCAGAAGACGTAGTCGGCCCATTGGTCGTCGGTTGCGGTGCCCGGGTCGGGCATCGCGCGCAATTCGCCCCAGTACGCGAATTCCGACACGGGCCGCGCACCGTTCACCGGGCAGGTCATGATCTTCATTGCTCGTCTCCTCGATCAGTGGCCAACGGACGCCGCGCCCTTCTCGCCCGTCAGCGAGAACTCACGGAAGCGATCGAGCGTGAAGCCCGTGATGAGCGGATGGTTCGTATCGTTCACGACAGTGTGCGACATGGTCTTGCCGCAAATCGGCGTTGCCTTGAAGCCCCACGTTCCCCAGCCGGAATCCAGATAGAACCCTTCAACCTGTGTCTTGCCCATGATCGGCGCGAAATCGGGCGTCATGTCGGCCATGCCGGCCCATTGACGCATCACCTTCACCTGCGAGAGGAACGGGAACATCTCGAGCATGTGAGCCGTCAGTCCCTCGACGAAATCGAGTGTCGAGCGCGTCGAATGCAGTTCGTACGGATCGAGCGACGCTCCCATCACGAGCTCACCGCGCGCCGACTGGCTGATGTACACGTGCAGGCTTCCCGAGACGAGAATCGGGTCGAGCCACGGCTTGAGCGGCTCGCTCACCATCGCCTGCAGCGGATGGATGTAGATCGGCGTGCGCACGTCGACCATATCCGTGATGCGCGGCGTCGAGCCCGCGACCGCGCACAGCACCTTGTTGGTCGAGATATAACCGCGCGAGGTCTTCACGCCCTTGACCTTGCCCCCGGCGACGTCGATGCCGAGCACCTCCGTCTGCTGGTGAATTTCGACGCCGCGCTGATCCGCGCCGCGCCCGTAACCCCACGCCACCGCGTCGTGCCGGGCAACCGATCCGGGCGCGTGATAGAGCGCTCCGAGTATCGGAGCAACGCCGCCGCACGAGAGGTCCATCATCGGCGCAGACGCCTTCACTTCCTTCGGGCCGACCACTTCCGAGTCCACCCCGTAGTGCTTGTTCACCTCGGCGCGCCAGCGCATCGTGCGCATCGCGGAGTCGGTATGAGCGAGCGTGTAGTGGCCGCGCGTCGAGTAAAAGAGGTTGAGGTCGAAGTCTTCCGACAGGTCCTGCCACAGCTTCAGCGACGCGTCGTAGAACTGCACGCCTTCGGGCGTCAGATAGTTCGAGCGGATGATGGTCGTGTTGCGCCCGGTGTTGCCGCCGCCGATATAGCCCTTCTCCAGAACCGCGACGTTGGTGATGCCGTGCTCGCGGGCAAGATAGTAGGCGGATGCGAGACCATGGCCGCCAGCCCCGATAATCACAACGTCATAGGAACGACGCAGACTGTCATGCTGCGTGAACATCCTCGGCTCGGGATGCTTTTTCGACATCGCGAAACGCGCGAGACGCCATGGCATATCTCTCTCCTTGTGCAGCCCTTCGCGGCGCGGGGCTTCTTGTGGATTCCGACTGGGGGGACGATTCGCGCAGCTAGCGCAGCACCACCGTCTTGTTGCCGTGTATCAGCACGCGGTCTTCGAGGTGGTAGCGCAAACCCCGTGCCAATACGGCCTTTTCGATGTCGCGGCCAAGGCGCACGAGATCGTCCGGACGATCGGAATGACGCACCCGGATCGTGTCCTGTTCGATGATCGGACCTTCGTCGAGGTCTTCTGTCACGTAGTGGCAGGTCGCGCCCGTCAGCTTCACGCCGCGCGTATACGCCTGGTGATACGGCTTCGCGCCGACGAAGCTCGGCAGGAACGAATGGTGGATGTTGATGATCCGGCCCGGGTACGCGCGGCACAGCTTCGGCGACAGCACCTGCATGTAGCGCGCAAGCACCATCGTGTCGGCACGCGCGTCTTCGAAGAGGCTCTGCACTTCGTCGTACGCCGCCTCCTTGTTATCCGGCGTGACCGGCACGTGATGAAAGGGGATGCCGTGCCATTCCACGAAACTGCGCCACGTGTCATGGTTCGAAATCACGCACGGGATGTCGATGTCGAGCTCGCCCGCCTTCCAGCGCGCCAGCAAATCGTAGAGACAGTGTTCGAGCTTCGACACCAGGATCACGACGCGCTTCTTCACCGAGTGATCGGCAACCTTCCACGACATCTGGAATTCACGCGCGATACGCTCGAAGCGATCGCGGAACTGGTCGATGCTGATCGACAGCGAATCGGTCGCAATCTCATGGCGCATGAAGAAGCGGTTTTCGATTTCGTCCGCATGGTGCGAGGCTTCAATGATCCAGCCATGATGCTCGGCCAGGAACGTGCTTACAGTGGCCACGATGCCGATGCGGTCAGGACACGACAGGGTCAGCGTAAAGCGGCGAGGTGGTGACATGGGGCTCTCGGCTTTGTCTTTGGTGAGGTGTTGATGCAAGGTAACCACGCGAAAAGAGGCTGTCAATGACACTAAACTCTTTTTCCTGATAGGAAACACCTTATGAGTACCCATTCGTGGGTAGGGCGACAAAAAAAGCGCTCACATGGGGGAAGGCGGCGGACTCGCAACGCTCGGCTGGCCGGGACGAAATTGCGGGAAGAATCGCGCTGGCCTTTACTTCGTGTCGCTGAAGAAGGCCATGCAAGCGCCCAGGCAATTGCCGTTGCGGCATGGCCAGGGCGTACTGTGCTTGTCGGGAACGACGCGCGAGGGGCGCGGGTGGGCTAGGTGGCTTGAGCCTGCAGACGATGCCTGAACAGCGCCCAGCGATAGCGCGCGATCATATAGGCATCCAGCGCGGCTATCGCGTAGATGAAGAGCCCGCCCGCGTGCCGGCCAACGAACGATCGTCCCGGAGCCGCGAGCTCCATCGTCACGAACCCGAGCGAGAGCATGAAGAACACCATCGTCAGTGCGCGGGTGGGCATCCCGTTGAGCACCTGTCCCGCGCCTGGCAGGAGCACGGCGGCGCCCAGCACGAGATAGGGATGCAGCGGCCGCCGAAGGGGCGGCGCTGGCGCGCCGGGCCTCTTGTCGCGTGCGGATGGCGGCATCGATTTACGCTTGCGCATGAGCGCCTCCTCTCACGAGATCGGCGCACACCGCCACGGCCTGATCGAGTATCGACTTGAGCAGTACCGCTGGCACGTGAGCTTCCCGAAGCGCGGCAGAGCGCAGCACCAGATACTCGCTGCGATCCGCGCTGTGCGCCTGATAGACGATTCTCACGCCGTGCCGCGTGACCAGCAGTTCCTTCGAGCGCGGATCGTCGAAGATCGTCCTGACATGAGGATCGAGCAGGCCTAGCGGAAGTTCGGCGGCGGGCCGGTCCGCCATCAACGGGCCGATGATGTGCTTCGCCTGCGTGTACTGGCCGCCCGCGGCGGCAACCGTCGACGTCACTTCGGAATCGATCATGGCAACGCATGTGTACAGCAGGCCGATGATCCAGCATGCGATCAGCGACCCATACGCGCCGCCTTTCGCAACCGAGAAATTCCATCCCATGAATTCGCCGACAAGGACGATCCCGACGCCGAGCGCCCACACGTGAATCGGCCCCAGCACTTTCAGCAGCGCGATTCGCTCGCCTGTCTGCCCTGCCACTGCTGCTTCACTCATGAACAGCTCCTGAACGGGTTGAACTGGCGGATGCGGCTACTCCTTCCCTTCGGTCGAACTCATCAGAAAATCGTCGTCGTATTGACGGCGGACCCTGAGCGCGTCGATCAGAATCCACAGGAACAGCAGGATCGACACGGCCCAAGCCGCATGACTCAGCAATGGCCAGAGGTTCATCGATTTACTCCTGAAATTTCTCGGCGATCACCTGGCGGTATTGCCGCTCGGACACGCGCAGGACGAACACGAAATAGCTCAGAATAGCGAGCGCGGTCACGGTCAATGAAACCGGCTCGATCTCATAGTTGAACTTGCTGGTGACGATGGGTTTTGCTTGCTCGCTGCCGTAGCCGAGCTTGCGCCACTGCGCTTCCATCGCAGCATTCTGGCCAAGCTCGCGCCAGGACACCTGCGTCTTTACCGCATCGGCCTGAACCGGCTTATCCGGCGCCTTCAGGAGAAGCGGAGCGAGCAGGCTGCAGTACACCAGCACAAGCAAAAAGATACTGTCGACCAATTGGCCGAAGCCTTTCTGCACCGGAGGAACGTATTCGGCCGCCATGCGAGTGCCCTCTTCGATTGGCAATTCAGTTGAAACTGCGGGAATGCTTCGGGGGTAAAGCAGACACGCTACGCGTCAGGGCCGCGCGAGCGCCTCGTCCTTCATTTCGGCAGATTCGGCCTTGCTCGCGCGGTTCTCGTCGAGATGGCGGATATCCAGACCGTAGATGTGATCCTTGTCGTCCTTGTAGTGCCGCACCATCGCGAGAATCGACGCGGTATTGAAAACGAGCACCGCCCCGGCACCGATGGAAAGCGCGACACGCACTGCCGGATCGGTGGTGTAAGCCGTGACCGCGACGTACACGTAACCCAGCGTGACCCATAACAGCAGCAAGGCGATGCGCGCCATGCGCCGATCCCGGACAAACATTCCATTGATGCGTTTTCGCATTGCTTGGTCCATCTCGACAACCTCCTCGATCGTGCCGGTTGACGCGGCGGATTGGACAGCCCGGGCAGGCAGGCGGATACGGGTGTTTCAGGACGACCCTGCTGGATTCCCTTGCATAAAATAAGTTTCCCACCAATATTATGTGTGGGCGGCGGGATGTCAATGCGGTTTGGTGGGTAGATGAACGCCGGGCTTTCGGTCAGCGTGTGATGATCGGCTCGATCCACGCGGAGGGTGAACCTGCTGCCGTTGGTCGATCAACTGTTCTGGCCGGCTATCGCCGCGCGGCAAATCCAGTCCGTCCGACTGTTATCGGCCATTCGCGAGTTGAACTCGTGCGCCACACCGCGCGCACGATGCGCTCGCTCGTCAAAGCGGCGATCGCGCCCGTGTACTTCGAACATGCGTTGAGCCGCAGCCCTTCCGCTTACCGCTCATGATTTGTTTGGCAGACTATCGCGGGACCAGGACATCGAGGGTTTTCCATCCTCCCCCTGGAAGCCCCGCGAGCTCCTGCAGACGATCCGCCTCTCTCACATGACATTCCACGGGGAAATATTTCGCACCGTTGGCAGCCAGCCAAATGGTTCGCGTCACACCGTTTGTGAAGGCGACATAGGGAAACCGATGTTCGTTCCAGCCGACCGTCCTTTCGAACAGCAGCCATTTTTTCTGAATGATCGGATGACGGCGCCGGCCGATTTGGCAACTGATGTCGGCAAGCGGTACGGGGTTGTCCTTGCCGCCCTGGAAGCCTTCCTCGGCATGCTGGAATTTGTCATCCCGACGCCATGTTCTTTCGTGACCGTGAGCTTGTGCAGCGTGCAGGCCGTTTGGCTCGGCGCGCCAGAGGGCGAAGAGCCGGCCAGTGTCGACTTCGACGACAGCGCGCTCTTCGTTGAGGTAGTTGGTCCGACCTGCACACATATAGACGTCACCGGCCTGTGTTGCGATCCTGAACCGTGCGACGGTACTCGAAAAAAGCTGAACCACACTGTCAAAGGTTTGCATGTCGGCTCCGAGCGGCGAAGGTTATTGCCTGTTAACGGCACCGCAGCCGGATTATTTAAGCCAACACACCTGTCAAATAACTGTCTGTCGGACATCTTCCACCAGCCGCCGCCGACGCCCGGGCGATGTCAACACTGACGGGTATTGGGGGACGCTCCCGCTTTTCTTACGTTCATGTCGAAGTAGCGCCGCGACTCCTCGATCTTTTGCCGGTTGGTGGCAGCCCACCTTGCAATCGGTCCGATCGCTTCTTTCAACGAACGCCCGAGCGCCGAGCGCTCATAGTCCACGCGCGGGGGAACGGTCGGATAAATTCTCCGTGTCATCAGGCCGTCACGTTCAAGGTGCCTGAGAGTGACGACCAGCATCCGTTGCGATATGCCGTCTACGGACCGATACAGCTCCTTGAAGCGCATGCACCTGTCTCCCAAAGCCGCCGCGACCTCCGCCGTCCACCTGTCTCCGAGGCGGAAATGAATCTCGCGCGCGAGTTCAAAGTCTCCGGTGTTGTGTCCTTGTGCGTAGTTCACTTGTTTTCCCATGCAAACTGCTGTTGATGATCGATGTGGCCGCGCTCGCCGCTTCGCTAGGCATGGCAGGCTCATGAATGCGCGATGTCGGTCGGCAACGTTCGCACGTTCGTCTCTGTTTCCACAAACTCGCTTCCCGCTCGTTCCGCCTGGTTCGCTGAAGGTCCAGCACCAAACGCAGCAGGGAATCACGTTTTGCAATGCAATCCGGCTCACCCGTGTTCAACCGCTTCTGGCTCAAGCCCGGTCAACACTCCGGGCAAGCCGTGCGCGGGCAGGCAGCAATCGCAGCCTGCAACTTTGCTCACCATCACTTTGATGTCATGGTTCTGCTTGCTCAAGACGCCCGCGGCTAGCCAACCGCCGACCTACGGAACAGCGCTCACCGCGCAAGCGGTCGTGCGGGCCGGTCCTTGCGAACATATTCGCGACGCCGATAACAGCCGCTTCATCCGTTCCTTGATTTCGGCGGTGGCGTTGATTGCCGATCGATGACGCGGATATGGAGGCCGAGCGTGGTGAATTCCTCAGGCGCGATCAGGCGAGTGGCGTGCAACAGTGGCCACGTTATCAACCTTGAATGACGATGATAATGTCGCAAGTCGGCAATTTCATGCTCGATCGTCTCACTTGTCGATCGCTATATGTCTCCACCGTTCGCCCACATCCGCCATCCGTCATGCAGGCCAATTCATGCATCGACGGCCTGCGTGGGCAACCGATGCTGAACACGCTGTCAACGGCGATGTTCGCGCTGATATGGCGACTCGCGCCCTCGCCCGTGAAGAAAATGTCCTTTGCATGGTTTCGTCGACAGACTGGCGCCCGGCGGCACCAGACTGTCGACGAGCTTCGCGGATGTCGATGGGGAAGGCCACCACATAAGTTGACACGAGTGTCAAACTTGATGTTTAATGAGCCTTCCGTGATGTTGTCCTCCAATTCAGGAACCTAAACCTTGATTGCGGATGAGCACGCCGTCAATCATGACATTAGTGTCAAATAAGGCGGAGCCGACGCAATCTGCGGAAACACAATCCTTAATCTTCCATCTGCAGATACCTCCATGACTTCCGACATGGCCTCTCATGCCCCGGAGAAGATAGACCGGGTCCTCATGTGGCGTTACATTTTCGCGGGCCTATGCGCAAGCCTCGACAGCATCGGCCTGGCCCGCTTCGCCTTCACGCCGCTGATCCCCGAGCTCATTCAGGCACACTGGTTCTCCGCGTCCAGCGTGATCTACCTCGGCTCGGCCAACCTGGCCGGCTACGTCTGCGGCGCACTCATCGGCCGGCCCATCGCCTCGCGCGTGGCAAACGGACATGTGCTGCGGTTCATGATGGTGCTGATCACCGCCGCTTTTCTTGCATGCTCGGTACCGCTGTCGTTCGCGTGGTACTTCAGTTGGCGATTCCTGTCAGGCATTGGAGGCGGTGTCGTCATGGTCCTGGTTGCGGCCACCATCCTGCCGCACGTGCCGCCCGCCAACAAAGGCACTGCCGGTGGCGCCATTTTTCTGGGGCTTGGCCTCGGAATTGCCGGTTCAGGGACCATCATTCCCCTGTTGCTCGGCCTGGGGCTGACGCAGACGTGGATCGGCCTTGGCGTCATATCGGCGGCTCTGACCGCGGCCAGCTGGTTTTTCTGGCCCTCGAACAAGCCTGGCGCGAGCGCCCCTCAGCAGCGGACACGCGCCACACAAATCCCGCACTTTGGCAGGGACGTCAAGGTTCTGTATCTGCAATATGCGTTGATGGCCTCGTCCGCCATCCCGCCGATGGTCTTCCTCGTCGACTTCATCGCTCGCGGCCTGGGGCAGGGAACGCAACTGGGTTCGGTCTTCTGGGCCATCTATGGCCTCGGTGCCATTGCAGGTCCGCCGCTGTATGGATATCTCGCGGACCGTTTCGGCCCCGGCACTACCGTCAAGGTGGTGTGTCTCGTCATGGCGGTCGTCCTCGCGACGATGTACACCACCGGCAACGTAGTCATGCTCGGCGTTCTCACGGCCATCATCGGCACTTTTGCTCCAGGCATGGTTCCGCTGGCACTTGCGCGCGTGCATGAACTGAACGTGCACCATTCGAGTCGCCAGAATATTGCCTGGGCTCGCGCCAGCATCATCGCTGCGGCGGCAATGGCGGGCGCCGCGTATGGCTATTCGGCGCTCTTCAACGCCACGGGTGGCAATCACCGCCTGTTGTTCCTGACGGCGGCCGCGACGTTGATCGTCGCGATACTCGCGGGCTTGATCGTCCCAACCGACCCCGGCGAGTCTCAAGCGTAAGCGCCCGGTGATCCCAGGGGTT
>NZ_JFHC01000015.1 GCF_000698595.1 Caballeronia glathei | reverse complement strand
TGCTGCGAAGAAAGCGCTCACCCCACCTGTTGCCTCTGTCGTGCCGGAGACGATGGCCAAGCCCGAGAATGGCGCCGCTCAGACAGCGGTGTAGCGGGGCGATGACTGGATACGTTCCGCATCGCATTTGAAAGCAAAACGCCCCTCCACTGTGACAGTGAGGGGCGTTTTTACGGGCCGTGCCCGATGCAAAGCGCGGCGTCCTTCTTCACGGTAGGCGTCCTGGCTTCTTTCGCAACAGCAGTGGCGGTTTTTTTCGGGCCCGTGGCGATTGCCAACGGGCGCCCACATGCGCTCCAGAATCAGCGGTTGCCGCAGCAAGATGGCGCTGATCTGCCACCGAATAACATCGGATGGTCCTCCGAGGTTGCTACGACTCCACCACCACACGCGGAATACGGTGAAAGTTTCGTCCGAAGTAAATCAACGCATCGCCATCGTCGCGCATGCGAATGACGTCGGGTTGAACAAACATCACCGAATGCGATCCCACGTCCTTCGCCTCGACGATGCTGCCTTGCAGGCTCGCCAGCGCATCGCGCAAGACGGGCACGCCATGCAAGCCTTCATCCCATAACGGCAGCGAGAAACGCTCTGCCATCGACAATTGCGTGAGACCCGCAAAATGCTGCGCGATTTCTTCGCAATGACCGGGCAGGACATTGACGCAGACACGGCGATTGCGAACGAACGCGGCGTGCATTGCGCTCGAACGGTTCAGGCACACCAGCAGCGTCGGAGGGGCGTCGGTCACGGAGCACACGGCACTCGCCGTGATCCCGCACCGGCCGGCCGAACCGTTTGTGGTGATGACATTGACGGCTGCGCCCAGATGCGCCATCGCCTGGCGAAACTGTTTGCGGGTAGGGTCGATCTCGGGGCGTGCGGCTTCATGATGCGTGGCGGACATAGGGAGGTCTCCGGTTCGATGCTCGATGTGTACTAATGCTATCTGTCACGTTGCGGTTCAAGCGTACGCGTCGTAACAGACGAATAAAATCCGCATGATTCGCCCTTGCGCCTGGCATCGTCACCAAGCGCACTAAAGGATTTACCGACTGCGAAGCCATGAAAGGGACTTTCCTCGTCCGTTTCGGCTGGTTATCATGAAGTTCCAGAAGAATGACGACCTGGCCGCGCGACTGCGAACCCCACGGGGCGCGTGGTCCCCGCGAGCCTGTACTGAAAGAGCCATCGCAATGAACTCTCCCGCTCCGGTGGTGTATATCGTCGATGACGACAATGGCATGCGAACCTCGCTCGCCTGGCTGCTCGAATCGGTGGGTGTGAAGTCGGAGGGCTTTGCGAGCGCGGCGGAGTTCCTGAGCGCGTTCGACGTGAACACGCCCGCTTGCCTCGTGCTCGACGTGCGGATGCCCGAATCGAGTGGCTTCGACGTGCAGTCGGAACTGAATCGCCTCGGCGCGACCTTGCCGATCATCTTCGTGAGCGGACACGGCGACATTCCGATGTCGGTTCGTGCCTTGCAGCACGGTGCGATCGACTTTGTCGAGAAGCCTTACAACTCGCAGCAGATGCTCGAGCGCGTACAGCGCGCCATGAAACTGGCAACGCAGCGCCATGCGAAGGATAAGCGCCAGCGCGAGCTCCGCGAACGCGTAGAGTCGCTCACGGCGCGCGAGAAGGAAGTGCTGCGCGGCGTGATCGAAGGAAAGGGCAGCAAGCGCATCGCCGCCGATCTGTCGATCAGCGTGAAGACCGTGGACGTGCATCGCGCGAGCATCAAGGAGAAGCTCGGTGCGGCGTCCATCGCGGCGCTCGTGCGGGACGTGCTCGAAGTGTGGAGTCCGCCAGGCGACAATCAGGCGTGATGCGTCAGCGCATGTAGAGGCCGCCATTCACGTCCCAGCATGCGCCGTTGGCAAAATACGCATCGGCCGAAGCGAGCAGCACCGCGACGTCGGCGATGTATGCAGCCGAGCCGAGCTTGCCCACGGGAATGCCCGCGATCACTTTCTGCAGCTTGTCGGCGGGCACGCTCTCGTGAACGATCGGCAGATCGAGTGGCCCCGGAGAGATGGCGTTGACGGTCACGCCGTGTGGCGCGAGATCGCGCGCGAATACTTTGGTCAGCGTGATCGCGCCGCCCTTGGCGGCGGCATAGTGCGCACCGGTGGCCGAGCCGCCGTTCTGCCCCGCGAGTGAAGCGATGTTGACGATGCGGCCCGCGCCGCGACCGGCGAAGTACTGGCCGAACACCTGGCAGCCGAACAGGACGCTGCGCAAGTTGATGTCGATGACCTGATCGAATTGCTCAGCCGTGATCTCCATCACGGGGATGACCTTCGACGCTCCCGCGTTGTTGACGATCGCATCGATTGCGTCCCAGCGTTCGAGCAACGCATCGCGCGCTGCTTCAAAGTCCGCTTTTGATGAGACATCGAGCTTGATTGCACATGCGCTCGTCCCATCCTCGCTCAATTCGCGCGCGAGCGTCTTCGCGGCCTCGACGGCGATATCGGCCAATGCGACCTTGTAACCCGCCTCATGAAAGCGCCGGGCGACGACAGCGCCCAGGCCGCGCGCAGCACCCGTGATGAGCACGACTCTATTCGACATGACTGACAGTTCCTTTGGGCGTGTTGGTTTTCATGCAGCAAGCGCCGCTTCCAGATGAGCGGCGACGGAGCAGACCTTCTCGTCTGCGCCCTTGCGCCCGACGATCTGCAAGCCCGCCTTGAGCGCGGATCCTGCAACCGGCACCGGAATGCTCAACGCCGGATGGCCACTGAGATTGAAGGGCCGAATCAGTGACGACATCGCGATGACCGACGTGCCCGCGCGCGCCGCTTCCAGGGTGATCGGAAATGCGGGCAGGGTCGGCAGCACGAGCACGTCCAGGTCTTCGAGCGCGCGCTCTACCGCCGCCGTGAACGTTCGTTTAACGCGCTCAGCCGCTTCGAGATCGGTGGACGTGGTGTTCGACGCTGCGCGCAGCCGCGCGACGAGATCCGCACCGAGCTTGCCCGTGTCGACGAGATGCCCGAACGCCCGCCAGGTCTCCGCATTGATGACGGCGAGGCCCGCGGCGAACGCGTCCGTCATCGCATCCAGTTCGACCTTGCGCGAGACGAAGTCGGCGCGGTACACGGCTGATTCGATCGCGTTCGGGATGCCCGCATCCGCCTGCACCTCAACGATCCCGACTGTGGACTTCGAAGCATTCGCGCGTGCGGTGCGTGTATCGAACGTGGGATCGATGGCCGTCATTACGTCGATCAGCACGCGCATCTCGCGCGCGAACGGGCCGACGCAGTCGAGGGTTGTCTCCTTCGGGGTGATGCCGTCGCGCGACACGCGCCCGAACGTCGGTTTGAAACCGGCCACTCCGCAGCATGCGGCCGGGCCGCGCACGGAGCCGCCCGTATCCGTGCCGAGCGCGGCGTCGGCGAGACGGAGGCCGACGACGGAAGCCGAACCGCTCGACGACCCGCCGGGGATACGTGCGGCGTCTTGCGGATTTTTCGGCGTGCCGGTGAAGCCGTTGATGCCCGTCATGCCGAACGCGAGTTCGTGCATGTTGGTCTTGCCGTTGATGCGCCAGCCCGCATCGAGCAATCCCTGCACGACTTGGGCATGCGTAGCGGCCACCGGCTGGTCCACGAGCGCGCGGCATGCGGCCGTGGTCGCATAGCCCGCGATATCGATGCTGTCCTTGATGGCGATTGTCGGCGCATCGGCCGCCGCGCGCGTGTGCAGATCGAATTCGCTGATGAATGCGCTCATGCAGTGATTCCTTTTCGTGGGTTGACTTGCCAGGGCGCGTCGAAGAGCCGCTCGGTGCGGAAGTGCCGTATCAGCCATTCAGGGCCTCGGTCGTGCGGCGCCGGTGCGAAATCGACTTCCAGGCGCGCGGAAATCAATTCCGCTTTCCCGTCGACGTAACCCGAGGCCTGGAGCATGATCCAGCGGCCCTTCGCCGTGCCGCCTTCGACCTCGATGTGCTCGGACGTCAGGAAGTGCACGTTGGTGGCGAAGTGCGGCGTGGGCGGAAGATACCGCTGGAACATCTCGACGATGCGCTCCGGCCCTTCCAGGCGGCCGAACTTGTGCGCGTATTGCGGACCGATGCCTTCCCACACGGCATCTTCGGTGAAGAGCGCCGCGAGCGCTTCTCCCGCAAGCGCATGTGCGGGCACGTCGCACAGCGCCATATAGCGGGCGATGGTGCTGCGCACCGCGTTCTGTGCTTCCAGCGCGGCGACGCGGGCCTGCAACGCCTCGATGATCGATGGCCTCATGACGTCACGCATTGCTGGAGACGGCGGGCGGAACGGTCAACGCGCGGCCCACACGCGCTTCGATCTTGCCATAGCGCCACAGGTTGTACTCGCCGACAGGCGTCGTGCGATACAGATTGCAGACGGCCACGGCGGTGTCGAAATCGGCGACGTCCGCCATCATGTAGAAGGTCCACGGCGCGCCGTCCGACTGTCCGACGACGAGCCGGTCGTCGTCCATCACGCCCAGCAGGCGCACGTTGTCCATCGCTTCGACGGCACTGAGCATCTTGCCGTACGCTTGCCACACCTCGCCGATCTGCTCGCGCGGCAAGTCAAAGAAGTTCTGCGTGACGCCGCAGCAGAACAGCACGCGCAACGGAAGAGTTCGATTGTCGCTCATGAAGTAAGGTCCTTTTCATGCAATGGAGAGGGCTTAGAGATAGCCCGGAATCGGTGGCACACCGACGAACACGGCGCCCGCGCCGTCGTAGTTGCCTTCGCCGAGGAATGCGTGCTGCGTGACGACCATGGCGTCGCGCATGAGGCGTTGCAGCGGATGGGTGCGATAGATCGCAATCGTGCCGCCCAGGCGATAAGCGCGGTTCACCACGTCCGCGCCTTCACGCGCGATCTGCGTGGCCGACAGGCGCAACAGGCTCACTTGCTCGGAGGTCACGTCGTTGCCCGCGAGGATCGACTGCCATACGGTGTCGGTGGATTCGTAGAAGAACGCCCGTGCGGAGCGCAGTTGCGCCTCGGCCTTCGCAAGTTCGATGCGGTAGTACGCGCGATCGGCGAGCTGCGGTGCGCCAGTCGTTGTCTTGCGCCCGCCCGCCATGTGGTTCGCGACATCGAGCGCCGCGCGCGCGAGACCGAGGTTCACCACGGCAAGCACTTGCGCCGCGTAAGCGATGGTCGGATAGCGATAGAGCGGCTCATCGACCGTGGACGCACCGCCGCGCACGAAGGTCCAGTCCTCGGCGACGAACTGGTCCGTCACGCGCAGATCGTGACTGCCGGTGCCCTGCATGCCGACCACGTTCCAGTCCTCGACGATCTCCACCTGCTCGGGTCTGAACACCGCGGTGCGTGGCTTTCCCGGGGCCTCACCGGGCTTTCCAGTGCCGATCCCCACACCGAGCCAGTCTGCGCCCTTGCAGCCGCTTGCGAACCTCCACGTGCCGTTCACGCGATAGCCACCCGGTTCGGGCGCGGCGTTCTGCACGGGAAAGAGTCCCCCTGCGAACACCTGATCGGGTCCGCCCGCGTAGATGGCGGCCTGCGTCGCGAGCGGCAGGGCGGCGAGATAAAGATTCGCCGACCCGAAGCTCGCGACCCATGCGGCAGAGCCGTCGGCCGTTGCGATGCGCTCGATCATCGCAAGGAATTCCCCGGGTGCGCGCGCATCGCCGCCGAAGCGCCTGGGCGTAGCCGCGCGATAGATGCCCGCCCGCTTGAGTTTGGCGATGACGTCGCGCGGAACGTGCGACAGGCGTTCGAATTCCTCACGGCGCTGCGCGATTTCCGCGATGACGTCGTCGAGCGCGAGCGCGTCGGTTTGAATGGCGTAATCGTCGTTGCGGGCGAGGGCGGTTGCGGACATGAAGACGTCTCCTGTTTGTTCGAATGGCGGCAATGAAGGGATGGAGTGCGTTGCATTGCACACGTCGATGCCAGTCTAGAAGCACGAAAAAAGCGAAACAATTGGGAAGGAGAGCGTGTTCTTCAGTGAAGCATCCCGACTCGCTAAAGAAATCTTTAGGGGCGCGTCGTGCGCGCCGATGCTATGGTTAGGTCTTGAATTCATGTGCGCTCCGCTTCCGATCATGGAATTTCCCGCCGAAGCCGATTTCCGCCTCCTGCTCGATGCGCTCAATCAATGCGTCCTGCTGCACGATGCGCGCACGAAAGCCATCGTGTGGGCCAATCGCGCGGCGTGCGTCGCGCTGGGTTTTACGGTCGACGAACTGCTTCCGCTCAAGGCCCACGACATGACGCGCGACGACCTCAGGTACCGGCGGGAGATCGCCGTGAGCGCGATGGATCGGTCGATCACACAAGGGCCGCAATCGTACGAATGGTGCTATCGCTCGCGCGCGGGCGTCGACATGCTTTCGGAAGCCGTCGCTACGTTTGTGCCGCTGTGCGAGCGCGCGGTTGTCATGGTGCAGTTCCGCGACATCAGCGCGGAGGACGCGATGCGCCATAAGCTGCGCGGCTACGAGACGCGCTTGCGCGAATACATGCAGGACCTCGGCGAGGGCGTCGCCGTTATCACGCCGCGCGGCAAGGCCGGCTACATCAGCGAGTCGGGGCGGCGCGTGCTCGGCCTCGCGCCCGGTGCTTGGCTGGGCACGGCGCTCGACTATTGCATTCCAGCGGATCGAGACCGCCTCGTTGCACAGTTGCGCGGTGCGACAAGCCGCCATTCGACACCAGCGCAGCGCTATCGCATCACACGGCGCGACGGCGTGGAGCGCTGGCTGCGCATCACGTGCAGGCGCGTCAATATCGACGACGAGCTGAACGGCGTGCTCGTGCATTTCCGCGATGTCAGCGACGAGATCGCGATGGAGGAAGCGCGCCGCGTCGAGGCCCGCATGCTCGAATACGCGGGCCGCTACAACGCGATGGGCGAAATGGCGACGGCTATCGCGCACGAGTTGAGCCAGCCGCTCGCGGCGATTCGCAACTTCATCGAAGGCGCGATCCAGCGCCTGAATCAGCCGAATGCGGTCGAGAGCGCGATCTGGGGCCTGCGCGCCGCGGATCGCCAGGCGGAGCATGCGGCGCATGTCATCAAGAGCGTGCGCGAGTTCATCGTGAAGCGCAAACCCGCGGAAACGCAAGCGGACTTGCGCGACGTGCTGGCCGATGTCGCGTATTTCATTGAACTGCGCGCGCGCGACGAGGACGTGGCCGTCAAGATCGAGCAGTGCGACAAGCCGTTGCCGATACGTTGTGAGCGCGTGCTGATCGGCCAGGTGATACTGAATCTGGCCTTCAACGCGGTCGAAGCGTTGACCGGGGCGAAGACGACCGGCGGCACCGTCACGCTCGCTACGTCGATGAACGGCGTCGCAGCCGAAGTGCACGTGATCGACAACGGCCCAGGCGTGCCTGACGATGCGCTCGAACGCCTGTTCGACGGCTTCTCTTCGTCGAAGGCTGGCGGCAACGGCATCGGCTTGTCGTTGTGCAAGAACATCGTCTCGCGCCATGATGGGCGCATCTGGGCACGGCGCCCCGAAACGGGCGGCCTCGAATGCTGCTTCGCCTTGCCGCTCTCGCCGCGCCCGTAAATGCATGCTGAGTCAGCGGCCGAGGGCGCGCGCCGTCTGACCGCCGATGCCGAAGTCCGTGTTGGGGATTTCCTTGATCATCACGCGTGTGGCATCGAGCGGTGTTTCGAGTATCGACGCGCTCGTCTCCGACAAATGCGCGATGAGGGCTTCCTTCTGCGCACCGGTGCGGCCCGCGATCAGGATCGCGATGATGACCGGCAGCGCGGACGGCGTTTGCTTGCCCCCAAGGCCGATGTTTGCTGCGGGCAGCTCGGAAAGCAGAATGCGCACTGATTCGGCGGGCGCTCCGATGGCGTCGACGGTCGCCCGGGTAAGGCCGCTGATCAGCGTTGCCTTGCGTTCGTCGGCATGACCTTGAGGCAGGTGGACTTCGAGTGTCGGCATGATGGCGTGTCACCGGGAAACGCACATCGGCGCTCGCAAGCACCGATGTGCGATTGAACATCAAAGCAAAAAGCCGATCGCGCTCAGTGCTTCGGTCGAATCGATCAGGCGGACGACCTTCTCGACGAGACGCGGCTCGCCGCTTGCCACGCTGATCTTGTGCGCGAGATCGGCGGCGAAGATGGTCGACACGCCACGCTTGTACGCGATGATGATTTGCGAGGACTTTACTTCGACGAGGTCCGCGCTATCGCTCGACAGCGTGAAGCGCGACACGGTCCGCACTGTGCGCGCTGCATCGGACGCCGACGCCGAATAACCTGATGTCATGCGCTGCACGCGCTTTTCGCGCATGTCGTGATCGTCGTACGCGTAGTTCAGCGTTGCCGCGAAGTCGGTCGTGTTCGGGTCGATCGGCACGACATAGAAGCCCGACGGCTCCCACAAATCGAGCCACGCACGATAGTCGCGGCGATCGAGCAGCTCGGCCTCGCGCCAGATGAACTCGATCGCGCGCGCGAAGGTCTGCTGGGAAAAGAGTGCGTTGAGGTTATCCATCATGCCTGCTCCATCATTGCGCGCCATTGCTTGTAGGCTTCGCGCATGCCGGTTTCGTCCGTGGCGTGCGCGGTCTTTTCTCCGTTCGGAGCGGTGGTTTCGCGATTGAGGCCGCGATTCACGAGGATCGGCACATCCGGCCCGGCGTGCGAGCCGCGCTGGACGCGTTCCCAGGCCTCCGCATCGTCGGGGCTGCCGAAGCCGAACGGGCCCTGGAAATGCTCGTGAATGCGCAGACGCACGCGATTCGCTTCCTCGGGGCCGCCGTCCATCGCGAGCGCGACGTGGCGAATCTCCGTCTCGTCCGCCGAGATGGGACGCAGCACGCGGAAGAACGCCATGGAAAGCGCGAGGTTCGGAAAGAGATTCAGGTTGAAGCCGACGCCCATCAGCGAGCGCACGATGCGGCGCACTTCTTCCTGCGTGTGCTGTTCGGCGAGTTGTGCCGCCAGTTCGTTGAAGCGCTCGGGCAGTGGTGCGCCGTCGTCCTGATCCAGATCGACGATCTCAGGGACCAGCACCGCGAGGCTATGACCGTTGCCGAGCGAGCGGCAGAAGGCCTGATCGCTCGTCATGAAACTCGTGATCGCCGCGGCGGTTTCATCGTCGATGGATTTCATCCACGACTTGTGGACCACCGGGAAGTGATAAAGGTCGGTGGTGTTCTCGAGCTGAATCTTCCAGTTGCCCTTGAACTTGAACTTGTGCTCGCCGTTGGCCTTGATCGGATAGCCCGCGCCTTGCTTCATAAAGAGATCGATCCACGGCTTCGCACCGCCGAGAAAATCCTCCAGCGGCTCGATCGTCTCGTTGAAGCTCGCGAAGATCAGGCCCTGGTAGACACCGACGCGCAACTTCTTGAGCGGCAGATCGCCTTTCTCGCAGACGCCTTCGTAGCCGTCGCCGTAGGGCAGCGCACGCAGGGTGCCGTCCAGTGCATAGGACCAGCTATGGTACGGGCACGTGAAGCCCTTCGCGTTGCCCTTGTGCTCTTCGCACACGGTGGCGCCGCGGTGTCGGCAGCGGTTTTGCAGCACGTTCACCGCGCCGGTCTTGTCACGGACCACGATCACGGGCTGGCGGCCGATGGTCGTCGTCACGAAATCGCCGGGCTTCGGCAATTCGCTTTCATGGGCGACCCATATCCACGTCTTGTAGAAGATGCGGTCGAGTTCGACCTCAAACAGGTCGCGGTCGTAATAAAGGGAGGGCGCGATTCGGTCGGCCTGCGCGCGCTTGCCGAGCGCGCTCGTATCGATGGCTTGGTAGGTCGGCGTACTCATTTGTCGATGTGGGGGTAGGTTGATCGGCGCAACACGAGGATGGCAGTCAACAGATCAGCACATCCTCTCGTTGACATCAGTCTCGCTTTACGAAGATCATGCGTCAAATCGATTAAAAAACGTCTGCGCGATAAATTCGACTGATATCTCGAGAGTTTCACCATGACTTCCATCGACCACGTCGACCTCAATCTGCTGCGCGTGTTTCAGGCTATCGTGGAGGAGCGGAGCCTCACCAAGGCGGGCGAACGCCTGGCGTTGTCGCAACCCGCGGTCAGTTATTCGCTGGGACGCTTGCGCACCTTGTTCGACGATCCGCTCTTCATCCGCACGCGCACCGGCATGCAGCCCACGCCCGTCGCACTGGAGCTCGCGGGAATTGTCGGCCGCGCGCTCGATACGGTGCGCGAAGCCTTGCGCTATGCGGAACGCTTCGATGCGGCGACGAGCACGCGCACCTTCCGCCTGTCGCTTTCGGACGCAGGCGAAATGGCGTATTTGCCAGCGATCTGCGCCGCCCTGCACGATGCCGCGCCGCGCGTGAAGCTCTTCGTCGAACCGCTACCCGTGGAGGAAATCGAAGAAGCGCTCCGCTCCAGCCGACTCGACTTCGCCATCGGCAATCTGCCGTCGCTATTGCCGCGCACGTGCCATGCGCTGCTGTTCGAGGAAGCGTACGTATGCATGACGCGCAAGCGCAAAGGCCTGCCCGCCGGCAGCACCATCGGCCTCGATCAGTTTCTGGCCGCGTCGCACGTGCAGGTGCGCTCGCTGGAACATAGCCATCATGCGCTCGACGATGCACTGCGCGCGCAGGGCGTGGGGCGCAATATCGCGCTCGCGCTGCCGCATTTCGTCGCGGTGCCCGGCGTGCTCGCCGTCACGGATCTAGTTGCGACGCTGCCTGAAAGGCTCGCGCATATCCTCAATCGCGGCGACGCGTTTCGCATCTATGCGCTGCCCGTGCCGCTGCCGAAAGCAGCCGTGACGATGCACTGGCACGAGCATTTTCACGAAGACGAAGGCATTGCGTGGATGCGGGGTCTCATGACCGACATCCTCGCGGGCTTCGAGAAGATGTGAGCTTGCTGGTGCGTCAGAGGTCGAGCACGAGCACCGGAGAGCGCGAACGCGAGACGCAGCAGCAAATCACGCTGTTGCTCGCGCGTTCCGCGTTGCTCAGGCAATGGTCGCGATGCTCGGGTTCGCCGCTGACCACGTCGACCATGCAGGTGCCGCAGACCCCTTCGCCGCAAGAGGTATCCACCTCGATACCGATGGCGGCGAGCGCGTCCACGATCGATGTGTTCGCATCGACATGCACGGTCTGTCCGGTGCTCGCGAGCTGCACGTCGAAGCTTTCCGGCGAGGCATTGGCGGCGGGCGTGTGCTCGGCCTTGAAGCGTTCCAGATGAATGGCATCGGCGGGCAGGTGCGTCTGCGCGGTTTCGACGACCCGATCCATGAACAGGGCGGGGCCGCAGGTGTAGACATGCGCGTTGGAGCTTGCTTCGCGCAGGCAGGCGTCGAGTTCGGCTTGCAGTTGTTCGCGCTTGACGCCGAAATGAAGCTTCACATGCCGGTCGAACGGCGCTTGCGTGAGAAGCGTCATGAAGGCTGCATGGGCCTCGCCGCGCGCAAAATAGTGCAGCGTGAAGTGCTCGTTGCGTGCCACGAGCCGATACGCCATCGACAGCAACGGCGTGATGCCGATGCCCGCGCCGATCAGGATGTGCTCGCCCGCGCTTTCCTCCAGCCGGAACAGATTGCGCGGCGCGCCGATGGACAGTTCGGTGCCGACGCCCACATCGTCGTGCAACCAGCGTGAGCCGCCGCGCGACTGAGCTTCCTTCTTGACCGCGAATACATGCGAATCACGGCACTCGGGATCGCCGCACAGCGAGTACTGACGCGTGATGCCGGACGGGCCCACGACATCGATATGCGCTCCAGGCTCATATCGCTCGAACGGCAGACCGTCGAGACGCGAGATGCTGAATGACCGGACGCCGTGCGCTTCCTCGCGCAAGGCGTCGACCCGGACTTTTAGGGTTTGAGCTTGCATGGTGCCTTCCAGTATGTATCTTGGGGACGATATATCGAGGTTAGCGCCGTCGATCGAATAAGTTAAATCGATTAAAAATCGTGGGGTACATCGGCGCAGTTTATTTACTGTGCCGCTTGCGTTGCACGTGGCAGAGTCGCTTCCGGCGTTTCCGGCGTTTCCGGCGTTTCCGGCGTTTCCGGTGCTTCCGGCGCTTCCGCGGTTTCGGCGCTCACACGCGAATGACGCTCTTCGCGTTCGAGACTCGCGCTGAAGTGCCTGCATCCGAACAAGAGCAGCACGGCAGCGAGCGAGGTCGCAAGCGCGTTCACGGCCGTCATCGAATGGCCGACCGCCAGCGGCGAGCCGAACACCTTGTCGGTGATGAGCGCGACCACGGTCGTGCCGAGCCCGAGCCCGATCAGATTGGAGACGAGGAGGAACAACGCCGAGACCTGGGCGCGAATCTGATTGGGGGCGAGCATCTGCATTGCCGTGGCCGACGTGGGCAACGGGAACGACGCGAAGAACATTGCCGCGACGAGCCACGCGAGCGAAGCGTTGAGACTCGTGGTTTGCGCGAAGGCGATCGCGGGTACGAACATGAAGGCGGCGCCGATGCAGGCTGCGCGCATCGGGGCGTCCGCGCGGCCGCGGCGCAGCAGCCAGTCGCTGTACCAGCCGCCGCAGAACACGCCCGCGGTGTTGGCGACGAGCATCACCGTGCCAAGCGTATAGCCGGCTTCGACGGGAGAGAGGCCGAACCGGCGCATGTAGAACGCGGGCGTCCAGCTCATCAGGCAGTAGAGCGCCATCGCGTAGAAAGAAAAGCCGAGGTAATGGCAGAAGAACGTTTTGCGATGGGACGCGAGGAAGCGCAGCGAATCGCCCATCGACACGCGCTTGACGTGCCCGGTACCGTCTTGCGCGAGACCCTTGCGCGCCGGATCGTGCACGGTCAGCTTGAAGACGAGCGCGATGAGAAGGCCCGGCAAGCCGACGATGAAGAACGTGATCTGCCACGCGCGCACGTCGCCGAGCACGGGCAGCGTAAAGACGGTCGCGTGCTTGAGCAGTGCGATCACGTAGCCTCCGACGAGAAACGCGATGCCTCCACCGATGAACGAGCCGAGAGAGTAGATGCCCACCGCGCGTCCCAGCTTTGATTTCGGAAAGAGGTCCGCGAGCATCGAATACGTTCCCGGCGAAAGAGCCGCTTCGCCCACGCCCACGCTCATGCGCGCGACGAACATGTGCGCAAAGCTCTGACTCGTTCCGCACGCGGCGGTGGCGAGACTCCAGAGCGCGATGCCGCCCGCAATGATGCGCGGACGCGCGAAGCGGTCCGCGAGATAGGCGAGCGGCATGCCCATCACCGCGTAGAAGAGCGAGAACGCGAAGCCGTGGAGGAGGCTGAATTGCGTGTCCGTGAGATGGAGGTCACGCTTGATCGGCTCGATCATCAGCGCGAGAACCTGACGGTCGATGAACGAGAACACGTACGCCAGCATGCAGATCAATACGACGTACCATTCGTAGGCGTAGCGCTTGCGTTCGGGCTTCACTGCGTTCGGCGGATTCATCCTTTGTCTCCGGTATGGGTGCGCGAAAGCACTCGCGCTGGCAACCCCTGCGCGAATGCAAGTAGTCGGGTCAGGGGGAAAGAGGAAGAGGCGGTTACTTTTGACGCGTTTCGTGCGTGAACTTCAACGTCACCACGGTGACGAGGCCGAGCGCGATGAGGAACAGCGACACCGGCCAATAGGCGTGATAGCGCGACAGCAGTGCCGTGGCGATCAGCGGAGAAAGGCCGCCTGCGAAGATCGACGCGACTTCATGACCGAGCGCCACACCGGAATAGCGCACCTCGGTGCTGAAGAGTTCGCCAACGAGCGCCGGCAGCGTGCCGATCATCGCGCCATGGCAGACGGCAGTGCCGATTACCAGTGCGAGCCAGATGAGCGGCGTGGAATGCGTGTTCAGCAGCCAGAAGAACGGGAAAGCCATCACGACCAGCGAAACCGCGCCGATCATGTACACGGGCTTGCGGCCGATGCGGTCGGAAAGCTTGCCCCATGCGAGCATCGCCGCCATTTCGACGATCATCGCCAGCATCACGCCGATGAGCATCGTCGAGTTGGGGATGCCGGCGAACTTGCCGTAGACGAGCGAAAACGCGAGAAAGATGTAGGCGCCGCCGTTCTCCGCGACGCGCAGGCCCATCGCCATCAGGATTTCCTTCGGGTGGCGTTTGATCGCTTCGATGACCGGCATGTGCGACGTCTTGCACGCTCGCTCGGCGGTTTCGAAGTCGCGGCTCTCGGGCAGGTTGTGACGGATATACACGCCGAGCGCGAAGATCAGGATGCTGGCGAGAAAAGGCAGACGCCATCCCCATGAGATGAACTGCTCGTGCGGCAGCGCCTGCACGGCGAGGAACGCAGCCGCCGAAAGCACGAAGCCGCCGCCCACGCCCAACTGGCTCCATGCGGCGTAATAGCCGCGCTTCT
Source organism: Caballeronia glathei (assembly GCF_000698595.1). Lineage (GTDB taxonomy): Bacteria > Pseudomonadota > Gammaproteobacteria > Burkholderiales > Burkholderiaceae > Caballeronia > Caballeronia glathei. The sequence goes on along the minus strand of NZ_JFHC01000015.1, from coordinate 99,528 downwards.
CGGGCGGTGCGTTCTCGCTGATCATCAGCACGCCGCCGCCCCATTCGCCGCCGGATGCGACGCCTTGCAGGAGCCGCAGCGCGACGAGTGCGGCCGGTGCCCACAGTCCGACATGGTCGTAGGTTGGCAACAAGCCGATCCCGAAAGTCGCGAATCCCATGATGAGAAGCGTCCACACGAGCGACGCGCGCCGCCCGTAGCGGTCGCCGATATGCCCGAATACGATGCCGCCGAGCGGCCGCGCGACGAAACCCATTGCGAAGGCCGCGAACGCACCGAGCGTGCCGATGAGCGGGTCGGCGTTGGCGGGAAAGAACAACTGTCCGAACACGAGCGCCGCCGCCGTGCCGTAGACGAAGAAGTCGTACCACTCCATCGCATTGCCGGCCACGGAAGCAACAACGATTCGATTGAGGGCGCGATCCGGGGTCGCCACGTTGCGCTCAACGGAGGTCGAGGAATGAACGGAAGCCATGTGTGCTCGCATTGAAGGGGACGGGGCTGTGCGGCCTCATGCAAAAGGCTTCGCACGGCAGGCAGTGTCGATGCGACAGGTTTCGGCGTCAAATTCGCCGAAAAGCAGGGCCGTTATCAGTGCGGTGGATATCCGTCACGCATGGATACGCGCCATGCGCAGCAGCCGGATAAGTCGCGCTTATCGACACCCACGCTTTTGGCTGATTTGTCGCACCGAATTCGTGACCTCAGACTTGCGCCCATACAAAACCATCCCCGCAATGGCCCTCATTGCGCCATTCAATCAAAAAACGCTTAAGAAAAGGGAATCGGACGTATGAGACTCACCATGGGTGCATCGATCGCACTGCTGGCGGTGGCAGGCGCGGCACAGGCACAGAGCGCCATCACGATGTACGGTATCGTCGACGATGGCTTCAACTGGACTTCGAATGCCGGCGGCCACAATCTCTTCAACATGTCGAGCGGCGTGATGCAGGCGAGCCGCTGGGGCTTGCGCGGCAAGGAGGATCTCGGCGGCGGCCTCGCGGCGTTGTTCGTGATCGAGAATGGCTTCGATCTGAACAACGGCTCGCTCGGGCAGAAGAACCGCGGCAGCACGGAGGGGCTGATGTTCGGCCGTCAGGCGTATGTGGGCCTGTCGAGCGCGTATGGTTCGGTGTTACTCGGTCGGCAATACGATTCGGTCGTGGACTACGTCGGCCCGTTCGAATCCGGCACGCAGTGGGGCGGCTATCTTGCCGCGCACCCCGGAGACCTCGATAACCTCAACAACGCGTATCGCGTGAATAATGCGATCAAGTACGCGAGCAAGAACTACGGCGGCTTCACATTCGGCGGCGTGTACAGCCTCGGCGGTGTGGCCGGCGACGTGTCGCGCAATCAGGTGTGGTCGCTCGGCGCGGGCTATGCGAACGGTCCGCTGACCGTTGGCGCGGGCTACCTCAACGCACGCAATCCGAACGTAGGCTTCTTCGGCGATAACGGCGCGAGCACGGCGGCGGCGGCCGGCGCGAACTTCATTTCATCGCCGGTGTACAGCGGTTACGCGTCGGCGCGTACGTATCAGGTGGCGGCGGCGGGCGCCGCATACTCGTTCGGCGCGGCCACGCTCGGCGCAACGTATTCCAATATCCAGTTCAGGAACCTCGGCGACACGGTCGCCTCCGGACCGAATCCACGCGGCTATACCGGCAATGCGAACTTCAACAACGTCGAAGTGAATTTCAAGTATCAGCTCACGCCGGCGCTGTTGCTCGGCGCGTCTTTCGACTATGCGAAAGGCAGCGATGTGGAGTCGGCCAGCGGCACGAATCCGGGCGCGAAGTATTACCAGGGCGCGATCGGGGCGGATTACTTCCTGTCCAAGAGAACGGACGTCTATTTGATCGGAGTGTATCAACAGGCATCGGGCACGGATTCGACCGGCACGGCGGCCGTGGCCGCGATCAACAACCTGTCGCCGTCCACGAGCGACAGGCAGAGCACGGTTCGCGTGGGGATCCGGCACAAGTTCTAAAGCGGTCATGTAAAGAGCACGCGGGCGTTGTTCATACACGCTCGCGCACATTTCGCAATCGTGCATGTGAGTGTCGCGCGCGGTCGTCCGGAGAATCGCGCTTACAGGCAGTCGCGTCGAAGCGCCGAAGACGCCATCGAGAGCGAAGCGCATCGCAAGGAGAGGCCATGTACGTGAGCCATGAAACTTTTGAGGATGCTGATCGGCATGCGTATGCGTTGTCGGGCTGGGATCAACGGTACGACCAGGTCGGTGCTGGCGCTTTTCATAGCACCGTCAAGCAGGTCTCGGCAGACGGCGTGCAGGTCTTTCAGGAATCCGCGAGTGTTCGTGTGGTTCAGCGCGGACGATTGCCACCGGGCCGCGCCACATTCGGCCTCGTGCTCGGCAGCGGCGCGCCGTTGTCGTTTCAGGGCGTGAAGATCGATCAAAGCGCGTTGATCTTCAGCGGCGGTGCTGGCGAGTTTCTGCTTCATTCGCCACCGGATATGTCGTTGCTCGGGATCGCCATCGATTCGGGTCTGCTCGCGACGATCGCGGATGCACAAGGCTTTGACTTGCCGGGCGACGCGCACGCTCAACAGGTTCTGGCCATTCCGGCAGCAGTTGGCGCGCGAATGGGAAGGCGCATCGTGGGGGCCGTGGAAGCGGTGCTCGCAAGCCCCACGGAACATGCCGGTCCCGAGGCCGAGCATCGCTTCGCGAATGCGGTGGCCGAGAGCCTTCTGGAACTGCTGACACTCCACGTGCCAGATCGTGAGGACCGGTTGACCCACGCCTGTCGGTCCGAAATCGTGAAGCGTAGCCATGAGCTCGTGCTTTCGCAGCCCGAGCAGCCGGTGTCCATTATGGATCTCTGTGCGACGCTGCGCGTGAGCCGGCGCACGATACAGAACAGCTTCCAGTCAGTCACTCAGATGAACCCCATCGCTTATCTTCGTGGGGTGCGGCTCGCGCAGGTTCGCCGGCTGCTCACCACGACATCGCAACGTGACGTCCCGGTGCGCGAAGCGGCCATGCGCTGGGGATTCTGGAACCTAGGCCATTTTGCGAGCGACTACAGAAACCATTTCGGCGAGCTTCCTTCGCAGACTTTGCGCGCTCGCTAATCTGTAAAGCTCGACTTATGCCGTCTACCGCGTCGCGGCCACTTTTTTCTGAATTCGATCGCCTGTTAAATGCTCTTGTTCACGCGCACCGCGTTATATTGCGTCGCGGTCATGCAGGAAGCGACGGGCCCGGGAATGAGCTTTGATCCCCTAAGCGTGGTGGCTACCTAAGCGCGGATTCGCAATTTGCCTCATTCCACTAGCGACGGGCAATTATCCGTGGCGCGCCGAATCAGTCAAACCTTCCAAGCCCGTCCGTCGAGGCCCTGACCTCGCGAACCTACTTCGCGTGCAGGCGCTCTTTGGTTGCGTCGAGTCACTTTTCCCAATGACCGGGGAGCAGTCGGTCTTCGATCGCTCTTAAGCTGCCCCATAAGCACGCGCGACGCCAAAACGCATTGGACCCCTCCGTTATTTCCTCGAGGCTTATCCGACGCTTGCCCGCACGCACCGCGGCGCACTCAGGGTCGCATGAATGGGGGCAGGCATCGTGACCCTAAGCGACAGCGGTGCGTGAAAATCCCAGCCCGTCCGGTAGTTTCCCTGACGATCAAGCGCGATGTTCGCCTCCTTCGCGGAAGCATGTCGATCTCCGGCGATCTGCGGATTTATTCGAACGCGGACGCCATTCGATCGCCCGGCGCGTAAGCATCTCACGGGTGAGATGTTCAGAAATACTTGTTGCGCTTCTCATTTTTGTCGTTCTAAAGTCCATTCGTCGGTGGCTTACAGATATTCTGTGAGCACCTCACGATTTGCTAATCCTGATATGCGCGTTGACCTTGTTCACGATGCGCAATTGCGTTGGGGCCGAAGTCGACCGCAAGTTGATTTTATATATGCTTAGGTATCCGATTGGTAACATTCACGCGAACTCGAATCCGTCATGAAAAATCCGGTCTTGGCTTGTTCCGCAGTAGTCGTTGCACTAAGTGCCGTTCTTGCGACGCCTGCAAGCGCTGAGGTGACGTTGTACGGGATCCTCGACACATACGTGGGATATACAAACGCAGGCGGAAAGGGCGCGCAGACCGCCATGCAAAGCGGCGGCCTCTCTGCGAGCCGCGTGGGGATAAGGGGAAGCGAGGACCTTGGCGGGGGTATTCACGCTACCTTCGACCTTGAGAATGGCATCCTCACGAATTCCGGTGCGGCGACGGACCCTACACTCGCGTTCAGCCGTAACGCGTGGGTCGGGCTTGGTTCGCAGTATGGTGAAGTGCGCCTGGGGCGCCAAAACTCGACACTCCTGCTCATGCACGGCAAGTTCGACGCGTTTTCTGGCGGCACGTATGGCTCGTTTCTCCACAACGCGTCGACCTTCGCTTTTCGCTACGACAACATGATCACCTACTGGTCGCCGAACGTAGCAGGATTTACGTTCTCCGCCGGGGTCAGCCTGGGAGGAAAGACGTCACCGCACGACGCGCTGAACGCGTACGTGGGATCCATCGAGTATCAGCGCGGTCCCCTGTACCTCGGCGTCAGCCATGCGGAGCAGAACGGCGCGAATGGCGAGATCAACACGAAGACGACATTCGCGGGCGGCAGTTACCAGTTCGGTGCAATGACGTGGTACTTCGGCTATTACCGCGGTAACAACCTCGGCTCCAACACGGCGACCAACGTCGAGGGCAAATACCACAGCGTCTACGAGCTGTCCGCAGGCTACCGCTTCACGCCCGCGCTGCGCGTGGTTGGAGGCGTCGGATACGCGCAGGATAGTTCGGGTCAGCAGAACAACGCAGGCGAAGTCAGCCTCGGAGCGTTCTACAGCTTGAGCAAGCGCACGCTCTTATACGGGACAGTTGAGCGGCTCGTCAATCGCCATGGCGCCACCTACGCGTTGATGGCCAACGGTCCGATTACGCCCAACACGCCTGCGCGTGGAGAGGGGGTAACTGGTGCTCAGATCGGAATTCAGCATTCGTTCTGAAGGCGGGTGAGTCGAACGAAATCGAGGATCCAGCGCGACGAGTCGTACCAACGTCTTGACTGAACAGCCCAGGAATATAGATTTTTTTTCGTGCATTTTTTTAATGGCTGCTCTAAGTTTACTCATCGCCTGCCCACGACTAACACCGTGAGCAGCTTACGAGACTAAGGAGAGGTGTCGTGAAGGATCCAGCAGCTCCGGCGGTGGAATTGATCGACTGTTCTAACGAAGCGAAACTCCTCAGCGAGCGCGCATGTTCTGCAATCCGTCAGGACATCCTGTCCTGCGCGCTGGAACCGGCCGCGACATTGACTGAAAGCGCGCTGACCGCCAGATACGGTATCGGCAAGGCGACTTGCAGGGTCGCGCTTCAGCGTCTTGCACAGGAAGGGTTCGTGCGCATCGTGCCACGTCAGGGATACGTGGTGACCCCCATCACGCTCAAGGACGTCGAAGAGGTCTTCGCGCTTCGCTTGGAACTCGAACCCCTGTCGGCACGTCTTGCCGCGGGCAAGGCGAACATCGAACTGCTGGAACGACTGGAGCGCGCGTGCCGCAACGACGACACGTCGCTCGGCATCAGCAGCCGCATCGGCATCTTTATGGATGCGAACGCGGCGTTCCACATGGCCATCGCGGAGTGTTCCGGTAACACGCGACTGGTCCGCATGCTAGGTGGGCTGCTCAACGAGATGGCGCGCCTCGTTGCGCTGGGCTTTGGTGTGCAGAACACCAAGCCGGAGATTCGGCACGATCACACGTCGATGATCACCGCGCTGGCAAGCGGTGACGGCAAGCGCGCCGAGCAGATCGCGCACCGGCATGTGGCCACGTTCCGCGATATGACGATGGAGAAGGTGATGGCAAGCCTCAGGGATACGCACGCTGGTGCGCCGATCGTTCCGCTGCGAGGCACGCGATGAACGCGATTCTCACTCCTGCCATGCTTGCCAAACCACCATTTGTGCGCAATGCGGTGGAAGTCACGCACGTATCGAAGCACTTCGGGAAGCTCGCGGTGCTCGAAGACATTAGTCTCACGGCGCCGTCCGGTTCGGTGCTCGCGATTGTCGGCGCGTCGGGCTGCGGAAAGAGCACGTTGCTCAACATTATCGCGGGGCTCGCAAGGGCGGATCAGGGCGAGGTTCGGATAGACGGCGTTGCGAGCGAGCCGTCCCTCGACACGCGCGTGATCAGCTACATGTTCCAGGAAGATCGCCTGCTGCCATGGCGCACGATAGTGGCGAACACGGAGTTTGGTCTGGAGGCCGGATCGCTCAGCGCCGCCGCACGGCGAGAACGTGCGCTCGCCGCGCTCAAGATGACAGGTCTCGAGGGTTTCGAAAGCGCATATCCGCACGAATTGTCCGGCGGCATGCGCAGCCGCGTGGCCCTTGCACGGAGCCTGGTCGTCAAGCCTTACATCCTGTTGATGGACGAGCCGTTCTCCAAGCTCGATCCGCAGATGCGCTCGCAGATGCATGAGGAACTTTTGAGGATCCGCGAGCAGTTGAAGATGACCGTTGTGTTCGTCACGCACGATGTGGAAGAAGCCATCGTGCTGGCGGACAAGATAGTCGTTCTTCGCCCGAGGCCCGGGCGTGTTCGCGAGTCGCTCGTGATCGATCTGCCGCGGCCGCGTGATCCACTTGCGGCCGAGGTCGCCGAAACGGTGCGCCGCGTGCGCGCCTTAATTTGAGGAAGATGTTATGGCTTCACTCCCCGCCACGAGTACTGGCTTTCTCGCGCGATCCGGTCGCATGAACGGCTTCGCGAGGATGGCCGGACAACGTCTTTCGCTCCTCGCTGTGTTCCTGCTGCTGTGGTGGCTGGCGGCTCAACGCGTTCCCGCCTTCATTCTTCCGGGACCGGGTAAGACTTGGAGCGCACTGACCGAACTGATCGCCAACGGGACCTTTGCCGAGGATCTCGGCATCACTTTGTATCGCGTCGTCGCGGGCTTTTTGCTGGCGGCGATCGTCGGCACACCGCTCGGCATCCTGCTCGGCTCGAACCGGCGGCTCGGTAACTACTTCGAACCGGTGTTGTCTGTGGTCAACACCGTGTCGGCCGCCATCTGGGCCATCTTTGCGCTGATCTGGTTCGGCATCTCGAACGGCACGACGGTCTTCGTCGTATTCATGGAGGCGATGCCGCTGATTCTCACGAACGTATGGCAGGGGGCACAGAGCGTCAACGCCGAATACGTCGAGCTGGCGCGCAGTTTTCAGATGTCGCGCGCCAAGGTGATGGGCAAGATCTATCTTCCCACCGTGCTGCCGTACTTCTTCTCCGGCGCGCGTCTTGCCTTCGGCTTCGGCTGGCGCGTGTCGCTCGTGGCGGAGACGATCGGTTCGTCGAACGGCGTTGGCTATAGGCTTCGTCAGGCCGCGGACCTCGTACAAACCGATCAGGTATTTGCATGGACCCTGACGATGGTCGTGCTGATGGTGATGCTCGAATACGGCATCCTGAAGCCGCTCGAGAACCATCTTTTTCGCTGGAAGAGGCGTGCCTGAATTGCATCGCGGCGCGTCGATGTCGATGCCGCTATCTGAATGATTTTGTCAAATGCTTGAAGCAGTGGTTTGTTTTTACAGTTATATAAAATAGGAGTACATATGAGTAGCATGATGAAAGCATTGGTCCTCTCCGAGCACGGTGACGTCGATAAGCTTCATGTCGGCGAGCGGCCGATGCCAAAGGCGACGCCCGGCCATGTAGTCATTCGGGTGCGCGCGTCGTCGTTCAACTATCACGACGTTTTCACCGTGAAGGGAATGCCCGGTATCAAGGTCCCGCTTCCCGTCATTATCGGCCTGGACATGGCCGGAGAAATCGTGGAACTCGGAGATAACGTCGAAGGCTGGTCGGTCGGCGCGCGCGTGCTCGTCAATCCGCTCAACAAGAAGAAAGGCCTGATGGGCGAAATGCTCGACGGTGGCATGGCCGAGTATTGCCTCGTCAGCGCGGATCAGTTGATCGCCATGCCGGATGGAGTGACGTTCGAGGAAGCAGCGTCGCTGCCTGTTGCATACGGCACGGCGCACCGGATGCTGGTCACGCACAACACTATCAAGCCCGGTGATCGCGTGGTGATTCTGGGCGCGAGCGGTGGTGTCGGGACCGGGTGCGTGGTGCTCGCCAAGATGCTTGGGGCGGAAGTGATCGCGGCCGCAGGCAGCGCCGACAAGGCGGAGCGGCTGAGGGCGCTCGGCGCCGATCACGTCATCAATTATCGGGACACGGATTTCTCGAAGTGGGTGATCGAGAAATACGGCAAGCCGCAGCGCCGAAGCTATGAGGGCGGCGCCGACGTCGTGATCAACTTTACCGGTGGTGACACATGGGTGCCGTCGCTCAAATGCATCAAGCGCGGCGGCAGTCTGCTGGTGTGCGGTGCGACCGCCGGACACGACCCGAAGGAAGACCTGCGTTACATCTGGAGCTTCGAGATCCGCGTGATCGGCTCGAACAGTTTCTATGACGACAACCTGGCCGCGCTGATGGAACTCATCCGCACCAAGAAGATCGCGGTGCAGATCGACAAGGTACTGCCGCTGGAACAAGCCGCGGAAGGGCTGCGCATGATTCGCGACCGCGAAGTGCTTGGCAAGATCGTCGTCACCCCTTAAATGAAAACGGAGACTTGAATGGCTGAAATGGAGCAACTTACCGCTGAGCAGGTTCAGGCGATGCTGACGCGCGGTCCGTACCATCAATGGCTCGGCTTGCGTGTTCTCGACGTACGCGACGGTACGATCGAGATAAGCGCGACGTGGCGGGAGGAATGGGTCGTCAATCCGGAGCGCCGCTACACACACGGCGGTATTCTTGCCGCGCTCGTTGACCTCACTGCGGACTGGGCACTCGTGTCGAAGACCGGTCGCGGTGTTCCGACGATCGACTTGCGCGTCGACTATCACCGCGCCGCGATGCCCGGGGACCTCACGGCGCGCGGCAAGGTTGTGAAGTTCGGCAGCGCGATCTCCGTGGCGGAGGCGCATGTCTATGACCAGTCCGGTGCGCTTCTCGCGAGCGGCCGGGGTGTCTACTCGACCGCGCCAGCGCCTGCGCCAAAGGCATGATGAGAACAGCGACCTCGACGCTCGACCATGTCGTCGTCAACGCGATGTTCGAAACCGATGCCGCGGCGTCGTGTTTCGAAGCACTTGGTTTCGCACTGACGCCGCGCGGCTATCACTCGCTGGGCTCGGTCAACCACCTGATGATGTTCGACGGGCACTACCTCGAACTCGTTGGCTTGCCGCCCGGCGCGACTACATTGCGACGTGAAATTCTCGAAAGCCGGCTTGGTATCGATGGACTCGTGTTCAGGACAGACGACGCGCAAGCGGCGCATGCGCGGCTCACGGGCGTCGGCGTGCGTGCAGGTGATCCTCAAACCTTCACGAGACCGGTCGATATCGACGGTACCGAGCAGATCGCACGCTTCAGGACTACGCGACTTGAGCCCGGCGAACTGTCCGCGGGACGCGTCTATTTTTGTGAGCACGTGACGCCCGAGTGGGTCTTTCGTCCTGAGTGGACGAAGCATCCGAACGGTGCGATCGGACTGAAGGAGTTGGTCGTCGTTAGCGGTCATCCGAGGCAGGACGCACAACGGTACGCGCTGATCGCCGGAAATTCAGATGCCGCTGCGTCGGCGAAATATGAAACCCGGATCGCGCTCGGTGATTTCGAACTGGTTTTCATCGAAAGCGCCGAGTACGAAGCGCGGTACCGCAGTCTCGTGAGCAACCCGGCCGGACGCGAGAGCTACTTCGGCGCGCTCGTCGTGGAGGTGGACGACATCGCATTCACACGTGCTCGCCTCGATGTGCTCGCGGAACGTTTCGACGAAAGCGTTGTGCGCTTGATGCCGTCCACACACCCAGGCAGCAATGCGCCGTCCGTTGCCGTGCTGCTAGGCGAACTCAATGCCGTCATTGAATTTATCGGAGCAGTTGAACATGCGCACGCCTGAGAATCTCGGCGACCTGATCGACACCAGTGTCGATCCACACAAGCTCGCGTTGATCGCGCTCGGGGAACCGGACGAAGCGGGCGCCTCGCAGGATGCACACGTGACCTTTGGCGAACTCGACGCACTGGCGGACGGCGTCGCGCGTTCCCTGGTTCGCGCGGGGCTGAAGCTAGGCGAGCGCGTCGCCATTCTGTCGGCGAACTGCCCTGAATATGTAGCGGCGTTGCTTGGCATCATGCGCGCAGGAATGGTCGCGGTGCCGGTCAACTTCCGGTTTCCTTCTGCGTTGTCGACGTTCGTGATTCGCGATAGCGGCGCGCGAATGGTGTTCTGCGATGTCGCACGGCTTGCCGATTGTCCGGACGACCTGCCGAAGGTCGTATTCGATTCAGCAGGGAAACAAGGCTTTGCCTCGTTTGTCGATCCGGGACTGTTCGAGACTGTCGTACCCGCTCCCGATGCGGCCGCGATGTTCCTGTATACGTCCGGCTCTACCGGGAAGCCCAAAGGCGTGATGCTTTCGCACAGAAGTCATCTTTGGGTTGCGCGCACGCGGGCACGCGCACAACCGCCGGAGACTCATCGTTTCCTCGTGGCTGCGCCCATGTACCACATGAACGCGCTCACGCTCGTGCTGATGTCGCTGTATGGCAGTGGCACGGTCGTTCTTCTTCCGCAGTTCACCGCGCGCATGTACATCACGGCCATCGAGCGTTACGGCGTCACCTGGCTTACGTCCGTTCCTCCGATGATTGCGATGATGCTTCGTGAAAAGGATCTGCTGGCGCGCACGGATCTCTCGTCGGTACGCTTCATCCGGATGGGTTCGGCGCCTGTCAGCGAAAGCTTGCTTGCTCAAATCGCCGACGTTTTGCCGAATGCGAAACTCACGAACGTCTACGGGACGACCGAGGGTGGACCGATCGTGTTCGGCCCACATCCTGACCGGCATGAACCGCCGTTGCTGTCGGTCGGCTATCCGCATCCTGAAGTCGCCGTGAAACTGATCGACGCGTCGCAGGCGGGACCCGCAACCGGCGTGCTGGCAGTGAAGAGTCCCGCCGTGATGCTCGGTTATCACAATCGGCCGGACCTGCCGCTACCCGTCACGAGCGATGGGTTCTACGTGACTGGCGACGTGTTTCGGCGCGACGAACTGGGCTTCTATGCATTCGTCGGCCGCGCGGACGACATGTTCGTGTCGGGTGGAGAAAACATCTTCCCCGGCGAGGTCGAGCAGGTGCTCGAAACGCATCCGGATATCGCGCAGGCGTGTGTGGTGCCGGTCGACGATGACATCAAGGGAACGAAGCCGGTCGCATTCGTCGTGCGGCGCGCGGATGCGGCGCTGAACGAAGAGGACGTGAAACGGCACGCGCTCATGCACGCGCCTGCGTACCAGCATCCGCGGCGCGTTTGGTTCATCGACGCCTTGCCGCTTGCCTCCACCAACAAGATCGATCGTGCCCTGTTGAGGGCCATGGCGGTTGCATCGCTGCAGGACAGCGAGACCGCGTAGACAGATCGATACCACTGATACCCAAGGAGTTCAGCATGAAAGAGAACTTTCGCGAGTTTCTCGCACGGTTGCGCACAGCGGGGCAACTGATCGATATCCGTCAGCCCGTCGATATCCGGCATGTGGGAACGCTCGTCGACCAGAGTGACAAGGCCTTGCTGTTTCATGACGTGATCGGCTATAGCGTGCCGTTGCTCTCCGGCATCATCCGCACGCAGGAGCGGGCGATGATGGCGATGGGCTGCGATAGCTACTTCGAGATCGAGAAGATGCTGGAGCGTGGCATCCGGAATCCGATTCCTCCGACATATGTCGCCACGTCCGCGACGAAAGAGGTGATCTACAAGGGTGACGACGTCGACCTGTTTCGTTTGCCGATTCCGATGTCGTCGATCTTCGACGGCGGGCCGATGATCACCGCGGGTATCGTCATCTCGCGCGATCCGGAATACGGGCTGAACAGCGGCATCTATCGATTCATGGTGAAGGAGAAGGCGCTGACCGGCATCGATATCGTGACGCCCAACAACATGCGGATGTTCGCGCAGCGCGCTTACGAGCAAGGCCGTCCGTGTCCAATCTCCATTTCGATCGGCAACCACCCGATGGAAATCATGGGCGCCGGCTACCGCGCGCCGATCGGTGTCGACGAAATGGCGATCGCCGGCGGCATTCGTGGGGTCCCGGTCGAACTGGCGCCGTGCGAGACCGTCGATCTGCCGTATATCGCCGACTCGGAAATCGTGATCGAAGCGGAAATCCTGCCGACGGGCTGGACACAGCCGGAAGGGCGATTCGGAGAATTCACCGCGCTGATGGGCGGCCTGCACTGGAACCCGGACGTGCGTATCAAGGCGATCATGCATCGGCGCGACGCCATGTACTACTCGCTGCACATGCCTTGGGAAAACACCTGGCTCGCGGCGCCCACCCGTTATCAGGCCATCCGCAGCGCACTGCGCACGGCCGGCGTGCAGGTGAAGGACATCAACGTGACGCTCGGCGGCCGCGCGTTCTGGCATGCGGTCATTTCGATCAAGAAGCAGGCGGGCGAGGGCAAGAACGCGCTGTTGGCTGCGTTGTCGGTGATGGACCTGAAGCATGTGGTCGTGGTGGACGATGACATCGATGTGTTCAACGGCGAAGAGGTCGAATGGGCGATTGCAACGCGCGTGCAGGGCGATCGCGATCTGATCGTGATTCCCGGCGCACGGGCCAAGCCGCTCGATCCGAGCCTGCCGGTGATGCCCCCGGGCATGGTGCCCACGGGTGCGAAGGTCGGAGTCGACGCGACGATTTCGGAGGGCATACCGCACGAGCGATATGAGCGCATTTCGTATGCGTATGCGGATACGGCGAAGATCGCCGACTACGTTGGCGGCAAGGCCGACACGGTGCTCGTTTCGGACCCCCGCAAGGTGCAGGAAGCCGCCGCGGATGCCCTGGCGCTGGTCGGCGATGTGCCGCTCTACTACACCGAGCTCGCGGAGCGGCTATCGAAATATGACTTCCAGACGCTGGCGCGGGCACTCGGCGAACTCCACGAGCGCAAGCAGTTGTGGAAGACGGCGGAAGGCAAGCTGTGCGTGCGCGGCTCAGCGTTCGATGCGGTCCCCCCGACACGCCGGTGATCCTCGCGATGTCTTCATGCGAGCTGCGCGTGAGCGCAGCGCCTCTCACTCCCTTCGATGAGCAGACATGATGCAACCTTCCATGCGTGCCAGGCGTGCCCTTCTTGCCGTCGCGATGTCCATCCTCACACTGTCCGCGCATGCCGCGACGCTGCGTATCGGCTACTGGACGAGCGGTGTGAGCCTGGGTCTCGGCGCGGTGCTGGAGACAGGCGATTTTCTGAAGAAGGCCGGCATCGACGATGTGCGCTTCGTCCACTTCGCCGAAGTCAACGCGCCGGCGAGCGGGCTGGCCGCGAACGTGATCGACGTCAGCTTCAGCGTGGCGGGCGCGAGTGCGTTCAGCATCGCGGCAACAGGGGTGCCGGTCAAGATCTTCGGTGCGACCGCGCCGGCCGATGTCACCTTCGTCGCGCCAGCCGGTTCGGGCATCAAGTCGCTCGCCGAGTTGCGCGGCAAGAAGATCGGCATGTCCCCCGCCGGAAGCTCGGTTGCATTGATGACGGCCGCGGTCCTGCGTGCCAATTACGGCTTGAATGCCGGTGACTACTCGCTCGTGCCTGGCAATGAGGCACGTCTTGCGCAATTTCTCTCGCAGGACCAGGTCGACGCGGCCGCGCTGCGTTCTGTCACCGTCGCGCAACTTGCGGAAGTGAAGACGCGACGACTGGGCACGCTCGTCGAGGAATGGCACAAACTGACGAAGTCGGACGCGATGCCTTATCTTGGCGTAGGCGCTGCGCGCACGGAGTTGATTCAGAAGGATCCGCAGACCGTAGCGAAGCTGATCGTCGCGATTCACGACGCAATTGCGTGGGGCAGTGCGCATCCCGAACAGGTTGCGGCAACGCTGCAGAAAGTCGCCAATCTGCCCGCGAGCGATGCCCGGATCTACGCGGCGCATTGGGCCGAGCTGAACAGCATTTCGTTCGAATCCGCCGATATCGATACGCTCAGGCGCGAGCAGCAGATCTTTGCGGCGAGCGGCGCTATCAAGGGCACACTCCCGCCGGACGTATTCGTCACGGGCCCGTATGAAATGGCAAAGAAAATGATGGCTGGGCGAAAGCCATGACGCGCCCGGATGCAGAATATACCGGCCGGACAAGCAGAGGAGGTGGAGCATGACTTCGCGATCAGGAGGGCCGCGGCGCATCGTGGTCGGTATCAGCGGGGCGTCGGGTGCGATCTATGGCGTGCGGCTGCTTCGCTTGCTGCGGCAACTCGAGGTGGAGTCGCACCTTGTGGTCAGCCGGTCGGCGCAGGTGACGCTCGCGCAGGAAATGCATATGAAGCTCGCCGATCTGCAAGCGCTTGCGGATGTCTGCTATCCGAACGCCGATATCGGTGCAGCGATTTCGAGCGGGTCGTTTCGCGTGGACGGCATGATCGTCGCGCCGTGTTCGATCAAGACACTCTCGGAGGTTGCCACCGGCTGCACCGGTTCGTTGCTGTCGCGCGCAGCGGACGTGATGCTGAAAGAGCGCCGCCCGCTCGTGTTGATGGTGCGCGAGACGCCGCTGCACGCGGGTCATATTCGCAGCCTGGCAGCGGTTACCGAAGCAGGCGCGATCGTGTATCCGCCCGTACCAGCCTTCTATGCAATGCCGGAAACGCTCGAGCAGATGGTCGATCACACGCTTGGCCGCGTGCTCGATCTATTCGATATCGATTCAGGAACCATACGCCGCTGGAGCGGAACCTCGGGGTGAGGTTCGCCTGTTTGTGGCCTGTTTACTTCCAGATAGGCATCTCCTAGAATGGTGAGGTGCCTACAGCATTGCGTAAGCATAATACCAAGGCACTCCTGGAACGAGGTACAGGTCAATATGGCAGGAAAAGTGATATCTGCGGATAAGGCGGCAACCGAAGGCAAGTTGTTGGGCGAGTCGACTTATCTGGCTATCCGGCAGGCGATCCTGTCGTGTTCGCTGAGACCCGAGAGCATGCTGACGGAGGCGGCGTTGATGGAGCAGTACGCGGTTGGCAAGTCCACATGCCGACTGGCGCTCGCACGTCTCACGCATGACGGGCTCGTGCGTTCGGTGCCGCGTCACGGCTATATCGTCGTGCCGGTTACGCTGAAGGACGTCGAGGAGGTGTTCGCGCTGCGGCTCATCCTCGAGCCCGAGGCCGCGCGGCTTGCTGCCGGCAAGGTGGACGCGAAGGCGCTGATGCGGATCGATCGCGCTGCGCGGGCCAATACGGCGTCGAAAAATCACGGCAACCGTATCGACTTCTTCCTCGATGCGAACCGGGAGTTTCATCTGATGATCGCGATGGCGTCTGGCAATGAACGTCTCGTTCGCAGCATCGCGGTGTTGTTCGACGAAATGACGCGGCTGGTGGCGCTCGGTTTCAGCGGCGAAGACGACAGTCCCGAAATCGCGGACGATCACCGTCTCCTGGTCGAGGCGTTGACGGCCGGCGACGGCAAGGCGGCCGCGCGCATTACGCGCCGTCACATCGAGAAGTTCCGCGACATGACGATGGAACGCGTGCTTCGAAGCATGAAGCAGGACTTTGAACATGCGCCGCTGATGGCGATTGGAAGGTAGGCCGGAATAGAGAGGTTCCGTCATATTTTCGGATTCTCTTTATTGAATAGATTGTGCCGCGCATTTTGTTTTGATAGTAAAAGTTAGTATTCCTCCTGGAAGACGCTAACACAAGCCGATCGCATCCACACTTCGGGCGGAGCACCATGAAGCCATTGCGTACCGTTATCAAGGTTGTTCTCGCGCTTTCTATTATTGCTTGCAGCATTACGGGCGCGTATGCAACGACGCTGCGTGTCGGCTACTGGACGAGCGGCATCAGCCTTGGCTTCGGTGCCGTTCTCGAGGCGCAGAAGTTCTTCGAGAAGCAGGGGCTGCAAGTGCAGTTCATTCACTTTCCGGATGTGAACGGGCCTACCACGGCGCTTGCGTCCAACGCTATCGATCTGGCGTTCGGCACGAGCCTTGCCGGGGCGCTCAGCCTCAGTCAGCAGGGCGTACCCATCCGCATGATCGCCGCTACGCAGATGATCGACGCACAGATTGTCGTGCTCGCGGATTCGCCGATTCGCGCGCCGTCGGAGTTGCGTGGAAAGAAGATCGGCATGTCGCCAGTGGGCAGCGGGACGACAGGTGTCGGCACCGCCGTGCTGGACGGAAACTATGGCCTGAAACTTGCCGATTACCGTCTGGTCGCAGGTGACGAACCGCGTCTCGCGCAATTCCTCCTGCAGAAGAACGTCGACGCGGCGGTCATGCGACCCACCACAGTGGCACAGGTGCCGGACAGCAACCAGAAGCTGCGCGTGATCGCCACGCTCTCCGATCAATGGAAGCAGATGACCAGGGCCTCCACGCCGCCGTACATCGGCGTCGCGGTCATGCGCAACGAATGGCTGGAACAGAATCCCAACGATGCCGCAAAGGTCATCACGGCCATGCGAGAGGCGCTCGCCTTCGGCGCGGCTAATCCTGCCGCAGTGGTGGCGATACTCAGGAAGGCCGCCAGCATGAACGACCAGGGCGCCCGCTTCTACAGTGACCACTGGACAGCCATGAATACAGTCTCGTTCAAACAGACCGATGTCGACACACTCAAACGAACGTTCGAGGTATTCAAGGCTGGTGGCACGCTGAAGGGCGAATTGCCCGCGGACCTCTTTTATCAGAAACCCTATCTCGACTCCGAGGCAGGCAAATGACGACTCCTGGCACGAACAAGTGCCGAGGGTGGCCGGCGCCCGTTGCAGCGTGCCGGTTTTAACGGGAGCAGTGACATGACGGACAAATGCGACGCCATGGTCGCAAGCATTGCATGGCCGGCGAGCAGAATCCGCTGGCCGGAAGAGGGAATTACACGCGTGCCGCTGCGCGTATTTTCCGACGCGGCAACCTACGAGCGCGAACAGGACGCGGTATTTCGCGGGCCGACGTGGAGCTTCCTGTGCCTCGACGCCGAGATTCCGGAGGCAGGCGATTACATCACGACGAAGGTTGGCCAAACATCGGTCATCGTCGTTCGCGACAAGGACGGCACAATCCACGGGCTCGTGAACAAGTGCGTGCACAAGGGATCGGTGCTCTGCTACGAAGCGCAAGGCAACCGCAAGCGGCCGAACTTCGTCTGTCCTTACCACAACTGGGTTTACAACTTCGACGGCGAGCTCACGAGCGTGGCGTTCGAGAAGGGTGTGCAGGGCAAAGGCGGCATGCCGGAAGATTTCGACAAATCGAAGCACCGTCTGAAGAAGCTGCGCGTGGAGACCCTACGCGGGTTGGTGTTTGGTTCATTCTCCGATGACGCACCTGTGCTGAAGGACTATCTCGGGCCGACGATGGTGCGGCACATCGAACGCACGCTCTACGGCCGCGTGAGAATTCTTGGCCGGTACAGCCAGGTAATGCACAACAACTGGAAACTCTACGTCGAGAACAGCCGGGACAACTATCATCCGAGCCTGCTGCATGCATTTTTCTCGACGTTCAAAATCAACCGGTTATCCGCGGAAGGCGGCACGTTGCAGGACGAGGACAGCCGCCACCACATCACCTTCACGAAGCGCTTCACCGACGTCGGCGACCAGGTGTACGACTCCGGCGTGATCCGCGCGATGCGTGACGATTTCGGCCTTGCAGATCCATCGCTGATCGATCAGTGGATGGAGTATCCCGACCAGATCACTAACGCGATCCAGAGCATTTTCCCGGGCTTCGTGCTGCATCAGATCATGAACTCGATTGGCGTTCGTCAGGTCGTGCCGCTTGGCGTAGACCGGTGCGAACTGATCTGGACAATACTCGGCTTCGAAGAAGACACGCCGGAACAAACGCTCATCCGCCGCAAGCAGAGCAACCTCGTCGGCCCGGCGGGTTACGTGTCGATGGAAGATGGCACGATCGGGGCGTTCGTTGAAAAGGGCATACGGGGCGATCTCGACGATGCCGCAGTGATCGAGATGGGCGGCAAGAGTGTCGGCCCCATGGCGACGCGCGCGACCGAAACGTCGGTGCGCGGATTCTGGAAATTTTATCGGGAACTGATGCATGTCTAGCACTACGCGTTTCCTCGAAGTGGAAGTCAGCACGCAGACCCGCGCCTGTATCGACCGACTGATGGCCCACTATTGCAGCTCGATTGACAACGGGGACCTTGATTGCTGGCCGGGCTTCTTTGCCGACGACTGTACCTACCGCATCCTGACACGCGCGGACTTCGAAGCCGGACGTGATTTCGGCATCTGGTTCTGCAACACGCGCGGCATGCTGCAGGATCGCGTGAGTTCGATCAGGTCGGTGAACGTGTTCGAGCCTCATGTATACCGCCACGTACTCGGGCCGACGGAAATCGTCAGTGTTGACGACGGTCTCATCAACTGCGAAACGAGCTACATGGTTGTGCGCACGGGCTATGAAGGGACGATGATCGTCTTCAGCGCGGGGCGCTACGTCGATACGGTGGTTGTCGAAGCGGGGCGTGCGCTGCTGCGGGAGCGCACGGTCGTGACGGACTCATGCCGCTACGACACGCTCGTCGCGCTTCCGATATGAGGGCGCCATCCCGATGACCGATCCCGCTCGCCGATACCGGCTGCATCTGGAGAGCCAGCGACGGCAATCGCCAGCTTTCCATTTCGACGAGACCGTGTGGCAGACCGCTTGCGAGCGACATCCCGGTCTCGCGCAGCGGATCGATGTCTCGTTCGGATGGGACGGTGAACGCTTTTTGCGTCCACTCGATGACGTCGATTTCTTGCTGGCGTCAAGGTTTCCGCATGCGGTTGTAAACGACGCGCCGCGCCTGCGCTGGATTCATACGACGGGCGCTGGCGTCGATCAGCTGATGCCCCTCGAACGCCTTCGCAGCGATCTGATTCTGACGAACAGCAGCGGTATACATAGCGACAAGGCCGCCGAATTTGCGCAGATGGCGCTGCTGATGCTGAACTCGCAGATGCCTCGTGTCCTTCAGGCGCAGCGCGAGCATCGATGGGAGCCGCGGCTCACTACGCCGATTCGCGGCAAGACGGCGCTAGTGATCGGCTTTGGCGATCTGGGAATGGCTGCGGCTCGTGCCGCGCACGCGGCGGGGTTGCGCGTGATCGGGCTGAACCGCAGCGGGTCGGCTTCCGGTGCGACCGATGCCGCGCACGTGCTCGCACCGGTGGACGCGCTCGACGAGTGGCTGCCCCAAGCCGACTTCGTCATCGTGACCGCGCCGCTCACTCCCGCCACTCGGAATCTGCTTTCCGCGCAGCGGCTGGCGCGCATGCGGCCGGGTGCGGGGATCATCAACATGTCGCGCGCCGCGCTGATCGACTACGCGGCCTTGTTCGAGCGTCTGCGCTCGGGTGCCTGCAGCGGCGCGATTCTCGACGTATTCGATCCCGAGCCGTTGCCTGACGACAATGCCGCGTGGGACGTGCCGGGGCTTGTCGTGACGCCGCACATATCATGCGATGCGCCCGACTACAGTGTGCGGGTGCTTGAACTCTGGTTCGGCAATTTTGCCAGATTGCTTCGCGGTGAGCCGCTGATGAATGTCGTCAGCCTTGCACGTGGGTACTGATCAGAGTGCGCTGTGGGTATGAATCTAAAGATCACATGCGAGCCGTCGCGCGGGTGCGCATGGTTCGGATTCAACCGGTCGATGCAACACGCGCGAGCACTCGAAGACTCAATCCCAGCGGATTAAGGCATCGCGCATGAGGCCGCTCGCGTTCAGACGCGGAATTCGGCCTGCGTAATGACGATCAGCCCGACTGACGCATCCTTTGCCTGGCGAGCCACGACTTCCTTGATCGCGGGTTGTCCAAAGGCGAACGCTTCACGCCGGGAAACGATGTGATCGATGCCGGCGGCAGCGCCCAGCGCATGTTCCGTCAGGACGCAACTGATCGTGACGCCGTCAACGATTGCATCAAAGCATATCGGGCCTTCGCCTACGTAAATGCTGTCAATGTGTGGAAACAGAATATTCATTTCAATCTCGATAGATGAAGCAGCGCGGACAGGAGCTGCAAAAGCCGTCTTTCGTGTCGCCCGGTCAAGCCATCTGCATGGCGAGCGTCTGTGCGACGAACGCCGGCTTGTCCTCGCCCGCGATCTGCAACTCGTTTTCGGTCTTCACGACGGTCTCGCGTGTGCAGGTAGCCATGCGTGAGCCATGGCGTGCGTACGACGACCTCGCCTGCAGCTGCTGGCAGTGGCCGCAGTGACGTGGCGATACATCGCCGACTTGCGCCGAAACGCTTCCATCAGAGAAAACTGGCACGAGCGCACGTCGGATCACCTAGCAAGACTACATAAAGGCTTCGAATAGAACCCCTCTCGCGACGGGAGGGACAGGGGAAACGTGGAGGCCGGCAGTGCGGCAAAGCGATGGCGAAGCCGCTTGCACGATGGTGCCCTTTAATTTTCTGATAGGAGACCGGCGTAGACCATCCTGGTGAATTGATCGCCGTTAAAAACGAAATTTCCCCATTTGGCGTCGAAGGCAGCGGTCGGCTTTGCGGCAACAATTTCGTCGAGCGACTTGCCCTGTTGTTTCAGGGCAGCCACGTTGTTTCGCACCGTGACCAGCATGTCGCGGAATTCAATCAGTTGATCGCGGGTGCCCACAGCGCCGTGGCCAGGAATGACGATGGTGTGATCCGTAGTGCGCGCGACAGCTTGGTTGGCCCACTTGATCGCGCCATCGATACTGCCGCCGTCTTCATTGTCGATATACGGGTAAATGCCATTCCAGAAGGTATCTCCCAACGCCAATACATCCGCGTCCTTGAAATAGACCCACAGGTCGCCGTCGGTGTGACCGCCGCCGAAATTTTCAACTTCGATCCTGGTCCCTGCGAAAGTGAATGTTTTTCCCTTATTGACCAGCAGGGTCGGGCGTGCTCCTGCGGGCACAGGATCGAAGGTCCAGTTCCAGGCATCCACGTGCGTTGTTTCGGTCAAATGCTTCAAAGTATTCCTGTGAGCAACGATGGTCGCGCCGGCCGCATGCATCCATGCATTGCCATCGGTATGGTCCCAGTGCCAATGCGTGTTGACTACGTATTTCAGCGGCGCAGGGCTGATATTACTGAGCACAGCCTGCAATTTTTTCTGCGATTTACTAATGCCGGCATCCACCACGAATTTCCCTTCTTTTCCCGACAGGACGGTGATGTTCCCTCCGGAACCCATTATCACGGTGATATTTCCGCGGAGGGACTCCACGACGAGATCCGAGTCGGCACGTCGCAAATAACGCGCGCCTGCACCGGTATGAAAATAATCGTCTTGCGCAACGTACGTGCTTTGAGGAGGCTGATTAACGGAATCCGCAAACGCAGCGCTAGAGGCATACAGACCGCCGGACGCAATGGAAACCATTGCCAATAGTGCTGGCAGTACGCGAGCTTTCTTGATGATCGTTCCCAGCTTGACGAGTGTATTCACTTTGCTATTCCTTGGTTCAGGGCACTAAATCGTGCGCCTGCATGAAAATTATGGGGATAGCAAATGAACTTCGATACACGAGTGTGAAGGGAATTCCTGCCAAGTTGAAGTTGTTTTCTGCCAAAAAAACAGACGGAAATTCACTCGCCGGAAGCGTCCGATAGAAGACACGTTTTCAACAATGCCCGGATGCGGTCGACGTCTACGTTTCGTGTCGATTAATCGTTACGTTGGCACCATTCTTCAAAGTGCGTCAGCGGACTCCAGGACGGGATGCCCGGTCGCTTATGCACGTCAGTGCTGGGCTCTGATGTATTCTGCCGTTTGGTCTGTTATAGAGTGCATCGTCACGGGTTGGCGTTCCGGGGCAGAAGCGTTAAGGTAGTAGCAATATTCCGGTCAAACGATGAAGCGAGTGCCTCATATCATATGGAATGGACAAACACACGACCCACCACCCCGGGTTACTACTGGTTGCGCTTCGTCGACGACCGATCGCCCCAACAAACCATCGCGGAAATCTCCGAGGTGCCGGGCAATGGGATGGGCGAGTACGTCGTAATTCTGATGGGAGACGACTCCATCATGGAACTCGACGACGCGTTCTTCGACGGCGGGCTGTTCGCTGGACCGATCGAGCCACCGTTGATCGAGAACCGACCGTAACCAGACTGACCGCCCGACTAGTCGCGCGGCGGTTTGAGGTTACCGTGCGAGACTGTCGGTTTTAATGCCAACTGCGAGCGTGTTATGAGCCGTCTGGTGGTCGTATCAAACCGCACTTCCGATCCTCGCAAAGCGGCGGCAGGGGGCCTCGCGGTCGCTCTCCGGGAAAGCCTTGAACAGACTGGCGGCGTATGGTTCGGCTGGAGCGGCAAACTTGCCGAAAGGGCGGACGGTGGAGCGGCCGACCAGCACGGTCTTCAGGTTCACACGTCCGGTAATGTGACGCTCGCGACGCTTGACCTGAGTCGCGAGGATCACGACACCTATTACCTGGGCTATTCCAACGGCGTTCTGTGGCCAGTGTGTCACTACCGCCTGGATCTCGCGAATTTCGATACGCGCTTCGCAAAAGGTTACCGGCGGGTGAACCAGTTGTTCGCGCGCAAATTGCTGACACTGTTGAAGCCAGATGACATTATCTGGGTCCACGACTATCACCTGATCCCGCTGGCTGCGGAGTTGCGTTTGGCGGGCTGCAACAATCGTATCGGCTTTTTCCTGCACATTCCGATGCCGCCGCCGCTGATCATGGCGGCGATTCCCGAGCACGAATGGCTGATGCGCTCGCTCTTTGCCTACGATCTCGTCGGCTTCCAGGCCCAGTCCGATGTCACGCACTTCTCTCACTACGTCGAATCGGAGGCTCGGGCAGTCCGCCTGGGACCCAATCATCTACGCGCGTTCGACCGCACACTACAGGTCGGGGCCTATCCGATCGGCATCGATGTTGAGGAGTTCGTCCGCCTCGCTCAGGCCAAGGAAGGGCGCGACATGTTTGCGCGCATGCGTGAAGAATATTCGCGGCGGCGCTTGCTTCTCGGCGTTGATCGACTTGATTACTCGAAAGGGCTGCCGCAAAGGATTCACGCTTTTCGGCAATTGCTGGAGCGCTATCCGGAAAATCGCGACAGTGCAACGCTGATCCAGATTGCGTCGCCGAGCCGCGAGGATGTCGGCGCATACGATGACCTGCGCCGCGAGATGGACAGCCTGTGCGGAGCGATCAACGGCGACTTCGGGGAATTGGACTGGATGCCGGTCCGCTATATCCATCGCAATGTGGCTCGCAAGCGGCTGCCTGGTCTCTATCGCGCCAGTCGCGTCGCGCTGGTGACACCGTTGCGCGACGGGATGAACCTGGTGGCCAAGGAGTTCATCGCGGCTCAAGACCCGGCTGATCCGGGCATGCTGGTGCTTTCGCGTTTCGCCGGTGCCGCCGAGCAGCTGAAGGAAGCGCTGCTCGTCAACCCTTACGATACACAAGGCACAGCGGACGCCATTCAGCGGGCATTGGTCATGCCGCTGGATGAGCGCATCAATCGACATTCAGCGCTCTTGAACCGGGTGCGCAAACAGGACGTTCACTGGTGGTCGGAGACCTTTTTGAAGGCACTCGCGGAGGCGGAGCCGGTTTCAGCGCAGATGAGTTGAGGTAAATGCGTTTCGCGCCACAGGGACTTCCGATCAGGCGTCACGCATCATGGCGCCTGTATTTATCATCGATAGGTTGCTCTTGCTATCGCCCCGCGACGTAACGAGCCTGCGTCGCAACAGCGTGGCGATTCGCAGGCCGCGGAAGCCCGAGATTCTCGCGCAGCGTGCGCCCTTCGTATTCCGTCCGAAAGAGCCCGCGCCGCTGCAATTCCGGCACCACGAGTTCCGCAAACTCGATCAGTCCTCCGGGCAGCCAGGGCGACATGATGTTGAAGCCGTCTGCGCCGCCTTCCTCGAACCACTGCTGCAACCGGTCGGCGATGCTTTGCGGCGTGCCGACCACTTGCTGATGGCCGCGCGCCCCTGCGATGCGCAGATAGAGATCGCGTATCGTCAGGTTCTCGCGCCGTGCCAGGTCGAAGAGAAGCCGCTGACGACTTCTGCCGCCATTGGTCTCCGGCAGCTCCGGCAGGGGGCCGTCGACGGGGAACTGCGAGAGATCCACGCCACCCGACATGTTCGACAGCAGTGACAACCCAACGTCCGGATGGATGAGATCCTGCAATTGCTCGAACTTCGCGCGCGCTTCGGCTTCGGTCCTGCCGATCACAGGAAAGATTCCGGGCATGATCTTCAGATGGTCTGCATTCCGCCCATAACGC
Organism: Caballeronia glathei; assembly: GCF_000698595.1. Taxonomy (GTDB): domain Bacteria; phylum Pseudomonadota; class Gammaproteobacteria; order Burkholderiales; family Burkholderiaceae; genus Caballeronia; species Caballeronia glathei. The sequence goes on along the minus strand of NZ_JFHC01000015.1, from coordinate 75,090 downwards.
GCGAGCCTGCCCTTCAGGTCGCGATAGAACTCCTGTGCTTCTTCGAGCGTCTGGTGCGCGACGAACACGACCTCGGCGGTAGCGGCGGCGAGCTCCTTGCCGGCCTCCGACGCACCCGCTTGCACGACGACGGGCCAGCCCTGCGGCGAACGCGCGACGTTGAGCGGCCCGCGCACCTTGAAATGCCTGCCGCGATGGTTGAGCAGGTGCAGCTTGTCCGGATCGAAATAGACGCCGCTTGGCTTGTCGCGCAAGAACGCGTCGTCTTCCCAGCTGTCCCACAGGCCTGCCACCACGTCGTAGAACTCGCGCGCGCGCTCATAGCGCACGGCGTGATCGGGATGTTGCTCGAAGCTGAAGTTCAGCGCCTCGGATTCGGTGCTCGACGTGACCAGGTTCCAGCCCGAGCGGCCGCCACTCAGATGATCCAGCGACGCAAACTTGCGCGCGAGATTGTAGGGCTCGTTGAAAGTGGTCGATACGGTCGCGATCAGCCCGACGTTGCGCGTGACGACCGACAGGGCCGACAGGAGCGTCAGCGGCTCGAAGTGATCGGCGCGTGCGGTGCGCGAGAGAGATGGAAGGTGCGTATCGCGGACACCGACGCTATCCGCGAAGAATATGGCATCGAACTTTGCGCGCTCGGCCACTTGTGCGAGCCGTGCGTAATGTGCGAAGTCCAGACCACCGTGGGCGTCGGCATCGGGGTGACGCCATGCGGCGATGTGATGCCCGGTTTCCATCAGGAACGCGCCCAGATGCATTTGCCGCTTGGGCTTCTGTTGTTGTTCGTTCTGGCTCATTGTATGTTCAGTCGGATAGGGCGCCACGACAAGCGGAGCGCGAGCAGCCGCCTTGTGTATTGCGCGTTTCGTTGGCTATCGAAGCTTTGTTCGGGCTTGCCGTGTCAGCGGACGTCTGACGGAGCGACGTCACTCTGCAACTGCCCCAGCTCCCCCAGTATTTCATCACGCAGTACGACGAACCGCGCATCACTGCGATCGCGCGGCCTAGCCAGCCCGACGTCGATCACCTTGCCGATCCGCCCCGGGCGAGCCTGCATCACGACAACGCGGTCGGCGAGAAACACGGCTTCATCGACGTCGTGCGTGACGAGCACCATCGTGATCCGCTCGTGTTCCCAGATGCGTTGCAGTTCGCGCTGGAGGCGAGCCCGCGTGAGCGCGTCGAGCGCACCGAACGGTTCGTCGAGCAGCAGCAGGCGAGGGCGGTTCACGAGCCCGCGCGCGATGGCAACGCGCTGGGCCATCCCGCCCGAGAGCTGATGCGGGAAATGATGCTCATAGCCGCGCAGTCCTACGAGCGCGATATGTTCGGCGACCGCGCGACGCTTCTCGTCGCGAGAGAGCCGCGCGTTCTTCAGCGCGATCGCGATGTTCTGTTCGACGTCGAGCCACGGAAACAGCCGGTGGTCCTGGAACACGATGCCGCGTGCAAGATCGGTCGTGCGCACGGGCTCGCCTGCGAAGTCGATTGAGCCGTCGAAGTCGCCGTCGAGACCTGCGATCAGGCGCAGCAGCGTCGACTTGCCGCAGCCGCTCGCGCCGACGATGCTCACGAACTCGCCGCTCGCGATCGAGAGGTCGATGCCGTCGAGCACGGGCCGCGCGGTGGCGTCGCCCGCGAAGCGCTTGCTGACCTGGCGCAGGTCGAGCCTGCTGTCGGAATCCTGGATGACGGTCGACACGATGAAGCTCCTATTGCGTGAGGCGCGCCGCTTGCGCGGCATGAGTGAACCAGCGCCGCTGAACAGCGCGCGCGAGCGCGTTGAGCGCCCATCCCGTCACGCCGACCACGATGACCCCGAACACCACGAGATCCATGCGGAACTGCTCGCTGCCATCCACGAGCGTATTGCCGATCCCGCTTCCCGCCACCAGCAGATATTCGGCACCGAGGGTCGCGAGCCATGAATAGATCAGCGCGAGGTAGATGCCGGTGAACAGCGAGGGCAGCGCCGCCGGCAGCACGACATGAGCGACGGTCTGCCACTTGCTGTATCGGAACACGCGGGCGACCTCGAGCAAGGCCGGCGACACCGCGCGGATCCCGTCGTTCGTATGGACGACCACTGGCACGAGTGCCGCGAGCGAGAGGAACACGACCTTCGCGACGTCGCCGAGGCCGAACCAGACGGAAATGAGCGGTATCCACGCGAACAGCGATACCTGCTTGAACGTATTGAAGCTCGGGCCGATCGCGCGGCTCGCGATCTTCGAGACGCCGAGCAGCGCGCCGAGCGCCAGACCCGCGATCGTGCCGATCGTGAAGCCGGTCAGCTCGCGGGTGAGCGACGCGGACATCGCACGCCATAGCGCGCCGCTCTCTGCCTGCGCAATCGCGGTGTGCAGCACCTGCGCGGGCGACACCATGATGCCTTGCGTGCCGCTTGCGTTGCGAGAGACGTACCACCACACGGCGAGCGCCGCGAGCGGCAGCACCCAGCCGCGCCATCTTCCGGCCGGCTGATCGATGCCGACCTCGCGGCCGGCTTCGAGTTCGAGTGAGCTGTCAGCCATCGTGCCCTCCGTCAGCGTGGGTTGCCGCGCTGCAAGCGCGCTTCGAGCAGTGTGAGGATGCGGTCGGCGAGATACCCGATTGCGCCGACCACGAGCACCGAAGCCAGGACGAGATCGAGCTGGAACAGCTGCCGCCCGTAGACGATCAGGTAGCCGAGTCCTTCCGACGACGCGACGAGTTCCACCACGACGAGCGTGAGCCACGCCTTCGTGAAGGCGAGCCGCACGCTCGTGCCGATCACGGGCACGGCGGCGGGAAGGATCACCGAGCGTATGGTTTGCGAGCGCGTGAAGCGGAACACGCGCGCGACTTCCCGGTAGGCATCGGGTGTCTGGCGGAAACCCTGCAAGGTGCCGAGCGTGACGGGAACGAGCGCCGCGTGTGCGATCAGGAGGTACTTCAGCGGCTCGCCGATCCCGACGACGATCATGAGGAACGGAAGCCAGCCGAGCACCGGAACCTGCACGATCGCGTTGAACGCGGGCAGCAGATAGGCTTCCGCCGTGCGCGAAAGCCCGAGCATGCCGCCGAGCAGCAGGCCCAGCAACACGCCCGCGCCGAAGCCCACCGCGACCCGCGAAAGGCTCGCGCCGACGTGCATCCACAACTCGCCGCTGCGGACCATGCCTGCGAGCGTATCGAAGACGAGCGAGGGCGGCGGCAGCACTTGCGCCGAGATCCAGCCGTATCGCGAGCCGAGCGACCACAGCGCGGCACACACGGCGGGCAGCAGCCAGGGCAGCGCGATCCAGCCGGCCGAGCGGCCCGTGTTCAGCAGCGAGGCGCGCGCCAAAGGGCGCGCATCGCGCACGCCGGTATCGAGCGCGGGATTGAAATTGCGTGCGAAACCGTTCGCCATCGTCGAGTCTCCGGGAACCGGAACGGCCAGCGTTCCGGCGTGTAAGGGATCAGCATGCGATCGGCTTGCCCGATGCATCGAAGCGCGGCCAGTAGCTCTGAAGCTTCAGCGTTCTGAGGGCCTCATCCAGGTATTTCGGCTCGAACCAGCCGTTCACGCTCACCGGCTGGCGGATCAGGTTCAGGCGCAGGGCGTCGTCGGCCACGGCCTGATAGCGGGCGATCAGAAACGGATCGATCAGCGGCGAACTGCGGTCCTTCAACTGCTGGTTCGCATACTCCGCCTGCCACGATTGCGCCGGCACTCCGCTCTTCGACCACAGTGCGAACAACGCATCGCGATTGGCTTCATCGGACGACCACTGCGACGCCTGCACGACCGACGTCACGACCTTCTGCACGATCTCCGGATGCGCGCGCTCGAAGTCTTCGAGCACGAGCAGATGCGCCTGCCGCGTGAACTGCAAACCGCCGTCGCGCGATGCATAGACGATCTTCGCGAGCCCTTGCCGCTGGAGCTTGAAGAGGTTGTAGTCGAGGAAGACGGCATCCACGCCCTTCGATGCGAGCGCAGCCTGCGATGCCGCTGAATCGAGATTGATCACGCGCAGGTCGCGCTCGCTGAGGCCGTGCTCCTTGAGTACGTTGTCGGCGACGAGTTGCAGGTTGGTCCCCCGGAAGATGCCGACGCGCTTGCCCCTGAGGTCCTTCACGCCCTTGATGTCGGAGTCGGGAGGCACCGCGAGGTAGACCCCCGCGCGCACATTGGATGCCAGCAGCAAGTGCGTCTTGAGTCCGTTCGCCCGGCCGAGCACGGAGGGCAGGTCGCCCTGATAGGCGAAGTCGATCTGCTTGTTCGCGAGCGCCTCGTTCACGGCCGGCCCCGCGCCCTTGAAAAAGATCCACTCCACTTTAGTGCCGTCGGTCTTCAGCGAATCTTCCACGCGATGCTGCAATTGCGCGGTCGCGGCAGGTGAGCCGCCGAACACGGGCGGGTCGCCGGTGCCCTGTTGCGCGACGCCGATGCGCACGACGTCCGGCGCGGCGGCGAAGGCGGTTGTGTTGACGATCACGCCGAGCATGACGGTCGACGCGCTGAGTAGATGTCGTAGTCTCATCGTGTATGCGGGGAAGGACAGGGGAGGCCGGACGAGCGTCCGGACCCGATCTCGAAACGGGTTACGCGCGCGTGGTGCGCGAGACGGTGCGGCTCGTGCGGCCATCGACGCCTACGGGCACGTCGCCGCTCACGGTCGCGCGGCGTACGACGCGATGCGCGTCGGCGTAGTCGGCGACGGCATAGTGCTGCGTCGCGCGGTTGTCCCAGATCGCGACGTCGCCCTGCGTCCAGCGCCAGCGCACGGTGTTTTCGAGGCGCGTAACGTGGTCCTGGAAGAGTTCGAGCAGGCGATCCGAGTCGCGCTGCGACAAGCCGGCGAAGCGCTGCACGAAGTGCCCGAGCACGAGGCTGCGTTCGCCCGTTTCCGGATGCACGCGCACGACCGGATGCTCGGTTTCGTAGAGCGTCGAGGTGAACTGCTCGCGATACGCGAGTTCCGCATCGGTGACGGGCGTCGAACGGTTTGCCGCGTAATCGTAGGCGTTCGAATGGACGGCCCAAAGCGTGTCGGCGAGTGCGCGCAACGGTTGTGGCAGATGTTCGTATGCCGCGACCGTGTTGGCCCACACGGTGTCGCCCCCCGCTGGAGGAATCACGACGCCGCGCAGGATCGATATCTTCGGGTAGGCATCGACGAAGGTGACGTCCGTATGCCACGAATTGGCGCGCGTGCCGTGCTTCGAGTCCAGTTCGAGCAGGCGGCTGCCGCTCGCGACCGAGTTCACGGTCGGATGCGCGACGGTCTCGCCGAAGCGCGCGGCGAAAGCTTCCTGAGCGGCGTCGTCGAGGTGCGACTGGCCGCGAAAGAACAGCACCTTATGCTCGAGCAGCGCGGCGTTGATCGCGCCGATGGTGGCGTCGTCGAGCTCGGCACCGAGCGCCACGCCGCGTATCTCCGCACCGATCCGCCCGCCGACCGGACGTACCTGTAGCTCGGCATGCGCAACCGTGCGTGGCGCTGTGGACGGATGCGAAAGAGTGGTTGTGCCGGTCATGCGAATCTCCCGTGAAGTCGGTTTGATTGGGTCGACGAATTGAAGCATCGTCTGCGATGCGAACCAACGAAGCGATTCGACTTTGCTTTTCATGCGTGCGGTCGATGGCATTGCAGGATCCCGAAGAAAGGCGCGTTTCCGGACGCCGGGTGAAAGCGTCGTCACCAATGGGAGGCTTTGGCGCGTTAACGCCGCTGCTCCCGCGCCGGCAACCGCTGCTATCTTTCGATAACCGCTGCTGACACGCGTCGATGCGTCGTTGAGAGCGACGCGATGGGCACGCGACATATCGTTATCAAGTTTGCTTCGTTGCACCACGCCGCGCGGCGAACTTAAGCTTGCCTACTTTGCCCTGACATCCGACTTCATGACGACCCAGCCGCTCACCAGCGCCGACCTCGACGCCCGCTTTTCCGAACTCTTCGATCGCATCGCGCAAGGCAGCATTGACCGCGAACAGAACCGCACGCTGGCCCACGAACCCGTGCAATGGCTGAAAGCCTCGGGCTTCACCTCGCTGCGCGTGCCGCGGCGGTATGGCGGCGGCGGGATCACGCTGCCGCAGTTCTTCGCGTTGCTCACGCAACTCGGTGCGGCCGACTCGAATCTTCCGCAGATCCTGCGCGCGCACTTCGGCTTTATCGAGTATCGGCTCGAAGGGCGCGATGAAACGTTGCGCGAGCGCTGGCTCACGCGTGTCGCGAAGGGCGAGACGGTGGGTGCGGCGACGTCCGAGCGGTCCAATTCCACGCACAACTCCGTCGCGCTTGCCCGCGACGATGCGACCGGGCGCTTCAGGCTCGACGGAGAGAAGTACTACAGCACCGGCACGCTCTATGCCGACTGGGTCAGTGTCGCGGCGCACGACGCTGACACGGACATCAACGTGATCGTTGCCACCCATGCGCCGGGCGTCACCCGCAGCGACGACTGGGACGGTTTCGGGCAGCGCCTGACCGCGAGCGGCACGACGCGCTTCGATGGCGTGCTGGTGGCGGAGGAACAGATCGTGTCGCGCTACAAGGCCTCGGAGCCGCGGCGCGACTCGTTCATGACGGCGTTCTTCCAGACCGTGCATCTCGCGACGCTCGCCGGTATCACGCAGGCGGTGCAGCGCGATGCCGTTGCCTTCGTTCAGGCACGCACGCGGACCTTCGGCGTGCCGGGCCGGTCGAGCCCGCGCGACAATCCGCTCGTGCATCGCGTGGTCGGGCGGCTCGCGAGCCTCGCGTATTCGACGCAGAGCATCGTCGCCTCACTGTCGGCATCGCTGCAGCGGCTTCGTGAGGCACGCCAGGCAGGCCACGCCACGACCGACGACTACATCGCCGTCGATATCGAAGCGTACAAGGCGCAACAGATCGTGATCGAGCAGACACTCGAGGCGTCGACGCTATTGTTCGAAGTCGGCGGAGCGTCCGCGACAAGCGAAGCGAGACAGCTGGACCGGCACTGGCGCAACGCGCGTGTGATCGCCTCGCACAATCCGGCGACGCAGCGCGAGGCCGCGGTGGGCCGCTATCACGTGAACGGCATTGCGCCCGACGAACGCTTCAGCCTGCCGCATGAGGCACAGGCGGCGCGAACGGACGCAGCGCGCGCCGATCTCGGCGAATCCGTGCAATAAGGACGCATCCGACGTCATGCGCCCGATGCCGCTATGCAGAGCACGATCGCTGCGTTGCCAAATTCGGTTTCGGCGCTTGCGATGAAGCGCAAGCGCCGGAAATGCGCGCATAACGGATGGCGCGTGGGACGTCATCGATGGCATTCAGTCAGCGGCCGCATGGGCCGCTTCGATCTTCGACAGGAACTCGTCACATGAAAGCAACACGACTCGCGCTCGGGGGCGCGACGGTTATCGCATTGAGCATCGCGCTTGCGGGCTGCAACAAATCCGAACCGGCATCGCAGGCGCTGGCTTCCGCGGCCAAGGCAGTCACGGGCGGCGCGCTGACCTGGGGCGTGACGACCGAGCCCGCGTGCTTCGACCCGCATCGCTCGTCGCAGCAGAATTCGTTCTGGGTGATCCGGAACTACATCGATTCGCTGATCTCGAAGAAGACCGACGGCACGTACGCACCGTGGCTCGCGAAGTCGTGGAGCGTGGCCGACGACGGCAAGAGCTACACGTTCAACCTGCGTGAGGACGTGAAGTTCACCGACGGCACGCCGTTCGACAGCGCCGCGGTCAAGGCCAACTTCGACTACATCCTGAAGAACGTGAGCACGACTTCGTCGTCTGCGTCGCTGCTGGTTCACTTCGATCGCGTGGAGGTCGTGTCGCCTTCGGTGGTCAGGCTCGTGATGAAGCAGCCCGACTCGACCACGCTCGAATCGCTGTCGAGCGTCAAGCTCGGTTTCATCTCGCCGAAAGCGCTCGCGGAAAACAAGGACTTGTGCGGCGGCGGGCCGGGCATCGTCGGAACGGGGCCGTTCGTGTTCAGGTCGTATCAGCGCGGACAGCAGGCGACCTTCGAGCGCAACCCCGATTACCACTGGGCGCCCGGCAATGCTCAGCATCAGGGGCCGGCCTATCTGGACCGGGTCACGTACCGCTTCCTGCCGGAAGCCGCCGTGCGTACGGGTGCGCTCGGCTCGGGCCAGGTCGATTTGATCGAAGGCGTGCAGCCGACCGACATCGCCGTCTTCGACAAGGTCGACGGCTTCCAGTATGTAAGCGGCCCGTCGGCCACCACGTCGTTCACGCTGAACATCAATTACACGGTCGCGCCGGCGAGCGACGTGCGCGTGCGCCGCGCGCTGCGCGACGGCTTCGATCTCGACGCCATCGTGAAGAGCGTGTATCTCGGCACGGTGCGGCGCGCGTGGTCGAACATCGGCCCCGACAATCCGGACTACAACGCGAGCCTCAAGGACTCGTGGGGCAACAACGTGGCCGCCGCGAACAAGCTGCTCGACGAAGCAGGCTGGACGCAGCGCGACAGTGAGGGCTTTCGCGTGCGCGACGGGAAGCGACTATCGATCGAAGTCGGCTATCCGCAACCATATGTGCGTGACAGTCGCGACGTGCTGATCCGCGCGGTGCAGTCCGCGCTGCGGCAGAACATCGGGCTCGACCTCGGGCTTCGCATCACCACGGCGGGGGATTTCGCCAACCAGAAGGCAAGCGGCAACTGGACCATCTATCCGAACACGGACAACCCGTCGGACGTCGCGATGGAACTGTGGGACATGCTCGGAGACAAGGGCTTCCTCTACAACGCGATCGCCTCGCCGGATGCGGCGATCGTCGGGCAAATCAACCGTGCGCGCGTGCTGCCGGTGGGCGAAGAACGCCGCAAGCTGCTCGGCGACATCCAGAAGCGCGCCGTCGACGAGGCATTCATCGTGCCGCTCTTCGCGCCGGTCTACCAGCTTGCCGCGAAGTCGACCGTGCATGGCATTGGCTTCGAGCCGCAGCTCGACGGTCCGGCGAGTTCGTACGACCTGTGGGTCGACAAGCCGGGAGCGTGACATGCCGAGAAAGATCGCGACCCGGATGATGACCGGCCTGCTCGTGCTGTGGCTCGCGGCCTCGGTCGCGTTCGTCGCGATCCATGCGCTGCCGGGGCGCATCGAGGATGTGCTGGCGGGCGACCTCGCGTATCCCGGCTTGCGCGAGGCGATCGCGGCGCAGTGGGGCCTCGATCGCAGTCTTCCCTGGCAGTACGGGCAGTTCCTGCTGCGTCTCGCGCACGCGGATCTGGGCACGTCGTTCGTGATGCAGCAGCCTGTGCTGGCCGTCTTGCAGAGCCAGCTCTGGCCGACCGTGCAGCTCGCCGGATCGGCGGGGCTGCTCGCAATCGCGCTGGCGATCGTCGTCGCGACAGCGACAGCGGGCTTGAGCGGCACGCGCGGCGCGTGGGCGGTGCGCGTGGCATCCGTGCTCGAACTCACCTTCACTTCGACGCCCGTATTCTGGCTGGGCATGCTGTTGCTGATCGCGTTCTCGTTCCAGTTGCGGCTCTTTCCGGTGTCGGGCGCCGGAGGCTGGCGCGCGCTTGTCCTGCCGGCCGTCACGCTCGCGCTGCCGACAGCCGGCATCCTTTCTCAAGTGATGCGTGAGTCGCTCGAAGCGGCGCTCGAGAAGCCGTTCGTGACCACCGTGCGCTCGCGCGGCGTCCCGGAGCTCACGCTGCGCGTCACCCACGTGCTGCGTCACGCGCTGCTGCCGGTCGTCACGCTGGGCGGATGGCTGATCGGCAGCCTGCTCGGCGGTGCGGTGATCACCGAGAAAATGTTCGGCCGGCCGGGCATCGGCAGCGTGACGCTCAACGCGGTCACGGCGCAGGACGTGCCGGTCGTGCTCGCAGTGGTCCTCCTGGCGGCGTTCGTGCATGTCGTGATCTCGACGCTGCTCGACATCGCTTATCTCTTCATCGATCCGAGGCTGCGCAGCCGATGAGTCACGTCGATCAATTTCCGCTCGGGCTGCGCGCGCGTCTGCGCTGGCCTCGCTCGATCCCGGCCGCCGTGCTGCTGGCAGCGGCCTTCCTCATCGCGCTCGCGGCGGCGATGGCCTTCCCGCGCTTCGTCACGCCGTACGATCCGCTCGTGAGCGACGTCGTGCACGCGCTGCAGCCGCCCGGCGGGGAACACTGGTTCGGCACCGACCGGATCGGCCGCGACGTGCTCTCGCGCGTGATCCACGGCGCGCGCTATTCGCTTCTGATCGGCCTTGCGAGCATGCTCGTCAGTCTGGCGGTGGGTCTCGTCATCGGTTTGAGTGCGGGGCTCGGGAACCGGCTTGCCGACGAGTCGGCGTCGCGGGTCTTCGACGTGCTGTCCGCCTTCCCGCCGATCCTGCTGTCGCTGTTCGTCGTGACGTTTCTTGGGCAGGGCATTGTCAACATCGCGATCGCGGTCGGCATCGCGGGAATCCCGAAGTTCGGGCGCGTGCTGCGCAGCCAGGCGCTTGTCGTGCGCCGCGCGGACTATGTCACGCATGCGCTCAGCTACGGGCTGTCGCGCGGCGGGATCTTCATGCGCCATGTGCTGCCGAACGTGCTCGTCGCCGTGCCGGTGATCGCAACGATCGATATCGGCAGCGCGATCATCGCCGTGTCGGGCCTGAGCTTTCTTGGCCTGGGCCCGCAGCCTCCCACGCCCGAATGGGGTGTGATGCTCGCCGAGGGCCGCGACGTACTGCGCGTGGCGTGGTGGCCGAGCGTCTTCCCCGGTATGGCGATCACGCTGACGGTGCTCTCCTTCGCCGTGATCGGCAAGTTCCTGCAACGCAAGTACGAGGTGCGCGCGCGATGACCCATCCCTCCAACTCGCAGAATCCGCTCGTCGATATTCGTGGGCTGAGCATTCGCTTTCCTCATGCGAATGGCGGTGCGCCGCTCGTGCGCGGAGTCGATCTGACGATTCGCCCCGGCGAGTGCGTAGCGCTTGTCGGCGAGTCCGGTTCGGGAAAGAGCCTGACGGCGCGCAGCCTGATCGGCCTTGCAGGGCCCGGTGCGCAAGTCGATGCCGCACGCTTCGAAGTCGGCGGCCGCGCAGCGCTGAACTTTACGGTGCACGAATGGCGCGCGTTGCGTGGCACATTCGCGGGCCTCGTGATGCAGGACGCGCTCGTCTCCCTCGATCCGTTGCGCACGATCGGCGTGGAGATTGCCGAGGTGCTCAAGCATCATCGCGTGCTGCGTTCGCGCCGCGAGCGGCTCGCGCGCGTGAGCGCCGTGATGGGCGACGTCGGTATTCCCGAGCCGGCGCGGCGCGCGAAGCAATACGCGCACGAGCTGTCCGGGGGCTTGCGCCAGCGGGCGCTGATCGCGTCGGCGATTGCGGCGGGTCCGGCACTCGTCATTGCCGACGAGCCGACGACCGCGCTCGACGTCACGGTGCAGGCGCAGGTGCTGGCGGTGCTCAAGGCGCGTCTCGAACTCGGCGTCGGCGTATTGCTGATCAGCCATGATCTGGGCGTTGTGTCCGGCATCGCGCACCGGGTGCTCGTGATGTACGACGGCAACGTGGTCGACAGCGGCGCGACCGCCGACGTGCTCAACCATCCGACTCATCCGTACACGCGGCAACTGCTCGCCGCACAGCCGTCGGCGCAATCGCGCGGACATCGCCTGAGTTCGGCGCGTATCGTGCCCGCGTCGCGCGAAGAGGGCCATGTGCCGTCGATCGTGCGCGATCCGCTGCCGCCGAGATTCGGCGGCTCTCAGCGGACTGTGCTGCGTGTAGATGGCATCGGCAAGACGTACCGGCGTCGCGGCGGAGACGGCGAGCAGCGCTTCACCGCACTCGACGGCGTGTCGTTCTTCGTGCGCGAGGGGGAGGTACTGGGGATCGTCGGCGAGTCGGGATCGGGCAAGAGCACGTGTGCCAACATCGTGCTCGGGCTGCTCGCACCGGATGCGGGCAGCGTCCATTTCGTCGATTCGCGCTGGAACGGCCGCGACGTGAAAGAGCACGAGCGGCGCGCATTGCGGCCGCGTCTGCAATACATCCCGCAGGACCCGCTGAGTTCGTTCGATCCGCGTCACACGGTACGGCAACTGCTCGAAGAGGGACTGTTTTATCAAAGGCTCTCGAAGTCAGGGCTGCTCGCGCGCAGCGTCGAGTTGCTCGAGCAGGTCGGGCTCGGCGCGGCGTTTCTCGAGCGGCGTCCGGTGTCGCTATCGGGCGGGCAAAGGCAGCGCGTCGCGATCGCGCGTGCGCTCGCGCCCGAGCCTGCGCTGATCGTCTGCGACGAGCCGGTGTCCGCGCTCGACGTCTACGTGCAGGCGCAGGTCCTCGATCTGCTGGCCTCGCTTCAGGCAAGGCTCGGCACGTCGCTATTGTTCATCTCGCACGACCTGGATGTGATCCGTCATCTGAGCGATCGCGTGCTGGTGTTCAAGGCCGGACGAATCGTCGAGGAGGGCGATGTGGAGCGCGTGTTCGCACGGCCGCAGCATGCGTACACGCGGCTGCTGATGGCTTCGACGCCGGCGCTTCATGGACGTGAACGCGAACAGCGGGGACGGGCAGAACTCGTCTGAAGAGGAAGCCCCGGTGTTCGCCGTCGCTTCGGACATCAGGCCGTTTCTCGCAGCGCGCCCGGGGTGTTGGCGGGCCGCGTCAATCCCAGGTGATCGCGCAGGGTGCTGCCCTCGTATTCGCTTCTGAACAGCCCGCGCCTGCGCAGGATCGGCACAACGCCATCGACGAAATCCTGCAGACCACCCGGCAGCGCGTCTGGCATCAGGTTGAATCCGTCCGCCGCCCCGGCGTTGAACCAGTGCGTGATGTCATCGGCAATCTGCTCCGGCGTGCCGACCACGACGCGGTGTCCGCCGCCGCCTGCCAGTGCGCGGATCAGCTCGCGCGCCGTGTAGCCGTGACGCCGCGCCTGCGCGAGCGTCGCGTTGAAGAAGGTGTGATTGCCATTCCCATTCGCCGGAAGCGGCAAGTCCCCGGGCAGGCGCTCATCGAGGCGCAAGCGGTCCGCCGTGACGCCGAGGGTGCCGGCAAGCCGGTTGAGGCTGTAGGTCCACGGAATCATGTCCACGAGTTCATCGCGGCGTCGGAGTGCTTCGGCCTCGGTCGCGCCAACGATTGTCGTCAGCCCCGGCAGCACGCGAATCGCATCGGGACCGCGACCGCAGGCCTGCGCGCGCGCCTTCAGCTCGCGGGCATACGCGGCCGATTCCTCTAGCGACTGCGAGGCCGAGAACACGGCCTCCGCATGGCGCGCGGCGAGCTCGCGGCCGTCCGGCGACCCGCCTGCCTGCACCAGCACCGGATGTCCCTGCGGCGAGCGCGGCAGATTGAGCGGCCCCTGCACCGAGAAATGCGCGCCGCGATGCGCGATCGGGTGGACCTTCCCGACATCGATGAAGCGGCCGCTTGCCTTGTCGGCGACAAGCGCATCGTCTTCCCAGCTGTCCCATAGGGCCTTGACGATATCGGCGAACTCCGACGCGCGTGTGTAGCGCTGGGCGTGGTCCGGCACGGCATCGCGGCCGAAGTTGCGGGCCGATCCGATATCCGCGGTCGTGACGATGTTCCAGCCGGCGCGGCCGCGGCTCACATGATCGAGCGACGCGAAGCGCCGCGCGAGGTTGTACGGCTCGTTGTAGCTCGTGGACGCGGTGCCGATGAGGCCGATATGCGTGGTGGCGGCCGCAATGCTTGCGAGCAGCACGGTGGGCTCCAGTGCGGTAATCGGGCGGAAGTCGATCTGGTCGGCAATCGACGCGTTGTCGGCGAGGAACACAGCGTCGAATTTCGCGGCCTCGGCGATCTGCGCGACGCGCACGTAATGCGCTGCGTCGATGAATGCCAGCGGGTCGGCGTCCGCAAGCCGCCATGCGCTCGGCACGAAGCCGGAATGAAGGATGTTGACGTTCAGATGCAGAAGGCGCGGCAAGCGTTGATTCATGGTGATCCGAAGAGGGAGGGTGCGTTACGTGGCCGTTACGGCATGACGGATCGATTCGCTGCCTCAGTGGCAATACAAATCGTTCTCTGCGTTGAACATGTCGAATGCGAGATGGCTGGCCTGATCCTGCCGGACCGTGGCAAGCCAGCGGTGGCGGTGCCAGTCGCGCACGGTGTCGTCGATGAAAGCGGCAGTGGCGACGTCGCCGCCCGCCGATGCGATGAATGCAGGCGACGGCGCGATCGTGCCCGGCAGCGCGCGATAGTAGGTCCAGCTTACCTGTTTCAGCAAAGCGCGGACGACGAGTTCATCATCGACGAGCGCCGTGCATTCGCCTGCCTGGAACGCGAGCAGTGCGTCGAGCGGACGCTCGAAGCTTTGCAGAGTCGCGTGATGGGACTGGGCGGCGCGCGTCGCGAACGGGCTTCCCCGCGATGCGCAGATCGAGCGGCCGCGCAGGTCGTCCCAGCCTCTCACGCTACTGTGTCTCAGGACGAGCGCCATGCCTCGCCCCGTCGTGTACGCCGTCGGCGCGAATGCAACCGACGCATCGGGGGCGAAGGGCAGGGCGGCGATCGCGACGTCGGCCTTGCCCGATTGCACGGCCGTTCGCGCTTCACGCGTTCCGGCCAGCAGAAACTCGACGGGCAGGCCTGCGCGGCGCGCGAGATCGGACGCGAGGGCCGCCGAGTACGCATCGGGCACGCGCGACGTGCGATCGACCGGGCCGACGTTCAGCGCGGGCGCAGGCCGCGGCGAAACCGCGACGATCAGGGTGCCGCGCGCGATGGCGGCCGCGAACGGACCCTCTGCCTCGGGCCCGCTTTGCATCGCGCCACCGGCCAGCCACCACGAAAGCGCGCACAGCACGGCAAGTACGACCGCGAATCCTGCCGGCCGCCACCGGACGCCAGCCTCGGTACTCGCGCTCGCGGCCCTAGCCATTCTGCGCAAGCCCCACGCGCCAGCGCAGAAGCCGTCGCTCGAGCAGGGACAGCCCCTGGTTGATCGACAGGCCGAAGAGCGCAAGCAGGACGATGCCCGCGTACATGTCCGGAATCTGGAACGTCTCCTGCGAATTGAGCGTATAAAAACCCAGCCCCGAGCGCGCGCCGATCATCTCGGCCGCGACCAGCGCGGTAATGCTGTACGCCCCCGCGATCCGGATGCCCGTCAGGATCTCGGGCAACGCCGCAGGCAGGACGACCTTCGCGAAGATGAAGCCTTGCGACGCGCCCATCGAACGCGCGCCGTCGATGAAGATGCGCTCGACCTGCTTGACCCCCGAGATGGTGTTGAGCAGCACCGGCCAGAACGCGGCCCAGACGATGATCGCGATCTTCGATGACTCGCCGATCCCCAGAAACAGCATGAACACGGGAAAGAGCGCGAACGCGGAGACCTGGCGGAGCAACTGGTAAAGCGGATCGACGATGCGCTCGGCGCGGCGAAACCATCCAAGCGCAAAGCCCGACACCACGCCGCCTGCGATAGCGAGCAACAGGCCGCTGATCGAGCGGATGGCGCTCGCGCTCAGATGCTTCCACACCTCTCCGTTCCCGAAGAGCCGGACGATCGCGACGGCCACGTCCGAAGGCGGGCTCAGATAAGCCGCGCTGACGATGCCGAGTCGCGGCAACAATTCCCACAGCACGACGAAGCCGACTAAAGCAACGCATCGTTCGAACGCCACCGAAAGGCGAGCCGGACTTCCGGGGAGCCGCGCGCGCCCGGCATTGACGGAAATGAGCATCGGCAGGTCGCGGGCGCTGGTCTCCTCACGCATGTGGCTCTCCCGCGTAGATTTCGGCGATGGAGTCGCGCGCCGTCCGCACGGGCGGCGCATACGAATGGCTATGCGCGTGCGCGAGTTCCGTGCTCAGGCTTTCCCACGCTCTTTGCCTCAGCGCGATGAACGCCGCGCAATGACGCAGCGATGCGTCGCGCGGACGCGGCAGATCGACGTCGATGATCTCCTTCACGCGTCCCGGCCCGCGCCCCATGACTGCCACGCGATCGGAGAGGAAGATCGCCTCGTCGATGCTATGCGTGACGAACACCACGGTCTTTGCGCTCTTCTCCCAGATGCCAAGGAGTTCCTGCTGCAGCGATTCGCGCGTCTGGGCGTCGAGCGCGCCGAACGGCTCGTCCATCAGCAGCACTTCCGGTCCATAGGCGAGCGCTCGTGCAATTGCGACGCGCTGCCGCATGCCGCCCGACAACTGGTGGGGATAGTGATCGGCGAAATCGAGCAGGCCGACGAGCCGGAGATAGTGCTCCGCCTCCGCTCGCCGTTGCGCGCGGCTCACGCGCCGGATTTCGAGGCCGGTCTCGACGTTCTTGCGCACGGTGCGCCACGGAAAGAGCGCGTATCCCTGGAACACGACGCCGAGCTTGTGCCGCGCCGCGCTGACCGGTTCGCCGTCGACACGGATATCGCCCGAGCTCTGCGGCACGAGGCCCGCTAGGATGTTGAGGAAGGTCGACTTGCCGCATCCGCTGGGCCCGAGCAGTGAGAGGAATTCGCCATCGCGCACGGATAGATCGAACCCCTTGAGCACCGCATGACCCGAGTCCGATGCCGCGTTGGGATACGAAAGCGCGAGATCGCGCGCGACGATCTTGTCGGGCAAGTGTTCTCTCGCGGTCATGACCGGCTCCCGGTCTCGTTCGCTGTCGCGTTCGCCTGTGATTGCCTGACGGCGAGCGCGTTGTACTCGTTGGTATAGACGTCCTTGACCGCGACCTTGCCCTTCGGAATCTTGCCGGCCTGCTCGAGGATCTCGATGTAGTACTGGATCGGCGGCTCGGTAACAACGAGATCCTTCACGTACGCATAGCGCTCGACGAGGTTCACATCGATGCCGAGCCGTTCCGCGGTGAGCTTGCGCGCTTCGTCGGGATGGGCGTTCACCCAGTTGCCCGCCTTGGCGATCGCGCTGACAAAGTCCTTCACGGCCTGCGGATGAGCGCGCGCGAACGCGCCGTTCACGCTGTAAGGCGCCATGCCTCCGAGTCCGCGGTCCTCGTCCCAGTCGCTCCACAGCTTGTGCAGTTGCGGATCGGCTTCCGCCGCGCCGGAGAACGGCGGGTGAATGATGGCGATGTCCACGTTCCTGGTGACGAGCGCCTGCTGCGACTGGTTATCCGGCACGACGAGCCAGTTCACCTTCGATACGTCCACGCCATGCTGAGACAGATATTTCTTCGTCACGAACTCGGCGCACGCGCCAAAGCTGTTGAAGGCGACCGTCTTGCCTTCGAAGTCCTTCGGCGAGCGGATGCCGGAATCCTTGCGGGAGAAGTATTTCATGTGCGGCGCATCGGGCAGCGTTTCGCCGCCGGCCGACACGACCTTGATGTCCGCGCCGCTCGCGATCGCCGAGATGACGAGCGGCACCATGCGCGTGCCGAAGTCGATTTCGCCGGTGCCGACGAGCGGAATGATCTGCGGCGCCGACACCTTGCCGACGTACTTTGGTCGCGTGCTCGTGTTCTCGAAGTAACCGAGCTTGTCGGCGAGGTAGACGAGATCGAAGGCCGGGTTGTCCGGATACTTGAAGTACGTCACTTCCTGACGGGACGAAGCCGCCGACGTTTGCGCCTGCCCGTCGTGAGGCTTGCATCCGCTTTGCAGGAGGACAGCCGCCGCGACCCATGCCGTGATGACCGATCTTTTGAGCCCGCGTGCGCGGTGGGGAGTATGAGTCGCCTTCATTGTGTGGACCTGATGAACGGAGCGATGAATGAATTCGGTGCCTGACGCACGCGGCGCCATACCGGGAAATTCTCGCTTCAGGCACACGACGGCCCAACCAATTAAAAATGCTTAAGTTAGATTCGGGATACGTGCCTTGAGGGGATCATTCGGCGCGGATGTTGGCGGCCTGTTTTCCCTTTGGCGATTGCTTCACTTCAAGGCTCACCTTTTGCTTCTCCCGCAAGGATTTGAATTGGTCACCTACTCGCAGTTCACCTTCGAGATTTCCAGGGTGTACGCCGGCATCATCACGCTGTCATTGCCCGGCCTTGTCGAGGAGGCGGTACGCCGTGCGGATGATTCGTCGTGTCGCGTGCGTGAGCGTTGACCCCATGCTCGAAGCGATCCGCTCCATATGCGAATTCGATACAACGATATGGCTGGAAATTGGATCGCGCGGTGCAGAAGCAACGGTAGGATGGGCGTCCTGATCGAACGTTACTCTTACCCGAAATCGATGTCATCCACCTTCCCGCGCTTCGGCGTCTGGGCGCTCGTGCACGGCAGCCGGGCGGCGCTTCAGGACCCGGACGAACCGTACGATGCATCCTGGGCGCGCAACAAGGCGCTCGTGCTCGAGGCCGAACGCCTCGGCTACGACTCGGTGCTTGTCGCCCAGCACACGATCAATCCGCACGACCCCTCGCTCGATCAGCTCGAGGCGTGGACGGCATCCGCCGCGCTTGCGGCGCTTACGTCGCGCATCGAGATCATCGCTGCCATCAAGCCCTATCTCTACCATCCCGTCGTGCTCGCCAAGATGGCGCAGCAGATCGAACACATCAGCGGCGGTCGTTTCGCGATCAATCTGGTCAATGCGTGGAATCGTCCGGAACTGGAGCGTGCCGGCATAGGCTTCGCCGAACACGACGAGCGCTACGCCTACGGCCGCGAGTGGATCACGGTTGTCGACGCACTGCTGCGCGGCGAGACCGTGCATCACCACGGCGACCATTTCCGCATCGACGGCTATCGGTTGCTTCCGGCGGATCCATTTCGCACGCGTCCGCGCATTTACGTGGGCGGCGAGTCCGAGCCGGCGCGCTCGCTCGTGGCTGCACACGGCGACACATGGTTCATCAACGGGCAGCCGGCCGACGATGTGGCGCGTCTCATCGCCGACGTTTCCGCGCGTGCCCGGCCCCCTGGACAACCGGCGCTGCGCTTCGGACTGTCGGCCTTTGTGATTGCGCGCGAAACGCAGGCCGCGGCGTCGGCCCATCTCGAGCGTCTCTTTGAACTGGCCGAACAGGACAAGCCGCTGCGTGAGCGTCAGAAGGCGAACATCGATCCCAACGTGGTGATGATCCAGACATTCGCGCAGTCGGCGCGTGTCGGCTCGAACGGCGGCACGGCGGCGGGGCTCGTCGGCGACTACGACACGGTCGCGCAGCGTATCGTGGCGTTCCACCGCGCAGGCATCGAGCTTTTCATGCTGCAGTTTCAGCCTTTCGAGACCGACATGCGCGCGTTTGCCGAAGAGGTCGTGCCGCGCGTGCGCCGCTTGCAGGCCACCTGAGCCACGCCGGCCGTCCCGCAAGCGGCATTCCTCCCGCTACTTTTTCCCGTCCACGACCGCAACCACTTCCTCACGCGTGAATTCCTTGTTCGCGAGCGCGCCGGGCGGCGTCTTCGCAAGCACGGCATCGAGTTCCTGGGGCTTCACTTCGAGCACCGGCATGCGAATGTCATGCGGCACCTTCTTGCCCGCGAGGATCTGCTGCGTGACCCAGAATGCAAACGAGGACGCGCCAGGCGGAATGGTGACCGACATCGTCTCGTAGCCACTCTTCTTCTGCTCCGCCCACCACGCAAGCTCTTCCTGCCGATTGCCGAGAATGATGACCGGCGTGGGCCGTCCTGCCGCCTTGATGGCCTGTGCCGCACCAAAGCCGTCGCCGCCTTGCGTGAGGACGCCATCGATTTTCGGCAGGGTCGGCAGGATGCCCGCGACCTGCTTTTGGGCGACGGTCTGCGTCCAGTCGCCATGCACCGACCCGACGATCTTCATGTCCGGATACTTCTTCAACGCATCGGCGATGCCTTGATGAATCTCATCATCGACCGATACACCGGCGAGCCCGCGAATCTCCAGCAAATTGCCCTTGCCGTTGAGACGCTTGGCCAGATAGTCGACCTGCATGCGGCCCATGCCCTGGAAATCCACTGCGATGCGATACGCGCAAGGCTCCGTCGCGATGCCGTCGAACGAGACGACGGTCACGCCCGCTGCGCAGGCCTGCTTGATGATCCCGTTCAGCGCCGTGGGCGAGACCGCATCGACAGCAATCGCCTTATAGCCCTGCAGGATGAGGTTCTGGATCTGCTGGACCTGCTCGGTCGCCTGACTCTCCGCGGTGGTAAAGCTCGGCGCCGCAGCGACGATCTTTTGCTTGACCGCCGGATCCGCGACGTTGGCCCAGCTCTTGAGCATTTGCTGACGCCAGCTATTGCCCGCATAGTTGTTCGACAAGGCGATCTTCGCCGGGGACGTATCGCCGGTCGCGACCTGCGCGAGCGCGGATGCGGAAAATGCGGCCATGACCAGTGCCGCAGCGAACTTGCGCAATTGCATGTGTTGTCTCCTGTTTATAGTTGGTTTCAACGTCCCGCGCCTCTCACGCCCACATGCAGCGAATAAATCGATGATGTCGCGGCAATGAACAGGCGATTCCGGTTGAACCCGCCGAACGTGAGGTTGGCCACCACTTCGGGTATCCGTATCTTGCCGAGCAGCGCGCCATCGGGCGCATAGCAATGCACACCGTCCTCGGCGCTCGTCCAGACGTTGCCCTGCTCGTCGATGCGCATTCCGTCCGGCACGCCGCTCGTCATCTCGATGAAGATGCGGCCGTTGCGCAATGCGCCGTCACTTGCGACATCGAACACGCGGATATGGCGCGGCGCGTTGTCATCGTGGGACGCTGCCGAGTCCGCGATGTACAGCTTCGATTCGTCCGGAGAGAACGCGAGCCCGTTGGGCTTGACGAAGTCGTCGCAGACAATCTCCACCTGCCCGTTCTCCGACCCCACGCGATAGACGTTGCATCGCCCGATCTCGCTCTGCGCGCGATAGCCCTCGTAGTCGCTGAGGATGCCGTAGTCGGGATCGGTGAACCAGATGTCGCCGCGGGAATCCACGATGACGTCGTTCGGTGAATTGAGCCGCTTGCCTTCGATATGCGAGGCCAGCACGGTCACGCTGCCGTCGTGCTCGGTACGCGTGACCCGCCGCTCGCCGTGCTCGCAACTGACGAGCCGGCCTTCCCGGTCGCGCGTGTTGCCGTTGCTGTAGTTCGATGGTGCGCGATACACGCCCACGCCCATGCCCGGCGCCCAGCGCAACATGCGGTTGTTCGGAATGTCGCTCCAGACAAGCAGATCGGCCGCCGGAAAATACACGGGACCTTCGGCCCACAGGCAATCGCCGGTGAGCTTCGTCAGAAACGCATTCGGCTGAAGCAGCAGCCTGAAACGCGGATCGTGCACTTCGAAATCGCTGGGTTTCATGTCTCCTCGTCCTTTGATTTTCGCCTGAGAACTAGCGCAGCGCCTTGCCGCCCGCCGCGACAGTCACCGCGATGATGAGCACGCCGTAGACGATGGAGCGCACGCCCGCATCCGCGCCCACCGCGTTGAGCACGGCGTTGGTGAGAAACAGGAACATCGATGCGCCCCACACCCCGGCAATGGTCGGCTTGCCGCCCGTTACGAGCGTGCCGCCGATCACGACCACGGCAATCGAGATCAGCATGTACTCGACGCCCATGTCGAGCGACGCACCGCCTGAAACCGCAGAGAGCAGCAGCGCCGCGAGCGCCGCGATCATCGACGAGAGCACATAGGCAAGGCAGCGCGTGCGGTGCACGTCGACACCCGCGAGCCAAGCGGCGCGTGAGTTCTGCCCGATGGCCGAGAGCCTGCGCCCGTACACCGCGCGATGCAGCAGCACGGCCAGCGCAAAGGACAACACGAGCGCGACGAGCGCGATATAGGGCACATGCAGAAAGCCACCCGTCGCGAACGCACCGAGCGCGGGCGGCGGCGGCGGAAGCTGACGCCCTTGCGTGATGGCGACCGACTGGATGATGAAACTCGATGACAGCGTCGCGATGATCGGCGGAATGCGCAGCAAGCGAATCAGCGCGTAATTCGCGAGACCTACGGCCACGCCCACGCCGAGCGCCGCTGCGATGCCCAGCGCAATCTGTGCGTTGGCGCCTTGCATCACATGCATGCCGACGACGCCGGCAAGCGCGATCGTCGAGGGCACCGACAAGTCGATGTTGCCCACCCCCGAGGTGATGACGAGCATCTGCCCGAGTCCGACCAGCACCATGAACACGCCGTACGTGAGCGCCGTCTGTGCGACATTGCCCGCGATGCCGAAGCCGAAGATCGCGGCGATGGCGAGCCACACCAGCACCGCACCGGCGAAAGACCACACCCACGGCGCCCGAATGCTTCTGAGCCGCGCCCACGCGCTCTGATCGTTCCCGGCGATCGGCTCGCTCGAAGTGTGCGGGTTCATCGGCGTTCTCCGCGTTGCAGCAGCACACGCAACGACAAGACCACGATGAGAATCGCGCCCTGCATGCCGACCTGCCAGTCCGCCGAGATGTTGAGAAACGCGAGGAACGATGCGGCGAGCGTCAGCGTGATCGAGCCGAGCACCGCGCCTGTCACCGACACGCGCCCGCCGATGAACTCGCCGCCACCGAGTATCACCGCCGCGATGGACAGCAGCGTGTAGCGCAGCGCGAGGTTGGCATCGGCGGAAGTCGTCAAGCCGAGCAAGGACAGCCCCGACAGCACGCCGAACACGCCCGCGACGCCATACAGCGTCGCCTTGCAGCGCACGAGCGACCAGCCGAAGCGGCGCATCGCGCGCGGATTGCCGCCCGCGCCGCGAATGCGCACGCCCGCCGATGAACGCATCAGCAGCAGATGACCCACGATCGCGATCAGCACCGACCAGACGATGGGCGCGGCGACGATCGGTGTCTGGTAGCTCATGGCGGCGCCGAGCCACGCGGGGCTCGTGCCGCCCGGCGACGGCAGCAGCACGATCGCGAGTCCGCTCCATACGAACGACAGCCCGAGCGTGACGACGATCGACGGAATCTGCCGCAATTCGATCAGTGCACCGACGGCGGCATAGGCGAGCACGCAGCCGACCAGCGCGAGGACCCCGAGCCACGGTTGCCTGACCAGCAGCGTGGCGCCGATGCATGCGACGAGGCTCACAAATGGCCCAATCGAGAGGTCGAGATCGTTCACGGTGATGATCGCGAGCTGCGCGAGCGTTGCGAGCACGATCGGCACGGCGAGATTCAACAACAGGTTAGAGCCGAAGTAGCTCATCACCGCCGGCTGCATGATGAGGATCGGCACCAGCACCGCAACGAGCGAGATGGCGGGAAGCAGCGCGCGCAAGCGCGTTTGCGAGATCGCGAATGTCATGCGGCGTGCTCCTCGAAACTGGCCGCGAGCAGGGCTTCTTCCGTACATTCGTCGGCCTGAAGCACGCGCGTGACGGCGGCCGAGCGGAACACGTACGTGCGGTCGCAGTGCGACAGCTCCTCGTTTTCCGTCGTATACCAGATGAAAGTGCGGCCCTTCGCGGCTTCATCGTGCACGAGTCGATAGATGTCGCGCTTGGTGCCGACATCGACTCCGCGTGTGGGGTCGTCCATGAGAATGAGATCGGCGTCCGACGCGAGCGCGCGGGCGAAGAGAACCTTCTGCTGGTTGCCGCCGGAGAGCGACAGAATGCCCGCGTTCATCGACGCCCCGCGTATGCCGATCCTGGCGCGCCACGCCTGAACCACAGCGCGCGCTGCCGCGAAGTCGACCAGACCCCGCCTGGCTTTGGCGCCGCCGAGAAGCCAGCGCAAGTCGAGGTTCTCGGCGATGGACCAGACTGGAAACACGCCGTCGCGTCCACGATCGCCTGCGACGAACGCGACCTTCGCACGCCCCGCGCCGCGCCGGGTCGCCGCTTCGTAGATCGATAGCAGCGCTTCGGTCTGCCCCTGCCCGGCGAGTCCCGCGAAGCCGACGATCTCACCGCGCGAAGCGTCGATCGCCGTGTTCTTCCTCGCGCCCACATTCCAGCGGAAGTGCCGCTCATTGCCGCGATCGGCAGTGACGCGCGGCGCGCCCGACGTCTTCTCCGCTTCGAGATGCTGGCCCATCGCCTGAATGATCGATGCGCGGCTCGACGCCTCGCGGGGCAGCACGCTGACGATGCTGCCGTCGCGCATCACCATCACGCGATCCGCCACGCGCTCGATCTCGCCCAGCATATGGGTGATGAGCAGGCACGTGATGCCGTTCTGCGCGGCCGTGCGCACGAACGCGAGCAATTGCTCGGCCGTATGCGCATCGAGCGAGGACGTGGGCTCGTCGAGAATCACGAGACGCACGGGGGCATCCGTCACGGTGAAGCCGCGCGCGATCTCGACCATTTGCTGCTGCGTGAGCGTGAGATCGGAGACGAGTTCGTTGCCCTTGAGTCCGTTGCCTGGAAAGATCTCCTCGAGCTTCTCGCGCATCAACGCGGTCGCGCGGCGCCGCCAGCCGCGTCCGCGCAACTGCGGATGCACGATGCACATGTTCTCCGCGACCGTTAGGTTCGCGCACAGCGAAAGCTCCTGAAACACGCAGCGCACGCCTTTATCGCGCGCGGCGTTCGCGTCGTAATGCGGCGCGGCTTGCCCGTCCACTTCGATGCGGCCTTGCGTCGGCGCATACACGCCCGCGAGTATGGCCATCAGCGTCGACTTTCCCGCACCGTTGTGCCCGGCGATGCCGACGCATTCGCCGCGCATGAACGTGAAGTCGATATCGGCCAGCGCGCGCACGCGGCCGAATGTCTTGCCAATGCCTTCGAAGCGAATAAGTGCGTCACTCATTCACATGCTCCATCAGAGGCGTTATTTTCTGTCGAGCAGCGCGACCGTCTGCGGCAGCGTATAAGTCACGTCGGCGATGCCGCCCGGCGGCGTGGCCGCGAGTTTCGCCGGCAATTCCTGCTGCGAGATCGCGAGCAGCGGCACGTTGATGGTGATGTCCTTTGGAAGCTTCTTGCCTGCGAGCACTTGCTGCGCGACCCAGAACGCGAACGTCACCGCGCCCGGCGGATTCGACAGCGAACGCGAGTGATAGCCGCTCTTCGTCTGTTCGTTCCACCATTGCAGCTCGGGATACGTGCTGCCGATGATCATCGGCGGCGCGGGACGATTGGCCGCCTTGAACGCCTGCGCGATGCCGAACGACATCTCGCCTTCGGTCGCGACGCCATCGACTTGCGGCAGCGTCGGCAAGATGCCCGCGACGGCCTTCTGCGCGACCGATTGCGTCCAGTCGCCGTTGACCGAGCCGACGAGCTTCATGCCCGGATGCTTCTTGAGACCATCGAGCACGCCTTCATGCATGAGATTGTCGACCGAAATCCCCGCGACGCCGCGCACTTCCAGAATGTTGCCCTTGCCGTTCAGGCGCTCGGCGAGATACTCGACGCCCTGTTCGGCCCAGCCCTTGAAATCGAAATTCACGCGATACGCGCACGGCTCGTCGACGATCCCATCGAAGGACACCACGACCACGCCCGCCGCGCACGCCTTCTTGATGGTGCCGTTGAGCGCGGTTGGCGACACCGCGTCGATGACTATGGCGCTATAGCCTTGCAGGATGAGGTTCTGCAACTGCTGCGCCTGCTCGGTCACCTGGTTCTCGGCGGTGGTGAACGCCGGCGCGGCGGCGATCTTCTTGTCCGCGACAGCCTGCTGCGACACGGCGTCCCAGCTCTTGAGCATCGACTGCCGCCAGGCGTTGCCCGCGAAGCTGTTGGACAGCGCGATCTTCTTCTGCGACGTATCGCCTGTGTTCACCTGCGCGTGCGCGGTGTTCGCGAGCACGCACGCGGCCAGCGCGGCCGTAGCCAGCATTCCTTTGCGGAACATTCTGTCGTCTCCTGATATTTTTTTGTTTGTCGATAGGGCGCTGATGTCAGCGCCGGTGACGGGGTGCGCGGCAGATGTGGGGGCGGATAGCCGCCGCTCGCATGAAGGCGATGGATGAGTGGCGCGCGGGGTGGTACGCGCCCGGGCCGAACGAATGGAACGACATCATCATGAGCATGCCTCTTCGGAGCGCATCGGCGAACTGCCGAAGCCTTGCTTTCAAACAGCTGCCTTGAATTCCGTCTTTTTGGTCAGGCCAATTCGAGTGGTAAGGCCAGCGACCGCCGACGCAGTATAGCGGCTGCTTTTGCGTCGTGCAATTCGATTAACGGAACAGATAATGAGACCACGCACCGCGAGTCTGCCGCCCTTGCGCGCGGGCGAGAATCAAGTCGAGTTGGCTACCTTACAGCGACGGCCGCCATTGAAAGCCGGGCGGTCCATCGGTACATGCGGACGGGGGCAACATGTGGCCGTGCCATCGCGAGCGCGTTTCGCTGCACTCGTCGCGATCCTCGTGCAGCATTGCCGCTCGTGTGACTGCGCACGGCCGCCAGTGCCCGGTACAAGTGTTCGCAAGGGTGCGATGGCGCGGCGTTCGACTTATCCCCCGCGATCACCGATCCGCCATCCGTGGCCGCACATCCGGACGGCCCAACATTACGAGCCGCTTGTCTTGTAGCCGTCGTTCAGCGTATTCATGAACGCGATGATGTCCTGAATCTCGTCTTGCGTCATGGCCGGCTTGTCACCGGGCTTGCGATCGAACGGCGCATCGGAGATGTCCACGTTCCCATGATATCGGGCAGGGAGATCGTTATAAGTCTCGACCTTCCCCGACGCATCGTGCGGATAGATCTTCTCCGGATTCGTGCTGCGCAAATTATAGAAGTCCATCACCTGTTCAAGCGTGCGGTAGACGCCGTTGTGGAAGTACAGGTGACGATTGGCCGAGTTGCGCAACGTCGGCGTGAGGAACATGCCGCAGTATTGCGTCTGTTCCGCGAGGTCGTGTCTGAATGGTCCGCACACGCCCATATCGAAGAACCTCGGATCCTTGTTGATTGCGAGCGCCGCGTTGCGAGGCACACCGAGGGCTTCGTATTGCGTGTCCGTGAAAAGCGGCGGGAGACCGTCGGCCGTCGGCTTGCTCAGATGGCAGCCCGCGCAGTTGGCCTTGTTCGGGTCGTTGAAAAGCTTCATGCCGTGCAGCTCTGCCGCGCTCAAGCGCGCCTTCCCCTGCAGCCAGTAGTCGTACTTGCTGGTGAAGGCGTGAAACGAAGGGTCTTCCATCTGATATCGCCCGACTGCGAACATCGCCTCGGTGACCAGAAGGCTCGCATTGCTTTCGATATTTGCGCCAAAGAGCTGCTTGAACTTGTCGATGTAAGTCGCGCTGGCGAGCTTGCGTGCTACTTCAGCCGGACTTGAGTTTGCCATCTCCACAGGATTCAGCAGTGGAACGAGCGCCTGGCCTTGCAGGGTATCGGCGCGGCCGTCCCAGAACAATCCGCCTTGCGGAACCATCGCGGGAGCCGCAGGCGCGACACCGGCGTTCTTCTGAGCGCGCGCGGAGCCGAGTGCCTGAGACGCGACCTGTGCGAGATCGACCGGCACGTCCGTATCGTTCGCGTCGGGTCCTATGCTGAAGGGCTGTTGCCGATAGAGATACGTCAGCGAAGGCGGCGGCCGGTATCCCGCCTGCTGCATGTCGGCGCCGCCGAGCTGCACGCCCAGATTGTTCGCGGGACCGTACGAGTGCTCGGGACTATGACACGAGGCGCACGATTGCTTGCCCGACGCCGAGAGCGAAGTATCGAAGAAGATCTGCTTGCCGAGTTGCGCCATTGCGCTCAGTGGGGCAGTGGGCGGAAGTATCAGTTTGACTGGATGCGGATTGGCGCCGGTGAGCTTCTCGACGATCGCTCCGGCCGCATCCGGCACTCGCTCCGGATGAACAAGCGCGTATGCGCAGAATGCGAACGATGCGGCCAGAAGCGCACATGCTCCGGCGACGAGGAGTCGCCGCGCTGACATGCCGGCCTTGCCGGATGCGGAATTGGAGCTGGAGTCTGCAGGGGAGGGGAATCGCGACGTTGCGGTCGAGCGATGGTTCATGGCGGAGAGGGAACGTGGTGCATTCGAACGACAGGAATGAGCAGAGCCGGCGCTGTGCCGGCTCGCCGCGATGACTGCGGATTGCGCGCCCCGCAAGCGCGGGGCGATGCAGTCGCGGCGCTGGGACGCGTGCTTGCCGGAGACCCGGATCAGGTCGTCGGCGCCGCCGGCAGCTTCGTTCCGAGATTCGGGTCGAGGAAGAGCGTACGCGGCGCCGTCACGTTCTGCGTGAAGTCGAACATGTTCATGATGCTGCCCGCCGTCGTGTCGAAGGACCCGCCGCCGATACGTTGACTGCCAAGCCAGTTGTCCTCGATGAACTTCACGACGGACGCCTGGGTGATCGGCGTGTCGTCGACGAAGTTCGTCTTCGCATAAGGTGAAATCACGAGGAACGGCGTGCGCGTGCCGGGACCGCAACGGCCGTTCACCACGCCGCCGTTGACGCCGAGTGGCTGCACGGCACCAGCGGACGTGCACTGTCCCTGTCCGTTCAACTGGTCGTAGCCCACAAGCGTGGAGCCATTGACTTTCTGGGTGGTCGTGGCATCGAAGGAGGAACTGGTCGGCGCCTTGTAGCGATGGTCGTACCAGCCGTCCGAGTCGTCGTAGGCGATGATCACGGCCGTGTTCTTCCAGTCCGGTTGCTGCTGGAGGAAATTGACCACCTTGGTGACGAAGGCCTGTTCGTCAATCGGATCCGAATTGCCCGGATGGCCGTCTCCTACGGCAGGCGCCTTCAGGAAGCTGACCGACGGATAGTTGCCCGCGGATACGGCCGCAAAGAAGTCATCGCTGTCGTACTGGTGATGCACCGGTGTCGCAGTGTTATCCAGCGGATCGGTCGTGCCGATGGTCGCCACCGAAGTGGGGCGGGTGTGTGCGAGGTTCGCGGTCGATGCGTAGTACTGGAACCATGCGTGGTGCTGGACGTAGTCCGTCTTGGTCGCGTTCAGCACCTGCGAGAAGGTGGACCGGCTGCACCCCGTCGTACCGTTCGGGTTGACGGTTTGCAGGTTGAAGCCGCCCATGAAACCGCCCCACGTTATGCCTTTCGCGTTCAGCAGGTCGCCGATGTTCTTGTTCGAGCTCGACATCGCGCCCGTCGGCGCACTCTTGGCCGCGAGCGTGCACACGTCGCCTGTCGGGTCGAGGTCGCCGACAATAGTGAAGGCGCCGCCGCCCTGTCCATCGGGGATCGCGTTGCTCGACGACGTGCCGCCGCTCAGCAGCACGCCATGATTCTGTCCGGAGATCACTTCGAGCGCACCGGGCGTGGAAGGGCCGTATGTGTCGGTGTAGGCGTTCTGGTTCATCGCGAAAGTCTGGGCGTAGTTCCAGAGCGCGGTTACCGTGTTGCCGTCGAAAAAGCCGAGCACCTGCCCCGGGGAACCGAAGGCACCCGTGCTTCCGGCGATGGTCGACGAAGCAGCGGTGAAGAGCGGAAACGAGTCCATCGCGCCGCCGTTGTAGGCGAGTTGTTCGGGCGTGTACGCGTGGTTCTGGCTCTCGGTGTTCGCCTGGGACCGGTCGAGGCGGAAGGGGACCAGATCAGCGGCTGGAATCGGTGTCTTCGTGGAGCCGCTCGTGACCATCACGCCGGGAAAGGTCACGCCGCCGACGGTTCGGCCGATGACATTCGGCGATGTCGCAAGCGCGTTCGGATTGCTCGCATCGATCAGCTTCGCGGTGGCGAGGTTATTGACCGCGGGCGTTCCGGCCGCGGGAATGAACTGGGGCTCGCCCACCGGATTGTTTGCGTTCGGGTAGGTGGCGAAGTAGTGGTCGAATGAGACGTTCTCGCCAAAGATCACGACGACGTGCTTGATCGGCGTGGCTGTCGTTGCGGCGTCCTGCGCGGACACCGGTGCGGGCGGGGCGGACGCCGCCGTGTTGTCGTCGCTGTGACCGCAAGCCGCGAGCGAAAGTAGTACAGCGAAAGGAATTGGCAATAGGGATTGGCGAAGCATGCAGGACACTCCAATTTTTTTTGTTTGCCGGCTCACGTTGACTCAGGACACGAGGCCGGTTGACTTCTCGGCCATAAACAGCCGAAACTTTTCTTCCAGAACGATCGGGATTGAATCATCGAGGTATTAATGTTTGACGACGCTATGCCGACAAAAGCATCATATTTATTTACCGTTCTCTTTCTTTAATCGTCGAATTGAAAGAGGAACGTTTGAATGTGCGGTGCGGGAGACTGGCTGGATGCTTGCTGCGCAAGGCAATGGATCGATCGCGCAAGTGAGTCGATCCATGTCGAGCGTGCAATCGATCGTGCATATCCTTTATGCAAACAGGCCGGAATGAATTCGGCCGGTTGTCTGGAGGTTGTCAATCAACGGGGGGATACTTCGCTGGGACGCGTGCTGGCGGGCGGCGTTTGCCCAAGGAATGACGCGCAAGGAGAAAGACGTCCCGATGGCGAGGAGACGAAATCGTTGGTGAAGAGTGTCGTACCGGCATCGCGGATTCGACGTGAAGCGAAGCCGTGCTCCCGGTCACGCTCGCGTGCGGGAGCCCTGTGCAGATTGCGCCCGCGCCGTTCTTGCCGGCGGCTGTAGCAGGCTGAAGACAGGCTTTGTTACGCTTCGGAGTTCGAGGCGGAGGCCAGCTTCTGCAGCAGATCAGCATGTGCAGGGAAGACCTGTTTCAGTGCAGCAAGCTGAGCGACAGTCGGGTTGACGCTGTCGCGGCGATCGTAGCCGGGTGCCAGACTGCAACTCACCAGTACATAGCCTGGCCCAAGAAGTTCGGCTCCAAACCAGTGGTTGTGCAGCGCTACCGCCTGAAGCACCTGCCCTTGATTCAGATCCGCGCCGATGTCGACGGTGGAGTAGACTCCGGCGGGAGAAAAGATGTGCAGCCGCACCGCACTTCCCCGGTGGTAGAACCATTGCTTATCCTGGTTCAGAGCATGGAGGCCAAGCACCTCTCCCTGCTTCAGCAGGTAGTAGTTGGTGGAGTACAAGTGACGATCGCCGACGAAGCGCTCGGGCAGGGATGCCGTGAGCACCGTGTCCGTGCTGCCGGGCCCTGGCGCGAAATGGCCGCCTACGCCGGTGGGTGTGAGCTTGAGCTTCTGGATCAGGTCGTCCGGCTCACGGTTGGCGGCGGGGAAGCGCTCCGCGAAGCAGACGGTGATCCCGATGATCTCTGTCCCGCCTTTCTTCCGCAGCAGGCCCTTCTGCGTGACGATTTCCAGCGCCGTCGTCCCGCCGCCCGCGGCCGGCACATCGATGGTTTCGTGAAAGTTCAGCAGGGGCTGCCCGCTCGCCATCACCGCCTTGTCGTGTGCCACATGGGCGGCGCGGTCGTCTGCGCTGCCGATCAAGGATTCCTTGCTCTGTCCCACCAGATCTGCAAAGTTCTGGCTCACCCAAAGGAAGACGGAGTTGCGGTCCTTGATGCAGAAGTAGACGCCGTCGGCTTTGTCGAGCACATCGCCCACACCCATCGGAGGCTCGGTCGGGAGCATCCGGTTGTTTGAATCAGCGTTATGCCTGGCTCAGGCCCCGGCTGAGGGTTGGCGGACGCATTTGAGTTGCTGGTCCGCGAGGTCCTGGGCGAGCGCCACCATGGTCATGGTGGGGTTCCAGGAGCCACTGGCAGGCCACAGAGCTCCGCCGGTGACAAAGACGTTTTCCGCACCGTTGGGGCGATAGTCGAGGCCCACGACCCCATCGTGACCGGCGCCGATCCATAACGTGGAGCCCTCGTGGACCAGCCCGCCAACCCGCCGCTCCTCGATGGTGGGCTGCTTCGAGCTCCAGGTGCCGGTATTCGGGTCGCCGTGCCAGTACTCCACGTTGCCTTTTGGGGCGAAGACACGCTCCATCATCTGGAAGGTCCCTGCGTCCATGGTGTCCCATGTCATCTGGTCGTTTTCATTTGCGAGCACCTGCAGGGTCACGTTGGTCGTGGGGTCCAACTCTCCGTTCCGGCGAAAGTGGTTCTTCGGGTTGCGGAAGTCGACCTCGCCCAGTACGGCACACACGAAGACGAGATACTCCTCGGAGGAGAGCAGTTGCGCCATCGATGCCGTCGCCACGACATCGGGCATGCAGCGGGCCGCCTTGTCGGCATTCTTCGCCGGATCCCGGTCGGAGAGCACGGAGAGCTGCACGTGGTACTGCATGTCGTTGTTCTTGTTCTTTCCGGCGAGGTAGATCGCCGCCAACTCCAGCTCACCGATGCGCTCGCCGAAATCGAAGTCCTTGCGCGGCACGCGCGCGACCACCGACGTAATGAAGTGCGCCGTAAAGCGATCGCCGGCCCGCTGCATCTGCGAAAAGGAGTTCAGAAGCAGCGTGGTGGGCGGCAGTGTGCCCATCGCGAGGATCACCTTGGCATTGCCGACGTTGACCATCCCGCGGGAGGTGTCCAGCGCGGTGGCCACACCCGCCTGCTCGTGGATACGCGTCACGATGCAGTTCGTCACGATGCGCAAGGGGCTACCGGTCCCGGACGCCGCCAGATCAGCCTGCTTCGAGGCCAACTCCATGATTACCGCAGGCGTCGAGAACTTGGCGAAGTCCACGCCGCCCGCCTCGCCGGCTCCCGCTGCGAGGGGGGCAGGCAGCCAGCGGGTCGCCGAGTCGATCAGTCCGATTTTCTCGTTGAGCATCTCCTGAAGGGAGGTTTGCATGATGCCGTAGGTCGGCCGCTGCCGGTTGATGAAGCTCCGCAGTTCGGGTCCGTAAGCTGCGTCGATCCTGTCGGCAGGCACGACGTTGAGCAGGGCTTCGGCGGAAGCGAAGTGGGCCTCCGCGGCGGCGATGGTTTCCTCCGGCCAGAAAGCCATCTCGTCGCGGGTGGGTCGGGGGCACCAGGCGCTCCACATGATGCTTCGGCCCCCGAAAAACGGCACCATCCCGTGCTGCCAGTTGATATGCCCGGCGGGCTGGCTGGCGGTCTCGCTGGAGAGCGTCCAGGGGAAGGTTTCCGACAGGCCGCCCAGAGTGTGCTCGTAGGGAATGGGGAGGTTCTGGAAGTGCTCGGGCAGAAAGAAGGGGCCGCGCTCGATCATCAGGATTCGCGTCTCCGGCCTGACCGCCAGCATGCGCTCCGCGAAGGCCAGGGAACAAAAGCCGGTGCCGATGATGATGTAGTCGAACTGCTCTTCCTCGCGCACCCGCTTCCATCCGGTTTCAGACAGGAAGAACACGTGATCCATCACCTTCTGAGGGGTGGAGATCTGGGGCCCGGGTGTGGGGTAGCCATGCGCAAAATTCGGGGAGCTGGAAACGGCGCTCATTGATGCCTCCAATCCAACATGGCAGGACGACAAGGCGTCCTGGAAAAACGTCGACAACCATTGAGCCTGATTCACACACCTCTTCGTGGTTCAAGTATCCGGCTCGGTCACATCTCAGCAAGGACACCGCATGAATATGGACGGGCTGGAGTTCCAACCTTTTGTCAGGCGTCGGCAGGGCTTGCAAGCAGACATTCCGCGCTGTTCGTCCTCAGGTGACTATTAGTCATCATCTGATGAACGATGCTGATCGGAATTCTCAAGAAGAATATTCCACGCGATAGGGTCGCGGTATTGGACCTTGGTCCCATACCGCGTTGCATCGCCTGCCGACCAAGTGGCTTTTTGGAGCACATCGCTTATGAAGCACGCGCTCCAGCGGAGATCGCGCTCAAATCAATCGTTCGTTCGTGAAAATGCTGAGAAAACTTAAAAGCGCAACGCGGGAAGCGTGGCTAACCTAGTTCCTGCGGAATTTACGCCAGTCGTCAAATGCCGGTCAGCGGCCGCTATGGCTTCGGCCCGGTCCCCCCGGATGTGCTTGGTCTTGAATCGGTGGGTACGGTCGACGCGCTAGGCGAAGGCGTCGACACCCTGGCAGTCGGACAGCGAGTGATCACGCTGGGTGTGACCGGAACGTGGCGGGTGGGGAAATGCTGGTTTATGGCTGATTTTCTAAAGGTACGGGTCGAGGCAAGGCAGACCGCACAGTCCGTCCCTCGTCACGAGCCCCGAGACTTGTCTCCGGCCGGTCCGTGACGCTTCTGAAATGAGGTGCTGGTGGCACCGCTCAACACTTTTGATAACACAGCCAAAGGAAAAGCACACTGATGCCCACACTCTTTGATCCCATCCAGATCGGCGCGCTCAAGCTGCGAAACCGTATCGTCATGGCGCCACTCACTCGGATGCGCGCCTTCAACGAGCGCAGTCCCGGTTCCATCAACGTGAAGCACTACGCTCAGCGGGCGAGTGCGGGACTGGTCATTACCGAGGCGACCTCGGTTACGCCCCAGGGCGTCGGCTATCCGAACACCCCTGGTATCTGGTCTGACGCGCAGATCGCAGGATGGACGGACGTGACCCAAGCGGTACACGACGCAGGCGGGCTGATCGTATCTCAGCTTTGGCATGTTGGCCGGGTATCCGACCCGATCTTCCATGACGGAAAACCCCCCGTGGCTCCCAGCGCGATCGCGCCCGATGGCCACGTCAGCCGCCTGCGGCCACAGCGTCCCTACACGGTGCCGCGCGCACTGGAAACGGAAGAGATTCCCGGCATCGTAGACGATTTCCGGATCGGCGCCGCAAATGCCAGGCGTGCCGGTTTCGATGGCGTGGAGCTTCACGCTGCGAATGGCTATCTGTTCGACCAGTTCCTGCATGACGGCTCGAACAAGCGGACCGACTGCTACGGCGGCTCAATCGAAAATCGGGCCCGCTTCCTGATGGAGGCGGTAGATGCGTTGCTTACCGTTTGGCCGGCCGGCCGCGTCGGTGTGCATCTCAATCTGATGTCGAGTTCGTACTCCATGCACGATTCCAATCCGCGGGCGCTATTTGCCTATGTCGCCAAGCAGCTCAACGCCCGCGGCATCGCTTTCATCTTCGCGCGGGAAGCACTCGATCGTGGCGATCAGCAGATCGGCCGGGACGTGCGGCGCATTTTCACGGGCGTCTATATCGTCAATGAGGGGCTCACCAAGGAAAGCGCGGAACACGCCATCGAACACGGCGAGGCGGATGCCGCCGCCTTCGGGCGGCCCTTTATCGCGAATCCCGATCTGGTGGAGCGCTTCCGGCGCGGTGCACCGCTCAATGCGATCAACTCACAAACGATCTATACCAATGACGAAACGGGTTACAACGACTATCCGTTGCTGGACGAAGCCGTATAGGGCTTGCGGGCGTCACCGCATGGGGAGTCTTTGAAGTGAAGTGAAGGGAAAGTCGAGATGCCATTCGTATATCCGAGGGGGATCTCGATACCATCGCGTTGGTACACTCGGATCGAGCCACGCGAGCCAAGAAATCTCACTTGCGGCGGCAGCGCAGAACCCTGCGGCGAATGACGAAGTGACGACGAGAGGCGCTATTAGCGGGCATATTGCCTCGCCTCTTCGAGTCATATCACGTGTCCAATTCACTACTGCGCGCGATCTACCTTGCCATCGAAGTATGGACCAAGGTGACGACCGGCGGGAACTTGGACAGGTGCATGCTCAGTCGGAGTGAGCCTTGCTAACATGGCCTTCTCCTGTCAACTCGGCACCATGAGCACGAATCAATGCAATCAATTCGCCGGTCGTAATGTCGTGGAGAAATTCGCGTTGAATGCCGGCCTTGCGTTCGTCCATCTCGATCAAGAGCACGCTTTTGCCATCATGGCTCGCGCGGAGACTGAGCGACCGGCACAAGCGACCGCTCTCTATTTCATGCTGCGTAAGCAGGCTCATTTCTCCAACCGATCCATTCACTACTAGCTGTCTCATGTCACTTCCGAATAAGCACAAGTTCGGTCGACGCACATCACCGTGCCGTTGTCAGGTTGTTGAGTGCGGTCACTCAAGATCGTGTACTAATAGACATCCGAGTAGCTCTATTACGGAGCAATCCTTTCCTGGATGGAGCAGGTGCAGCACCTGCAAACAAGAATCTCTCTCCTGCTTCGGGTTGACCTTTGGGAACACTTCACACTTGAGCCGTATGTGATACGCGCCTCTGCAAATGCAGACCGGTAGCTCTGCTCGCTGCACGGCACGAACTCTATGAACTCCCCAAAAAGATGTCAACTGCTTTCTGACTATTCATCATACTTGCGTTCGTGCGCTCGCACTCGTGGCAAATCTATGACGCCGTCTGACCGGTAGGTACATCGCATCGATGCACGGGCTCTGAGCCTGCCGTGCGTTTGCGCCTACGATATGTCTTCTCCAGGGCACAGCGCCAATTTTTCGATACGGCAGTGCGAGCGAATAGGGTATATGCCAAGCAAGCACAGGGGCGTCACACTTCCCTACATACGTCCGAAGCCCGCATTCGCGCGTTAGGGCATAGAGCGCTCGGTACATCGAATGACCCACAACGTACCGCCGGATCATCCAGCCCTCCCATACGGGCAAGCTAGGTTTGCCAAACTGGTTCGGTTACCGTATCAGTAAGGTTGTGGACGTCAACTGCCGAAACGGAATAAATTTCTAAGACGACTGTTTCATCACCTGACGGGTGAATCAGTTAGGGGCACTTCTGCTCAGACTCCGGCAGCATCAGGTGATGCTGTGAGCCTTAAACATTACCGCCTTTTCCCACATTCACCCCATCGGTCAACTCAACACACTCGCTTGCGGGCCGCC
Organism: Caballeronia glathei; assembly: GCF_000698595.1. Lineage (GTDB taxonomy): Bacteria > Pseudomonadota > Gammaproteobacteria > Burkholderiales > Burkholderiaceae > Caballeronia > Caballeronia glathei. Next base: position 38,738 of record NZ_JFHC01000015.1, on the reverse strand, counting down.
TGGATCCAAACCTATGTTCGAATTTCCTCAACGTCCCTATAGTCAATGCGCTCTCAGCCACGGGTCCCGTGCATCCGCCAAAAGGTTGGCAAATTCGGTCACTGAAAAGTGACGTCTGAAGCGGTAGAACGACAGTCGGAAAACCAGGCCGCTCGCTTACCTGAGGAGAGTCAAATGGAGTGTCATCTCGATCTCGAAGACTATAGCGGCTCGGGGACACCCGCTTCCCGCGGCGTCAGAAGCATGAAACATGTCGGCATTTCCCTATATGATGGGTTTGCGTTACCGGACGCAGCACAGATCATGGAGGTGTTTCAGTCGGCTAACGCTCTGCTGAAAGACGCCCGAACCGTTGAAGCAAACTACGATGTCCGTCTGTTGTCCGCAGCCGGTGGCAGGATTGCGAGTTCGTCTTCAGTGTTCGTGTGGACCGAAAGCGTCGAAGCGTACCGCGGTGACGACTGCTTTCATGCTCTATTCATCGTCGGCGGAGCGGGCCTGCGCAACGCACTATCCAACGAACGCTTGATCCGGTGGCTGCGTCGTGCCTGTTCAAACAGCGGGCTCATCTTCCCTGTTGGTGAAGGAAGGTTACTGGTGGAAGCAACTGGTTTCGTGCCTGCATCCGTCGATCATGGCTATAGCAATCTCATTCGAGGGGAGACGCTGGGGCATCTCGTTGCCGGTCATCGATCCAACGGTGTGAGCCCGTTAAGAGGTGCTTTGAGCGTCGTCGAGGAAGATTTCGGTGTGGATCTTGCCCGTCAGATAGCTGATCGGATGGCGCCTCCAACCGAGACGCGCTTCACCGCGATTGTGCGAAGGAATGCGTCAATCCACATTAGCGAACCCATTCAGGCATCGGCGAGATGGCTGGAGGCAAACGGAGATCGATCGATAGCGATCAACGACGCAGCCCGGGTAGCTGCAATGAGCGAGCGAAACTTCCTCCGGCGTTTTAAGGCTGAGATGGGCGTTACGCCCTCAGACTATCTGCTCTATGTTCGACTCGACATGTGTTGCCGGCTGCTTGCGGATACGGACCTTCCGGTCGACAAGATTGCGCGCCGGTGCGGAAGTGGCAGCGGAGGCCAGCTATCGAAACTCTTTCGCAAACACCTGGATGTGACGCCAACCGAGTATCGCGCGAGCAAGCGGCCCTCTTGCGAAAGCCCGCGAAGTCACAAGGAATGCGCTTTTGAATAACCCTGCCAAGCTGTTGAAAAGGCGGTCTCCAGGTGTTTCATTCGGTCAAGATCAGAGTCGTTTCCGCCACAATAGGACTAGCAAGCTGATCGCCACGATATCCTTCCTTTGTCGTCCGATAAGGTGCATTGCTGATGGTCTGAGGCCCGCGCGCGAGTACCTGAGTACCAGGCTCTTCTCGGCCCCGGCAAGTATCACCGTGTACATCATCGCGCCACCGTTTCCATGCAAGCTTCCAACGCTGTCGCTAACGGTTCGGCTAGAAGTACGGCACGACGGACCACATGCGAACCGCAATCGCTTCGACGCTGAGTAATCGCAATACGGACGCGAAGCAGAATCGCGATTCCAAATGGAGCGATGAGATCGCGGCTGGCGCCGCTCCCCGTGCAAGACGGATCAATTGAAAATCAGGATCTTCCATGTTGAAAATTACGAAGGCTGTATTTCCGGTGGCTGGCCTTGGCACCCGGTTTCTCCCTGCCACAAAGGCAAGCCCGAAGGAAATGCTGCCAATAGTCGACAAGCCACTGATCCAATACGCGGTGGAAGAAGCCATGGCAGCAGGCATCACCGAAATGATCTTCGTCACCGGTCGCAGCAAGCGCGCTATCGAGGACCACTTCGACAAGTCGTACGAGATTGAAGCTGAACTTGAAGCGCGCGGTAAAGACACCTTGCTTGAGCTGGTACGTGGTATCAAGCCAAGCCATGTCGACTGTTTCTACGTGCGTCAGTCTGAAGCCCTGGGTTTGGGCCACGCGGTGATGTGTGCGGAGAAGCTGGTTGGCGACAACCCGTTCGCGGTAATGCTTGCCGATGACCTGTTGTATGGTACGCCGCCCATCATGGCTCAGATGATCGAGGTGTTCGATCACTATCATAGTTCGGTAATCGGTGTCGAGGACGTGCCGCGGACGGAGACGAAGTCGTACGGTATCGTCGACGGCAAGGCATGGGAGGAATCGCTGATCAAGATCTCCGGAATCGTCGAGAAGCCGTCGCCCGAACTTGCGCCATCGAACCTCGCCGTAGTCGGTCGCTATGTTCTAAAGCCAAAGATCTTTCAGCATCTGCGTGCGCTAAAACCGGACGCGAGCGGTGAACTTCAGTTGACTGACGCGATTCAGTCGTTACTTGCAGACGAACAGGTCCTCGCTTACAAGTACCACGGCGCGCGTTTTGATTGCGGCAGCAAGCTGGGTTATCTGAAGGCGACGGTCGAATTCGCACTGCGTCACCCGGAAGTAGGTGCTCCGTTTCTCGCATATCTGAAAACATTTCTCCCTGCGCTTACGGGTGAATCAGTCGCTGCGTCTTCTCCCCAGACCTGATCGAACGCGTCCCGGCCGACAACCACGCCCTGAGGCGTAGGTCACCGCGCGGCCACCTGCAGAGGGAGAGACCGAAGAGGACTCTCGCTGTGGCCGCACGGTGCTGTTGATCTGCCACGACAATGCTCAACACGCGAACTCTCTTACGCAGTTCGTGGCGGTTTGAAGGCAGGTCCCGGCTCCAATTCGCGCGGCGCGCTAGCCACGAATCCGTGGCGGCGTCGGTACCGCCTAGCCTTTCGTACCGCCGAGTGCGTGCGGAGGGTTTTCTTCCTCGTCTTCTGGTTTCCCTTGCCGCAGCTGTGTGCTGGCACGGCGATCAACCGCTCCCCGTCTCCTTGTGCCGAAATTCCCTCTAGATGTCACATCTGGGAGTGGTTTGAATTTGTGGATAGGCGGGGAGTGATTCATAGCGTCGAGACCGTCGTTACACTTGCCGCCAAAAAAAAGACCGCACCGTATCGACAGTGCGGCCTAACGCTGACCAGCGGTGCCGAGAACACCGCTAAGTTCGGGTTGAACTCGAAGCGTAGTGTCCCACACGGCCGTTCATTTCGACGGCCAAAAGGTTGACGCTTTCTGACACCAATCGTGGACGAGACGGTTTGCAACGTTCCATTCTTTAAGGATCCGTAGCATCCGTCTTCGATTGCTCAAGATAAGGAGGAAAGTGGTGATGGGGCCGCCGCCTATGTTAGCTGTGCGTCGCCAGTAGATGAACCAGGGGTATTGCGAAATCGTCAATTCGGCGTTGATCGTCAACGATTCGTTCATGGAGTTGCTGCTCCGCTCGCGAATGCGATGTGCAATGGACGGGATATCTTCAATCTGAACCCGCGCCTTTAACAAATACTCCCTAAGGGACGTTGGTTTTGATTTCAGTTTAAAGCCCGTCGATCTACAGGGATCCAGAACGTCGATATCCTAATCAGCCAAGATGTTGATAAATTCCGTCAGGCTGTTTTGGCTCGACGCCGGACCAGTATGATGCACCGCAACGGAAGACTTTCCCTTCTTCATGCCCGCACACCGCATCACTGTCTAAGGTCCAAGGACACACCATGGCGTACGCCGGTTTCGAAAATCTTGGGGAGCGCGCAGAGGACGCCAACGAACCGCGGCCTAAGCGTATGACTCGACACATCGGGGTCGTGGTCTATAAGGCTTTTTCGTTGCCGAGCATCGAGCTGGTCCCTGAAGTATTCCAGATGGCGAACGACATGAACCAGGGGGGATCGAGTGATGGCGGATTCTATCGTGTACGTCTGTACTCGGCCGACGGTGGAAGTGTCCTGTCCTCTTCATCGATCGTCGTGTGGACCCTCGGGTTGCAAACAATAGACGCCAGCGCGTTCGATGCATTGTTTATCGCAGGGGGAAAGGGGGCGCAAGACGCGTTACGTGACGGACGTGTGATTGACTGGTTGCAAGCGGCGTCGCCAAGCAGCGATGTCGTCCGGCCGATTGGAGAAGGACGGCTCCTGTTACGTGCCGCGGGGCTGGATAAGCTGCAGCAGCCGAGCATTCAAACCTCATCGAGCCAACGTCGCGCGAGCGCAGAGGATGAACATTTCAACGACGCCGACGCACGCTTCGATTCCGCGAAGGCCGCGTTGAATTTCGTTAAGCGAGACCTGGGAGGTGACGTGGCGCGGAACATCGCAGGGCGACTCTCCTTGAGTGGCGCCACGACCCTGGTTTCGCTCCTGTCGGACGCTCGTCCGACCACATCGACAGAGAAGGTAAGGGAATCGGCACGCTGGCTACAGAACAACTGCCAAAGCCAGATATCGGTGAGTGACGCGGTGCGGGTGGCTGCGATGAGCCAGCGAAACTTTCTGCGCTGTTTCAGACGGGAGATCGGTCTCACCCCATCCGAATTCCTGTGCCGCGTACGACTGGATATGACGTCGAGGCTGCTAGCCGAGACCGATCTCCCTGTCGATGAGATCGCGCGACGCTGCGGTTGGATTAGTGGCGAGCGATTGGTCAGGATCTTTCAGGAGCAACTAAAGCAAACACCGTCGGATTACCGGATGCGACGACGAACGCAAATCGAGGGGGACCGGCATTCATCTGCCTGATACGAGGCTGGACGCAGTGTAGATACGATTCTCCGCAGTGTGCGGATTCATCAATTGACGAAGCGTGGGAAGGTCCATCGTGAATGACTTTACCAGGAAGTTAGAGCTTAGCCGAGACGATTTGGTCCCGGCCGCGATTAGCGGGACGGGTGCCGGAGCGTCTACGAAGTCTTCGGTGCGGCTCGCGCAAGTCGTACTCGCGGGTGGATCGGGATCGCGGCTGTGGCCGATGTCGCGCGAGCAGTATCCGAAGCAGCTAATTGGCGTTCTCGGCTCGGATTCATTGTTGCAGGCCACAGTTGAGCGGATGAGGGACTTCTCTGTTCAGGAGCACCGAACCCAAAGCCGGCCGATCATCGTGTGCGGTGAGGAACATCGCTTTACGACGGCCGAACAACTCCGCGCGAGCGGCATAGACGCACGCATCGTGGTCGAGCCTGCGCGACGCGACACTGCGCCGGCGCTTACGCTGGCTGCCGCCGCCGCATGCGCGGACGGAGAGGATGCAATTATCGTCGCGATGCCGGCGGACCATGCGATTGCCGACGTAGCTGCGTTCCAGCGGGCAATCGCGTGCGCTGCGCGCTATGCGCAAGACGGTGCGATCACGACGCTGGGTGTATTGCCAACAAGACCCGATAGCGGATTTGGCTATATCAAGCTTGGTGAAGTCCTGCATGACGGTGCTCACCACATTGAGCGCTTTGTCGAAAAGCCAGCGGCGGAGTTGGCTGCTCAATATCTCGCATCTGGGCGCTATTGGTGGAATAGCGGCATCTTTGTCGTGCGGGCCAGCGTGTGGCTGTCCACGATCAAGGCGCTGCAGCCGGAAATATACGAGGCCTGCGCGACGGCCTACGCGCAAGGCACGAGCGACGGTCCATTCTTCCGGCCCGGCGCCGATGCCTTCAGGCAGTCCCCATCCAACTCGATCGACTACGCGGTGATGGAGCCGCTAGGCTCTGATGGCGGCCTTGCACCGGGTGTGGTCGTGCCGCTCGATGCGGGCTGGTCCGACCTCGGCTCATGGGATGCAGTGTGGAACGCTCTGGAGAAAGACGGCGACGGTAACGTCGCGCGTGGTCGGATCGTCTTTGAAGGCACTACCTCCAGTTTCGCACATTCAGAAGGGCGCCTGGTTGCATGCGTCGGCGTGACGAATCTGGTGGTCGTAGAAACCGACGATGCTGTGCTGGTAGCGGATCGATCGCGCGTACAGGACATCAAGGGACTGGTCAGCCGGATCAGGGCGCAGCGAGCGCCGGAGGCCGACGCGCACCGCAAGGTTCGACGTCCATGGGGGTACTACGATTCCATTGACCATGGGAAGCGCTTTCAAGTAAAGCGCATCGTGGTGAATCCGGGCGGGCGGCTGTCGTTGCAACTGCATCACCATCGCGCGGAACACTGGATCGTGGTTAGCGGTACAGCGCTCGTCACGCGGGCCGACGAGCAGTTCATGCTGACCGAGAATCAGTCGACGTTCATTCAGCTCGGTGTCACGCATCGGCTGGAGAACCCGGGCAAGTTGCCATTGGAACTCATCGAGGTGCAGTCGGGATCGTATCTTGGAGAAGACGACATTGTGAGGTTCGACGACACCTACGGCCGTACCTGAAGTGTCCAGCTTACGTGCAGTCCAACTTTAGCTTGGGGAAGCGCAACATGGTCGGGATTCAGGGTCTGCTGGCGCGGCTTGTCGATGTCATCCTCATCGTGGCAGGCGCGCTTGTGGCATCGCACATCCGCTTTGAGGATCTGCAGCAAAGTCGGCTGGATGGTGCTTTCATCACGTTTTCTGCAGCGTTCGCGCTGGTGTCGTTTCCGGCCTTCGGTCTATACGACTCGTGGCGTGGTCGCTCGATCCTGCGGCAAGTCGGCCAACTTGCGCTCGCCTGGCTGGTCGTCCAGGTTTGTGGACTCGTCCTGATGTTTTCGCTTCATCGCACGGATTTCATTTCACGCCTGTGGTTCGTCTACTGGATGGCGATCACGGGAGGCGCGTTGATGGTGTCGCGTCTCGCCACCCATACGGTGCTAAGGCGGGTGCGTCATGCCGGCATGAATCTGTGCAATGTGGCTGTTGTCGGATTCGGCGCTCATTGCGACCTCGTCGTACGCAAAGCGGCGGCCGCGCTGGCTAGTGGATTTCGACTCTCCGCGATTTTTGCCGTGCGTGACGCAGGTGTTTCGAGAGCGGCCGTACCTATATTCGACGACCTGCTCAAGTTCGCGGAGTATGTGCGTTCCCATAGCGTGAGGGAGATCTGGCTTGCGTTGCCGTTGTCGGAAGAGGCCACGATCCTTCTCTTCGTCAACGAGTTCCGCAATGACCTGGTGAATATCCGCTTCGTGCCGGACGTTAGGAGCGTAGCTTTGTTCGATGGCGGGATGATCGACCTGATCGGTGCGCCGGCAATCAACCTGATGGCATCGCCATTGCCGGATCGTGCGTTGATTCAGAAGGAAATCTTCGATCGTGCCTTCGCGGCGCTGGCGTTGTTCGGGTTGTCGCCCGTGCTTGTGCTGATTGCTATCGCTGTCAAGCTCTCGTCGCGCGGACCAGTCCTCTTTACCCAATATCGCAAGGGGGCGGACGGGCGTGTATTCAAGATATACAAGTTCCGCTCGATGCGGGTGCATGCAGAACGAACGGGTGTGGTGACTCAGGCGACCAAGGATGATCAGCGCATTACACGTTTAGGACGATTTCTGAGGAGGACAAGTCTTGACGAGCTTCCTCAGTTTTTTAACGTGCTTCGCGGGGAAATGTCGGTGGTCGGGCCTCGCCCGCATGCGATAGAGCACGATGAGCTGTATCAGAAAGTGGTGAATGGCTACATTCATCGGTATCGGATCAAACCGGGTATTACCGGTTGGGCGCAGGTTAATGGATTCCGCGGCGAGACAGACCTCGTGGAGAAAATGCAGGCAAGGGTGGAACACGACTTGTACTACTTGCACAACTGGTCGTTCGCGCTGGATATGCGAATCGTAGTGGCCACGATTGCGAAGGGCTTTACACATCACAATGCGTATTGACATGCTGATCAGGAGAGGTCGACAGGCCCTGAGCGGTGTCTGCCAGAAGCTGGTTTCGGTGATTGCGGTGCTGTCTTTAGCGGGCTGCGCGTTGGAACCAGGCATGCACTGGCGGGATGAACGCGCGAGCGGCGCGTCTTCGGCAAGCTTCCAGGCACCCGGCTCGAGCGCCGATTCATCGGGACCGGCCGGTGCACCGACCGACGAGACGACTGCCCCTGCGGGCGCGCTGGTCGAAATTACACCTGCTTTTGTGGAGCGTCAGCAAGCGGAGCAGCCTCGCAGGATTCCGGCAGATGTCGAGCAGCTCATCGGCAAGCCGGTACCGTATTTGATCGGACCGGGCGACGTGCTCAATATCCTCGTTTGGGACCATCCCGAACTCACGTTGCCGTCGATTTCGGTTACCACCGTTGGCACCGACTTCTACGGCGCCAATCCCGTGTCGCCCGGATACACAGTCGATCAGAACGGGATGGTTCAGTTCGCCTACGTGGGCGCGGTGAAGGTCAGCGGGCTGAGCGAGCTTGAGGCGCGCAACGTGATTTCAGCGAAGCTCGCGCGCTTCGTGAGAAATCCGCAGATTACTCTGCGCATTCAGGCTTACCGGAGCCAGCGCGTGTACATGGACGGGGAGGTTCGGAACCCTGGTCTCTTTGTTTTCAATGATGTTCCGATGACGCTGGTGGAGGCCATCAATCGAGCGGGAGGCGTCACGACGCTCGGAGACCGCGCATCGGTCGACGTCATTCGCGAGGGCAAGTCGACCATGGTGAGCATTCCAGATCTGGTGGAGCAGGGGATCAATCCGTCAGACATCTTGCTGAAAAACGGAGACATCGTGCGTGTGCTAGCCAGAGAGGATAGCAAGGTGTTCGTGCTTGGCGAGGTGAGTCGCCCGACGACATTATTCCTGCGCAATGGGCGTCTCACGCTCAATGAGGCATTGGGCGACGCGGGGGGCTTGAACCCCGTGACCGCGGAGGGCAGCCAGGTCTTTGTCGTGCGCAAGGCGCAGCACGGCAAGCCAGAGGTCTACCATCTCGACGCATCGTCGCCGACGGCGCTGGCGGTGGCGGAAGGGTTCGAACTTAAGGCAAAGGATGTCGTGTTCGTAGATGCGGCGCCCGTGGTGCGTTGGAGCCGAGTGGTGAATTTGCTCGTGCCAGCGGCGGAGGCGTCGTATTTCAGCAAATCCGCATCTAACCCATGAACAACGTCCTGGTTCTATGCGCTGGCAATATTTGCCGGAGCCCTGTGGCGGAGGCGTTGCTACGCCACGCTCTGCCGGAGAAGCACGTGTTTTCCGCCGGCATCGAAGCGGTGGTCGGTCGTTCTCCAGACGCTCGTGCGGTCCGTCTGATGCATGAGCTGGGCATCGACATCTCATCGCACAAGGGGCAGCAACTGACGAGCTGGATGCTCAATCAGGCGGAGTTGATACTCGTTATGGAAGCCGCGCAGAAGACGCGGGTGGAAAGCATGTACCCGATAGCAAGGGGCAAGGTATTTCGCATCGGCGAGTTCGCAGGGTTGGACGTATTTGACCCTTATGGAAAAGGCGATGCAGCAATGATTGAGGCATTCGAACTGATTGTCCAGGCGGTGGCGCAGTGGGTCACCCGCCTGGGTGGTCTCGCCAGCAAAGCAGCCTCTGCGAAGCGAAAAAGCGCATGAAAAACGATAGTCTTCAAGCTCTGATGCCACCGAACACCGATCAAGATGAAGGGCACTTCCACCTGGGCTACTTGCTCGATACCCTCAGGGACAATCTCAAGCTGATCACCATGATGACGGTGATAACGATGCTGATAGGCATTGGGTACGTACTTGTGGCGAGACCGGTCTATCAGTCCGACATCATGATTCAGGTTGAAGATAACCCGAATTCGCCGAACAATCTTCTGGCAAGTGTCTCGTCGATGTTTGATGTGAAGTCCGCCGCTGCGGACGAGGCCGAGATTGTCAGCTCGCGCCTGGTGGTGTCCCGGGCGGTGGAGACGATGAAGCTGTATATCCAGGTAACTCCGAAGTATTTTCCGGTCGTCGGCAGGAGCATTGCATCTCATCGCGTTGGACTATCAGTGCCAGGCCTGTTTGGTTTGGGGGGATATGTCTGGGGAAGCGAGCGTGTTGACATCGCGGACTTCGATGTGCCGTCTGCCTTGTACGGAGAGAGCTTCGAGTTGACGGCCCTGCCGCACGGCGCATTCCGGCTCAGGTTGGCGACGGCGGGGATAGACGCGATCGGTAGGACGGGCGTGCCAATGCATCTGTCCACAAGTGCGGGCCCGATGTACCTGATGGTGCGAAGCATCGACGCGAATCCGGGTGCAACGTTCGTGCTCGCTCGTCTGTCGTCCATCGCTGCAACGGAGAGCTTGCAGCGCGATCTGCGCATCAGCCAGACCAGCAAGGACTCGGGCATCATTCACGTGGGTCTGGACGGGTACGATCCGGATCAAACGCGGCGGACGCTGACCGAAATCGGTAGACAGTATGTCAAACAGAATATCGATCGAAAGAGTGAGGAAGCGAGAAAGTCAATCCAGTTCCTGGATGAACAGCTTCCGGTCCTGAAGCGGCAGCTTGAACAAGCTGAAGGAGCGTTCAACGCGTTCCGGATGAGTAACAGCACAGTGAACCTCAGTGAGGAAAGTTCGGCCGTATTGCAGCAAACGGTCGAGGCAGAAAATCGCCTCGTCGAACTTCGGCAGAAGTACGATGATGCATCCGCTCGCTTTACAGAGAATCATCCAGCGGTCATCTCGATCGCCAACCAGATTGCTCCGATACGCGCCCGCCTCGCTGAACTGGAGGCGAGTACGAAGCGGATGCCGCAGGTGGAGCAGGACGAGGTACGGCTTCAGCGCGACATGGAGGTAAGTCGCGATCTGTACACCAACATGCTCAACACGGCTCAACAGCTTCGGCTTGTGCAAGCGAGCAAGACCGGCAACGCAGGGCTGGTGGACGCCGCCGTCACGGCGGAGTTGCCGGTCAAGCCGAATCGCAAGCTGGTCGTTGGCTTGTCTGGATTGCTGGGGCTATTGCTCGGTGGTATGACGGCAGCGGCGCGCAAGGAACTGTTTGGCCGCCTGGTGGATCCCCACGAGATCGAACAATCGATCGGCCTCTCGGTTTATGCAGCGGTCCCGCACAGCAAGAAGCAGGAACTTCTCTCTCAAAGGATTGCGGCGAAGGAAGAAGGCGTATTCGTACTCGCCAGCGTCAATGCCGACGACCCTTCCGTGGAGGCCTTGCGCAGCTTCCGCACCGCATTGCAGTTTTCACTGCTCGAAGCCCGAAGCAACATTATCCTGATTGCGGGGTGTACCGCCAATGTCGGGAAGTCCTTTGTCTCGGCGAATTTCGCCACGGTGGTCGCGATGTCAAAGCAGCGCGTGCTGCTGGTGGACGGGGATCTCCGCAAAGGCCACTTGCACCGGTACTTCGGACAGGATCAGTCGCCTGGGTTGTCGGACACGATTGCCAACAATGTATCGGTGGATGCGGCCGTGCGTCGCAACGTGTTGCCAAACCTGGACTTCCTCCCGTGCGGTGCCCTGCCACCGAATCCGTCCGAGTTGCTGGCCCATGCGAACCTCCGACGGGTCATTGAGTCCTTGAACGACCGTTACGATCTAGTGATTGTCGATTCACCTCCAATCCTTGCCGTGTCGGACGCAATCGAACTTGCTCGCATGGCGGCCTGCGCGTTCTTGGTCGTCCGCCAGGACGTCAGCTTTCTGGCAGAGGTGAAGGAGTCGATTAAACGTCTCGAACAGGTGGGCATCGCACCCCGAGGGGTCGTATTCAATGCGATGAGATATCGCCCCGGGACTTATGGGTATGGCGGCGGCCGGTACCGCTACTCGAAGTATGCGTATGGATCGTACGTGGACAGCCAATGAAGCATAGTCTGATTTCAATCGGCCAGGTTCGGCATGGATTGCTGCGTGCGCTTCGATATATGAGGCACCGTAGTCTGGTATTCCGTGCCTCGGGCGTGTGTCTGATGTTGAGCGCCTGCGCGGTTGTTCCGTGCGCCGCGAAGGTGGTGACCGTCTCGGATGCTGCAGGCCTGCGCGGGGCGATCGCGATGCTCGCTACCGGCAACTCGCATGCAGGTGAAACGATTGACCGGCTGGATATCGTTTTGAATGCGGGGGTCTACCGGATCGACACGCCGCTCGCCATGACGCTGGACAAGAGCTGGCGCGGCAAATCGATTACGATCTCAGGCCCCGCGAGCGGACAGGCGGTCATATCCGGCGCTCACGTCGTGACTGGCTTTGCACCGGTGCGTGACGAGACCGTTCTTGCGCAACTCCCGGCCGCGGCACGCGAGAACGTGCGAGTTGCCGACCTGGCTCGCAACGGAGTGACGGACTTAGGAACGTTTGCACGGCACGGTTTCGGGATTCCCGCCACCCCGGCGCCGCTGGAACTGTTCTACCGGCATCGGCCGATGGCGCTTGCACGCTGGCCCGCGAGCGGCTTTGCGACCATCGAGTCGTTACCTGAGGGCGCCGGGGGGCGCAGCTTTACGATCGCAGGCGCACCTGTGGCGGCATGGAAGAACGAGCGCGATCTGCACGCCTTCGGCTATTGGGCGCGCGATTGGGCGGATGCGATGATGCCGGTCGAATCGGTCGATCCGTCGTCGGGGACTATCACGCTGGAAACGCCCCCGCCGCAATTCGGAATGAAGACCGGCCAACGCGTGTACATCGAGAATGCGCTGTCTGAATTGGCTCATCCGGGCCAGTACTACGTGGATCGCCGGACGTCGCGCTTGTACTTTTGGCCGCCCGCGCCGCTCGAGGAAGGAGACGTCGAAGTGTCGGTCGCCGCGGCGTTGCTCGAGGCGGACAACGTAGTCAATCTCACGCTGCGCGATTTGACCTTCGACATCTCGCGTGGCGATGCGCTGAAGCTGCAGGGCGGCGGCAATGTGTCGGTGGAGAACGTGACGGTCCGCAATGTCGCAGGTCACGGGATCTGGTCGAGCGCGATCAATTCACGCTTTCGCGCGCTCACGGTCGAAAACACCGGCGAGGGGGGCATTGCAATCTTTGCTGGCGATCGAGACAAGCTCGTCGCTGGCGGCGTGGTGATTGCCGACAGTACGATTCATGACTACGCGCGCCGGTCGCGAGCATATCGGCCCGCGATCAGCGTGTCCGGCGTCGGAGACCGGATCGAGCATAACGTGATCTACGATGGCCCGCACGCGGCCATTATCTTCAGTGGCAACGACCACGTCATCGCGCACAACGAGATCTACCGGGTCGCGACCGAGACGTCGGATACGGGTGCGATATACACGGGCCGCGACTGGACCGCGCGCGGTACCGTCATCGAGGACAACTTCCTGCACGACATCGGTAGCGCTGCGAAGCCGCAAGCCACGATGGGCGTCTACCTTGACGATCAGGCGAGCGGGGTCACCATTCGCCGGAATGTTTTCTCGCGGGTCAATCAAGCGGTCTTCATCGGCGGTGGCCGTGACAATCTCGTCGAGGATAACCTGTTCGCGAACTGCTCGCCTGCGGTCTACATCGATTCGCGCGGACTAACGTGGCAAAAGGGGCTGGTGAACAGCCCGAACAGCGCGCTGCGCATCCAGCTCGCGGCGCGTCGAGTATCCCAGCCTCCGTATTCGACGCGTTATCCGGCGCTGGCGGGACTGTTGTCCGATGAACCTGGCGCACCCAAGGGCGTCCTGCTTAGGCGCAATGTCGTGATCGGCGGTAAGCCACTGTCCATCGATGATCAGGCGCGACGCTACGTACAGGTCGAAAACACGTTTGGTGAATCCGATGTCGTGTTCGCGAAGTCGATGCCCGAGGCAGCGCGTGCATCGCTGCGGGATTTCCGGCTTTCCAGCGACTCGCCCGCGGTGGCGCGCGGGTTCAAGGCGCCTGCCTTGATACTCGACGCGAAATAGAAACGGCGAGCACACGCTGGAACCTAAGGAAATTCGACACTATGCGATTCAAGGGCGACATCAATGCGTTGCGCGGCGTAGCGGTGACTCTGGTTGCGCTATTTCACTTCGGGGTACCGGGTTTAGACGGTGGTTTCATCGGTGTCGATGTCTTCTTTGTGATCTCCGGGTATCTGATGACGGGCATTATCGTCGGCCGGCTTGAGGAGGGCCGCTTCAGCCTGCTCGACTTCTACATCGCGCGCTTCGTGCGGATTGTCCCGGCACTCGCGATGACGTGTGCAGCGCTGCTTGCGTTTGGCTGGTTCTACCTGGACCCGCGCGGCTACAAAATTCTCGCGGAGCACGCAGGCGCCTCGATTGGCTTCTTTTCGAATTTCGCATATTGGCGGGAAGCCGGCTATTTCGACACGTCTTCGCAGAACAAATGGCTTCTGCATACCTGGTCGCTGTCGGTCGAGTGGCAATTCTATATGTTGTTTCCCGTTGTGCTGGTGCTCGCCTCTCGCTGGTTCCGCGATCGACGTAAAGCGTTTGCGGCGCTGCTGTGGACGATGGGTGGCGCGTCGTTCCTGCTTTCGCTGGCCGTCGTGCGGGGCTATCCGGAGGCGAACTTCTTTCTGTTGCCGCCGCGCGTTTGGGAAATGGTCGCCGGAGGGCTCGTGCTGTTGTACGCCGACCAGTTCAACTTCAACCAGCGCGCCGCAGTCTGGCTTCAGATGCTTGGTGTTGCGGCAATCCTGCTCGCAGCGTGTATCTTCACCGAGGCGAGTGACTGGCCCGGCCCTCTGACTCTCTTGCCCGTGATCGGCGCCGCGTGCGTGATCCTGTCCGATGCGCAGCACTCGTCGTTTTCACGTGCAAGGCCGCTGCAGTGGCTGGGGCGCCGATCGTATTCGATTTACCTGTGGCACTGGCCGGTGGTCGTGTTCATTCGCTATGTCGATTGGCCTGTTCATGAGGCAGTCACGATTGCTGGCGGTGTCACTGCCTCGCTTGCGCTCGGCTGGCTGTCTTACGAACTGGTCGAGCGTCATTCGGGCGCCTTGCGTCACGCGTTCGGCAGAGCCGGTCTCGGCGCACTGGTTGGGGGAGTGTTCACCGTGCTGTTTGCGTGTGCGGCGGTGACACTCGGGAACGGCTACGGGTCCCGGTTGCCGCAGCAGGTCCGTCAGATTTCAGCGGCGAGCCTGGACGTCGATCCACGTCGCAATGAATGCCTCATCGACAGCGTGCATCGGCTGGACGATCCGGATCGTGAGATCGGCTGCCGGTACGGAAAGTCCGCCACGATCGGGGCGATTCTGTGGGGCGACAGCCACGGCAACGCTGTAATCACCGGTGTGGCGGCTGCTATCGAAGAGACGCATCGCAGCGTGATGTTCTTCGGCACATCGGGCTGCCCGCCGCTGATTGGAGCGAGCCGCTTCGGCAAACATCGCGAGGAGCCTTGCCGGAGGTTCGCCGCACGCGTGGCGAGCGAGATAGCGGCCTATCCGGCCGACGTGCCGCTGGTCGTCGTTGCGCGGTTCTCGGCGTATGTCGAGGGTAAGGGCGACAGCCAGGACCCTACGATCCTGATCGGCTTCGACGGTGCGCGTCCACTCACCGACATCGCACAGCGGCGCATGCGCTACGGGCGTTTCGTCACGAACGATTTATGCGCTCTCGCGAAGATGCGCAAGGTATATGTGCTGTTGCCGATCCCCGAGATGGGGCGCGACGTTCCCGACTACCTTGCCCGATCACTGATCCTCGGCCGGCATCCGGCCGATGTCTCGATACCGGAGGCGGATTACGCGCGACGCAACCGGGTCGCACGAGACGCTATCGACAATGCGGTTCGTGAATGTGGCGTGACGGCTCTCGACCCGACGCCCTATTTGTGCCGTGACGAGCGCTGCTACGGGTCACAGTCGTTGGTGCCGCTGTACATCGACGGCGATCACTTGAACAGGCGAGGAAGTGCGCGACTCGTGCCGCTGTTCAGGCAGCTATTCGTACCGGCAACCGCGCCTTTGCCCGCGCGTGAACCGAACACGACACAGACAACGGGCCCCGCAACGCAGACGGGCGTTGGGCACGCAGTGACTGCGACGCCAGTGCCAGCAATCTCGCCTGCCAGGACTCGCATTCATGCCTCGCTCTTCTTCAAGACTGGCGGCGCATCGCCCGATCGGATGGCCGCGTCATGACCGGGACTGCCGCGTCGGTAGGAAAAAACGCGCGCTGGCTCGCGGGCGCGCAGGCTGCCAAGATCGTCATACAACTCGTAGGCCTGGGCATTTTATCGCGCCTGCTTGGCCCATCGGACTTCGGGGTGATGGCGCTCGCGATCGTCGTCACGAGCCTGGCAGGCTTGCTTCGAGACATGGGCACGGGCCCGGCGATCATCCGCGCGCGAGAACTGAGCGCGACGATGGTGAATTCGATCTTCTGGGTCAACATGGCAATGGCCACTGCGGTGGCTCTCCTGGTGGTCGTCCTGGCAGTGCCGATTGCAAGTCTCTTCGATACAGCGCCGCTCGCACATCTGCTGTATGCGTTGTCACTGACGTTCCCCGTCATCAGTTTCGGCGCTGCACATCAGGCGCTGCTCGAACGAGAGTCGCGTTTTCACATCACGACGAGAGCCGACGTATTGTCGTACACAGGTGGCCTATGCGCGGCGATCGTGGCGGCCAGGTTCGGTATGGGGGCCAAGAGCCTCGTGTTGCAGGCGATCGTGCAAGCGACGCTGTCTTCGTTGCAGATGTTCATGGCGTCGCCATGGCGTCCAAGTCTGAGCTGGGACGCGTCGGAGATTCGGCGAATCTTCAGCTTCTCTTCGAATCTGACGCTGTCGAACCTCGTGCTCTATCTGATCCGCAACACGGATTCGATGATCGTCGGCAAGACGCTCGGCGCGGTCGCCCTCGGGCCATATTCGCTCGCGTTCCGGATCATGCTCTCGCCGCTGCAGAATGTTTCGCTGATTGCGTCCAAGGCACTTTACCCTGTGCTTAGCACTCACCAGGCCGACCCGGAGCGGCTGGGCGCAACGTGGCTCGAGAGCACATCGTTCGTGGCGTTGATCACCGCGACCCTGATGGGTGGGTTGATTGCGTTGTGCGAGCCGTTCGTCACGGTGGCGCTAGGCCAGCGATGGGGCGAGGTTGCGCGGCTGCTTCCGTGGCTTGCGCCGGTCGGTTTCGTGCAATCGGTTCTAAGCACGGCTCCGGTGATTTTCATGGTCAAGGGACGCACCGATGTACTGCTCAAGCTGAACATCGGTATGGCTGGACTGCATATCGCGTGCTGGCTCATCGGTGCGCGCTGGGGCGTGAGTGGTGTCGCGGCGGGCTATCTGGTCGCGACGATCGTGAGCGCGCCGCTCTATCTCGTGACCACCGCGCGCCTCGCGGGATTGCCGGTCGCACGGCTGCTTCGCGCGCTCGGTATCCAGTCGGGCCTCGGCATCAGCGTGTTCACGGTAACGTTTGCCGCGCGAAGCGCGCTGGAACCATTCGCGCTGCCGCCGCTCGCGCTACTGCTGGTCGCCGGATTGTGCGGCGGGCTCTACGGCGTCTGGCATGTTGGCCGTTTCAGTCCGGATCATATGTTTGCGCTACGACGCACGTTTCATCTTGCCTCGTGAGTCTGGAGATACAACTTGTCTTTGCACACTGGTCAATACCCCGTTCCCGATTCGCCGGAAGCCACGATCAAAGCTTCCACTGACGCTAACCTGATGTCGTCAGGTGGCTTTCCGGCACCCCTCGTCTCTACCGTGATACCGACTTTCCGGCGTGGTGACATGGTGAGCCGGGCGGTGCAAACCGTGCTCGCACAGCATTACCCGAACCTCGAGGTGATCGTGGTCGACGACAACGTCGAGTCCGCCGAGCAGCGTCGGGTGCGCGATGCCCTCGCGCCGTTCGGCGACCGCGTGACGGTCGTTTCAAACGAGCGCAGCAAGGGCGCCTGCGGCGCACGCAACACCGGAATTCTGCATGCCCGCGGCGAGCTGATCGCGTTCCTCGACGACGACGATCTATGGCTTCCGGGCAAGCTTTCGGCACAGGTCGCGCTGCTCCAGCAACATGAGTTCGTTGCGGCGCTGTGCCATTACATCGACATTGATGTCGCATTCGGACACGCATGCCATTGCCGGCCGAGCCTGCCTGTACTGACCCGGGAGCAGGCACTGCGAGGTGAGTGCCCGACCTCGACCAGCCTCGCCGTGGTAAGGCGCGAGGTGCTGATCAAGGCTGGCCTGTTCGACGAGACCCTTCCGAGCTTCCAGGACTTCGACATGTGGCTACGCTGCCTCGCATTCGGGGACTTCGGCTATGTCGGGATGCCTCTGGTGGAATTCGTCCAGCATGCTGGTGATCGCACCAGCGTAAACATCGGGCGCCGTCTGGCCGGACTGGCCGCGATCGAGCGCAAGTGGGGCGCCGCGATGTCAGCGCAGGGCAACTTTGCCGCGTTCAAGAGACGGGTGCATGTCGACGTCTTGATCGCCAGCGGTCGCGCGGCGCTCGACGGTCGTTATTTCGAGGCATTGGGTCATTTCCGGCGTGCCGCGCTACTCGATCGGTTGTCGGTGCGAAGCGCGTTCTGGCTGGCGATTGGTGTGCTTGGTCCGCGCCTGGGGCGTGCGTTATACCGGCAGCTATTGCGAGTGCGCCGTGTCGAGACCGTGAAGGCGGTCATGTTTGATCCTGCTCGTTTGGAGTCGCCGCACGCAAGGAGCGCGAGCCGATGATGCAGCTCAAGTCAATAGTTGCGACGTTTCGTGCGAATCCGCATGCGCACGGGGTGCTGCTCTTGTTGCCTGCCATTCAATACGGCCGGAACTATTTCGCCTCCGTCGCTGCCGTGCTGTTCACGATGACCTTGTGGAATACGCGATTGCGGCCGCTCGTGCTGCCTACCGGCGTGGCTTTGGTCGCAGCCAGCCTGAGCCTCATCTGGAACGCAGTGCAGTTGCCGGACGTGCCGTATTTGCCGCGCGAGATAAGGCTTGCGGTCGGGCTGACCTTGTTGTTCTGGGCTCTGGCCGGCACGCCCCGCCATGCGGTGGCCCGCTTTGACGGCCGCTGGGCGCTTGCTTTGCTGGTCAGCCTTGCGCTGTTCGCTACCGCGCAGTGGCTCGCGGGCAAGCGGGGAATCGCGCTCTATGTCCCCCAGAAATTTTTCGTCAACAGCGAAGACTGGTCGCTTGCGGCGTCCTGGGTCGAGCATGCGCGCGAGCACGGGTACGACTGGAGCGTGCGCCCCTCGGCGGGCTTTTCTGAGCCTTCGTACCTGGGAGGCGTGAGTCTCGTGTTGCACTTCGTCTGCCTGCACACGCTCACCCGTCGTCAGCGGACCGTTGCCACGGTGCTTGCGCTCGCCGTTTGCGTTGTCGCGCAGACGTACTACGGGCTCGCTTCGAATCTCCTTGTGTTTGCTTCGTTTCATATGCGCCGGCTACCGAAGCTTCTGGTCTTGTCGGCGAGCATGGCCGTGCTGTGCCTCTTTGCGCTGCCGCTCTTCGCCGCTGAATCGAGCCGGCTCGAACGGATCCTCTCCGGCAGCGATACATCGACCAGTCTGCGCGCATTCCAGCCGGTCGAATTGATCGGATATGTCCTTGCGCATGCGCCGTTCGGTGTCCCTTTGACGGCTGCGTCATCGTTCTTCTTGCGAAATGACCTGATCGCGCCGTTCGTGGATGCTCCATTCCAGAACGGATTACTGAACCTGCTTTTTAGCTACGGATGGTTCGGCTTCGGGATTCTCGTTCTGCTCTGGCGCGTCGCCGGCGGAGGTAGCTGCGCCTTGTTCGTATTTCTGCTGATGGCGCAGAACGGCGCGCCACTCGACTTCGACAAGATCGCCATGATCGTGTTCACCGTCCAGATAGTGCGGCACGCGCGGGTCACGCGTGCCGGGAACATGTCCGGCAGGCCGCCGGTCCTGGCGCAGCCGCGCCTATCCAGTTATCGAGTCAACCCCGTTCTATAAAATGGCACGCCAGTTCTTCTTTGCCCCAGTCGTATTGCCGATGTATAACGCCCGGCAGCAGCAGAAATTCGTTGTCGGCGCGGCATCGCACAAGGTAGCGGGGATGGTCGCCAGCATTCGGGCGCACGCGCGCCGCGCCGTCATCGTCAGTTCGCCCGTTGTTACCGCGAGCGCCCGGCGAGTCTACTTCAACGGCTTCACGTGTCACGACGGGCGCCTTGCTTGTGTGTATCTCCCCTCCATCAGCGTTCGCGGATTGAATCGGGTGTTTTCCGGCTTTTCCTACTTGTGGTTTGCGATGCGCCGGATTCGCCGCGACGATGCCGTGGTGTTCTACAACTATTTTCCCGAGTACATTCCCGTAGCTGCGTTGTTGCGCTGGCGCCTAGGTCGAGCTCGAGTGATTCTCGATATCGAGGACGGCCCGCGCGAGGATCAGAAGGACTTGCGAGGTATCGTCGGTCGCTGGAGCTGGAGGATACTGAAGCGCCTTTGCAGCGAGCGTGCGATTGTCGTGTCGCGGCAGGTGGCTAGCGCGCTGCAGATCGACGATGCTTGTGTCGTGAACGGTGTGTGCTCCGACGTTGCACCCCGGGATCGCGCCTTCGGCTCGCCCGTGCTCATCCTGTACGGAGGCTCGATCGAGCCGGCAACCGGCCTTGACCTGTTTACGGGAGCGGTGCACCGGTTCGCCCGGCAATATCCCGAGCTGGCGCCAAACGTGCGCTTTGTTGTGACCGGTTTTGGTGGCACGGCGCAACTCAGCGAGCTCGCGAGAGACGTCTCGAAGCTTGGAGTGCGGGTGGACGTCATGCAGGATCTTGGGCCTGCCGAATACAAGGAAATCCTGGCACAGGCGGACGTTGGATTGTCGCTGAAGATGCCGGGCACGGATCTGGTTGCGACCACGTTTCCATCGAAAGTCGTTGAATTGGCAAGTCACGGTTTGTTGGTGGCGACGACCAATGTCAGCGACATTGCGCAACTGTTCGACGACGCGACCGCGGTCGTCTTGCGCGTCGCGAAGCCGGACGAGCTTGCTGCAAGGATTGCCGCGATCGCACGGGAGCCGGAGCAGTACCGGCGCATTGCGGAGGCCGGGCAACGGGCAATCGAGACGCAGTGCGGGCGGCGGGAAGTCGGCGCGCGGCTGATCGAGTTTCTCCGCGGCGCGCGTTCCGCCGGAGGGACGCGTGCCGAGATCACGTCCAATCGCGTTGCACGTTTGCTCGGGCCGCTGAGGTTCCCGCTCGCCAACACGGTCATCGGCGCGCTCCCCGCGACCCGCATGTTCAGCGTGAAGCGTGCCCTGCTGCGGCTCCTCGGCTTCGAACTGGCCCCGGGTTGCCGGATCGCGGGCGGCGTAAAGTTCTTTGGCAAAGGGCAAGTCGAGATCGGCCGCGACACGTGGATCGGGCTCGATTGTACGTTTATCGTCGCGCCCGACGCGCCGGTGAAGATTGGCGCGCGCTGCGATATCGCACCACAGACGATCTTTCATACGGGCTCCCACCTGATCGGCGATGGCCGGCGCCGTGCCGGCGCGGGGTACTCGAAGGCGATCGGCGTGGGCGACGGAAGCTGGGTCGGTACGCGCTGCACGCTGCTTGCCGGCGTGACAATCGGCGCGGGTTCGATCGTAGCGGGGGGCGCCACTGTGATTCCCGGCGACTATCCTCCGGACGTGTTGCTCGCCGGGTGCCCGGCCGTCGTCAAGCGGGAATTGAAGTGACGACGCGCGACATCCGTTTATCGCAAGCAGCAGGCAACGGAAGCGGCGTCGGCACGTCGACACTGACGCGGCTGGTGTTCTGGGAGCCCTGCGTGTCGCCGCACATGTCCGCCTTCATCGGCGCGGTGGCACGAGCACTTGGGCCGGCGGTCGACGTGCTGTGCGTTGCGCATGAAGACGTTCCCCAGGATCGACAGGCGCTTGGCTGGCACAGCGGGCAACCGGCGTTCCCGCGTGATGGCGATCCTGCGGCGGCGGAGAACAAGCCGTCGTCGGGCGACCCCTACCGCACGATCATCGCCCCATCCCCTCAGGAGGTGAAGCAACTGGTGGAGGAAAGCGGCTCACACTGTCTGCACGTGTTTTCGGGCATTCGCTGGTTTTCGACGATCGTCCACGCGCTGGCCGAGGTGCGCCGGACCAACCGTCCATTCGCGATCAAATCGGAGCCGCGCGACAACGAGGGGCTGAAGGGCGCGGCTCGTTTCGTCCAGTCACGCGTGACCGAAGGATGGCTGCGCCGCAATGCGTTGTTCGTCCTTGCGATCGGCCGGCACGGTCCGCCGTGGTTTCGCTCCGTGGGATACGCGGCTGAGCGGGTCTTTCCTTTTGCCTATTTCTTGCCCTCGGCATGGACGATTTCCGGTAGCAAAGGGCGCAAAGGGACCGCGGGCGGCACGACGGACGGCGGAAGCCCGGGCGTTGGCGATGCGATCGGCCTGGCGCCGATGCGTGACGCCAGTCGCAAGCTCGAGATCGTCTTTATCGGCCGCTTTATCGAGCAAAAAGGTCTGCGTTATCTATTGCCCGCGATTGCCGCCAACGCCGGTCGAATGCGGCTCACTCTTATCGGCGGGGGGCCGTTGCGGGATTCGCTCGGCGTACAGGCTCGCGCGTTGAACCTCGATGTGACGTTTTCTGGCGTGCTGCCGATTGACGAGGTCCAGCGGAAGATAGGCGATTTCGATGTGCTCGCTTTGCCTTCGCTGACAAAGGATGACGGCTGGGGGGCGGTTGTAAGTGAAGCGCTATTGGCGGGCACGGCGGTGATTGCGTCGAGTTGCGCAGGTGCGTCGATTCTGCTCGATGAACCGGGCAACGGACGCGTTGTGCCGCCAGGCGACACCGGCGCCATTGCGCGTGCAATCCTCGATCTCGAATCGAGCGGCGCACTGACGCCTGACGCCCGGGAGGCGAGATCCCGCTGGGCATCCACGCGGCTTACCGCGCAAGCGGGTGCCGAATACTTTATGAAGATCGTCGGCCATCGACTCGACGGTGGTCCGCGGCCCACGGAGTTCTATCGATGAGTTCGAGCGGTAACACCGTTTCGATTGAGAGAGCGGCCCATCCGATATGCGATGGGACGCCGGTGCCGACGTACCCTGGCAACTTGCGCGTGCTTCACGTGCTGCCTTCGCTTGATCCGCGCAGTGGGGGTGTTGCGGAGGCGGTGGTGCAGTTCGTCAAACATATGCTGCCTTACGGGTGCGTTAGCGAGGTCGCAACGCTGGACACATCCGACGGACCACGGTTCGACAGGCTTTGCGGCGCCGTGCACCGGCTCGGCCCGGGGTTTGGATCATACGGGATGAGTCGTCGCCTGATGGTCTGGATGCGCGAGAACGCCAGTCGCTATGATGCAATCATTGTGCACGGCATCTGGCAGTTTCACAGCCTTGCTGCTGCATGGGCCGTTTTTCGCAAGGGCACGCCGTTATTCGTGTTTCCCCACGGAATGCTCGATCCGTGGTTTCAGCACACGTATCCGGCAAAGCACGTAAAGAAGCGCATCTACTGGATGCTCTTTGAGCGTTGGGTGTTTCGCCGTGCGAATGCCGTGCTCTTCACCTGCCAGACCGAACTCGAGTTGGCACGCAAGCCGTTCCTCGATCGCAAGCTGCCGTTGAGGGTGAACGGCTTTGGCATCGAATCGGTGCCAGGGGACAAGGCTTGCGGACAGCTATTCCGGGACACCTTTCCAGAGCTTCGCGACAAACGGGTTCTGCTGTTCCTTTCGCGCATTCATGAGAAGAAGGGCTGTGATCTTTTGATCGGTGCGTTTGCAAAGGTTGCCCCGCAACACCCGGATGTGCGGCTGGTCATTGCCGGACCGGGCGATCCTTCGCTGGTCAACCGGCTCAAGCGCCAGGCGCTCGATCTTCAGGTCGACCGGAATATCGTATGGACGGGTATGTTGAGCGGTGAGCTGAAGTGGGCTGCGCTGCGTGCAGCGGAATTGTTCGTGCTTCCCTCGCATCAGGAAAACTTCGGTATCGCGGTAGTCGAGTCGCTCGCCTCAGGTACGCCTGTTCTGATTACCGACCGCGTGAACATCTGGCAGGAGATCGTCGAATCAGGGGGCGGGTGGGTCTGCGCCGACACGGAAGAAGGCGTCGCCGATGCACTGCAGCGTTGGTGCGCCGATACGACGGCTGATCAACGACGTTTGCTTGGGATGATGGCTCTGGAATGCTATCAGAACGATTTTCAGATCGAAGCGGCCGCGCGCCGATTGACCGATACGGTAGCCGAAGCGACTTGCAGCGAATTGCCGTCGTGTCCCGAAACGACAGTTTGAATGCATCTGGAGGAAGGCCTCATGCCGGATACAGCGCCATCACGCCGAAAATCGAAGACCGTTACCGTTTGTCTGGTATTGCTCGCTGCCTTTTCAATACCGTACGTCTCGCCACCGGAGGCACGGGGGCAAGGCATTGCAATGTATTCGAATGGCCCGCGGTCACCATCTAGTGGCAGCGGTTCTGCATTCCCGCCCGGTTCGGCCGCAGGCTCCGTTATGAGCATGACCGGGGGGAGTGCGTTCGGCGGCATGAGTAACTCGGGTTCGTTGGGCGGCGCTGGAAGCGGCAGCCGCGACGGCGCACTGGGAGTGCGGGCGAGTGCGGGTATGTCCGGTAACGCCTCTGGCCAGAGCGGCGCCGCTCCATCCGGGCTGAACGCGGCCGCAAAGCCCGCCTCTACCAAACGGGTTTCGTCGGCGCGAAAGCCCACCAAGTCCTCCGACGTCGACAATCCAGCACTCACATCAGGAGGTCCATACGAGCCTGCGTGGGACGCGCCTCCGGGGTGGCAGACTGACTCAATCTACAAGTCGCACTGGACGTCGCCGGCCAACGACTATCAATGGGGCGCGAGCCGGAAATAACGGTCGCTGTGGACGATTGAATCTGAAAATCCATTTGAGTACCGCCATGAACATACAACGATGGGCAGTTCCAGGTGTCATTTTCTTGGCTTGACCGCGCGGGCAGGGGTGCCAATGCATACCATGCCTGCGGGGAGATCGGCCACGACGGTGCTGCGCGCTCCCACCACCGCTCCGTCACCGATCCGCGCACCCGGGGCGACAAAGACTCCAGTCGCAAGCCAAACCTGGCTGCCGATGGTCGTGTGGTGAGCGCGAATCGGAAAGTCCGGTGCACTGTAGTCGTGGTCTCCTGCGCATATATACGAATGCTGTGACACCACCGAATGGTCCCCGATTTCGATTGGCCCCAGACTGTACAGCGTCACATGATCACCAATCCACGAAAAGTCTCCGATCAAAACCTTCCACGGATAGGTGACATGCGCCGTAGGCCGAATAACGACGCGTTTCCCCACGCGCGCGCCAAAGCACCTGAGAAGAGTGCGCCTCCATCCATTGAATACTTGAGGGGATGGGCGAAACAGGACGGCTTCAACGAGCCACCAGAGTTGAACGGCCCACGCAGGGCGACCGCGAAACCCCTCGGGCATGCGGAATGTCGACAGGTCCTGGTGAAGCCGTTCTGCGCCGAAACCAGCTACGTCGTCGCACCCGCGCGATTCTTGCCTCGCGGCCGCGTCGTCCGCCGCCTCCGTACTAGTGGGTGGCATGTGTCCGCTGAGCGTGCTCGAGGAACCATTGATAGGTGCTAGTCAAGCCTTCCTTGAGCCCGATTCGTGGAGCCCAACCCAATGCGCTGAGCTTATCGATGTTCAATAGCTTGCGTGGCGTACCGTCGGGCTTGGAGAGATCGTGCACGAGTTGCCCCCGGAAGCCGACCACCTCGGCCACGGACTCCGCCAGCTCGCGTACCGAGATGTCGTGACCGCAACCGGCGTTGACGTGCGAGCACCTCGAAGAAGCGACTCTGGCATAGTCATCTCTCGCGAGGTTCATCACCAGCACACATGCCGCCGCCAGGTCGTCGACGTGCAGGAACTCACGACGGACCTTTCCCGAGCCCCACAGTTCAGTGGAAGGAACATTCGCTAGCGCAGCCTCGTGAAAGCGTCTTATCAACGCCGGAATCACGTGGCTGTTTTGCGGGTGGAAATTGTCTCCTGGCCCGTACAGATTGGTCGGCATGATGCTCCGGAAGTCGACACCGAACTGACGGTTATAGGACTCGCATAGCTTGATTCCGGCGATCTTTGCGATCGCATAGGGCTCGTTCGTATCCTCCAGCGCCCCATTCAGCAACTCGCTTTCGACGATCGGCTGGGGAGCGTACTTCGGATAAATGCATGACGAGCCAAGAAACAGCAGTTTGGTGACTCCAGCTTGCTGCGCATGATGAATCACGTTCGATTCGATCATCAGATTCTGATAGATGAACTCCGCAGGATAAGTGCTGTTCGCGTGGATGCCTCCGACCCTGGCTGCCGCAAGATATACCTCGTCGATGTGCTCGCTGGCGAAGAATTCCCGGACCGCAGCCTGTTGCGTCAAGTCGAGTTCCTTCGAGCCGCGCACAATCACGTCGACGTCCTCATGGCGTTGAAGTCGCCGGACAATGGCGGAACCGACCATGCCAGTATGGCCGCTGACATAGACGCGCTTCCGGGTGGAATGGTCCATGTCTACTCCTTGCGTTCGAACACGGAGAATCCGTGTTTCTGAACGAGCGTATCCTTGCGGGCCTCCGCAAGATCCTTGGCTACCATTTCCTTGACAAGCTCGTCGAATGTAATTCGGGGTCTCCAGTCCAGTCGTTGCTTTGCCCTGCCTGGATCACCAAGCAGTGTCTCGACTTCGGTCGGGCGGAAATATCTGGGATCGACTCGCACAATCACGTCGCCGACCTTCACGCGCGCTTCCACGCCGACATTCACTACCACCCCCACCTCGGTTTCACCACTGCCTTCCCATTGGAGAGCGATGCCCAGTTGCTCGGCGGCGAGCGTGACAAATTGCCGGACACTGTGCTGAACGCCGGTTGCGATGACAAAATCTTCAGGCTCCTGTTGCTGAAGCATCATCCATTGCATCTCGACATAGTCCTTTGCATGTCCCCAATCGCGCAGGGAAGCAAGGTTGCCAAGGAAGAGGCACTCTTGAAGGCCCAGTGAGATGCGCGCCAGGCCGCGAGTGATCTTGCGAGTCACGAAGGTCTCGCCACGCAAAGGCGATTCATGATTGAACAGAATACCGTTGCATGCGTACATTCCATACGCCTCCCGATAGTTCACGGTGATCCAATACGCGTACATCTTGGCAACGGCATAGGGACTGCGCGGATAGAAGGGCGTGGTTTCCTTCTGTGGCACTTCCTGCACCTTGCCGTAGAGCTCTGACGTCGACGCCTGATAGAACCGCGTCGCTTTGCTCAAGCCGAGGATCCGCATTGCCTCAAGGATGCGCAGCGTACCAAGCCCGTCAGCGTTCGCCGTGTACTCCGGCTCTTCGAACGACACCGCTACGTGGCTTTGCGCCGCCAGGTTATAGATCTCGGATGGCTGAGTGTTTTGAATGATTCGAATCAGGCTCGACGAGTCGGTCATGTCGCCGTGATGCAGGACGAGTTTTCGATCGAGCTCGTGAGGATCTTGATAGAGGTGATCGATGCGGTCGGTGTTGAACAGGGAAGCGCGACGCTTTATGCCGTGCACCACGTAGCCCTTCGATAGCAATAGCTCGGCAAGATAGGCCCCGTCCTGACCGGTAATTCCTGTAATTAGAGCGACTTTTTGCATGATTCCATCTCACGTAGCTTTAGTAGAAGGGTGAGCAACCGAACGTCAACAACACGAACCATGAAGTTCGCCTGTCTGTAGCGGTTCCGTAGCCCGGTGAGGTTGAGCCGATCCACCGTCGCACGGGACCACGGAGGTAACGGTGTTCAACGTGGTTGTCAAATGCGGTGCGGATGACCTGTCGAGCCTCGGAGTCAACGCCGCCATCTACCGGTATGGCGATGCGCCCGCGTTCGGTTCTTGTTCGCTGCCTTAAAGGTAGGGTGTCGCCGTATGCGTTACCACAAGGGAAGATAGTGTTTCGCGCGCTCGTGCTTCCATCGTCTGAAACTCTGATAGATGCATTGGGTTCGATTTAACAGGGCGGGCGCAACGAAGCGCAAGTGAAGCATCCTGAATGGCGAAAATGCATAAGGCTTTGGCGTTGTTCGCGCTACGGCATCTGCGTGGTGGGCCAGAGACAAGGTGAGAGTTGGGCACGGAGGTGGCATCCATGGGCTCCTCCCTCTCATCCGATTCTCTGCACCAGAACGGGTGATTGGCCGCGACGGCCAACCTTATGGCGCACCCCGGTGACTAAGGTCGATCAAAATGCAGTCGTCACGCATTGCGGTATTTTGAGTTTGACTACGTCTCTGGACCGATGAAGATTCTTGTCTATGGCATCAACTATGCGCCCGAGCTTACCGGCATCGGCAAGTACACTGCCGAAATGGCGGAAACGCTTGGCGCGAGCGGTCACGAGGTACGCGTTCTTTGCGCTCCGCCCTATTACCCTCAGTGGCACGTTGCCAAGGGATTCTCGGGTTACCGCTATGCAACCGAACACCGGAACAGGGTGCGCGTCTGGCGTGCTCCGTTGTGGGTGCCGTCGCGGCCGAAAGGGGCGCGGCGCATAGCGCACCTGGCGAGCTTCGCGATATCGAGTATGCCGGTGCTTCTGGGTCACGCATTATGGCGGCCCGACGTTGTCATGTGCATTGCTCCGAGCCTGCTGAACGCGCCCTCCGCGTTGCTGGTTGCTCGGCTTACCGGAGCGCATGCATGGCTGCACGTTCAAGACTACGAGGTCGATGCGGCATTCAGTTTGGGCATGCTCAAGGGATCGGTCTTGAAGAAGGCCGCGCTTGCGCTGGAGCGGCTATTACTTACGCGCTTTGATTCCGTTTCAACGATCTCCGCGAAGATGCTGGAACACGCGTTGCGCAAGGGGGTTGATTCGCGAAAGGTGGTACGGTTCTCCAACTGGGCAGATACCGGATCAATCTTCCCTCTCAAGCGGACTAGCCGGTTGCGGGAGAGCTTGAAAATACCCGAAACGGCTACGGTAGTCCTCTATTCGGGGAACATGGGCGCCAAGCAGGGCCTTGACGTGCTTGCGACCGCGGCAGTGAAGCGCTCGTCACGTAGCGATCTGGTCTTCGTGTTCTGCGGCAATGGTCCTGCTCGCGAAGAAATGACGGCGCTCTGCGGTAGCTTGCCAACGTGCCGCTTCATTGATCTTCAACCTGTCGAACAGCTGAACGAGCTGTTGAACCTCGCGGATATTCACGTTCTGCCGCAACGTGCCGACGCCGCCGATCTCGTGATGCCGTCGAAGCTGACCGGGATGTACGCTAGCGGTCGCGCGGTGATCGCAATGGCTAATCCTGACACCGAGCTATACGACGCCGTTTCTCCACGGGGCGTCGTAGTGCCGCCTGGCGAACCGGATTTGCTCGCCGCGGCGATTGACCGGCTGGCATCAGAGGCAGAAGAGCGCGCTCGCCTCGGAACGGCAGGACGCGAATTCGCTCAGACGGAGCTCTCACGCGACGCAGTGCTGCGCGAATTCGAAAGGGTGCTGTGCGAGCGCTGCCAAGCGGGCGGAGCTCGCGTCGCGGCGTCTAAGGCACGGCATCCGGATTTCTGAATTCGCGTACGCATTTTCACTACAGGGGATAGTATGAACATCACCATCATTGGCACGGGCTATGTCGGGCTGGTCACCGGGGCATGTCTTGCCGAGATCGGCAATAACGTATTTTGTGTGGACGTCGATAAGCGCAAGATAGATATTCTTAACGGCGGCGGAGTACCGATTCACGAGCCCGGCTTGAAGGAGTTGATCGATCGAAACCGCGCGAGCCGGCGCTTGCAGTTCTCCGCTGATATCCCGGCAAGCGTCGCGCACGGAGATGTCCAGTTCATTGCCGTGGGTACGCCTCCGGACGAAGATGGATCGGCTGACCTGCAATATGTGTTAAATGCCGCTCGCAACATCGGTCGTCACATGTCGGGCTTCAAGATCGTCGTCAACAAGTCGACCGTCCCGGTCGGTACGGCGCTGCGAGTGCGTGCGGTCATCGCGGATGAGTTGTCGCGCCGCAATGCACGGCAAGACTTCTCTGTCGTGTCAAACCCTGAATTTCTCAAGGAAGGGGCCGCAGTGGACGATTTCATGCGACCGGATCGCATAGTAATTGGTAGCGATGCCGACGAAGCAGGCGAGCGCGCGCGCGAGCAGATGAAGCGCCTTTACGCGCCGTTCAACCGCAATCACGAGCGCACGCGCAACATGGACGTTCGTTCGGCCGAATTTACCAAGTATGCGGCGAACGCGATGCTGGCAACCCGCATCTCGTTTATGAACGAACTCGCGAATCTCGCTGATGTCGTTGGGGCAGACATCGAATCGGTTCGGCGGGGTATCGGTTCGGACCCGCGAATTGGTTACGACTTTCTTTATGCGGGCACGGGTTATGGCGGCTCGTGCTTTCCAAAGGATGTGCGCGCATTGGTGCAGACTGCATCAGAGCATGGACGTACCATGCGCATTCTCGGGGCAGTCGAGGCGGTCAACGAGCAGCAAAAGAAGATCCTGATTGAAAAGATAACTGAGCGGTTAGGCGAGGACTTGTCGGGCCAAACCGTCGCGGTATGGGGGCTGGCGTTCAAGCCGAACACCGATGATATGCGCGAGGCGCCGAGTCGGGAGGTGGTGACGGGATTGCTCAAACGCGGTGCAACCGTGCGCGCGTACGACCCGGTGGCGACGGATGAAGCGCAACGCGTTTTCTCGCTCGATCTCAAGGAAAATCCCGAACTACGCTCGCGGCTGTCGTTCGTGAACACACCGGTGGAGGCTGCCCATGATGCGGATGCGTTGGTGATCGTTACCGAATGGAAGATATTCAAAAGTCCGGACTTCGGAGCGCTGGCGCAGGCGCTAAAGACACCATTGATTTTTGACGGTCGCAATCTATACGAGCCCGAGGTAATGGCCGAACTCGGGATTGAGTACTATGGCATTGGCCGACCACATGTGCCGAGTGCCCGGGAGGTGGTGGCGCGCTTTACATCTCTAAGGGATGAGCGGCAAGGCTAGCTCGCAAGGAGGGCAATTGGAAGGTTGGTTGAATACGACGGAGCGCGGGCGCCTGTGTCGCGCCCCGTCGATGGACCGCAAGTTTGCAGCTTGGCCCGGTCCGGTTCGAAATTCAGATTTGGACGCTTCTCCGTGACTGCCGTCCCGTACTTGCGAACATACCTGAGCGCTCACCTTTATCGCAGATCGTGCCGATCCTGAAAGCCGAAATGGTCGCTGAGGCACTGCCCCACATCCGCCAGTTTCACGGCAAGGTGATCGTGATCGAGCACTGCGGCCACGCGATGAGGAAAGAGCGCATCAAAAACAGGGTTTCGCGCGCGACGTGAGCCTGCTGTAACTGGTCAGCATCGACCTCGTTGTCGTCCACGGCGGCGACCGCCTTCGGACCCGCGACAGAGTACGCACCTGCTCGTACAAGCGCGCTTGCGTGGAAGCGCATCGCCGAGCTGATACTTGAGCGCATCCGCGCGGATATCGAGCAATCGCCATCGACCCAACCTATTCATTCGTCGAGGAAGGGCTTGTGCTTGACGCCTGTGCTGGCCGCGACCTGCCCCCATCCATATAGGCTTGCGTATTCGCATGTACGGTGGAATCCGCCATGATTTCCGCAGCGGTCGCCCAGCGATAGATCGTGTGTTGGGCTGTGGGTAGGGTTTCGAGATTTACGGCACGGTGCAATTTGTAGCCGAGCACGATGTAGTGGGTCGAGATTCCCGCCTCGCCACTGACGTTGTCTTCGTACATATGTTCGTACACGCCCACCAGATCGGCATCGACGCGTTCCATGTCGGGGATGCCGAGTTCGTCTCGTGCAATACGGCGAAACGCATCGTCGAGACTTTCATTCTTGCGGATTCGTCCGCCAGGAACAAACCAGAATCCTTGCGCCGGTCTATTAATCCGGTGACCGAGGAGGTAACTGCCCTCGTCGTTCCAAACGATTAGATCAATCGCAACTAGCGGCGTGGCATTGATGGTTTGCAAAAAGAGTTCAATTGGAAGCATGATGACTCGGTTCGGAGGGTCGAAAAGAGCCTTTTCGACTATGGCTGGTGAGTGGAAAGCTAAAGACGATGACGGTGTCTTAGGATTTCACGAACAAGTTGCGCGCCGACCGCTCGCTCACATGGCTTGCTAGTCTGTGAACGTTTTGACCGAGGAAAGCGTTCTAAAGGAGTGACGCGTTGGGATGCTTAGCTGTTCCTTTACCGAGCGTGCTGACCGTGGAAAGCGCAAGGTCGGATAGTCCGCAATGCCTAAGGTAAAAGCGCTAAAGAATCGGAATGATCATTCCTGTTTTCATCAGCCTCTTTCGGTCTGGAAGCGAGTTGCTGTATTGATGGAGCGCTAACAAATTCTACGCTCGTCGGCGTCAGCAGCCAAATTTGGGCGCGTATTTAACGGCCGCTCATCATGGAAGACACGGCTCTCTGCGCAACGTCACGATGGCTCGCCGGATGCCACATTGTGCGGAGATTGCGCCGAGCGGCTTTGATGCGGTGTGGGGCTGCGGCATGGTCCAGACGAGATCGGTCTCGTCACCCCGGAATGCCTGTTTGGCACGTTCGTCACGCTCTCGCTCTTCTGCCGGTCGATCGCCGCCGTCTAGTTCGGACAGCAGGCGCACGGTCCGCCATGAACATGTTCCGCTTCGTGCACGATTCAAACGATCGCCCCGGCTACGGACCCGGCACGTCGTCGCCGATGCCGTTTGAGACGGACCAAGCAGGAACTCTACCTTTTTCGATCGTTGCGGAACTGCCTGTATGCCCGCGTCTTCGCAATAGCCCTTGCCTTGACGTGCGCTGATTCGTGGGCGCTTCGGGCTATTGTCCGCATCAGTGTGTTGGGACAGCGATACGAATTGTTCTGCTCAAGCCACTGAAAAGCGCTGTTCGGAAAGCATGGACGCTATGGGTAGCGTCGTCGGCATCGGTGCATACTTGTGCAAGTGAATCACACCGCCGAGAGCATAGACATGGCTGCCGACCTTGCACACTCCTGGTTGACCCTCAGCGCGCCTGTGGCCGCAGCACAGGCCGCCGGCCGCCCGCTCGTGGCGCTGGAATCGACCATCATCGCCCACGGCATGCCCTACCCGGAGAACGTTCGCACCGCGCGCGAAGTGGAGGCCTTGATCCGCGACGTGGGAGCCGAGCCCGCGACTATCGCGCTGATCGGCGGGCGAGTCCGCATTGGCCTTTCTGACGACGAGCTGGAACTACTCGGCCGTTCGGACCAGGTGTACAAGGTCAGCCGCCGCGATCTGCCGGCCGTGCTGGCATGCGGCGGGCTCGGCGCCACGACAGTGGCTGGCACGATGATATGTGCCGCCCTGGCCGGCGTCGAGGTCTTCGTTACCGGAGGCATTGGCGGCGTGCACCGGGGCGCGCAGGAAACCTTCGATATCTCGGCTGACCTGCAGGAACTGGCGAAGACCCCGGTGGCGGTGGTCTGTGCCGGTGCGAAGTCCATCCTGGACATCGGGCTCACACTGGAGTATCTGGAAACGCATGGCGTGCCGGTGCTCAGTTGCGAGCA
Source organism: Caballeronia glathei (assembly GCF_000698595.1). Classification (GTDB taxonomy): domain Bacteria; phylum Pseudomonadota; class Gammaproteobacteria; order Burkholderiales; family Burkholderiaceae; genus Caballeronia; species Caballeronia glathei. The sequence continues at coordinate 5,515 of NZ_JFHC01000015.1, read as the reverse complement.
GGACAATTTCGCCGCGTTCTACATGCGCGACAGTGGTTTTCGCGCGGACTTCAGGCTGGACGATGCGGTGGAGCAGGCACGCTTCATCCGCATCAAGTGGGACTTGGGACTCGGAGGCGGGGTGGTGTTGAGCACTCCGGTGCCGCAAGCGGCAGCGATGACGTTCGAAGAGATCGACGGACTGACCCGGCAGGCGCTCGACGAGGCCGCCGCGCAAGGAATCACCGGCAAGGCCGTGACGCCCTTTCTGCTGGCCCGCATCACGGCGCTGACGGGTGGACGCAGCCTGGCCACAAACATCGCGGTGGTGAAGCACAACGCCGAGGTGGGGGCAAGGCTGGCGCTGGCGTTGGCACACGCGGGGCGCGGGGCGGGCACGGCGTAGCCGCCGGGATGTCTGTTCTTTTGCGCGCATACGCGGGGAAGCAAACGTGCTTTTCGTCAGAAGATTTTTGTGCCGTCAGACCAACATATGAATAACTCCAAAATAGGATGCTGACCCAAGAGCCGCGAAGACCTGACGCTACGCCAAACGAGGAGTGACGCAAAAATGCGAGGCGAAGAATTGGCGCATTTGAGCGGCGTCACCCGTCCCCTTGAGCCACACGGCATGCCGATGCGGAAAACGGGCTTTGCCTTTACGGCGGATAGCTTGGAAAGCGGGCGGTTTCTGCTTCAATTCGCCGAATCAACGCATGACGCACGAGCGCATAGTAAGTGCTACGCAATCGACAAGATCCCGGTCATTGTGATCGAGCCGTATTCGATCCGATCGTGTCTTTTGCAGTAAAGCAGCACTCCCACCATCGAGGGGAATGTTATGGGAGTACACCGGAGCAGGTCAGGCATGCAGACGGTATCAAGTCGGAAGTGGATTCAAGCGACACCGTGAATGGAGTGAGGCTGTCGTTTGAGGGTCGGTCTCAAGTTCCAAATCGTCGTTGCCGATAACAAGCACAGGGAAGGACGCAGATTTTGCGGCCGATCACGGGGTCGTCGCGAACATGCCGGCACATGCGACCCACAACACCGGCTGCTGCAGTTGTTCGGGACGATGCCCCGCAAACGAAGCGTGTGCTCTCAGGCTCGAGTGCGGCACGGGAGGTTGGTCATGAAGCACAGGACGGCCAGACAACTCGTTGCTCAGCTTTCGTATTTGCGTCATCTGGTGCGGTGCAGCGCACTGAGGGCGTCGGCGACTGGCGGGACTATGGTACGAAGCCCCAGCCAGGAGGTTGCCCGAAGAGCGGCAAGCATCGAACTCGTGGGACCTGCCGCTGGACGCGATTCATTTGTGGGAGCCGCACGTGAAAGTCACCTCTGACCATTCATTACGTTCGCAGGTCGACAAATGGCTTGCCCCAGAGCTCTCGACGCCTGTTCACATAACTGAGTTCAGTCGCACGCGCGTGGGCGGCATACGTTACGTGTGCGTCGAGACGTCATTTCCACGCGGACCCCGGGCGATGCTTTTCTTTCGGCACGACGATGGTCGTTGGCGGGTATATCCGCCGGCTGCCCGCAGACCGTACGTAGCGCTTGATTTCTCCGAGCACTCGTCGACGCCTCGCGCTCGGATCGGGTAGAAGCCGATGGTTCGATAGCCATTTCCCATGGAACGTGACTTCGGAATGATCAAGGTTGCCCGGGGAAGATGAGTATGAAAACGAGGGCATGACTCGAAAGCGGCATCCGGGGCATGCGCCTTCAGCGCTATTCGCTGACTGCCGGAATCCGTTGAGCGCATTTTGCCGCGCGCAAATGTGGGTCCGGATTGTGTGCGGATCACTTGCCGTGATCTCCAATGCCAATTGGGAGCAACGCCATGTATTTCGGAATACTCGTCTCACACGTACGGTCGGCCGAGGAACGCGGCACGCCGCACGGCGACGTGAAGTCGCCTGATTCAGACCGTCCGCACCGCTTCGCGGCGCTCTGGCGAGCGATGAGAGGATTGTTTTCGTAAGGTCAAGCCCCCTTGGAGCGGCTTTCGTAACTGATACTGCGTCCTCCGCGCCTGCACTCAGAAACCCGGTTCAGTCGTTCGCGCCGGCGCACGTGCGTGACCGCTCCACGTCGAGCCAGAGCTTGAGTCGCGATGGTTCGGCGGCGGTCTTCGCCTCACCCGCGAGGCCGGGATAGCAACGTCGGCGGCCGCACGCTGCGTTTCCGGTGCCGGAAAATGATAAAAGCGCCCCGCAGGGCGCTCCTATTCGTCCCCCTGACCGCAAAACGGCTCAAGGGGTAATTCCGTCATACGCTGTCAGGCGCATGACCCTGCGAGACCAAGAGCGTTACTTTTCACCGCGCGCGTCGAGGTGTTTCTTCCCCCTCGTTCGCGCGACGCTTTACGCATTGGTGGCGGCGCTTTCAGCATTCTCGACGACTTGTTTCGCCGATTTCCTGGCAGCCGTATATGCCGCGCCAGCCGTCTCGCCCGCTGCCAAACCTGACTTCCACAGGGCCACAACTGCTTCACTGCCCGGCAGTGCGTTGTTTGACAGATTGTCGAACAGCGCCTTCGTGTCATACGAGGGCAGGTTGAACAACGTCTTGCCTGCCGCCTCGAATTCAGCTTGAGTGCTCGACACGATTTCGTTCACGTGCTTCCAGTACGCCTGCGCCTTTTCAATGGCGGGCTGAAACTCGCCGGTCTGAACTGCGAAAACGGCTTGCGGCGCTTTACTGGAAAGGGACTTGGCAGCGAGTTCCTGAGCCTCGGCGAGCGTCGTCTTGACCGTCTGCGCATTGAGTTCGAAGAGCTTTTCGAACCCCTCAAAAGCCTTGCTTGCGAGACCAAATGCCGTGTCGAAGCTTGCCTTGGTTGCGGCAACCGTTTGTTCCGGGATGAGATTAGTCATAGGAGTAGTCATAGTTTGATTCCAAAAGGAGGGAAGGATCGAATTCACACAATGCATGGTGCGGTGCAGCAATCTGGATACCATCATAGGCGCAATCGCACCGAAGTCAACTGAAAACTTCCCGCGTTCCGCTTCTCGGCGTGAACGCTGATCGCAAGCACAGTTGCCCGTGTGTCAATACTTTTCAGGCTATTGGGCGCGAACCTCGCACCGTCTCGGGCATCTCTCTCGCGTCGGCGCAGAAGATGAGCCATGCGTGCTGCGTTGCAGCACGCCCGTTCGTGGCAATGAGCCAACAAACGGGACTTGCGTGGCGGGTTTGTATTGACTGGGGCAGTGCGATTCGTTGCGTCCCGGTTCGTGTTCCGTCTTGTCTGCAACAGTGCAAACCGGGAACCCATCGGTTCAGAACCCGGATATGCGTGCCTTCTGTGAAACCGGGGTGACTTAGGAGTAAGGTTTCGGTTCAGGACGTACATTTTTGACGGGACAAAAAAATGGCCACCGCTTCAGAAATCACTTACGGCCCGAACGGGCATACGCCGGAGTCGCTGCGGGCGCTGGCCGCGTATTTGGAGATTTCTCTGGAGCGGGGGAAGTGCGTGGTCATGATGCGCCACGGTACAGACGTCTGTTCGGTCTACGTCGGCGACCCGGCCGCCGAGGAGAGTGATTTGACCAGCCATGGGACCATTTCGAAGGCCGTGGCCGAGGAACTGCTGGAGTTGACCCAGGTTGGACTAAACCGGATAACGGTCGGCGACCAGACGTACCGTTTTTTTAGAAGCTTCACGCTTATCGCCGACGTCGGCGCAGTGGTATTTGCTCCGACGTAACATGAGGCGAGCCGCGGTCATGCAGATACGGGCGTACTTGCCATGACGATTCAAAAGATCACGCCTTTTCTTTGGTACTCCAGGGAAGCCGAGGAGGCCGCCGCATTCTATGCGGATATCTTTCCAGACTCGCACGTCGTTCGGGTCACTGCGGTGCCGAGCGCCGGTTCCACGGAGATTGTCGAGTTTGTTCTCTTTGGGCAGCCCTTCATCGCCATGAGCGCCGGGCGACTCGACCCGTTCAACCACTCGATATCCCTGATGGTCAACTGTGACGATCAGGCTGCGCTCGACCGCTATTGGAACGCCCTTCTCGAGGGCGGCGGTTCGCCTGAGGAGTGCGGCTGGCTGAGGGACCGCTTCGGCGTCTCGTGGCAGATCGTTCCAGCCGATCTTGTCGAAATGATGGCTGACCCTGATCCAGAAAAGGCCAGGCGCGTTGCCGATGCCATGTTGAAAATGGTGAAGTTCGACATCGCCGCGCTGAAGGCCGCGTATTCGGGGACGGCGGATTAACAAAAGACTCCGTATACCGTGTGCGCCAGGCCGTGCTGGAGGTGCTGAAGCGTGCTCCTCGGCGCGGTCACTGAAACAGCCGGTAACGCGTGCCAAACGTAAGCGAGTACGGCGTACCGTCTAGACGCTCCAATCAGAAGTCGCCAGAGTAGCCCCCGCCACATCGAGCAGGGGGACTACTTTGACAACAGAAGCCCCGACGAGAACTGGCCGTAAAGGCGTACCGCATCATCCGCTCGCATTCCGGCGCGAGATAGCCCGACTGGCGCGCGGACTCACACCCGGAGGACCGAACGATGACGAAGTACCTTATTTCCTTCCCCGGATCGGCGATGGACGTCTCCGACGACGACATAGCTGCGGTCGGCGAAGCGGCACGCGCGGTCATACGCGAGGCGAAGCATGCCGGCGTCTATGTGTTCGGCGGCGGTATCAACGAGGACGTCGCGCCGCTGATGGTCGCCGCTGACGGCACCGTCACGAACGGTACCTACCCGCAGACCAAGGAGTTCGACGGCGGCTTCTGTGTCCTGGAACTCCCGTCGCGTGAAGCCGCCGTCCAATGGGCCGCGAAGATCGCCAAAGCCTGCCGCTGCTCGCAGGAACTCCGCGAGTTTGGGTACGACCCCGAGAGCTGACCGGCGAGGTCGCAGCCCGATGGCAAGTGTGGTGCCAGCGACGTTTTGACCAAGGATCGGATCTTCAGACTGGGGTGCGGAGCTGATCGGCGACGACCCACGGGGCGAGTTCGGCGATGCGTGCGAACACGTAGCGCAGATATGCCTCAGGATCGATGCCGTTGAGTTTGCGGTGCCGCCGAGGCTGTAGATTGCGGCGTCACGTTCGCCGCCAGAGTCTGCTCCAGCAAACAGATGGTTACGTCGACCGATCGCCAGTTCGGCCATGAATGATTCATGCGCAAGCGACGCTCAGTCAATAACATGTGCTTCAAGGCAAATGCGACATCGATGGTTGAAAGCACTCAAGCCAGATATGGCGCGAACGCTCGCGTCGGCATTTGCCGCTGAGCTTTAGTGTCGCTGCCGTCGAGCGATCGAAAGTGACAACTTCAATTTCGCCCGCCTAAGTGGAAGCGGTGATCGAGGCCGCTCGGCGGCAAGGCGTGAAAGTGGCAGCGGCGCTGAAGTCGATAGCCGGGGGGCGCTTCGAGCGCTCATGGGTAATTGCGCAGCGGGATCGGATGACGACCGGCTGACCGGGATGCAGGCCCGCGGCGACACTTGCCAATTATGTCGTCTGGTTCATCGCTTGAGAGTAAGCGCCCGGTGATGGCATCTTGAA
>NZ_JFHC01000014.1 GCF_000698595.1 Caballeronia glathei | reverse complement strand
ATTGACCATGTTGAGGATCGGCTGCACCGTCATGCCGTGGCCGACGGCTTCACGCAGGTCGACGATGAAGATCGACATGCCTTCGGACTTCTTCTTCACGTCCGCGAGCGGCGTCGTGCGCGCGAGCAGGATCATCAGGTCGGAGTGCTGCACGCGCGAGATCCACACCTTCTGGCCGTTCACCACATAGCGGTCGCCACGGCGCTCGGCGGTGGTCTTGATCCTGGTGGTGTCGGTGCCGGTGGTCGGCTCGGTCACGCCCATCGACTGCAGACGCAGTTCGCCCGAAGCGATTTTGGGCAGATAGCGCTGCTTCTGCTCGTCCGAGCCGTGGCGCAAGAGCGTGCCCATGTTGTACATCTGGCCGTGGCACGCGCCGGAGTTGCCGCCGGAACGGTTGATTTCCTCCATGATCACCGACGCCTCGGTGAGCCCGAGCCCCGAGCCGCCGTAGTCCTGCGGGATCAGCGCCGCGAGCCAGCCCGCCTTCGTGAGCGCATCGACGAACGCCTCGGGATAGCCGCGCGCTTCGTCGATCTTGCGAAAGTACTCGCCGGAAAACTGCTGGCACAGGTCGCGTACGGCTTCGCGGATGTCCTGGAACGATTCGGATTGAGTGGTCTGCATGGTGCCTGGGCGTGAGTGTCGGGGTGGTGTCAGGCGAGCGTCGCGCTCGCGCTCATCGTGAGGTAGCCGTCGTGGTCCTTCGCCCACAGCTCGACCGTGTGGCCGTCGTCCGACGGCTTCGCGCACAGCGTGAACGGATTGCCCGCGAACGTCGGGCGCACCGCGCGAAAGGCGAACGTCCTGAGCGTGGCCGCGGGCAGTTCGCGGCGCAGCAGGTCGACGAGCAGCGTCGCGATCAGCGGCCCGTGCACGACGAGCCCCGGATAGCCCTCTTCCTGCGTCACGTACGGATAGTCGTAGTGAATGCGGTGACCGTTGAACGTCAGCGCGGAATAGCGGAACAGCATCACCGGATCGGCGGTGACGGTGCGCTGAAAAGCCTCGCCCTGCGGCGCGCGGGCGGGCTCTTTTTCCGGCGCGCCCGGAACCGGCGCATCGCGATAGACGATGTCCTGCTCCTCCTCGATCCTGAGATCGCCCGCGACGCCCATTTCATGCCGCACCGTGACGAACACGAGGCGCCCGGTGCGCCCGGTCTTGTCCTCGATGCTCGCGATCGTCGAGGTGCGCGTGGCCCGCTCGCCGGCGGCGAGCGGCGCATGAAACGTCAGGCGCCCGCCCGCCCACATGCGGCGCGGCAGCGGCACGGGCGGCAGGAAGCCGCCGCGCTTCGGATGGCCGTCCTGGCCGACCTCCGCGAGCGGCGCCACCGGCAGGAAATAGAGCCAGTGCCAGAGCGGCGGCACGGCGCCGCCGGTCGTCTCGCGATCGAGGGTGGCGGACATGGCCGCGAGGGGGTAGGCGGTGATGTCGTCTTCGGCGACGGCTGTCTTGTCGAGCCAGTCGGCAAGCCTGGGGGTGGGTTCGGACACTTCGCTGTCTCCGGAATCTGGTTTGTGCTTCGGGTTCCACTATGAACCGGCTCGCGCGATCCGCGAAGTTCGCATTCTTGAACCGGGGGTTTCGATTTGCTTAACGCCGCGCCGCCTTGGCCAGCCTGCTTCACGCCGATCGTTCGCGTTACGAGAATGGTGATTTGAATCCGGCTGGTATTAAACAAACCCCGCCGGGCACCTAGACTTCGAGCCAGAGGTTGGGAAACATTCCCGCCCACAACACTGCGTACCAGGAGGTTCTCCATGAAACTTTATTACCATCCGCTGTCCGGCCATTCGCATCGCGCCCGTCTTTTCCTCTCGCTCATCGACGCACCGTACGAAGCCATCGAAGTCGATCTGGCGGCAGGCGCCCACAAGTCGCCCGAATACCTGCGCATGAACCGCTTCGGTCAGGTTCCGGTGCTGGTCGACGGCGACGCCGTGATCTCGGACTCCAACGCGATTCTGGTCTATCTTGCCAAGAAGCACGGCAAGGACGAATGGCTGCCGCAGACGCCCGCCGCAGCGGCCGCCGTGCAGCGATGGCTATCGGTCGCCGCAGGCGAGATCGCGTACGGTCCGGCTGCCGCGCGCCTCGTCACCGTGTTCAACGCGAAGCTCGACGCCGACGACGCCATCCGCCGCGCGCACGCCGTGCTGAAGGTGATCGACGACGAGCTGGCGGGCCGCGAATGGATCGCCGAGGGCTCGCCGACGATCGCCGACGTCGCGCTGTACGGCTACATCGCCCGCGCGCCGGAAGGCAACGTCGATATCGCCGCGTACCGGAACGTGAACGCGTGGCTGCACCGCGTCGAGGCGCTGTCGGGCTTCGTCGAGTTCAGGAAGACGCCCGTCGGCCTCACGGCCAACAGCTGACGCACCCGGCCGGGCGCACCGCGCCCGCCCCGTCCCTACTTTCGAGGCGCAACATCATGTCCACCCTCTCCACGACCGTCGACCGTTCTCCGTGGCACGCCGGCGAGATCGAACTGCAGCGCCGCGCGGGCGTGGCCGAGCGGATGGACGGCCTCGGACGCCGCTTCGTGCGCCACTTCCTGCTCGACCAGCATCGCGAGTTCTATGCGCAGTTGCCGTTCATCGTGGCGGGCGCCGTGGACACGGCCGGGGACGCGTGGGCGACGGTGCTTGCGGGCGGGGCCGGCTTCCTGGACGCGCCGACGCCTGCGGTGCTGAACGTCACCGCCACCCGCGATGCGAACGATCCCGCCGACTCCGGCCTCGAAGACGGCAACGCCATCGGGCTGCTCGGCATCGAGCTGCACACGCGGCGGCGCAACCGGGTCAACGGCGTGATCCGCCGCGGCGGCTCGGGCACGTTCGGCGTCGAGGTGGTCCAGAGTTACGGCAACTGCCCGCAGTACATCCAGTTGCGCGAGTTCGAGTTCGTGCGCGATCCGGCGACGCCCTCCGCGTCCACGCCGGTGCATATGGAGCGCCTGTCGCCGCGCGCCGCATCGATGATCTCCGGCGCGGACACGTTTTTCGTCGCGTCCTACACCGATCGCGAAGACGGCGAGCGGCAAGTGGATGTGTCGCATCGCGGCGGCAAGGCGGGTTTCGTGCGGATCGGCGCCGACGGCGTGCTCACCATCCCGGACTTCGCAGGCAACCTCTTTTTCAACACGCTCGGCAATTTCGTGGTGAACCCGAAGGCGGGCCTCATGTTCGCCGACTTCGAAACGGGCGACCTGCTCCAGCTTTCCGGCGACGCCGAGGTCATTCTCGATTCGCCGGAAATCGCCGCATTCCAGGGCGCGGAACGGCTGTGGCGCTTCACGCCGCGGCGCATCGTCTACCGCGAGGCGGCGCTCGCGCTGCGCTGGCGCTTCCAGGAAGGCGGCTGGTCGCCCAACTCGCTGATGACCGGCAGCTGGAAGGAAGCCGCCGAGCGCATCGGCGCGGCGTCACTCGCGCGCGCATGGCGGCCGTTCCGGATCGCGAAGATCGTCGATGAAAGCGCCGTGATCCGCTCGTTCCATCTCGAACCGCTCGACGGCGCGGGGCTCGCACCGCACGCCGCCGGGCAGCACCTGCCGATCCGCGTCACGCCGCCGGGCTGCGACGGCCATCCGGTGATCCGCACGTACACGCTGTCAGCGGCGCCATCGGACGGGTTCTACCGCATCAGCGTGAAGCGGCAGGGGCTCGCGTCCGGGCATCTGCACGACACGCTTCGCACGGGCGACATCATCGAGGCGCGCGCGCCCGCCGGAGATTTCACGATCGACGCGGCCGAGCGCCGGCCCGCCGTGCTGCTCGCAGCCGGCGTCGGCGTGACGCCGATGCTCGCGATGCTGCGGCACGTCGTGTACGAAGGCGGGCGCACGCGCCGCACGCGTCCCGTGTGGTTCTTCCACTCGGCGCGCTCGATTGCCGAACGGGCGTTCGCGGACGAAATCGCAAGCCTCGCGCAGGCAGCCGGCGGCGCCGTTCACGTGATCCGCGCGCTCAGCGATACCGAAGGGGCGCGCGCGAAAGTGGACTACGACGTGGCCGGGCGCATCGACATGGCCATGCTCACGGGCACGCTGCCGTTCAACGACTACGACTTCTACCTGTGCGGCCCCACCGCGTTCATGCAGTCGGTCTACGACGGCCTGCGCGGCCTGAACATCGCCGATGCGCGCATTCACGCCGAAGCGTTCGGACCGGCGGCCCTCGTGCGCAAGCCCGATCAGGGCGCGGGCGCGGCGCAGCCCGGGCGCGCACCCGCAACCGAACCGGTGCCGGTTGCGTTCGTCACGTCGGGGAAGGAGGCCCGCTGGACGCCGGGTGGCGGCACGCTGCTCGAACTGGCCGAAGCGCGCGGCCTGTCGCCCGACTTCAGCTGCCGGGGAGGCAGCTGCGGCACGTGCAGGACGCGCATCGTGGAAGGCGCGGTGGCCTATCCGACGGCGCCCGCGTTCAGCGTGCCCGACGACGAAGCGCTCATCTGCTGCGCCGTTCCTGGAGAGTCCGATGCGCCGGGCGGCAACCGGCTCTTGCTGGAACTCTGAGCCCCGATCGCTCTATTTGACTGAAACGGCCCGCCGGTGCATCGCATCGGCGGGCCGTTTCGCATTCGGGCCATCCCAAGGCGGCCGGCCGCGCATCCGTGCGGAACGATTTCCCTGTCGCGACGCCTTTGCCGACGCATTTTCATTTGTTCAGAGGCCACTTATGTCCCAGAATGCACGGCAATACGACTGCCCTCTTCCCGATTCGGAAACGACACACGATATGGACCGCTTCCAGGCAATGACGACCTTCGTCACGGTAGTCGAGACAGGCGGCTTCGCGTCGGCCGCGCGCAAGCTCGACGTGTCGCCGTCGGTGGTGAGCCGGGTCGTGACGGAGCTGGAAGAGCGGCTCGGCGTGAGGCTGCTCACCCGCACGACGCGCGTCGTGCGCCTCACCGACGCCGGGTCCGCGTACTTCGAGAATTGCCGCCGCATACTGGGCGAAGTCGACGAGGCGGAACTGTCGGCGACAGGCACGCACTCGTCGCCGCGCGGCACGCTCTCGGTCACGGCGCCCATGCTGTTCGGGAAGTACTACATCACCTCCATCGTGCTCGACTACCTGACGCGCTATCCGGATACCGATGTCCAGTGCACGTTTCTGGACCGCGTGGTCAACATGGTGGATGAAGGCATCGACGTGGCGGTGCGCATCGGCGAGCTGCCGAGTTCGTCGCTGCAGGCGATCGGCGTGGGGAAGGTCCGCCGCGTGCTCTGCGCCTCGCCGGAGTATCTGGAGCGGTACGGCGAGCCGCAGCGTCCCGAGGACCTCGCGAACCACGTGTCGATCCTGTCGAGCGGCATTTCGCCGTCGCCCGAATGGCGTCTCTACGAAGGCGACCGGCCGCTCGTCGTGCGCCTGCAGCCGCGCCTCACCACCACCACCAACGACTCCGCGATCATCGCCGCCGCCGCGGGCTTCGGCATCACGCGTCTTTTGTCCTATCAGGTGGCGCACCACCTGCGCGACGGCACGCTCAGGATCGTGCTCCCGGACTTCGAGCCGCCAGCGCTCCCGATCCACGTGGTGCACCGCGAAGGCAGGCACGTGATACAGAAGGTTCGCGCGTTCCTCGACCTCGCCATCGAGACCCTGCGCGCCGACACTTCATTGAACTGAACGAGCGGCCGCGCTGATCGAACCGCGACGCGGCCCCGTTGCGGCCGGTTTCCTCTTGCCGCCTGCCGCGCGGGGCGTCGCGTGCAAAAAACACGCAAAACATGCACCATAGGCGTCTTGGAAAAACTCCCTGCGCTGCGGCGTTCCTGATCCCTCAACCGGCGACCCAATACGCACCATGACGACTCAAAATCCTTCCGGCACGCCCGACCTGCCCGTCGACATGATCATCTTCGGCGGAGGCGGAGACCTGTCCGCGCGCAAGCTGCTGCCCGCGCTGTACATGGCGCACCTGCACTGCAACCTGCCCCCCGAGACGCGCATCATCGCCATCGGCCGGCGGGACTGGACGCGCGAGCAATACCTCGCGTTCATGGAGGAGCACTCGCGTCCGTTCGTCGACAGCAAGGCGCTCGATGCGCAATCGTGGGACAAGTTCCTCGCCCTCTTCGACTACGTGCGCATCGACATCGACGCGCCGGCCGACTACCAGCGCCTCGCCGAAACGTCGCGGCCGAACGGGCTGCGCGTGTTCTATCTCGCGACCGCGCCGGACCTCTTCACCACGATCTGCGACAACCTCGCGGTGGCGGGCCTCGTGGACGCGCATGCGCGCGTCGTCCTGGAAAAGCCGCTCGGGCACGACCTGGCTTCGGCGCAGGCAATCAACGCGTCGGTCGGACGGCATTTCAAGGAAGCGCAGATTTATCGCATCGACCACTATCTCGGCAAGGAAACGGTGCAGAACCTGATGGTGCTGCGCTTCGGCAACGCGATCTTCGGCCCGCTGTGGCAGGCGCCGTACATCAAGAGCGTGCAGATCACGGTGGCCGAAACGGTGGGCGTCGGCAGCCGCGCGGGCTTCTACGACCAGACGGGCGCGCTGCGCGACATGGTGCAGAACCACTTGCTGCAGCTCTTGTGCATCGTCGCGATGGAGCCGCCCGTGTCGCTCGACCCGGACGCCGTGCGCGACGAAAAGCTGAAGGTGCTGCGCTCGCTGCGGCCGATGTCGGTTGCCGACATCGCGCGCGACACCGTGCGCGGCCAGTACGCGGCGGGCGCGATCGGCGGCGAGCCGGTCAAGGGCTATCTGGAAGAAGCGAACGTGCCCGCCGAGAGCCGCGCGGAAACGTTCGTCGCGCTGCGCGCGCACATCAACAACTGGCGCTGGGCGAACGTGCCGTTCTTCCTGCGCACGGGCAAGCGGCTGCAGAAGCGCCAGTCGGAGATCGTGATCGACTTCGCGGACCTGCCGTTCTCGATCATCCCGAGCGGTCCGCGCAACTACGGCAACCGTCTGATCATCCAGTTGCAGCCGGAAGAGTCGATCCAGCTCCAGATGCTCGCGAAGGAGCCGGGCAGCGGCATGCACATGCTGCCGGTGAACCTGAACCTCGACTTGCAGCAGGCGTTCACGGAGCGCCGCGCGGAAGCCTACGAGCGGCTGCTCATCGACGTGATCCGCGGACGCCTCACCCATTTCATGCGGCGCGACGAACTGGAGGCGGCCTGGGCGTGGGTCGAGCCGATCCTCGCGGGCTGGAAGGAACTCAACGACCGCCCGCGCAACTACACGGCGGGAACGTTCGGGCCGGCGGCATCGTCGGCGCTGATGGCGCGCGAGAGCATGGCGTGGGCCGAGGAAGCCTGAGGCAAGCCTGACCGCGACGCGCGCCGCCCGGGCTTGCCCGGGCGGCGCGCGTCGCGACCGGTCGTTCGCTTCAGCCGTTTCATCCCGCGGCGGCGCCCTGCCGCGCGAGCGGCAGGCGGCTGGTGGCGAGCATCACCGCGGAAAGCACGACGACGCCCGTCAGGATGCCCGAGAGCCGCATCAGCGCCGGGACCGGATCGGCGGACCAGTGGTGATCCTGCACGAACACCATGATGAACGCGATCGTGAACTGCCGGCCGACGTAGCTCGCGCCTTCCTGGCCCGTCTGCACGTGGCATCCGAACCACACGCCGAGCGAAAGCACGAGCATGCACGCTGGCGCGCTCTCGCCGAGCACCGGCAGCAGCGCGACGCTGATCACCCCCGCGAGCAGGCACCCCGCAAAGCGGTGCACCATGCGCTCGACCACCGGCCGCGGCGTGCTGCCGCCCAGCGACGACACGGGCAGGATCAGCACGGCGACAGCCGTGACCATCGCCTGCGCGAAGCCCGGCAGCTTCAGTACGTAAGTAAGCGCTGCCAGTATCGAAACCGATAGCGCGCATTGCCACGCGAGCAGCTTGCGCGCCGCGTGCTGCGCTTGCTGCGACGGCGCGTGCGCCGCCACCGCGGGCGTATCGTCGGGCGTGGCGGGCATGGCGCCCGGCGCCGCCGCTGCGACCGGCCCGGCAGGTCCGGCGCCCGCGCGACGCTTCGCGCGCAGCTGCGCCCCGAGATGGAACGCGCCCGACACAGCCAGGCACGCAAGCGTCCCGACCACGACTTCGGCCACTCGCAGCGTCGCGAATGAGGCAGTCGCGGCGGCCGTCGCCAGCTTGTGCGCCTCGTAGGTCACCATCAGCGCGGTGACCCCGCCGAGAATCCACGCGTACCCGGCATCCGAGCCGATCGCCCGGTACACCGACACCCCGCCGATCACGCCAAGAAGCGGCACGAAGATCCACGGCAGATCGCCGATCGCGGGTCCGGCAATCGTGCCGAGCAACGCGCCGAGCACCGTGCCGAGGATGCGGTGCGCGGCGCGCTTCGCGGACGCCGCGAAGCTCGTCTGCATCACCGCGAAGCCGCTGATCGCCGCCCACCATGTGTTCGACAGGTTGAGCGCGTAAGCGAGCGCAACCGCCAGCGCAACCGAGAGCACCGCCTGCGCGGCAAAGGCCGCGCGTTCCGTCGACGGCTTCCATGCCGCCAGTTCGCGTCCGACCGCGGCGAGCGCCGCGCCGCCGATCTGCGCGAGCGTGGAGAGCGCCGCAACCGGCCCCTGCATCCACGCGCGGGAAGCGGACGCGCCTGCCGGGGCCGGGTGTGGCGGGTGCGCGTCGCGTTCAGGGTCGTCCATGGACATGGTTCGCTCGGCTCGGCGGCGGCGTCTGTCGGCTTGCGGGCTGTCGGCTTCGGTCAGGCGGTCGTCGTGACAGGCCCGCGCGTTTTCGTGTTCAGGAATCGTATAACAACCGCGCGAGGGGCGAACTCACCGGTTCACAGGACGGTGGCGAACGCGAACGTCGCGATCAGGTTGCGCAGCGCATGAATGGTCGCGACGACCCAGAACGGCGATCCGTTCTTTTCCTGCTCGATCACGAAGACAATCCCGAGCACGACGCCGCCGATCGTGGCGATCAGCACGTAAGGCACGCTGTATGTGTGCGAGAGGCCGAACAGGACCGCCGATGCCGCGATCGCCCGCGACGCGCGCCACTTGAGCTTCTCGCGCAGCAGCCTGATGCAGGCCCACTGGAAGACGAGCGTCTCGGCGACCGGAATGACGACGCACGCGGCAACGAGCCAGACGACGAAGATCGGCCCGTTCAGATGAAGCCGCGGCCCGCCGACGTCGAGCTCGGGAAAGAAGATGCCCACGGGAACCGCGACGACGAGCCCGAGCAGATAGCTCGCCGCAAGCGCGAGCGGAATCAGCGCGGGCACGGGCAGCTTCATCAGGAACGCCAAGGCCGGTCCGACCGAGAGTGGTGCGCGAACGATCTGGTTCATGGTCGGGACCTTTGTTTTGCAAACCCGCATGGTTTCAGAAGCCGAGCCTGCCGTGAAACAGCACCAGCGACGCGATCACCACATAGCGCCCGGTCTTCGCGATCGCGACGATGACAAGGAACGATCGCAGCGGCTCACGCATCACGCCGGCGACCATCGTCAGCGGGTCGCCGATCACGGGCGTCCAGCTGAGCAGCAGCGTCCAGCGCCCGTAGCGGTGATACCAGCGCCCCGCCCGCTCGAGCGCCGCCGGCTTGACCGGAAACCAGCGCCGGTCGCGCAGCCGCTCGATCGAGCGCCCGAGCTGCCAGTTGATCGTGGAGCCCGCGATGTTGCCCACGCTCGCTACCGCGACCAGCAGCCACGCGGGCTGATTGCCGGCGATCAGCAGACCGACGAGCAACGCCTCGGACTGGAGCGGCAGAATGGTCGCGGCGACCAGCGCGACGACAAAGAGCCCGCCGTAAATCGATAGATCGACCATCGTGAAGAGTCTTGCGTGCGTGCCTGAGCGGGGCGCCGCGGCGGCCCGCACCGGATGGCGTTAGCGCATTGGTGAATTTGGTGAGCGTGCACGATACACGTATTTCGGCCTTGCGCGGCGCGCGATCCGCCATCCGACACGCAGCGCCTCGCCACGTCAGGCTCACGCGCACCGCCATGCTGCCTCACAGCGTCGTACGGATCAGAGTACCGTACTCACCCGTGCGCCGCGCGACACGCGTTCGCTCTTGCGCGCGCCGTGGAATAGTTGATGAACTAGGCGTAGTATCGGAACCCACGAAGGAAGTCCGGGGTGCGCATGCCGTTTGCCGGCCGTGCCTCGCGCGAAGACCATGGCTCCCGAAACCCGTCACGTCCGCCGCCTGCAACTCCTGCTGCACGACACGTGCCGCACGAGCGAGGCGCGCGAAGCCGCCAAGCACGCTGCGCAGGAGCTGGGCCTGCAGTTGAGCGGCGAAGGCGCCGCGAGCCTGTCGGCGCGCGTTCCGGACGCCGAGTTCAGGAAGCTTTTCTGCGGCGCAGCGGCCGACGCCCTCACGGTGCCGGACCCGCTCAAGCCCTATGTCTCATCGATCTGCGAAGCACCGGAGCATCTCTCATTCGAATAACCGGGAGGCGAAGCGATGAAGGCTTACGATCCAGACGACCTGTCCACCCGACCCACCCGCCGCCAGCCACCGGGCGACGAACTCCGTGTCGCCGTCACGTTCAACCGGCCCGGCCAGCTGGGCGGCCCCACCAAGTTCGGCGCGCGGATGTCGACCGATACGGTCTCGAGCTTCATCCCCGATCCCGCGCAGGCGGACCTCGCCATCGCCGAGCTTGCGCGATGCGGCTTCACGCTGACGGGCCGCGGGTCGCTCTCCGCCTCGATGCGCTGCACCCGCGCGCAGTTCGAGGCGGTGTTCCAGACGAAGCTCGCGCGCATGACGGCGCCGGGCGGGTCGGCCGCGCAGTTCTCGTCGGTGCTCTATCCGCCGGACGGGGCGCCGTGGAATCCGGACCCGTCGCTGCAGGCGCTGCTCGACGACGTCTACATTCAATGGCCCCACATCTACATGGCGAAGGCCGCGAAATCGGCGAAATCCACGAAGCCTTCCGCCAAGACGCCGGCCAAGGCGCCAGCCAAACGCACGCCGAAAGGGGCGCAGGGCGCGCTCCCGTCGGCCACGCCGCCCGCCATCCCGTATTTCCATCTCGATGCGCCCGCGGACATCGCCCGCCATCTCAACGCGACGCCCGTGCATCTTCAGGGCATCACGGGCAAGGGTGTGCGCGTCGTGATGATCGACAGCGGCTTCGGCCACAGCCATCCGTATTTCAGGGCGAACGGCTACACGTCGTCGATCGTTCTCGCACCGGGCGCCGCTGATCGCAGCACCGACGGCAACGGCCACGGCACCGGCGAATCCGCGAACATCTTCGCCATCGCGCCGGGCGCGACGTTCATCGGCGTGAAGCTCGACAACGAAGCCGATCCGACCTCGGGCGCGTCCGTGCTCGAAGGGCTTCAGGAAGCGCTCAAGCACGATCCGCACGTGATCTCCGTGAGCCTCGGCTACGATCTGCGCGGGCCCAACAACACGCCGCTCGCGACGCTGCCGAACAGCCTCGTCGCGCTCGAGGCCGAAATCCAGGCGGCAGTGAAGCGCGGCATCGTGATCGTGTTTTCCGCGGGCAACGGCCACTACTCGTTCCCGGGACAGATGCCCGACGTCGTCTCCGCGGGGGGCGTCTTCGTCGATCAGGCCAGTTCCATGCGCGCATCCGACTATGCGAGCGCCTTCAGGAGCCGGATCTACTCGGGGCGAAACGTGCCCGACGTGTGCGGCCTGGTGGGGCTCCTGCCGCATGCGAACTATCTGGCGCTGCCGATTCCGTCCGCCTGCGAGATCGATCGGGAGAACTCCGCCTTCGACGGCACGCTGCCCGCCGACGGCTGGGGCGTGTTCAGCGGAACGTCGGCCGCGGCGCCGCAACTCGCGGGCCTGTGCGCGCTTCTGCTGCAGGCAAGCCCGAAGCTCTCGCCAGGCGACGTCAAGGCGATCCTGCGCCGTACCGCACGCGACGTCAGAACGGGCCACGCGAATCCGGCCAGCGACCCGAGAGGCGTGGGCCTCGCGGCCGGCGCCGGCGAGGACGGCGCGACCGGTGCCGGGCTCGTCGATGCGCTCGCGGCCGTGAAGCAGCTCCTCTGAGCAGCGCCACGCGTCGCGCCGTCATGTTCAATGGGCTGCGTGATCTTCGTCCATGCGGGCCGGGAGCGCGACAAGGCGGCTCCCTGCACATGGAATGCTCGTGGCCTGCGCCCAACTCAAGGAGACAAAGATGACGATCGAGTTCAGCGGCCGGCGCCACGTCGTCGCCGCCGCACGTGTCGCATTCGAGGCCAGTGTCGATGGCCGCGAAGTCTGGTGCAGCGTTTCGATGGATGCACTCAATGACCACTTCGGCAACGAAGGCACGTCCTCTCATGCGCTGCTGAGCGCGTTCGAAGGCGGCCGCTTGCGGATCGAAGAGGCCGCGCGGCGCACGCTTTCGAAGAACGGAGGGCAGTCGGTCGAACTGGAAACGAACGACTTCAAGTAACGCCACGCGGGCGACAAGCGCGCACGCCACGATGCATCGAGCGGAATGCCTTTCGCATCAGCAGGTTGGCGCGCTTTCGATAACGTTATCCACACCCCTTTCAACAAAAACGGTGGATAACTGTGGGCTGGGGTCAACGCGTATCGGACGGTGGTGCGGTCCCAACCCGTCATGCATCGCGCGAGCATTGCGGACGCCCTCCGGCACGCCTGCTTCCTGCCCGACACCGTGCATCGTGCGTTGCCTTCACGTCGTCCGCACCGCGCTCCTCGACGGCGACGCGCCCTTTCACTGCCCATTTTTCCTCAACCAGGAAGAGTACCTTTCAGGCGCGCCCGTTAATCCGCGCATCGCCGGGTCCTATAGTTCCGTCACTGCCTCGCAGTGCTCGTTCATAGGAGAAAACAAATGAAGTTGCTCAAGTTCGCCCTCTTCGCATGTTGGCTGTCCGCGGTATCGATGGCGCATGCGCAAACCCCCGCACCCGCCGCCGACAATGCGAACTCACAGCAGCAACTAGCGCAGGCCGATACCGCGCCTGCCGCGCAACGCTCGGTGGCCGCGCCGAAGAAAGCCGCCGATTGCGTCGGACCCGCCAGCTTCTGCTCCGTCTTTTTCGGCGGAAGTTGAGCCGGGCGGAACGCGCATCACATGGCGCACGGCGTGCCTCGTTCCCGCCGTGCCGTGCGCCGTGCCCGGCACGACCCGGCCGGGACGACACCGGACGGCCACGGGCGCCATGCAGCCCGTCCGCGCCCGGCGAGAAACATTCAATCTGATCCGCAAAGACCGCATTCGATGCGCCGACGCCGCCCCAGTCACCAGAGCGGGCGGCATCGTTCCCCCTGAACGATCGGGGCGCCGCGTCCCGCTTAAGGGAAATCCCTAGCCGGCGCCCCGACAATTCCTTTTGACGTTCTTTCGATTCGAAACTAGACTCTTTCGAAACAAAAGAGTCTTTTTCGAGAGCGCAAACGTGCTGGCAAACAAGAGTTCCCTGAAGCGGCGGCTGCAGATCGTCGAGCTCGTGCGCAAGCGCGGGGAAGTGTCGGTCGATGAACTCAGCCAGACGTTCGATGTGTCGAGCGTCACGATCCGCACGGACCTCACCTATCTGGAGCAGCAGCGATACCTCGTCAGGTCGTCCGGAAAGGCGCGCTATCTGGCGCAGCGCCCCGGTGAGGACGTGCTCGTGCCCGTTGTCGACGGCGCGGCGCGCAAGGCCTCGGAAACGGCAATCGCGCGCGCCGCGGCGGAAGCGGTCGAAGACCACGCGTCGCTCATGCTGGGCTGCGGAGAGATCGTCCACAAGGTTCTGCCGTTTCTCTCCGAGCGGTCGAATCTCGCGTTGCTGCTCAACGACATCGCGATGGCGCAGACGGCCCAGCGATTCGTCCAGTGCGAGCTGGCGCTGACGGGCGGCCAGCTCGAAACGGGCGCCACCGCGCTCACCGGGCCGGAGGCAGAGGCGTCCGTCGGAAGCCGGTCACTCGATCTGTGCATCCTGCAAGCCTCGGGCATCGACCGCGACGGCACCCTGCTCGCTTCCGATCCCGCCAGCGCACGGGTCTTTCAGGCGGCGAGCCGGTCGGCGGCGCGCACGATCGTGGTCGCCTGCCAGCCCCGGCTGACCGAGCGCGAAGGCGATGCGTTCGGCCACGTCGCGGACATCGACGCGCTCCTCATCGACGAGGGAATCGACCCGCCGACGATGGAACTGATGACTCGCCACGGGCTGCGACTCCACCGCAAGGAGAGCGGCGTGCTGGAGTTTTGCAACACCCGGCCGGTCCGGGGCACAGCGAGCCCATGACCTCCGCCGATCCCGCCGGTCCGAACCTTCCTCAACCTGTTGCGTCGCCGCCTTTCGCATCGACGCCCGAACGAGCTCACGCCATGGCCACCACTGAAACGCGAGACGCCGCACAAGCCGGCTGCATTCTGACGATGGGCGAGATTCTCGTCGAAATCATGGCGACCGAGCGCGGCCAGTCGTTTCGCCGCGCGGGCACGCTGATCGGCCCCTACGCGAGCGGCGCGCCCGCGATCTTCATCGACCAGGTGGCGCGTGCCGGCAGCCGCGGCGCGCTGATCGGCTGCGTGGGCGACGACGACTTCGGCGCGCTCAACGTCGAACGCCTGCGCGCGGACGGCGTCGACGTGTCCGGCATCTCGGTGGTCAGGAACGCCACCACGGGCAGCGCCTTCGTCACCTATCGCGAGGACGGCGAACGCGACTTCATCTACAACATCGCCAACAGCGCGTCGGGGCACCTGTCGGTGAGCAACGTCAGGGACGACCTGCTCGCGGACTGCACGCACTTCCACGTGATGGGCTCGTCGCTCTTCTCGTTTCGCATCATCGAGGCGATGAAGAAGGTGATCGAGACGGTCAAGGCGCAGGGCGGCACCGTCAGTTTCGATCCGAACATCCGCAAGGAGATGCTGCGCATCCCCGAAATGCGCGAAGCGCTCGACTTCATCCTCGACTACACCGACGTGTTCCTGCCGAGCGGCCACGAAGTGATGCTGCTCGCGAGCGCCACCACCGAGGAAGGCGCGATCGAGGAACTGCTGAGGCGAGGCGTGCGCGAAGTCGTCGTCAAGCGCGGCAAGGACGGATGCAGCCATCACGACGGCAGCCACGAGATCCGGATGCCCGCGCTGCGCGTCGAGGAAGTCGATCCGACGGGCGCCGGCGACTGCTTCGGCGCGACCTACATCGCGTGCCGTTCGCAAGGGTTCGGCATCGAAGACGCGTTGCGCTACGCCTGCGCGAGCGGCGCGCGCGCCGTCACGTTCCGCGGACCGATGGAAGGCACCGCCACGCTCGCCCAACTCGACGCGTTCATTGCGCAAACTCCGGAGCAGGGTCATGCATGACGTCGTTGCGCGCCTGTCCGGCGATGCGCGCCGCGCGCAAAATCTCGCGGGCATCTATTCGATCTGCTCCGCGCACCCCTGGGTGCTCGCCGCCGCCATGAAGCAGGCGCTCGCCGACGACACGCCGCTCGTCATCGAATCCACGTCGAATCAGGTCGACCAGTTCGGCGGCTACACGGGGATGAAGCCCGCCGACTTCGTGCGCTTCGTCCATACGATTGCCGGGCGCGCCGGACTTTCACGCGACAGGCTGATCCTCGGCGGCGACCACCTCGGTCCCAACGCGTGGCGCGGCCTGCCCGCGCGCGACGCGATGCAGCGCGCGGAAGCGCTCATCGACGCCTACGTTGCGGCCGGATTCGTCAAGATCCATCTCGACACCAGCATGCGCTGCGCCGACGATCCGCAACGGCTCTCCGACAGCGTGGTGGCCGAGCGTGCCTCGCGCCTGTGCGCGGTCGCGGAAGCCGCCGCCGATCGCGAGGCGAAGGCCGTGAGGCCGGTGTATGTCATCGGAACCGAGGTGCCGGTGCCGGGTGGCGCCGCTGAAGCGCTCGCGAGCGTCGAGGTGACGCGCCCGGAGGCCGCGCTCGCGACGGTCGCCGTTCACCAGGAGGCGTGGCGCGCGCGCGGTCTCGATCGCGCGTGGGAGCGCGTGATTGCGCTCGTCGTGCAGCCGGGCGTCGAGTTCGACCATACGCGCGTGATCGACTATGTGCCCGAACACGCCGTGGGGCTCTCGGAGGTGCTCGGGCAGATGCCGGGCGTGGTCTTCGAAGCCCACTCCACCGATTACCAGAAGCCCGAGGCGCTGGCGGCGCTCGTGCGCGACGGATTCGCGATCCTGAAGGTGGGACCGGGCGTGACCTTCGCGCTGCGTGAGGCGCTCTACGCGATGGCGGACATCGAAGCGGAGATCGTCGGGCAAGGCGAGCGCTCGAACCTGCGAAAGGTCGTCGAAAGCGTGATGCTCGGCAAGCCGGCCAACTGGGAGAAGTACTATCACGGCGACGAGCGGGAACAGCGCCTGCTGCGCGCCTACAGCTACAGCGACCGCGTCCGGTACTACTGGGCCGACCCGCAAGTCGATGCCGCCGCGCAGAAACTGATCGCCAATCTGGGCGCAGCGCCCATTCCGGAAAACCTGCTGAGCCGCTATCTCCCGGGACAGTATTGGGAGGCGCGGCGCGGCGCGATCGACGGCTCGCCGATGAGCCTCGTTCAGAGCAAGGTGCGGGAAGTGATCGGCATGTACGCCGCGGCCTGCAGACGCGACTGATTCCGGCCGGCGTGCGCTCGCCTGCCGCGCTGTCGCTCGCACGATGGCCGACCAGCCGCACGATGCGCGACGCGCGTCATCCGGGCCCGGCCGCCTGCACGATCAGGAGCACCCCTGCCCCGGCGACAACCGCGCCGATCGCCCGCGCGACGCGCTCACCGGCCGGCGCGAGGCGTTCGAGGGTAATGGCGGCCGTAACGGCAGCCATCGCGCGCAGGTCCATGACCCCGATGACGAAGAGAACCGCGGTCAGGCCGGCGCAGCAATGACAGCAGTGCAGGCCGAGACGCAGGCCGTGCCGCCAGGCCGTGGCGGCATCCGCACACAACGCCCGGCCGTGCACCGGTGCCGCCCGGCAGCAGGCCAGATGACGCGCCTTCCACGCGGTGAACTGGAGCGCCCCGGCGATCAGCACGACCACACCGGCCGCGGCCGGAACCGCGCGCGCGAGCGCCGGCAACTGCATCTCCAGCGCCGCCAGCGCGACGCCGACTGGAAAGGCCGCCATTCCGAACGCGGCCCACACGCAGAAGTATCCCGCGCTGACCAGCGCGGTCAGCGGGCCGAGCCGCCTCTCGCCGGTCCCGCCGCTCCCGCCGACCGCCTGCCGGTACCGCCACAGCATCGGCAAGAGGGACGGCAGCATCATCGCAATCATCATCACGACCCACATGCCGAGGAACGACGCCGCGACACCGGGCCACGTCTTGCCGCACATCCGCATCCACGCCATCGACATCGTCCAGCCGCCGGGCATCGGCATCCCGCCCATCGCCGACATCGACGCGCTCCAGCCGATCGTCGCTGCCGCGCTGACGGCGAAGACGAGCGCCGCGACGCCGATGAACGCCCGCTCCGACTCCATGCGCGGTGACATCTGCCATCTCCCGGTTGCGCGAGCACTGTCCACGATGCGCCTCAGCGTTCGTCGTACTCGTCGTGGCGGCGCCACCAGACGCCCGTCTCGTTGCGCCCCTTCGGCGCGCGGTCGAGCCACGGGTACATGCCCCAGAGGCCGTCGAGTCCGCGCGAAAAGGTGGAATACGTGTGGTAGACCTCGCCGTCTTCGAGCACGAACGCACTCATGCCCGGCCTGTCGCGATGGAACGTGGCCACGTCGGTTCCGCTCATGGCCGCGAACTTCGCCCCGGCGCTCTGGCCGCCGCCCTCCTGACCCGGGCGCCGCTCGAACGCAGGCTCGCGCCGGTAGTTGTATTCGACGTCTCCCTCGCGCTGCTGCGCCTCCGTGAACGAGACGTTGAAGTCCGCGTTGAAGTCGTTGCCAAGCGACGACGCCCAGGGAAACGTCCATCCCATCCGCTGCCTGTACGCCTGCAGCTTCGCGAGCGGCGCCCGCGATACCGCCGACAGCGTGACGTCATGGTTCGCGAGATGCACG
This sequence comes from Caballeronia glathei, assembly GCF_000698595.1. Taxonomy (GTDB): domain Bacteria; phylum Pseudomonadota; class Gammaproteobacteria; order Burkholderiales; family Burkholderiaceae; genus Caballeronia; species Caballeronia glathei. The sequence continues at coordinate 97,551 of NZ_JFHC01000014.1, read as the reverse complement.
ACGAAACCGTCGAAGCCGTCGGCGATCGCCGAACAGGACGGGCATCCCGCCTTGTAGTCGGGACCGAACATGAAGTGGTAGACGAGCAGCTGCGAGCGCCCCCTGAAGAGGCCTGCAAGCGATGCGCTCCCTGCCTCGGTCTCGAATGAGTAAGTCTTGTCGACGCGGACCCACGGCAGCGCCTGACGGCGCCGCGCCAGTTCGTCGCTGCGGTGCGTCAGATTCTTCTCCGCGTCCAGCAGTTCGAGCCGCGCTGCCAGCCACTCGTCGCGTGTGCCGGTCGTGTGTTTCGTCTGCATGCTTGCCTCCGTTGAATATCGTTCGTCGTGCGCCCGGTTGCCGATGCGACGTCCGGGTTGGCGGTCGTGATAGATTAGTCCCGGGTATCGAACGGTGGGAGTGACAAGTTTGGCGGGATTCACTTGGACTCGCTGATCACGGCCGCGGCGCATGCGCTCGCGGCGGGAGACCCCCTCGGGGCATTGAACCGGATCGCGCTGCGCGACGACGCGCCTGCGCTCGCGCTTCGCGGTATCGCGATGGCGCAGCTCGGCGATCTCGTTCGCGCGAAGGCGCTCCTGCGAAGCGCGGCGCGCGCCTTCGGCGCGAAAGAGGCCGTGGCTCGCGCGAGGTGTGTCGTCGCCGAGGCCGAAATCGCGTTCGTTTCGCGCGACCTGGGCTGGCCGGCGAAGGCGCTCCACGCCGCCAGAGCGACGCTCGAACAGCACGGCGACCGGGTCAACGCCGCGCATGCCCGGTATCTCGAAGTGCGGCGGCTCCTGCTGATCGGGCGCCTCGACGAAGCCGAGCGCACGCTCGCGGAACCCGACCCGACGCCCTTCCCGCCCGCATTGACGGCCGCCCGCGAACTGGTCGTCGCGGGGATCGCGATGCGGCGCCTGCGAACCGGTGCGGCCCGCGCCGCGCTCGCCCGCGCCGAACGCGCCGCGCATCACGCTGGCATTCCCGCGCTGAGCGCGGAGGTCGAAGCCGCATCCCTCGTCCTGAACACGCCCGCCGCGCGCCTGATTGAGCGCGGCAAGGAGCGGCTCCTCCTGCTCGATGAAGTCGAAGCGTTGATGGCGTCGAAGGTGCTCGTCGTGGACGCGTGCCGGCATGTCGTTCGCGATGCGCAAACCGTAGTCCCGCTCGCAAGACGTCCGGTGCTGTTCGCGCTTGCACGGGCACTTGGCGAAGCGTGGCCGTCGGACGTGCCGAGGGACACGCTCGTCGCGCGGGCGTTCCGGGCGAAGTCCGCCGACGAATCGCATCGCGCGCGCTTGCGGGTGGAAATCGGGCGGCTTCGCGCTGCGCTCGGGACGCTCGCCGGCGTGAGCGCGACGAAGCACGGCTTCGCACTCGTGCCGCGCGCACGCGAGGTCGTCGTGCTGGCGCGGCCCGTCGACGAGGCGCATGCGGCGGTGCTCGCCGTGCTCTCCGATGGCGAGTCGTGGTCGAGTTCGGCCCTGGCGATCGCGCTCGGCGCCAGCCAGCGCACCGTGCAGCGGTCGCTCGACGCGCTGGCGTCGGCGGGCAAGGTGCAGCCGTTCGGGCGCGGGCGGGCTCGCCGCTGGATGACCCCGCCCGTGCCGGGATTCACGACGACCTTGTTACTCCCTGCCCCGCTCCTTATTGACTAGGATGAAGGCAACGATCTTCCACCACCGAGCGACAGGACGACGACATGAATCGATCAGCGGCCAAAATCATCAGGGAGTACGGACCCTTTCCGGGCGTCGAAGGCGTGCATGGCGTGACGTATGACGGCCGGCAGGTCTGGTTTGCGTCCGGCGACAAGCTGAACGCCCTCGATCCGGCAAGCGGCAAGACAACGCGCTCGATCGATGTCGCGGCGCATGCGGGGACGGCCTTCGACGGCCGGCACCTGTTCCAGATCGCCGAGGATCGCATCCAGAAGATCGATCCGGAGACGGGCCGCGTGCTTGCCACGATCCCGGCACCCGGGGACGGCGGTGACTCGGGGCTCGCGTGGGCCGAAGGAACGCTCTGGGTGGGGCAGTATCGCGAGCGGAAGATTCATCAGGTCGATCCCGAGACAGGGGCGATTCTTCGCACCCTCGAGTCCAACCGCTTCGTCACTGGCGTCACGTGGGTCGATGGAGAACTCTGGCACGGCACCTGGGAAAGCGAGACGAGCGATTTGAGGCGCATCGATCCCGCAACGGGCAAGGTCCTGGAGAGCCTGGAGATGCCGCCCGGCACGGCCGTGTCGGGGCTCGAGTCCGATGGCGGTGACCGGTTCTTCTGCGGCGGCGGAAACAGCGGGAAGCTGAGAGCCGTTCAGCGGCCGAGGCGAGACACCGCGGGCGGCGAAGGCTCCGGGGCGTCTGTCGATTCTGCGAGCGAGTAGCAGGAGCGGCGTCAAGCGCGATGTCTGGGTGGCAGATATTCGCAGATACGTGAACACCGACTGACGATGGGTTTGCCTGGGGAAGATTCGGGAGTCAATGACGCTGGAGGGCAACAACGCGGCTTGCGAATCATTCGGCGGCAATCGCGGTCGTCCGCGAAACTTTCGGGCGCCGGGTTGTTGCCAGCCGCCGGGTACTCCATTGCACGAACATCGCGACGATGGCCGCCTCCGCGAAAGCCGGAAGCGGACGCTGGTGCGGCAGTGAGAAAGAAAGAACAAGACAGAAGGCGGCGAACGAGAACCGCCCGAGCACCATGCCCCGAAGCAGCGAGACGACGAAGGCAGGTCCATGCGCGCGGTGCGAGGACACCGACAGCACGATGCCGAGCAGCGGAAACACTGCGATCAAGCCGCTCCACGCGGGACCCACCCATCCCGATACCGACGTGACCAGTACCGTGAGCACCGCGCCGGCAATCATCCTGCCGAGCAGGTCGGCCCGCGTGAGCGGAGCACCCGGCGCCACCGCCGAACCGCGCGGCATGAACGACTGGCCGAAGCACACCGCAGCGAGGGCAGCGGCGGCGGCCCAGATCGGGGAAGCGGGCAGCATCGACAAGCCGCACGCGGATATCAGCCACGCGATGAGCCCGACAACAACTGCAACCGGCCATGCGCGTGAGCGACAGGTCCACGCGTATGCGAAATTGAATGCTTCTGACGCGAGGATCGCGGAGAGGGAAAGTGTGGCAGCACGCGCGCCGAAGATCGGGCCATGCACAAGCACGAGAAGGAAGAGAATCGGACCGGCCACCACGGGCAATCCGGCCAACCAGCCAGCGACCGACGGCCCCCACCATTTACCCGACATCGATACGACAAGCACGAACAGCGGAACAAGCGTGAGTTTGAGCGCGAGCATGCCGGAATCGAGCAGATTTAAAGTGGAATCATACTCGTCGCACCGGGTGACTGCGCCCATTCAGCGAGACCGGATCATTGAGGGCCGGTCGAAGGGTTCCGTCGTTCCCTGCACGGCCGGCTCGAACGCTTCGATGCCCGTATCGCCATGACCATCGAGCATTGCCCGCGCCGTGTTCTTCTCGAGCGCACCCTTCCATCGCGCCACCACGACGGTCGCAACGCCGTTGCCGATCAGGTTGGTGACTGCGCGGGCTTCGTTCAGGAAACGGTCGACGCCGAGCAACAGCACCGATCCTTCCACGAGGATCTCGTGCGTTCAAGCGAGCGTTGCTGCCCGTGCCACGAATGCGGCGCCGGGCACAGGCTGCGAATCGTCCCGCCGGACCATGTGCTGCCATCGGCGGACCTGTTCGCATAAGCCCAACCAGTCCGCACGCGCGAGGGCTTTCATCGATTTTCCGGCCGAGCGATTCAAAAGCGCCGTGGCACCGGTGACTCGTTCCTTGCGGTCGCCGGCCCTCGACGCGAACGACCGGCCCGCCGCGGGTTCGGAATGTGGCGGATCTGTCGATGGATCATCGCCGGTGACATGACCCTCAAGCATGCAGGATGCGCTACGAAACGGAACCTAGAAGCGCAGCCTGAGTTGCAGCCCGAACGTGAGCGGCAGGTCGCTCGACGGGATCGGCGGGATCAGAATGATGTTCGCGCCGAACCGCCCGTACTCCGCCATGACGAGCGGCGCGAGCACGGGGCCGACCGTGTGATCGTGCCCGAACCCGAGACGGTCGAACTCGTAGCCGGAGATCAGCCCGCCCATCGCCGCGAGCCGGATGAAGCCCCAATGAAGGAACTCCGGCGCCCAGACGCCGCCGCCGTAGATCGACGGCTTCGAGAGCGAGTTGCGAAAATACCCGGCCGTCAGCGCCCACTCCGGTGCGATCCAGCACTCCACGCCGATGCCCGGATTGAATTCCTTGAAGTCCTTGTCGGGGTTGACGTGGTGCGAGCCGATCATCGCATCCACCCAGATGCCGTCCTTGCACCAGTTCGCGGCGCGAGCGTTCGACGTCACCGTCAGCGCGGCCAAAACCGCAAGCGAAATCCAGCACGCGCGCAAGGCGCGCGATCGGGCCAACCTGAAGCGCATGTGATTTCCGTCGTCGGCTGAGCGCGACAACGCCTTTTCGAGATAGATTTCGAGCGGAACTCTACCTGAACGCACGTGTATCGTGTGGGCATTGGTCTCGGCGCAACGCACCCTCGCGCCTTAACGAAATCGTCACTTTCAGAGAAATGCGATGACTGGTCGAAAAGCAGTCAATGGCTTGCGTATGTTCGCGGCGGGTACCGCTCTGTCGATGCTCGCGGCGTGCACCGCGGTGGAGGTGGTCACGCACCGGGTTTCGGAGAACGAGGCAAGTGTGCCGGCTGGACGCTACGACCTCGACCCGTTCCACTGGAGCGTGAGCTTCGACGTCGATCATTTTCACTATTCGCGCTACGTGATCCGCTTCGACAAGGTCAAGGCGCAACTCGACTGGAGCCCCGCCGGCATGGAGGCGAGCACGGTGACGGCCGACATCGATGCCGCGAGCGTCAACACGAAGGTGCCGCTGCTCGACCGCATGGTGAAGGGCCCGGACATGTTCGACGTCGAACGCTACCCGTCGATCCGGTTCGTGAGCACGCGTTTCGTTCGCACGGGCGAGAACAAGGGCACGCTGACGGGCGACCTGACGATTCGCGGCACGACGCGCCCGGTCACGCTGAACGTGACCTTCAATGGTCACGCGCCTAATCCGCTGACGAAGCAGGAAACCCTCGGCTTTGCCGCCGACGGGCATTTCAGCCGCGCGCAGTTCGGCTTGTCGACGTGGTATCCGGCTGTCGGCGACGACGTGCACGTCGCCATTCAGGCGGAATTCGCGAAGCCAGTGCCGGGCAGCGGGTCGTAGCCCGCCGCTGCAGGTTTTCAGGCCGCGGCCCAGTCGAGCACGACCTTGCCGCTGTTGCCCGAGAGCACGGTCTCGAATGCGCGTTCGTAGTCGTCGACGGGGAACGTGTGCGTGAGCATCGGCGAAAGATCGAGCCCGCTTTGCAGCATCGCGACCATCTTGTACCAGGTTTCGAACATTTCGCGTCCGTAGATGCCTTTGATTTCCAGTCCCTTGAAAATCACCTGATTCCAGTCGATCGCGGTTTGCGCGGGCGGAATGCCGAGCAACGCGACCTTCCCGCCGTGATTCATCGACTCGAGCATGGCCGTGAACGCGCTCGGCACGCCGGACATTTCCATGCCGACGTCGAAACCCTCGGTCATGCCGAGTTCGTTCATCACGTCGTGCAGGTTTTCGCGGGCGACGTTCACCGCGCGCGTCGCGCCCATCTTGCGGGCAAGTTCCAGCCGGTAGTCGTTGACATCGGTAATCACGACGTTGCGCGCGCCGACGTGCCGCGCAATCGCCACGGCCATCACGCCGATCGGCCCGGCGCCCGTAATCAGCACATCCTCGCCGACGAGGTTGAACGAGAGCGCCGTGTGCGTGGCGTTGCCGAACGGGTCGAAGATGGCGGCGAGATCGTCGGAAATGTCCGGCGGAATCTTGAACGCGTTGAACGCGGGAATCACCAGATATTCTGCGAACGCGCCCTCGCGATTCACGCCGACGCCAACGGTGTTGCGGCACAAGTGACGGCGCCCCGCGCGGCAATTGCGGCAGAAGCCGCACGTGATGTGCCCTTCGCCCGACACGCGGTCGCCGATCGCGAAACCGCGCACCTCCTGTCCCATTTCCACGATTTCGCCGACGTATTCATGGCCCACGTGCATCGGCACGGGAATCGTCTTTTGCGCCCAGTCGTCCCACTTCCAGATGTGGATGTCGGTGCCGCAGATAGCGGTTTTCCGGATGCGGATGAGCACGTCGTTGTGGCCGACTTCCGGCCGCTTGACGCGCGTCATGGTGAGTCCCGGGGCGCGTTCGAGTTTTGCTAGTGCTTTCATTGCTGGTGATCCTCTGGGCGCGTTCGACGCGCATGGTTGAAGCAACGCAGATCGGGCGGAGGCGCCGGAACTTTATGCGCATCAAGTTTTGGCCCCGGCCCGCTAGCCGCCGCACTCGTCGCAACGACGTGCTGGGCCAGACAGCGGGCGGGGCCTTCATCCGCTATTTGCACCGGGCGCGCGTCCGTTCAATTCTCAAATCACGCCGAGTTTTCTGCCGACGCGCGCAAACGCATCGACCGCGCGATCCACTTGTTCCGGCGTATGGGCGGCGCTCATCTGGGTGCGGATGCGCGCGCGGCCCTTCGGCACGACCGGATATGAAAACCCGATCACGTAGACGCCTTCGTCCAGCAGCGCGTCGGCCATGTTCGATGCGAGCTGTGCGTCGCCGAGCATGACCGGAATGATCGGATGGTCGCCGGGTACGAGCGTGAAGCCGAGCGCGCTCATCGCGGAGCGAAAGCGCACGCCGTTGTCGTGTACGCGCTTTCTCAGCGCCGCGCCTTCGTCGCTTGCGAGCAGGTCGAGCACTTTCAGGGATGCCGCCGCGATGCTCGGCGCCAGCGTGTTCGAGAAGAGATAGGGGCGGCTGCGCTGTCGCAGCAGTTCGATGATTTCCTTGTGCGCCGCGACGTACCCGCCCGACGCACCGCCAAGCGCCTTGCCGAGCGTGCCGGTGATGATGTCGACGCGATCCAGTACGCCGCAGTGCTCCGGCGTGCCGCGCCCATTCGCGCCTACGAAGCCGACTGCGTGCGAGTCGTCGACCATCACGAGCGCGCCGTAGCGGTCGGCGAGATCGCAAATGCCGGCGACGTTGGCGATGATGCCGTCCATCGAAAATACGCCGTCTGTCGCGATCAGCTTGAACCGCGCACCGGCCGCGTCGGCTTCCTGAAGCTTCGCTTCGAGGTCGGCGAGGTCGTTGTTCCTGTAGCGCAGGCGTTTCGCCTTCGAGAGCCTCACGCCGTCGATGATGCTGGCGTGATTCAACTCGTCGCTGATGATCGCGTCCTCCTCGCCGAGGAGGGTCTCGAACAGACCGCCGTTCGCGTCGAAGCAACTCGAATAGAGGATCGCGTCGTCTGTTTGCAGAAATCCGGCGAGTGCCTGTTCGAGCGTCTTGTGCACGCTCTGCGTACCGCAGATGAATCGCACCGACGCCATTCCGAAGCCATCTTCGTCGAGGCCCGCCTTCGCTGCATCAATCAGGCGCCGGTCATTCGCGAGCCCCAGATAGTTGTTCGCGCAGAAGTTCAGCACGTCTTTCCCGTTCGCGAGGCGAATGTCCGACGATTGCGGACTCGCAATGACGCGCTCGGTCTTGTAGAAGCCGGCGGCACGAATCTCGTCGATCGTGGCCCGCACATGGGACAGGTAACGCTCTTTCATCGGGATCTCTTGTCGGTTCGTTAGGTATGCGCGGGGCATATGCCCTGTTATAGTCGATCGATGAAATTGGACAGATTCGATATTTCGAACCGTTTTCCAATATACCGAAATACTGTAATGGATTGAGGAATCGATGGCAAGCTCGGGAACGAGAGACAAGGCGGGTGCGCTGGCGCCGCCGCCGGTTGCGGCACCGCCGCGCGTGGGCGAACAGATTCAGCGTCTTCGAAACGAGCGGAGATTGACCCTCGACGATTTGTCACGAGCGGCAGGCGTTTCGAAATCGATGTTGTCGGAAATCGAGCGCGACAAGGCCAATCCCACGATCGCCGTGGCGTGGCGCCTGACGAACGCGCTCGGTATCAGCCTCGATCAGTTGTTCGCCCAGCAGAAGCAGACAGAAACGATCCGCGTAGCCGGCCCCCATGAGATCCCGACACTCAGCGGCGACGACGGCGCGTATCAGTTGCGGGTGTGGGGACCGATTGAACTCGCGGGAAAGTTTGAGTGGTACGAACTGACGCTGCAGCCGGGCGGGGCGCTCGTGTCCAATGCGCATGAACCGGGCACGCGAGAGCATTTGACCGTGCTGCACGGTACGATCGAAATCGACGCGTCGGGTACGAGCAAGAGGTTGAAAGTCGCCGAAACCGCCCGTTACGCCGCAGACGAGCCACATGCGATCAGAAATGTGGGGCGCGCGGAAGCGAAGGCACTTCTTGTCGTGATTCACGTCTGAGGATGCCTGCGCCCGGAACGGGCAACGCCGCCGCCGGGGCGAACTTGATGCGCATAAAGTTTCCGGCCGGCCGGGCGCCTGCACGCGAGAGGGACGCGTCGATGCGCGTCCCTTTGATCAAACTCCCGCTCGAGCCGAGCGTCTTTCCGTCGTAGTTGAACCTCGTAGTTGAACCTCTACGCCGAAGCGGACGACCACGGCCGCGCGACCCCAACTCTTACGGCTTCTTCTTCAGTTCATCCTTCAAATCTTCGCGTGCATCACCGACGCCTTTCTGCACCTTGCCTGCCGCCTGCTGCATGTCGCCCTTGGCTTCCTGGGCCTTGTCGCCGGTCGCCTTGCCGACGACTTCGTTGACCTTGCCTTTCGCCTGCTTCAAAACGCCGTCCGTTTGATCCTTGTTCATTGTCGATCTCCTTGAATTGCATCGGGATTTTGGCGCGCGGCGCATTGCGCCGAAAGGATTCGCGCCTCGCCAGGGAGGTGCCCCTAAGCATGTCTTCACGATGCGCTTCGTTGGCTGGCGCGCATAGCCGTGCATGTCTGATAAGCACGTAGGCGGAATCGCACATACACGCATCGCGAGTAGCGCGACGCTATTTCCATTGCTACAAATACTGTATGTTTGTACAGTATACAAAGACCAGATGGAAGGGGATGAAGATGGACTCGCAAGGCGAAAACCTCAACAAAAAGCAGTTCGCCCGCGCTGTGCGCGACTTGGAAAAAATCACCCGTCAGATCGCCGGGCGCTATATCGAAAAAGGGGTGCCGCTGACCTGGCGCCTGCTGCACGCGATCGAAGCAGAAGCCGTGGCCGACCTAGGCTTCGCCGGACGGCACGAACCCGCATTGCGCCAACTGTTCGCGCGGCCCGACGATTTCAAATATCCGGAGACCGATGACGTCGTCGACGTCGGCTCGTCGAACGCGCTGCCGGCGGTCTTCGCGTTCGCCGTCGACTCCTATGAGCGCGCCGCGCAACACGGGAGACCGAAGCTGGCGCTCGCCGGTGCGCACTGACCGAACATTGCCGTGCGTTGATTCATTAGGCACGCGGCGCGCCGCGAGGGAATCGTTTGCGACGCAAAATGCGCGCGCCTATATCCGCCTCAGTGTGTGCTTGAACTCGCGGGGCAGGCGGAATGCCTCGCGAACTTCGTGGACCCCGGTCGGGTGAGCGGGGTCGTGCCTGCGATTTCCATCCAGCCGCACAGCCGCCGCAGTCGGCGCGCGCGCACGCGGCCGAGAAGGACGCGAATCCGGCTGAAAGTCCCGAATGCGTCGCCGAACTTGACGCCGATGCATCCATGTCCGACTCTATCCCGAGCAACGAACGGTTCATGTACCGACACCGACCCCATGCCGAACACCACCGACATCTTCGATCAGCAACGCGCCGACTGGCAGTCGAATCCGCAAATCGCCTTCGATGCCTGGCTCGCCCAGCAGGAATTCCGGACGTCGTCGGCCGAGGTGTATCGGGCACAGTGGGGACTCTTCCTCGAGTGGCTCAAGGCGAAACGAACGACCCTGCACTCCGTGCAGCGCCCGACGATCGAGGAATTCGTGACGCAGCTGAATATTCGGCGGCCGCAACGCGTGCGCTATCTGCGCCTGATCGAGCGGGTGCTCGATCACGTGCGCGAGATCGAAATGGCATCGACGAATCCGGCCCGCTTCATCGCGCAGGATGGCGACGCAGCCTGGCGCAATGCGCGCGACAACGAGCCCACCGGCTTTCTCGCGCAGAGCGAACGCGCGCTCCTCGTCGCGCATCTTTTTTCGCCGCTCGGCCATCTGTCGAACGGTCAGCGCTGGCGCGAGCGGCGCGACCGAGCGCTCGTCGCGGCCTTTCTCGGCGGCGGCGTCAAGACGGGCGAAGCCGCTGCATTGACCGTTAGTTGCTACGCATGGGGACAGCCCTGGCTGACCGTCGAGGCGTCCAATCCCGCGCTGACGCGGCGCACGCGCCTTTCGCCGTTCGCTGTCGCGCTGCTGGACAACTGGATCAGCGAGAGAAAGACGCTCGGCCTGGCGGGCAGCCTCATGTTCCCCGCCGCCCCGTCGGGCCGGCCGATGCACAAGGCGACCATGCTGCGCGCCATCGACGCGGTCGTCGAAGCGTCGGGAATCGCCGCGTCCCGCACCGCGCGAGCGAGCCCGCAGACGCTGCGCAACACGTTCGCCGCCGAGTCGTTCGAGGCCGGCACGCAGCCCGAGCTCGTCGGTGAATGGCTGGGTTTTCAGCAAATGATCTCGGCGCATCGCCTCTATCGCGCCTGGCAACAGTGGATGGGTGAGGAGATACGGGATCGCGATGTCGCGCTGGCGCGGGAAAGCGACGAGCGGGACCAATCTCAGGCTTAAGCGCGCTCCCGAAAAACCTCACCTTTCCGGCGATAAGGACCAATCAGGCGGGCTTGACCCGGTCCTGCCTGCAAAAGCCCACCAGTGCCGCGAGCCGCGATGCCGTCGTCCCCGACGTGTGTTCGCAGTCGGGACACGACAATTCGTACTCGTCGTCGTGCCGCGACATCTCCGGCTCGCCCGCCTCGCAGACGGGGCAGCGCGCCGGCACTTCGACATGCGCATCGATGTCGGTGCCGAGCACGTCGATTTCGTCTGCCGAAAGGCGCCCCTCGGTCGCCAGCGCGCAAATGATCGCGCCGACTTCCTCGCTCATGCCCGCCCGTGCGCGCAGCGTGTCGCGCTCGTGGGCCAGGGCATCAATCTCGTCGGACTGAGCCCGTACTTGCGCCTCGAAACGGTCCGCTCGCGCCTTCGATGCGCTAAGTTGTTGAATAAACTCGAATTCTTTCTGACTCGCCTCGCGTACGCCGGCCTGGTAGGTCGCCGCCATGCTGCGCAGCGAGTCGAGTTCCACGAGCATCGGCTTCACGCGGCGCTCGGCTTCGGTGACCGCGTCCTTGATCTGGTGGGCGTAGTGCTCCGTGCTGTGGCGCAATTCGTCCTGCAGCGCATCGATCCGCTCGCGCAGAGCCCCGCTCGCGGCCTGTTCGGCTTCGAGCCGTTTGGACAGCGCGTCATTTTCCCTCTCCAGCCTGTGAATCAACGCCTGCAGTCCGCCGTGCGCATTCGTTTCCTGACCGCGCAGCACGGCCAGTTCGGCCTCGAGCGTCGCCACGCGAGCCGTGGCGGTGGCCGCACGTGCTTCGCTGCGCTCGCGCGCTTCGTCGATCGCTGCGTGTCGGACCTCGGCGTCGCGAATCCTCTCTTCGGACGCTTCGACGATCGTCTGTATCTGCTCCTGCTGGACGGCCAGCGCAGCACGAGCGTGATCCTGGGCTTCGGCGAAAAGCTGCCCGAGCAACTCGCCCGCGCGCTCCCGCAGGGCTTCCGGGAGCGCACCGCCTTCGATTCGCACCTTCGAGGCGGCGCGAACATGGGACCAGAATGCATCGATATCCTTGGGGATGTCGCTCGCGCTGCCCGTCTGCGTCAGGTCGCGGACGGTTGCTGTCGACGGACGGATGCCGAAATCGAAGAAAAGCCGGGTGCAGGCGTGGTGCGAGAGCTCTTGACGCCGGGCGCCGTTCGCGCGCAAACGCTCGAGTTCCTGCCGCAGCGCCTCGCGAATCTCGTTGTTCATAGCATGTGATGAGTGGATCAAACCGGAGGGATCATAACGTTTTACGTAGCAAATGGTACAGTTTATCGTCGATGTTCGGAAGTCTGGACTTGACTCAGTCCGATTTGGGCAAAATCAAATCGCATTTCGCACTTGGACGCGATTTCCGTGAAACATGTTCAAGTTTACCCAATAACCTTTTGATTGGATTGCAATATATCGCCGTGGGCCCTTTTTATCATTGTTTCACGCCTGTGTCGGGAATCTTTCTTCCTCGTTGCTCAACTGGCTTTGTTGAGAGTGTTAGAAGTAAACACCCTTGAACCTTAGTTAAAAACGTTAACGCCTTGGGAGATCCTTGCTGGGCGGGCCTATCCGGCCGACCGGGTGAGTCTTTTCGGGAGCCTTGGTGAGTTCGTGCGGGATGTCCCGGTGATGGGCTTCGGGGAACTATGTGAGGAAACACGGGAAGCATCGTGAGTGGGTTCAGGAGGCGTGCAAAAGCAACAGGTGAGGTTTTACGGGACCTTTTGGCCTCCAGACGAAGAGGGCGCGAGGCCTCGGAGGAAAAGTCGCAAACGCGATAGGTGAGACGAATCGGGAGGCCACAAAACGCGCTCGATCGTCATGAGAACAAGTCAAATTTACCGATCGGTGAGTCTATTCAGGCGTCCAGCGGAAGGCTGGGTGAGGCTTTTCGGGAGAAATTGGGTCGTTTGGTACGGATGCGCGGCAGTTGCGCGCCGCAAAGGTGAGGAGATTCGGGACGTGGGACGGCGGCATCGTCCGTCTTTGCTCGATTGAGACGGAAAACTCGCGTTTTGTCGTTGCCAGTGCGGCTTGCGGACGACAGGTGAGGAAATGCAGGAGCCGATTCGGTATCGGAATCGTCGCCGACAGCGGCCAGGATGGCCCCAAAGGTGAGCTTGTTCGGGGGCAGCGTGATTGTCCGTTTATCGGCTAGCGTTGAGAGCGGTGTCAAATATTAATTAAAAACAATGGGTTATCCATCCGCGTCAGGCAGCGGCCAGAGCAAAGGTGAGAACTTGCGGGACCTGAGACTTGTGAACCCGAGGATGGAGCGCCGCCGTCCTCGGGCCCAAAGGTGAGGTGTTACGGGACCAGGGATCGCTAGAATGAGCATTAGCTTGTTCGTCTAAGTGCCCAAAAAAGCATGCGATTTTGGGTGGAAGGGCATAAAGGTGAGGCTTTTCGGGACCTGAATGGCCGGATCGGACGCCATTTCGGCAGGCGATGAGGTTGAGGTGAGCGTTTTCGGGAGGTGCTGCACCGCTCATCGTGCGCGGTCTGCCGTCGAACCGCCAAACAATGCGGGTTCCCGGCAGCTTAAGGTGAAGGTTTTCGGGACTGCCACCGCTCGGATCGAGAAAACTGGCGCTTAAGCGTGTCTCGCGGCTGAGCACGCGCCTTTCGTCGCGACGAAATCGATGAAAATATCGTCGCGACATCGCGCTGTCGTGGTCATGCGACAGGCGTATCGGCCGCAAAAAAATCTTCGGTGAGTATTTTCGGGAATGCCTTTCGCGCGAGGCGCTCGGCGCCCATATCGCTCGGAACCCGTTTACCCGCGCGGCATCTGCCTATGTCCGCTGACGCCCGAACGGTGAGTGGTGAGTATTTTCGGGAGCGCACCGCAGTGAGCTTCGTCGACGGGGCAGGCTTCACCCCAACATGGTGAGGGTGACCCTATAGACGCCCATCACCGCAATGCGTATGCTTTCCCAAAATCTTCCCGACCCGACGCATGGCAACCAAGCGCGCTAAGAAAACCGATGTAGTCAGCCCGAGCTCGGCAGAGCTGCGCAAGGCCGTCGAGGCAATCGCGATTCAGCCGAAGAGCGGGAAGATTACGCTGCTCACGCGCAAGCTCTTCAACGTCCTGCTTGCGGTCGCGCAGCAGGCCGACGAATCCGGCGACACGTACCGTGCGTTACTGTCGGATATCGTCGCGAACTCCGCATTCGATTCCAATGACACCGCGCTCGTCAAGGAGCATCTTCGGCGGATGGTGTCGGTGCAGGTCGAGTGGAGCACGGGCACGTCCAGTCAGAAGCCGGGGCGCAAATGGGGCATTTCCACGCTGATAGCGGATGCCGAAATCCTCGAGGACCCGGCCACGCGCCGCGTATGGGTCGAGTTTTCGTTTGCCCCGAAGATCAAGAAAAAGCTGCTCGATCCGGTCCAGTATGCGCGCCTGAGCCTGCAATTCCAGAGTCAGCTTCGCAGCAGCGCGGGCCTTGCGTTGTACGAAATCTGCGTCCGATATCTCACCAATCCGAGCCATCTGACGATGCGTGAGACGTGGGAATGGTGGAGGCCCATTCTCTCAGGCACGCCTGACACAGAAGCCGGAGACGAAGCGAAGCGAGAGTACAAGTATTTCAAGCGGGACTACCTGCGTCCGGCGATTGCCGAGGTCAACGCGGTGACGAACATTTTTGTCGAGCTGATCGAACATCGGGAAGGTCGACGCGTGGCTGAAATCCAGTTCCGTGTGACCGAGCGCAAGCAGCCGATGCTTGCGCTCGACGAGCACCCGAACGTTTTCGACAGTACGCTCGTCGACCGGATGGTGAAAATAGGCATACCGTTGAAGGACGCGCAGACGCTGTATGCGGACAGCGAAGAGAATCGCATCCGCGCCGCGCTTCAGATGACGGAGCAACGGATGCGCAGCACATCCCTGCCGCCGGTGCGCAGTGCCGCGGCGCTTTTCAAGGATGCGCTGAAAAAGGGATATGCGCCGCCCGTCGAAGCTCTGCCGGCAACGGCGGCGCCGTCGCGTAACAACGGCGCTCCCGCGGACGACCTGAAAGCCCGGTTGCTGAGCGAGTTTTCAGCCTATCGTCGCAAGGAGGCACGTGCCCTCTACGACGAGCAAGGTGAGAAGGAACGGGATCTGGCGCGCCAGACATTCGAGGAGGATGTGTTGCCGGAGCTCGGCACGCACATGCGCGAGGACTGGCGCAAGCGCGGTCTCGAATCGAAATTGGTGGAAACGTCCTTCTTCGATTGGCTCGCAAGAAAGACGTGGGGCGAGCCCACCGACGGCGATTTGCTTGCCTTCACCCTCAATCAGTCGCGCGCAGCCTGAGCGGCGCGCGGCCCTTGAGTTCCTACCGCTTCGCGGCGCCTGACTGCAGCATGCCCTCGATCTGACGAAGTAATTCGTCACGCTTTTCTTTCGACAGCCCCCGCAGCCGCAATTCGAGGCGATCGTCCCCGTAGGATTTCAGGTCGCCGACTGCGATGCCATCAAGCTTGATTTCGAGCCTTTGCGCATAGCGCTGACGTCCGGCAGGCTTCGGCGTTTCCTGGGCGCTCGCCCTGCCTTTGACGATGTCTGCGACCTGGCGCGTACTGAGATCGTCCGAGACGATCTTGTTGATCAGCCGCAACGTGGCATCGGTGCCGCGCGCCGTGTGATAACGCGTGACCTGATACGCCATGTTCGAGCCGAATCGATCCGGACGCGCCACCATCTCGTGCATCACACTTTCGGGGAGCTTCGCAATCGACAACGCGACCGCTATCGTCGACTCGTCGAGGCCGAGATGATCCGCGAGTTCGCGCTGACTCTGAAAGTGCGCTTCATCCAGAAATCGCTTCCATACGACCGCATTGTCGAACACGGTTTGCGAATCTCGCTGGACATTGAGGTCATAGCCCAGCTTGTAGCTTTCGATCCCGACCGGCAGATCGATCACGATCGCTTTGACCGTCTCCTTGTTTGCTTCCTTCAGTGCGCGTACACGGCGCCCGCCGTCACTGACGAAGAACGTACCGGGATTGTCGTAATCGGGAATGACGTGGATTGCCTGCTGCTGCCCCTGCTTCGCCAGATTGACGGCGAGTTCCGCTATCGATGTCTTCAAATAGAAATGGCGGGGATTGAACGGACTGGGCTTGATGGCCTTGAGCGGCAGTTCAATGGACTGCCCTGGCACGTAGCGATTCGCCCTGCGCCATGTTTTGTAGTTGTCGGATTCCGGGCCTTCCTGCACCGCAGGCTGGTCTTCTATCAGGGCGCTCGATCGGCCGTTGACGTGAGGTTGGCCAGCATGCTCGCTGCTGACGATGCCATCGATTGCATTTAGCCGATCGAGTGCGGTTCTCTTTTCGCTGCTTGTCGTATCCGGACGGGCCTTGAAGCCCTTGGCGAACTGGGACGGTTTCATTGAGGGTCCTTTATGCGCATAAAGTCAGGGAAGCATGGCGAGAATTTCATCTGCGCATGAGCGAATCTCGATCGCCGCGAGGCGCGAGCCGCGGTCTGTCATCTGAAGCACGGTCTGTCCGAGAGCCATTGCCTGCTTGTAGCATTCGCGCGTCGGAATTTGCGTCTTCAAAAGTGGAAAGCCCAACTCTTCGAGGGCCGCTTTCAATTCGCGCGTCAGCATCCTCTTTTCTTCGGTCTTGTTGAGCAAAAACACGGCACGCAGGTCTTCGTTCATGACCTGCGCCTGTTGAACCAGTTTGACCAGGCCGACGCTCGACCAATAGTCTGCCGGCGATGACGAGGTCGGAATGACGGCTACGGTTGCCGCCAGAAGGACAACGCCGGAGACCTTCTCCGTGATGGAGGGCGGGCAGTCCACGACGATGATGTCGTAGTCGTTGACGAACTTCTTGATCTCGCGATGGATCTGCCCACCTGCCTCCGAGAGATTGACGACGGGAAAAGGAATACCGCCGCTTCCGTCCGAGGCCGCGCTTGCCCAGTGAATCAATGTGTTCTGGCCGTCTGCATCTACGACGAGCACGCGCTTTCTCTTTTCATGGAAAGCGGCGCCAAGATGCATTGCTATCGTGCTCTTCCCGACACCGCCCTTCTGTTGCGTGATCGCAATGATTTCCGCTGCCACGTTCTTAACTCCCTGTGTTTTACGCTGACGAATTTTACATCGATGAATAAAAATTTCCATCGAATTAAAGTCAAGATGAATCGAATTAACCGTTTGGCCGAGGTTTATGCGCATAAAGACACGCAACGCATCAACTTGGGTCTATGACGAGGCGCAGCGGGCTTTCGGTTGCTGAGCCGTGCGCATACGCGGCGCATCCGCAGTGCTGCCGCCATGTGGACGCTGCATGTGAAAATGGGCCGATATCGCGGATCGGCGAGCGGCTTTATGCGCATAAAGTTGGTGACCGGCAAATGGACCCGAGACCCGCTGAGATGCCGAGGTCGGCGGCTGCGTCAATTCAGGGCGTTTTCGCCTGGTCCAAGAGGTGTGCAATCCGCACCTGAGATCACCGTTTTCCGAAGGTTTGTAGTATCCCGCCTAACCCGAAGGCGCGGCTCGGGACCCAAATACCGCGAAATGTTGAACAGCTGCCGCGCAGCGCGTTGATGACGAAAAGTCCCTTCACCGCAGCGTATTCACCCGTATGGCATGAGCGTCGACGCATTTCTTCTGCCAGCGTTTATCCGCGCAAATCCTCGCTATCGTGGTCGAAACTCGTTACTTGGGTCCAATCGCAAAGCGCGGCCACCCTCGCCGATTCATCGCTTGTCTCACTGATCGCGCGTGTATCAAAAGTCTTCTCCGATCCGGTTCCGGCCGATGCGCGAGCACGATCCGATTCGTCCGTGCTGCAACGGTCTTTCCACCGCGCCTCTCGAGCCAACCTTCGTTTTGATCAATCAATCATCGCGTGATGGGTGCCGCGTGTTACAGGCCGCGTGCGATTTCCGGCCGTCCTGAACGCCAACGCAACGCCAAGCATCCCCGTTCGAGCTTGCCAAGCAAGTGCAGATCAACAGTGCATCAGGCGTTTCGGCGAAATAAAGACACGGGACAGACCGCGTCATGCAACGACTCTCCTTCTGAAACTCCCTCCTCGCGGCAGTCCTCCTAAGAACCCGCTTGATTAACCAAGACAAACCGCTCCTTACGCTTAAAACATTCAGATTTGTCTCAGGGTAATCCCGGATCAAGACCCTTACTATTCTTCTCAACGCAGTCGGACACGAACATCGCCTTCAACCAATTTGCCGATGAACGAGATCGCACTACTGCGTTGCGGCTCTGAATGAACGGAAAACGAGTGCCGCGCTACCCACCTTGCCATCCACTCCTCTGGGACACCAAATGAAATCCATTCTTTCCACTCTGTCGACTGTCGCGGCTATCGGCACCGTCGCACTGGCTTCGACCGGCGCGCAAGCTGCCGATGGAACCATCAGCTTCACGGGCACGGTGTCGGACACGACCTGCTCGATCGACGCGAAGGCGACCGGCGCTGCCGACAAGGCCGTCACGCTGCCGACGGTGTCGACGCGCACGCTGGGTGCGAACGGCGCGGTTGCCGGCACTTCGGCCGCAACTGATCTGGTGTTCGCCTTGACTGGCTGCTCGGCTGGCGCAACGAAGGCTGTCGCGCGCTTCGAAAACGGTCCGACGATCGACCAGACCACCGGATATCTCAAGAACCAGGCCGCGGGCGGCGCAACGAATGTTCAGGTTCGTTTGCTCAACGCTTCGATGCAGCCGATCAACGTCGTGACCGGCGCGAACAACGACATCGCCAACAACGGCGCAGCAATCGTCAGCAGCGCTGCAAACCTTAAGTACTTCGCCGAGTACTTTGCGACGGGTGTAGCGACCGCAGGTCCGCTGAGCACGTCGGTTCAATACACGATGCAGTATCAGTAAGCCGTATCGACAGGCATCCGCGGGCGCGGATGCCTGTCTTTTACCCAAATTTAGAGACAGGTTTCAAGGAGATAGATGATGAAGTCGCTTACTCGAGTTGCATGTGGTCTGGGCATGGTGGCGGCGCTGGTCGCAGGCAGTGCCGGTGCAAGCGTTACGGTGGGTGGCACGCGCGTCGTTTATCCCCTTGAAAGCCGTGAGGTAACCGTCAAGCTCGAGAACGACCGTGCAGATCCGTCGCTCGTGCAGGTGTGGATGGACAGGGGCAATGCCGACGCAAAGCCCGACGAAGCAAACGCACCCTTCGTCCTTACGCCGCCGATTTTTCGGATGGACGGCCGTAAGTCGCAGACGCTGCGCATGATGTACACCGGCGAAGCGTTGCCGCAGGATCGCGAATCCGTGTTCTGGCTGAACGTGCTCGACGTGCCTCCGAAGGCGAAGCAGGCACCGGATGTGAACACGCTGCAGTTTGCGTTTCGCACGCGCATCAAAGTCTTCGCCCGTCCGAAGGGATTGCCCGGCACGCCCGAGGACGCCGCGGCGAACGTGACGTGGAAAGTCGTGCCGGCAGTTGATGGCAAAGGTTATGCGGTGAGCGCGACCAATCCGTCGGTTTATCACGTGTCGTTCAGCGAAATCGACGTCGTCGACGGCGGCAAGACCTTCAAGAACGAAATTGGCGGGATGGTCGAACCGAAAGGTACGACCGTCTTCCCGATCAAGGACCTCAACGCGATGCCTGCCGGCGCCCGGTTGAAATACATCGCGATCAGCGACTACGGCGGCGCCATGCCGCACGAAGTCCCGCTCGGCAACTAGCCCGGGCGCCGGCGCCGCCCGCATAGGGACGGCGCATCTCCAAAGCAGGACGCGCATGTCGTCCGGACCGCTCGATGCGGCCCGGCGGGACCACTCGCGCCTGATCGCGACCCAATCGATACCGCCCCGGATCATGAAAACCTCAGCCATCTCCCTATCCAAACAGAACGACTTCGTGCTCCGTCTCAAGCCGCTCGCGGCGATCGCACTGGCGATGATGGCCAGCGCCGCGGCTCCGGGGGCGTCTGCACAAGGTTCCGTGCCCAGCACGGCCCAGTCGGGCAGGGGACAGGAGATCGAATTCGACAATACCTTCCTGCTCCAGCAGGGCGGGCAGGCGGTCGACGTGAGCCGCTTCACTCGCGGCAACCAGGTGTCGCCGGGCAACTATGTGGTCGAGATTGTGATCAACGGCTCGCGTTTCGCGCGCGAAAGCGTCCGCTTTGCAGCGAACGACGGCAACGCCGCCGCTCGCCCGTGCATCAGCCGCGCCCTGTTGCTGCGCGCGGGCGTCGATCTCGGGAAGGCCGACGCAGCCGCAGGACGCAGCGCGACTGCGGCTGCGCCGGAAGCCGAATCGTGCGGCGACATCGGCAGCGTCGTGCCGGGGGCGAGCGTCGACTTCGATTTCACCGAGCAACGCCTTGACCTGAGCGTGCCGCAGGCGTACATGCGCAATTCGGCGCGCGGTTATGTGTCGCCGGATCAATGGGATCAGGGCGTCAACGCCGGCTTTCTCAGCTACAACGCGAACACGTTCCGCACGGGCGGCTCAGGTATCGATTCGACGCAAACCTATCTCGGGCTCAACGCCGGTGTGAACGTCGGTGCGTGGCATTTTCGGCATCAGTCGTCGGTGACGTCCGCGACCAGGCAATCCACCCAGTTCGACAACATCGCGACCTACGTGCAGCGCGATGTCGACAAGCTGCGCGCCCAGCTCACCCTCGGCGACGCGTACACGACCGGGGAAGTATTCGACAGCGTGTCGTTCCGCGGCGCGCAGATCGCGACCGACGACCGCATGCTGCCCGAATCGCTGCGCGGCTACGCGCCGGTCGTACGCGGCACGGCCGATTCGAATGCGCACGTGACGATTCGCCAGAACGGTCAGGTGCTGCTCGAAACCAATGTCTCGCCGGGTCCTTTCGAAATCAATGATCTCTATTCGACCGGCTACGGCGGTGATCTCGTCGTCACGGTCACGGAAGCCGACGGACGCACGAAGACCTTCACGGTGCCGTTCGCATCGGTCGCGCAGCTGTTGCGGCCGGGCGTCACGCGTTTCAGCGCGACGGCGGGGCAGTTGCGCAACGACGCGCTCGAAGACAAGCCGGTGTTCGGCCAGTTCACGATGCAGCGCGGCCTGAGCAACGCGATCACCGCCTACGGCGGCGTGATCGGCGCGAGCGGCTACGGCGCGCTGAACGTCGGTGCCGCGCTGAACACGAAGATCGGCGCGTTCTCGATGGACGTGACCGGCTCGCAAACGGACGTGCCGAACCAGCAATCGATGCGCGGCACGAGCTTGCGCATCGGCTATAGCAAGTTTTTCACGCCGACCGACACGAACGTGGCCGTCGCCGCCTACCGCTTTTCGACGTCCGGCTATCTCAATCTGAACGACGCCGCGTCGGTGCGCGACATAGCGAACCGCGGCGGCGATATCGATTCGATTCTGCGCCAGCGCAATCGCGTGCAGGTCACGGTCAATCAGCGGCTGGGTGCGCAGGGGACGGTGTTCCTGACCGGTTCTTCGCAGAATTACTGGAATCGCGGCGGCAGTGACACGCTGTATCAGGCCGGCTACACGAACGGCTTCAAGTACGGCACGTACAGCGTGACGGCCGGCCGGTCACGGGCGATGGACGGCCGTCTGTCGAACGAATATTTCCTCAGCACGACGCTGCCGCTCGGCAAGGCAGCGCATGCGCCGATGCTGACGACGAACGTTTCGCACAACTCCAACGGCGGCACGAACACGCAGGCGAACGTCAGCGGTTCGCTCGGCGAGTTCAACCAGTTTTCGTACAACGGCTATGGCACCTACAACGCGGGCGGGTCGAACAACACCGGCACGGCGGGAGTAAGTGGCACGTATCGCGCGCCTTACGCCTCGATCAATGCGTCGGCGAGCGGCGGCAGCGGTACGCATCAAATGTCGGCCGGCGTGGCCGGATCGATCGTCGCGCATCCGGGCGGCGTGACGTTCTCGCAGACCGTCGGCGATACGTTCGCGGTGGTTCAGGCGCCGGCGGCGAAGGGCGCCAACGTAGCGAACGCGCCGGGCACGAAGGTGGATTCCCGTGGCTACGCGGTGGTTCCGTTTCTGTCGCCGTACAGCATGAACGTCGTGGATATCGACCCGAAGGGCACGTCGACGGACGTCGAGTTCAAGTCGACATCCGCGCAGGTCGCGCCGCGTGCGGGATCGGTCGTGATGTTGAAGTACGAGACGGTCAGCGGGCGCGCAGCGCTTGTTCGTGCGCCGAAGCTGGGTGGCGGTGCGTTGCCGTTCGGGGCGAGCGTGGAAGACGAGCAGGGCCGCTCGATTGGCGTGGTCGGACAGGACAGCCGGATCTTCGCGCGCGGGCTGGAGGACAGCGGCGTGCTGAGCGTCAAATGGGGCGACGGTCCGACCGAGCTGTGCCGGATCAAATACACGCTGCCGGCAAAGAGCGAGAAGGCGATGGGGTATCTGTCGGTCGAGTCGCAGTGTGTGGCGGGCGCGTTGCTGGAGGCGAAGACCGGGACTGACGCGAGCGCGCTCGCAGCCACCAAAACCAACTGATTCTGATGGAGGCAGGGAATGAACAAGCCTGATCGATTGAATGTCGCACGCTTGCTGGTGCAGGCATTGGTGGTGTTTTCGGTGTTTTTTGGCTGGTCTTGCGCAGCGCGCGCGGACTGCCCGGTCACGGGCGGGATGCCGATCTTCGCTTACGGCTCGGTTGCCGTCCCGGTGAATCTCTCGGTCGGGGAGGTCATTCCCGGCACGATAAAGTCGTTCAGGCTGAGCGGCCAATGCGTGTCGGCGGCGTTATTCAACAAGGATATTGTCGCTTGCCCGACGAAGGCAGCGGTCGCGGGTTTGTCCGGCGTATATGCCACGGGGGTGACGGGGATAGGTATGCGGGTGCGCAACAATGCGGGCGTCGCGCTTGACGATACGGGCGGGTGCCAGACCCAAGCGTCGCTGGGCAAGACTGACGCAACGGGCAAATTCGACCTCGCGGGAACATTCGAACTGGTAAAGACTGGCCCCGTGACCAATGCGACGTTAGGCTCCGCCGCGTCGTACAAAACCGGTGTATTGAACACGGGATATGTTTTGAACAACGACGCCGGTTACATGTACGTCGCCGACGGCACGGCCGTGAAAGCAGTCACATGCTCAGTAACGGCCGCGACCGCCAATCAAACGGTCTCGATGCGCACGGCCAATAGCTCGACGCTTGCTGCAACCGGTGCCGTATCCGGCAAGACTCCGTTTTCGATCGCCCTGACGTGCCAATCCGGCGTCAAGGTCAACGTGACGTTCAGCAGCGCGGCCGGGGCATCGGGTGTCGACTCGGTGGTGAAGTCGACGGGAACGGCAACGGGCATCGGCATTCAATTGCTCGACGCCTCGGATGCCCCCATCGTGCTCGATCAGGCGCATAAGGTCGTCGAGAACACTTCAGGCAACACGACCATTCCATTTTCCGCGCAGTACTACCGGCTGAGCGGTGGCACGGCGACGGGCACGGTACAGGCGGCCGCCACGTACACGATGAGCTATCAGTAACGCTGTCCGTGGCCCACGTCCCGGCTATCTGCTTTCCTTCCTCGATGGCGATTGCGACTCCCCTCGCGTCGCCAGTCTACTCAGCGTTCGCACCCCTTGCTCGCGCCAACGCAACAGGCTCCGACGCAACCCCCGCCCGAAATCGCCTATCCTACGCAGACCGATTCGCCAGTCATCCGATGCTCGGAGCGATCATGACCGTCCGCAACCTCGATGTCCTCTTTCGCCCGAAGTCGATCGCCGTCGTGGGCGCGTCGTCGCGCCCGCGCAGCATCGGCGCGATGGTGTGGTCGCAGTTGCTGAAGAGCGGGTTCGGCGGGCCGCTGTGGCCGGTGAACCCGAAGCACGAAATACTGGACGACCGTCCCGTTTTCTTCGGCGTCCGTGACCTGCCGGAAGCGCCGAGCGTCGCCGTGCTGTGCACGCCGCCGCCGACATGGCCGGAAATCGTCGAGCGGCTGGGCGAGCGCGGCACGAAGGCGGTGGTGATCGTCGGCCAGGCGGGCGAGCGCCACGGCGAGGCCGCTACGCGCTGGCGTATCCTCGATCGCGACGACTGGACCGCGCGCACGCTCGCGGCGGCGCGGCCGCATCTGCTGCGCGTCGTGGGGCCGGGCAGTCTCGGCGTGATGACGCCGTCGCTCGGGGCGTGCCTCGGCGCGCCGTCGTGCGGGATCAAGGCGGGCGGCGTCGCGTGGGTCTCGGGGTCGAACGCGCTGACGAATGGTGTCCTCGGCTGGGCGGGCGCGCGCGGGCTCGGCTTTTCGCGGGTGGTCGCGCTGGGCGACGAAGCCGACGTCGACACCGGCGACATCCTCGATTTCCTCGCAAGCGACCCGTCCACCCGCGCCATCCTGCTCGCCGTCGAATCGGTGCGGGCGTCGCGCAAGTTCATGTCGGCGGCGCGTGCCGCGGCGCGCAACAAGCCGGTACTCGCGCTGCGAACCGGCCATGACGACCCCTTCGACGCTCTCTACAGCGCCGCCTTTCGCCGCGCGGGCCTGGTGCGCGTCGATTCGCTCGACGACCTGCTCGACGAAATCGAGACGCTCGGTGTCGGGCGCGTGGCGGCGAGCGACGTCGCGACCGTCATCACGAGCGATCGCGGCGTGGCGGCGCTCGCCGCGGATGCGTTCTGCTCGGCCGGCGACGGCCTCGCGCAGTGGCCGGCCGCGGCGCGCGACGCGCTCGCCGCCGCCTTGCCGCGTGCACAGGCGGGCAATCCGCTGCTCCTCGGCGACGACGCGTCGCCCGCCGACTTCGGCGTCGCGCTCGAGGCGCTCGCGCCGCATCGCGAGACCGGCACGGCGTTCGTCGTGCACGCGCCCACGCACAGCGCGCCCGTCGCGGAGGTCGCGCGCGCGCTGATCGCGCAGCAGCGCCACGCGTACCGCGGCTTGCTGGCGTGCTTCTTCGGCTGCGCCGATGCCGCGACGCGCGACGAACTGCACGGCCACGGCATCCCCGTGCACACCACGCCCCAGCGGCTCGCGCGCGGCTTCGCCCGTCTCGTCGACTACCGGCAGGCCCGCGAACTATTGATGCAGACGCCGGATGGCCTGCCCGCCGTGATCCCCGACGAAATCGACGCCGCGCAATGCGACGTGCGCGCCGCGCTGAAAAGCGGCATCGCGGAACTCGAGGGCGAGCGCGCGGCGCGCGTGCTGGCGCGTTTCAACATCGTCGTGAAGCCGGGGCCGCCGGGGCCGCGAAGCCACGACGCGGTGGAAATCCAGGTGCGGCTGCTCAATCACCGCGTGTTCGGCCCGGTGTTCGAATTCAGGGCGGAAGGGGCGCTCGGCCTGCCGGACGCGCTGCACGAATTCGCGCTGCCGCCGCTCAATCCGGTGCTCTCACGGGATCTGCTGACGCGCTCGCCGCGCGCCCGCGAACTGCCCACGGACACGCTGCTCGCGGCGCTCACGGCGCTGTCGCGGCTCGTCTGCGATGTCGAGCAGATCGTCGCGCTACGTCTCACGATGCGCGTGACGCGCGACGCCGTGGTCGTCCACGAGCCGCATCTGACGCTCGGCGCGCACCGCAAGCCGCTCGCGATCGTACCGTATCCGCGCTGTCTCGAAGAGACGCTCGACTGGCGCGGCATGCGGCTGACCGTGCGGCCGATTCGCCCGGAAGACGAGGCCGCGCACAGCGCGTTCGTCGCCGCGAATACGGCGGAGGATTTGCGCCTGCGCTTTTTCGGCGCGGTGCGCAGCTTCGACCACTCGCAACTCGCTCGCATGACGCAGATCGACTACGACCGCGAAATGGCGCTGATCGCATGCCGGACGGATTCGAGCGGCGTGACGGAGACGCTCGGCGTCGTGCGCGCGATCGCCGATCCGGACAACGAGACCGCGGAATTCGCGGTCGCCGCGCGCTCGGACATGAAGGGGCGCGGGCTCGGGTCGCTCCTGCTGTCGCGGATCATCGACTACTGCCGCGACCGTGGCACCCGCTGGCTCGTCGGCGAGGCGCTGCGCGAGAACACCGGGATGATCGAGCTCGCGCGGCGCGTCGGGTTCGAGGTATCGCTGACGGAGGATCCGGGCGTCGTCGGATTCCGGATGCGGCTTTGCGAAACGAAACCGGGCGTCGTTTCCGAACCGGCGCCGTAAACGACGAATCGCTGCGCAGAGGCAGCGATTCAGGGAAGGCGGGCATCGCGACCGCCCGGCGGCGTGCGCTCGATTCAGGAAAACGATCGCGTCTGCACGGCTACCGCAACCTCGCGACAGACCATCCTCCGAAAGACTGAACCGTCCGCCGGGCGCGGCCCCGCGAAGGCTGCCTCACGCGGCTAGCTTCGCCAGCGCCTCGTCCACCAGGGCGCGCGAGAGCGCAAGTTCCGCGAGCCACGCATCGGCATACGCGCTGCCCGTCTCGCGCTCCAGCCGCGCGATGGTCGCGGCGCAGCGCGTGGCGTCTTTCGGCGTCGCGATGAACGCCTTCACCGACTGACCCGACGAAAACGTCTCGAAGAGCGGCACGCGGATATCGTCGGGCAGGGCGCGCGCCGTCCACTGATACGGCTTGCCGTTGTACGTCAGTTGCGGCGGCAGGGCGCGCTCTTTTTTCGCGGCCGGGATCAGCCCGTACGTGCGGGCCGCGTCGCCGATCTGCTCGGGCGAGAAAAGCTCGTCCGGGGTGATGTCGAACTGCCGGATGTGGGCTTCGATCGACTGCATCGCGGCGGCGCGGTCGTCGCGCTTTTTCTGCGCGCGGGCGACGATGTCGCGCAATTCATCCGCTTCATCGGACGATATCGTGAAGCTGGCCTGCTTCTGCTGGAGCTCGGAAAAGCGCTGGAATTCGGGGTCGGACAGGAGTTTCGCCATTGAAAGTGCTTGCGTCGGAGAGATGGCGGGAGGCCGCTCGAAAGCCGCCCGCCTTTTGAGAGGGCCGCCATTCTAGCGCGTCTCGACCCGTCCTGACCGGCCCAGCCCGGCTTATCGCACGTCAGCCCGAATCCTGCCCGGGTGCGGCGGGAAAGATCGACAACCCTGCCGCCGCCTCCTTCAGCAGCGCGGTGACGTCCTCGATCGACGGCGCGACATATTCGTCGATGCGCCGCAGATACGGGCAGGTCAGCGCCGCGATCGCCTGACCCGACGGCCCGAGCAGCGGAAACGTCACGTCCGTCACGCCCACGGTCTGCGCGCTGTCCTTGCGCGAAAAGCCGTCTTCGCGTATCTGCCGGTAAGCCGCTTCCAGCGCCCCGGCGTCGAGCGTGATCTCGCCCTTTACCTTGGTGTGCTCGGCGAGCATGTGCTCGCGCTGCTCCGGCGTCTGGAACGCGAGCATGACGCGCCCTGAGCCCGTGTCGATCAGACCGACGCGCGAGCCGAGCCGCACCGAGATGCCCCAAGTCCCCGGCCCGTCGACCTGCGCGATCACGAGCAGGTTGCCGCGGTCGTAGACGGCGAGATGCACCGACTGCTCGGCGGTATCGGCGAAACGCTGCATCACCGGCAGCGCCTCGGAGATCAGCCGGTTCATCGGCGGATGGCGATGCGCGAGCGCATAGAGCTTCAGGCTCAGCGAATAGCGGTCGCCGCCTGGCGAGCGCACGACGTACTGCCGCGCGACGAGCCGCTCCAGCATCCGGTACATCTCGCTCGCGTTGCGCCCGAGCAGCTTCGTGATCTCGGCGCGCGTGAGCCCCTCCTTCTGCTCGGAGAGGAGTTCGAGGATGTCCAGTCCCTTGTCCAGCGCGGGCGCGCGGTAGCGGTCGGCATCGTTGGTGTCTTCGACATCCATTCTGGGTCGGTTCATGGTTTGGCCGCGCCGAGTGTAAGCCGTCTGTCGCCTTCGCGGCGAGCGCCGCGTGCTAGGGAAATCACCGACCGATGCTGCAGCGCACTTTCCTTGACTTCGAGTTATCCGTATATGAATAATACGTTCACTGATGAATTAGCGCATCAAGGCAAACCCCAAGGGTCGAAGTCGAAAGCAGTCAAACAAGTACATCAGGAGACAAGCATGACGTTCATCAAGGGGCTCCCCACGGCCCGCCGATTCATCGCTGCCGCTGCGGTCATCGTGGCGGCGGGAGCCGCAGGCGCGGCGCATGCCGCCGAAACCGGCAAGGTCGGCCTCGGCCTGCCGCTGCTCACGTCGCCGTTCTGGCAGTCGTACAACAACTACCTGCCGGTCTACGCGAAGGAAATGGGGCTCGACATCCTTGCGCCCGTCAATTCGAACGGCGACCCCGCGCAGCAGATCACCGACATGAACAACCTGCTGAATCTCGGCGCGAAAGGGATCGTGGTCGGTCCGCTGGATTCGGCCGCGATCAGCCGCGCGCTCGATGCGTCGACGGCGAAGAGCGTGCCTGTCGTCGCCGTCGACGTCGCGCCGACGCAGGGCAAGGTCGCGATGGTCGTGCGCGCCGACAACCGCGCGTACGGTTCGAAGGCGTGCGACTACATCGGCGAGCACGTGAAGTCGGGCAAGGTCGTGCAGATCATGGGCGATCTGGCGTCGGTGAACGGCCGTGACCGCTCCGAGGCGTTTCGCGCGTGCCTGAAGAAATATCCGGGCCTGTCGCTGCTCGAAATCCCGGCGGCGTGGAAGGGCGAGGTCGCGGCGACCGCGCTCGACAGCCTCCTGACTGCGAACCCGGACGTGAAGGCGATCTACATGCAGGCGGGCGGCGTCTACCTGTCGCCGACGCTGCAGACGCTGCGCCGCAAGCAGTTGCTCTTCAAGGCGGGTGATCCGAAGCACATTGTGATCGTGAGCAACGACGGCATTCCGCAGGAATACGAGGCGATCCGCCGCGGTGAAATCGACGCGACGATCTCCCAGCCCGCCGACCTGTACGCGAAATACGGCCTCTTCTACATCAAGGCGGCGCTCGCCGGACAGACCTTCAAGCCCGGTCCGACCGATCACGGCAGCACGATCGTGCAGCGCGCGCCCGGCATTCTCGAAGACCAGCTGCCCGCGCCGCTCGTGACGAAGTCGAACGTCGACGACAAGTCGCTCTGGGGCAACACCATCAAGTGAGCGATGCCATGAGCGCCATGCTGAACGTTCCCGTGGTGGAAGCGCGCAACGTGACGAAGCGTTTCGGCTCCACCGCGGCGCTGAACGACGTGAGCATCCGCGTGATGCCCGGCGAGTCGCATGCGCTCGTCGGGCGCAACGGCGCGGGGAAGTCGACGCTCGTCTCGATGCTGACCGGCCTGCGCAAGCCCGATACCGGCGAGGTGCGCTTTCACGACGAACCGGCTCCGCCGATCGCGGACCGCGATGCGTGGCGCGAACGTGTCGCGTGCGTCTATCAGCACTCGACGATCATCCGCGAACTGTCCGTCGCGGAGAACCTGTTCATCAACCGCCAGCCGGTCAATGGCGGCGTGATCGACTGGCGCACGATGCGCCTAGACGCCCGGGCGCTGCTCGGCCACTGGAAGATCGACGTGCGCGAGAACGCCCGCGCCAGCGACCTGACGGTGGAAGCGCGGCAGCTCGTGGAAATCGCGCGGGCGCTGTCGTACGGCGCGCGCTTCATCATCCTGGATGAGCCGACCGCGCAGCTCGACGGCGAGGAGATCAAGCGGCTCTTCCGGCGCATCGAGGAACTGCAGCGCGAAGGCGTGACGTTCCTTTTCATCTCGCACCATTTGCAGGAGGTGTACGAGATCTGCCAGGCGGTGACGGTGCTGCGCGACGCGCGGCATATCGTGAGCGCGCCGGTGTCCGCGTTGCCGCGCGAGAAGCTGATCGAGGCGATGACGGGCGAGCAGGGCGGCCTGGCCGTCGCGGATGCGGCGGCGCGCCCCGCGCTGCCCGCCGACGCGCCTGTCGCGCTCGAAGTCGACCGGCTCGCGGGCGAGGACTACGAAGGCGTGTCGTTCAGCGTGCGGCGCGGCGAAGTGATCGGGCTCACCGGCGCGACATCGAGCGGGCGCACGAGCGTCGCGGAGGCGATCGCGGGGCTGAGCCCGCAGCGCGCGGGCACGGTGCGTGTCGGCGGCGGCGCGCTGCCGCCCGGCGACGTGCCCGCCGCGCTTCGCGCCGGTGTCGGCTGCGTGCCGAAGGACCGGCATCGCGAGGGGCTCGTGCTGTCGCAATCGGTGGCGGAGAACGCGTCGATGACGATCGCGCGCACGCTCGGGCGCTTCGGCATCGCGTCGCCGGCGAAGAAGAACGCATTCGGGCGCCGCATGATCGACGCGCTCGGCATCAAGACGCAGGGGCCGGATCACGCGGTGTCGGGCCTCTCGGGCGGCAACCAGCAGAAGGTCGTGATGGCGCGCGCGCTCGCCACCGACCCGAACGTGCTCGTGCTGATCGACCCGACGGCGGGCGTCGACGTGAAATCGAAGGAAGCGCTGCTCGCGGTCGTCGATCGCGTGCGCGAAGAGGGCAAGGCGGTGCTGGTCGTGTCGGGTGAGCTCGATGACCTGCGCACCTGCGACCGCGTCCTCGTGATGTTTCGCGGTGCCATCGCGGCCGAGTTTCCTGCCGGCTGGCAGGACCATGAACTGATTGCATCGGTGGAAGGGGTGAGTCTCCATGAAGAATAACGTTCCGAGTCCGGCGATGGCCGGCGGCGCCCCCGGCGCTGGCGTCGGCGTGCGCGCGCGCCCGCGTATCGAACTCGCGCGGTTTCGCGATCTCGCGCTGCTGCCCGCGCTCGCGCTCCTGCTCGCCATCGGCGCGTTCGTGAGCCCGAGCTTTCTCACGAAGGCGAACCTGATCAGCATTCTCGGCGCGTCGGCAGCGCTTGCGCTCGTCGTGCTCGCCGAGTCGCTGATCGTGCTCACGGGCAAATTCGATCTGTCGCTGGAATCGACGGTCGGCATCGCGCCCGCCGTTGGCGCGATGCTCGTCATGCCGGCCGCGTCGGCGGGATTCGGGTTCGAATGGCCGGCGGCGGCGGGCTTGCTCGCGATCGTCGTGGTGGGCGCGGCAGTGGGCTTCGTCAACGGCTTTCTCGTCGTGCGGCTGCGGCTGAACGCCTTCATCGTCACGCTCGCGATGCTGATCGTGCTGCGCGGCATGCTGGTCGGCGCGACGAAGGGCGGGACGCTCTTCGACATGCCGCCGTCGTTCTTCACGCTTGCCACCACGCTGGTGCTCGGGCTGCCGGTCTCGGTGTGGCTTGCGGCCGTCGCGTTCGGCATCGCCGCATTCATGCTGCGTTATCACCGGCTCGGCCGTGCGCTGTACGCGATCGGCGGCAATCCGCAGGCGGCGCGCGCGGCGGGGATTCGCGTCGAGCGCATCACGTGGGGTGTGTTCGTGCTTGGCAGCGTGCTCGCGTCGATCGGCGGGTTGATCGTGACGGGCTACGTCGGCGCGATCAACGCGAACCAGGGCAACGGAATGATCTTCACGGTGTTCGCGGCGGCGGTGATCGGCGGTATTTCGCTCGATGGCGGCAAGGGCACGATGCTTGGCGCGCTCTCCGGCGTGCTGCTGCTCGGCGTCGTGCAGAACCTGCTGACGCTCGCCCAGGTGCCGTCGTTCTGGATTCAGGCGATTTACGGCGCGATCATCCTCGGCTCGCTGATGGTGGCGCGGCTCGCGGGCGGCGAAGGTCAGGACTGAGAGGAGCCACTGTGCAAGACACGCATGACATGAATGTCCAAACCGATTCGCGGCTGATCCTGCTGAGCCCGGAAGACAACTGCCTGATTGCCGGTGCGCGGCTTGCGGCGGGCGAGACGGTGGTGATCGACGGCGAGCGGGTGACGCTCGGCAAGACCATCGAACTGGCGCACAAGATTGCGCGCTGCGCGCTGCAGGCCGATGACAAGGTGCTGCGCTACGGGGCGGTCATTGGGCATGTGACCTGCGGCGTGCGAAAGGGCGAGCACCTGCATACGCATAATCTCGCGAGCGACTATCTGCCGACGTATACGCATGATGTGGGGAATACATTCGTGGGATAGGCGCTGGCGCTTGGACGGGGTGTTTTACACCGTTTGATGCACGTAGGTTCCTATGAAACTTGTTTTCTTAATGGTCTATTAGCTCGCCCCTGTGCGGGGCAGCAGTCACTTTCTTTGCTGCTGCAAAGAAAGTAACCAAAGAAAGCAGCTATGGGGTAAGCGGTGTTAGGACGTGACCACGTTCGAGTTTTTCAGAGTGGCCCGACCGTGGGAGTGTCACCCTCGGGTAGTTACGGGGCTTGGTACGCGGACCCACTGCGGCATCGCGCCCTTAGACGAAGTGGTAAGGCAGTCATCCATCCGTCTTTGCTTCGCTCTGACGAGAGGTGCAATGGGTGGTGCGCTTGGTTAAGCGCCAGACTGGAGCGAAGCACTGGTTTGTGATGGCCCGACGTCCGAGCGCAGCGAGGAGGGAGCGGAACGAAATGCTTACCACTGAGTTGGAGGGTGCGTTGTCTCAGTGGGTCCGCGGGCCAAGGCGGGGGATTTGTGGGGGTGACACTTAGGGGCTGTGCCAGCTTGGTGGGTGGGATCAAAAGGAATTGCGGGCGAAACGGCTGCTTTCTTTGGTTACTTTCTTTGCAGCAGCAAAGAAAGTGACTGCCGCCCCGCACAGGGGCGAGCTAATAGACCGCGAACAAAGCAAGTTTCATAGAGGCCGAAGTGCATCAAACGGTGTAGAAGCCCGAACCCCAAGCCCCATCGGCCACGATACGAAAAGCGACTCCCACCCCGCAAAGGGTGGCAAATGCAACCAAATACCATGACGATGACGATCACGAACGCGCAATCTCCCGAACTGCAAGGCTACTTACGCGCCGACGGCCGCAAAGGCATCCGCAATGTCGTCGCGGTGGCGTATCTCGTCGAATGTGCGCATCACGTCGCGCGCGAGATCGTCGCGCAGTTCCGCCCGGCCTTCGATGCCTTCGACGACCCCGCCCGTGAACAGGAACCGCCCGTGCACCTGATCGGCTTTCCGGGCTGCTACCCGAACAGCTACGCCGAAAAGATGATGGAGCGGCTGACCACGCATCCGAACGTCGGCGCGGTGCTGTTCGTGTCGCTCGGATGCGAAAGCATGAACAAGCACCATCTCGTCGACGCGGTGCGCGCGAGCGGCCGCCCCGCGCACGTCCTGACAATCCAGGAAAAGGGCGGCACGCGCAGCACGATCCAGAACGGCCTCGACTGGGTGCGCGAGGCGCGCGAGACCCTCGGCCGCCAGCAGAAAGTGCCGATGGCGCTCGACGAACTGATCGTCGGCACGATCTGCGGCGGCTCGGACGGCACGAGCGGCATCACGGCGAACCCGGCAGTCGGGCGCGCGTTCGACGCGCTGGTCGAGGCCGGCGCCGCGTGCGTCTTCGAGGAAACAGGCGAACTCGTCGGCTGCGAATATCACATGGAAAAGCGCGCGGCGCGGCCCGAACTCGGCCGGGAGATAGTCGCGTGCGTCGCGAAGGCGGCACGCTATTACTCGATTCTCGGCCACGGCTCGTTCGCGGTCGGCAACGCGGACGGCGGGCTCACCACGCAGGAAGAAAAATCACTCGGGGCATATGCGAAGAGCGGGGCGTCGCCGATCGTCGGCATCGTCAAGCCGGGCGACATTCCGCCGACGGGCGGCCTGTACCTGCTCGACGTCGTGCCCGACGGCGAGCCGCGCTTCGGCTTTCCGAACATCAGCGACAACGCCGAAATCGCCGAGTTGATCGCGTGCGGCGCACACGTGATCCTGTTCACGACCGGGCGTGGATCGGTGGTCGGCTCGGCGATCTCGCCCGTCATCAAGGTCTGCGCGAACCCGACGACGTACCGCAACCTCGCGGGCGACATGGATGTCGACGCGGGCCGCATCCTGGAAGGCCGCGCGACACTCGACGAAGTCGGCCGCGAAGTGTTCGACGTGACGGTGGCGGTTGCGGCGGGCGCGCCGTCGAAGTCGGAAGCGCTCGGCCACCAGGAGTTCATCCTGACGTACAAGACGTTCGAGCCGGTCGGACCCGCGTGTTTGCCCGCGGGCGCGGCGGCGCGTAATGTCGTGGAAATCGCACTGCAGTGAGGTCGCGCGAATGAGCACGCAAAAATTCGAAGCCGTACAGCGCCGTCGCCGGATCGGCCGTACCGCGCTGGAAGTGAGCGCGCTGTCGCTCGGCAGCGCACCGCTCGGCGGGCTGTATCACGAGCTTTCCGAGGAAGCCGCGCTCGCGACGGTCGATGCCGCCTGGGCCGTGGGCATCCGCTTCTTCGACACGGCCCCGCACTACGGGCACACGAAGGCGGAACACCGGCTCGGCGACGCGCTGCGCCGCTATCCGCGCGCCGACTACGTGCTGTCGACCAAGGTCGGGCGCCGCTTCGTGCCGCGCACGACGCCATATGACGGCAGCGAAGGCTGGGCGAATCCGCTGCCCTTCCAGGCAATCTACGACTACACCTACGACGGCATCCTGCGTTCGTTCGAAGACAGCCAGCAGCGGCTCGGCATTGCCGATATCGACATCGTCCTGATTCACGACATCGGCCGCTACACGCACGGCGAAAAGAACGCGCATTACTGGCGGCAACTGACGAACGAAGGCGGCTTTCGCGCACTCGACGAACTGCGCAAGACCCGCGGCGTGAAGGCGGTCGGGCTCGGCGTGAACGAAGGCGCGGCGATTATGGAGGCGATGGCGGAATTCGACATCGACTGCGCGTTGCTCGCGGGCCGCTATACGCTGCTCGAGCAGGCAGTGCTCGACGACCTGCTGCCCGCTTGCGAGAAGCGCGAAGTCAGCATCCTGCTTGGCGGCGCGTTCAACTCCGGCATTCTGGCGCGGGGCCTCGACGCGAAGGCGGAAGGCGATCTGAAGTTCAACTACGGCGATGCGCCGCGGGCGATCGTCGAGCAGGTCGGGCGGCTCGAACGCGTGTGCCGCGAGCTCGGCGTCGCGCTGTCGAGCGCGGCCCTGCAATTTCCTTATGCGCATAAAGTAGTCGCCACGGTGCTGATGGGCGCGCGCAGCGCACATGAAGTGCATGAGAACGCGGCGTCGTTCGCGCAGCCCCTCCCCGCCGCGCTGTGGGACGCGTTGCGTGCGGACGGCTTGCTGCATCAGGCGGCGCCGGTGCCGCGATGAAAATCGACGCTCACCAGCATTACTGGGACCCGGCGCGCGGCGATTACGGATGGCTGACGGCCGACCTGAAGCCTCTGTACCGCGTGTTCGGTCCCGGCGATCTGAAGCCGTTGCGCGAGGCGGCGAACATCGGGCGCACGGTCGTCGTGCAGGCGGCACCGACCGTGGAGGAAACGCGCTATCTGCTCGACCTAGCGCGTGCGGAAGAATCGATTGCGGGTGTGGTCGGCTGGGTGCCGCTCGACGCGCAGCACGCGCCCGCTCTGCTCGAAGAACTCGTGCAGCACCCGAAGTTCAAGGGCGTGCGGCCGATGCTGCAGGACCTGCCCGACGACCGGTGGATCGAAACCGCGCCGAAAGAAGCCGCGATCAGAAAACTGATCGAACTCGATCTCGCCTTCGACGCTCTGATCTTTGCCCGCCACGTTCCTTCGCTGCTGGTTTTCGCAAAGCGCTATCCCGACTTGCGAATCGTCGTCGATCACGGCGCGAAGCCGCCGATCCGCGATGGCGCGCGAGGCTGGCAGCCGTGGGCCGACGGCGTCGCGCAACTCGCGGCGCTGCCGCAGAAGCTGCATTGCAAGCTCTCGGGCCTCGTGACCGAAGCGGCGCCGGAATGCGACGAAACGATATTGAAACCTTACGTCGAACATCTTCTGGAACATTTCGGCGCGCAACGCCTGATGTGGGGCAGCGACTGGCCGGTGCTTGAACTGAACGGTGACTACGCCGGCTGGCACCGCGCGGCACAGGCGCTCACCGGTGCTCGCGGCAATCTCGAAAAATCGGGCATGGACGCGATTTTCGGCGGAAACGCCCGTGCTTTCTACCGCCTTTGAACGCGCGATATGCACGACGTGTCTCAAAAACAATTTCAACCGGAGTCGTAGATGATACAAAGACTGGCAGGCAAGACCGTTCTGATCACGGCAGCGGGGCAGGGTATCGGGCTCGCCACGGCCGAGCGTTTCGCGGCCGAGGGCGCGCGCGTGATCGCGACCGACATCCGCACCGGTTCGCTCGAAGGCAAGCCTTTCGAGGTCCGCAAGCTGGACGTGCTCGACCCGCGGGCCGTCAATGACCTGGCGAAGGAGATCGGCGCCGTCGATGCGCTCTTCAACTGCGCCGGTTTCGTGCATGCCGGCACGATTCTGGAAACGACCGAAGAGGACTGGGATTTCTCCTTCAACCTGAACGCGAAGGCGATGTACCGGACGATCCGCGCGTTTTTGCCGGCGATGCTCGACAATGGCGGCGGGTCGATCATCAACATGTCGTCGGCGGCGTCGAGCGTGAAGGGCGTGCCGAACCGGTTCGCGTATGGTGCGTCGAAGGCGGCCGTCATAGGGCTCACGAAGGCGGTCGCCGCCGACTTCGTCACGCGCGGCATACGCTGCAACGCGATCTGCCCGGGCACGGTCGATTCGCCCTCGCTGCAGCAGCGCATCGCGGAACAGGCGAAGGCGCAGGGCGCGACCATCGAGCAGGTTCACGCGGCGTTCGTTGCGCGCCAGCCGATGGGGCGCGTCGGCAAGCCGGAGGAAATCGCGGCGCTCGCGCTTTATCTCGCGTCGGATGAATCGTCGTTCACGACCGGCCAGATCCATGTGATCGACGGCGGCTGGTCGAACTGAGGCAATCGAAACACCTTTTGAAATACGAGGATCAAACCAGATGAAACTGCTTCGTTTTGGGCCGAAGGGTCAGGAAAAGCCGGGCGCGCTGGATGCGGAAGGCAAGATTCGCGATCTGTCGAAGGTCGTCGACGACATCGCCGGCGACACGCTGACCGATGCCGGTCTCGCGAAACTGCGCGCCGTCGATCCGGCGTCGCTGCCCGTCGTGCCGGGTGAGCCGCGCATCGGCCCGTGCGTCGGGCGGGTGGGCAAGTTCGTGTGCATCGGCCTCAACTACGCCGACCACGCGGCCGAATCGAACCTGCCGGTGCCCACCGAGCCGGTGATCTTCGGCAAATGGACGAGCGCGATCTGCGGCCCGAACGACGAAGTCGAGATCCCGCGCGATTCGAAGAAGACAGACTGGGAAGTCGAACTCGGCATCGTGATCGGCAAAGAGGCGAAATACGTCGACGAGGCGAGCGCGCTCGACTACGTCGCGGGCTATTGCGTGATCAACGACGTGTCCGAGCGCGAGTGGCAGCTCGAGCACGGCACGCAGTGGGACAAGGGCAAGGGCTTCGATACGTTCGGACCGATCGGCCCGTGGCTCGTCACGAAGGACGAAATCGCGGACCCGCAGAAGCTCGACCTGTGGCTCGAAGTAGACGGCCATCGCTATCAGAACGGCAACACGCGCACGATGGTGTTCAACGTCGCGCAACTGGTGTCGTATCTGTCGAAGACGATGAGCCTGCAGCCCGGCGACGTCATTTCGACGGGCACGCCGCCCGGCGTCGGCATGGGCGTGAAGCCGAACCCGGTGTACCTGAAGCCCGGGCAGACGATTCACCTCGGCATTCAGGGCCTCGGCGAACAGCGTCAAAGGACGGTTGCCGCGAAGTAAGCGGCGGCGCCCGGCAAGAAAAAACCTCGCCGCTGGGCGAGGTTTTTTCATGCACGCCTGACCACGCAGAGCGCGGACCAGCGCCTCACGCATTGAACATCGGTTCGGGCGCGCCTTCGACGATGCGGTTGATCGTGCCCTGCGCGACGGCGACGAGCCGCTCGGCATTACCGTCCGTCACGTAGACGTCGCACTGGCAGGTCGCCTGCGTCATGCCCGCATGGATCACGCGGGCCCGCGCCATCAGCGTCCCGGACACCGCGGGCCGCAGATAGTTGATCTTGTATTCCCCGGTGACCACCTTCGGGCCGAGCCTCAGTGCGCCCGCGAAGGTCAGCGCATTGTCGACGAGATAACTCACCACCCCTCCGTGCACGAAACCGTGTTGCTGCCTGAGATCGTCGCGAATGGTCAGACACAGCGTGAGGCTCGCTGAATCGACCTGCATCAGTTTCGTTCCGAGCAATGCACTGAACGGCTGCGCGTTCAGCGCCCCGCGTGCGATATCGACGATTTCGGCCATTCGGACACTCCTTGGGTGGGTTCGGCGCGGTCCTGCAAAGACTGTAGGTAGCGTTGGCCCACACTGCAAGAAATTCTCCAAAAGCCAGCGAAAAAATCTTTCATCCGCATTTCACCCCGACGTCCGCGTAGCGAACCCGGGGAATCGTACGAAACGTCGTTCAAGCCCTCCGCCCGTATTGCCGTAAACCCTGCTGTCGCCGCTTGCGCAGGGCCAATTCAGAAGTCGGGTGTCAGGGATGTTCGGAAAAATCAAGGTTGCATCGGGATTGCTGGCGGTACTGGTGGTGTTCTGTCTCTTTCAGGTGGTGACGGAGGGGCTCGGTTTCTGGTCGCTGTCGCGTACGCACGACGACGTCGGCAATCTGTCGAATATCGCGCTCAGGCAGGTGAACGCGGTCAACGAGACCACGCAGCACCTGATGGACGCGCGCATCAACCTCTCGCGGGCAGGCACGCGCATGGTGCGCGGCGGCGCCGAGCCCGTCGAGATCGTCCAGCATGCGCGCGAGCAGCTCGCGCTCGCGGACAAGTCGTTTGGCGCATTCGTCGGCGCACCGAAGACCGGCGACGACAATCAGGCGCGCACGGGCGCGCTTCAGGAGAAATACGCGGCGTACGCGAAGGCGCTCGGCGAGCTGGTCCAGTATCTCGACGCCGGCAACATCCAGGCATTCCTCGATCAGCCGACGCAAGGCTTCCAGGACCGCTATCTCGCCGAGCAGCAGAATTTCGTGAAATTCGGCGACGCCGCCGGCCGCGCGTACATCGAATCCATCGATGCGCGCTTTTTCCTGTTCCGCGCGGTCGGGGCGGGGATTTTCGTCGCGCTGGTGGCGGGCATCGTGCTCGTGCACGCCGCGCTGCGCCGTGGCGTGGTCGCGCCGCTCGAGGAAGCGGGGCGGCACTTCGAGCGAATCGCGCGGGGCTTGCTCGACGAGCGCATCGCTGATCGCGGGAGCAACGAGATCGGGCGTCTGTTCGCCGGCCTCGCGGCGATGCAGGCGAGCGTCGCGCGCACGGTCGCGACGGTGCGCGAGACGTCGGATTCGATCAACCTCGGCGCCGATGAAATCGCGACCGGCAACGCGGATCTGTCCGCGCGCACCGAAAGCCAGGCGGCGTCGCTGGAGGAAACGGCGTCGAGCATGGAGGAACTCACG
Source organism: Caballeronia glathei (assembly GCF_000698595.1). GTDB lineage: Bacteria > Pseudomonadota > Gammaproteobacteria > Burkholderiales > Burkholderiaceae > Caballeronia > Caballeronia glathei. Next base: position 58,490 of record NZ_JFHC01000014.1, on the reverse strand, counting down.
GCGACGGTGCGCCAGAACGCCGACCACGCGCGCGAAGCGAACATGCTCGCCGGCGAGGCGCTCGCGGCCACGTCGCGCGGCACGGGAGTGGTGGACGAAGTCGTCGAGAAGATGCGCAGCATCGCGCAAAGCTCCGACAGGATCGCGGAGATCATCTCCGTGATCGACGGCATCGCTTTCCAGACCAACATCCTCGCGCTCAACGCCGCCGTCGAGGCGGCGCGCGCGGGCGAAGAGGGGCGCGGCTTCGCGGTGGTCGCGGGCGAGGTGCGCGGGCTCGCGCAGAGGAGCGCGCAATCGGCGAAGGAGATCAAGGAGCTGATCGGCGAATCGGTGTCGCAGGTGAGCGACGGCTCCGCGCTCGTCGAGCGGGCGGGGCAGGCGATGCGCGAGGTGTCGTCGTCCATTTCGCGCGTCACGCAGATGATGGCTGACATCAGCGCATCGTCGCTCGAACAGAGCACGGGCATCGAGCAGGTCAATCGGGCCGTCACGCAAATGGACGAGATGACGCAGCAGAACGCCGCGCTGGTGGAGCAGGCGGCGGCTGCCGCGGCCTCGCTGCACGAGCAGACGCGCCAGCTGAAGGCGGCGGTGTCCGTGTTCCGGATTGCCGATGCGGCGTTCGAGCGCGACGAGCGCGCGCCGCGCGAGGCGTCGTTCCGGACGGGCCAGCTGGCGGCGGGCTGAGCGCGGGCTGATTGCGGGCTGATTGCGGCCCGATCGCTGGCAAAAAGCCCACGTCGCACCGACGTGGGCTTTTTTGTCATGTGCCCCCGGTAGTCGCGTTCGCGTCCCGGCTCAGGCCGGTAGCGCGGCGTAGGCGGTGGCGAGGTGATAGGGCGTCGTCGAGGGCATGTCCGCGCGCGTCACGGTGCCGTCCGCCAGCTGGCATTCGATCCACCCGCGCGGGTGCAGAAAGCGCGTCCGGTAGCGCTCGATCTGCCGCGGCAATTCGGCGCGCGAGGCGTCGCTGTCGTGCGTCGCCAGCGCGCGCAGGTATTCGGTTTGCGCCCAGATGCGCTGTGTCGCATCCTTGATGCGCCCGCTTTCATCCAGCGCGGCGCACACGCCGCCCGTCGATCCGTCGACGCCATGCTGCCGCGCGAACTCGAAGGCCCGCGCGAGAGGAGCGCGCAGTCCGGCCGCGTCGAAAGCCGGGTGGCGGCTGCCTTCCACCAGAAAGAACCACTCGAACTGATGACCCGGCTCCAGCCGGTTGTCGGCGGCGCCGATCGGCAGTTCGGCGATGCAGCCGCTCGCCTCGTGCACGAAGGTTCGCGCGACCGCCGACGCCAGCGTTTCCAGCCGGCGGTCGAAGGCCGCGTCGCCGGTGGCGTCGCGTGCGGCGAGCCAGGCTTCGGTCAGGTGCATCAGCGGATTCTGCAACGGCGTTTCGACGATCGTCCCGAAATCTTCCGAGAGCACCGCGTTCATCAGCCCGCCGTCCGCCGCGAAGCGCGTCTGCGTGAGTGCGGCGGTTTCGTTCAGCAGCGCGACGGCGTCGCCGGAACCGCTGCGCCGCGCGTACTCCGCGCACGCGAAAACCACGAACGCATGCGTGTACAGGTCCTTTTGCCGCTCGAGCGGCCGGCCTTGCGCATCGACGCTGTAGAACCAACCGCCGTTTTCATTGTCCTGAAAATAGTGCCGCAACGACGCGAACAGCGTGCCGGCGTGCGCGATGTCGCCGGCTTGCGAGAAGACGAACAACTGCCGCGCGCAGGCCATCGCGCGGTAGCGCGACGGCGGCAGCGGCGCGTGATCGCCGGGCGAAACGGCTTCGTACGGCAGCCGCAGCGCAGCGTTGTAGCCGGGACCGCGCCATACGGGCAGTACGATGCGCGCGTAGTGATCGCGCAGCGCGGCGCCCGGTGTGATCGACGTGGCTTGCGCGGGCGGCGCGGCGTTCGGGTTCTGGTCGTGCATGAGGCCGGTTCTTTATTGGATGGTGGCGTTGCCTCTGCCAGCGGACTCGCCGCCAGCGCAACGCACGAAAGCGCGGGGTCCAAGGATAGCAAATCCGTCCGGCCCGCCCCGGACGGTGCCGCATCGGCTCACCAAAATAACGGAGGATCGTATCCATGCTAGGCAATTTCGAACTCGTTTCGCGGCTCGTGGTGGCCGCGGCGCTCGGCAGCGTGATCGGCTTCGAGCGCGAGCGGCTCTCGTGGGCGGCCGGGCTGCGCACGCACATGCTGGTGTGCGTCGGCTCGGCCCTGATCATGATCGTGTCCGCATTCGGTTTCGCCGATTCGCTCGGCGGCGAGCACGTCGTCCTCGATCCCTCGCGGATGGCCGCGCAGGTCGTCTCCGGCATCGGCTTTCTCGGCGCGGGCTCGATTCTCCTGCGCAACGAGATCGTGCGCGGCCTCACGACGGCGGCGAGTCTCTGGTCCGTGGCGGCCATCGGGCTGGCGGTCGGCGGCGGGCTGTATACGGCGTCGATCGCCGCTACGCTCATCATTCTGATCATCCTCGCGGGCATCAAGCCGCTGGAGCGGCGCTTCATCTCGGTGAAGCAGCGCCGTCAGCTGACGATGCTCGTCGAGCGCGGCTCGCTCAGCTTTCACGGCCTGCACGAAACGCTCGGGCCAGGCAGCGTGCGCGTGAAGCAGTTCGTCGTGCAGCAAAGCGAGGACTCGCCGGATCTGGACGAAGTGCAGATCGTGCTGGCGCGCGTGTCGGCGCCGGAATACAAGGCGATCTGCGATCAGCTCAGGAATCTGCCGACCGTGCGTGAATTCAGGGAAGAAGACGCGAGCTGAGGCGGCCGTGCTTCCTCGGCGATGGAGAGACGCGGCATGGGCCGAGGCACGGATCGCAGCATGCGCGAAACACCGCCCGGAGCTTGCAGATAACCGCCGGTGAACGGGCGCGGCCGTGCGACAATGCGGTCTCGAAACAATCGCAGACTTGCATCGCCCTGCCGCGAGCCGCCTCGCGACGGCCGCCACTCTCCGAACCTATGCCAGATTCCGCTGTAAAGACCGCTTCCCCGCCAGTCAGAAACGCAAGAGCGCCGCGTGGCGCCGACGCCGCATCGCCGAATTCCGGCACCGATACCGAAAAGAAGCTTGCCCGCGCCGCGCGCTCGGCGCAGCGGCTCGCGCAGCTGAGCAACGCCCCGCGCGTCGACACTACGCCCGACCTGTTCGCCGAGGACGCCGAGCGCGCGACGCTGCAGGCCATGAACACGGATCTCAGGCAGGGCACGCTCGCGGGCTTCGAGTTGCCGGAGGCGTTCATGGCCGCCGTGCAGTCGGGCGTGACGCCGGGCGGGGCGAACGGCGACGCGCTGCCCGCGAAACGCGCCACGCGCGGGGGCGCGGCGGCCGCGCGTGCCGCAGGTGATGCCGACAGCAACGGCGGTATCGATGCCGTGCCGCCGCTCATCGCGCAGAGCGAGGCGGGTGACGAAGAGAACGGTGCCGTCGGGGAGCCGTCGTCGGCGTCGTCGGATGCGCACGGTCATCTCAAGGCTGTTCGGCCGACCGTGATCGCCGCATCGGCGGTGAGGCCGGTGAGCCGCACGGCGTCTGCGAAGGCGGACGCGGGGGCGGGGGCTTCAGTTTTTGCCGCCGATACGGAGCTGGCCGACTCGGTTTCCGCACCGGTTGCCGCACCGGTTTCCGTGACGTCCGGCTCCGCTTCCGCACCGGCCACCGTGCGTCCTGACGGCGCGGAACCGGAGCCGTCGTCGGCCGCTGCTTCAGGCGCCACGCACGGCATGCGCCGGGCGCCGTCGTCGCTTGCCGCCGCCCTGATCGACGACGACCGCCACCACGGCCCCGCGACGTCCCGAAACCGGGCGACGCCCGCGGCCGCCCGAACCGAAGCCGAAGACGCGCCCGAACTGGACCGCGCCCGCGCGACCGCCTTCGCGGATACGATCGACGCGCTCTACGCCGTGATCGCGGACCAGCGCCGTGCCGCGACCGCCCACTCGCGCCGCATGAAGACGATGCTCACGATCATCGTCTGCGTGATGCTCGTGACGGTCGCGACGGTTATCGCGCAGACTGTCGTGCTGTTGCGCATGGGGCGTGAGAGCGCCGTGCAGCAGCAGCGCATCGAGCAGCTGATGCTGAACCAGGAGGCGACGCTCGCTTCCTTCTTCGATACCGATTCGGCCAACATCAGCACGATCAACGCGCTGAATGTCCCGAGGGAATCGAACGTTCCGGCCCCGGTGCAGCCGGCGGCTGCACCGAAGAGCGATGCGGCCGCCAGGAAGCCCCAGCAGACGCACGCGCAGCACAAGAGCTACACGACCGCGCACTGAGGCGCGGCCTTTTGTCGGCCGCCGCCCGCGGCGGGCCAAGGAAGGGCATCGTGGCGCAAACGCGCCTGACCTTTGCAGACGGAGCTTTCGGTCGGTCTTTTTTGACACCGGCCGGGCTTCGCCAGCGACAGCCTCGCGCGCTCGGGCCCCGGTGTGACGTGCACGCCACACCCTTGCGCAGGCGACGAATCACGCCACGCGCCACCCATCGCTCTCGATCCCCGCAAATACTGCCTCTCCGACCCGGCCCCCAAATTTCAGGCTTCTTCGGAAGCGTCATGTAGAAAAACTACGTAATTTCCTAACGGAAAATGTTGCATTGCACTAGAAATCGGTAGGTGAAAACCCTATAATTAGAGCTAAGGGAAAACCCTGCAACATTAACCGGAGTCTGACATGAGCTACCTCTTCGCCCTGCTTCAAAAATTCGCCGCGCTGTTCGAATCGCCGCATCTGCCGCTCGACTCGGACTACTCGTACCAGGCGCGTTTCCGCGAGTCCGAACGCGTTCGCAAGGCCCGTGGCACCGTATTCGGTATTCGTCTGTGAGCTTTGCCGAAAGCGGCGCGCAAGACTGTCTGATCCGCTGAAAGGCGAATCGCCGCGCCCGCTTTCCAGTTTGCCGCAATGTAGTTTTTCTAGCCAGAATTGGCGTCGAATCAGCCGCTTTCGCCGTCCTGTCCACGCGCCATCCGGCGCTATTTTTTTGCTTTTTTTTTGCCCTTTTCCCCACGCTGAACATCGTCCGCTGTGAGCCGCGCGACGCTGCGCTATTCTGCTGGCTTGCCGTCGCCCGACGCGCCATTTCTGCCCGATCCCACATGACAGACGACGTCCATTTCTATCATCCCGACGAAGGCCACCGCCTGCGTCACGATCCGTTCAAGGCTATCGTGGCGCCGCGCGTGATCGGCTGGATTTCGAGCCGCGACGCCGATGGGCGCGTGAACCTCGCGCCCTACAGCTTCTTCGGCGCGTTCGCGACCTTCCCGTACATCATCGGGTTTTCGAGCGAGGGGCAGAAGGACAGCATCCGCAACATCGAGGCGACGGGCGAGTTCGTCTGGAACATGACGAGCCGCCCGCTCGGGGAAAAGATGAACCGGACCTCGGCGCCGGTTGCGCACGACATCGACGAATTCGACCTCGCGGGCCTCACGAAGGCGCCCGGGCGCAGCGTGGACGTGCCGCACGTGGCCGAATCGCCGGCGGCGCTGGAATGCCGGCTGCTGCAGGTCGTGCGGCTGAAGAACCTCGCAGGCGAGCCGATGGACAACTGGCTCGCGCTCGGCCAGGTGGTCGGCGTGCACATCCGCAAGGAATTCCTGAAGGACGGCCTCTTCGATACCGCCGCCGCCCGCCCGATCATGCGCGCGGGATATCGCGGCGATTACGCGGAACTCGGCGAGATGTTCGAGATGATCCGTCCGACGGCGTAGCGGCCGAAGCGACGCGGTACGCCGCGCGCACCAGGCAAGACGGGGCGGCCCTCACGGTGCCGCCCGCCACAAGTCACTTCCCCGCGCGCTTTCCTGCGCGCTTTCCCGAACTCACAGCCTGAACACGCTCACCGCCTGCGCGAGCCGCCCGGCCTGATCGCGCAGATCGGCGGCCGAATGCTCCGCCTCGCCGACGAGCGCCGCGTTCTGCTGCGTCGCCTCGCCGATCTGCATCACCGCGACGTTGACCTGCTCGATACCGCTCGACTGCTCGCGCGAGGCCGCGCTGATCTCGGCGATGATCGCGTTCACGCGCGCCACGCGCTCGACGATGCCGTTCATCGTGCCGCTTGCCTGCTCGGCGATCCGGTAGCCGTCCGACACCCGGCCGACCGACTCCGCGATCAGCGCTTCGATTTCCTTCACCGCCGCCGCGCTGCGTTGCGCGAGCCCGCGCACCTCCGACGCCACCACCGCGAAACCCTTGCCGTGCTCGCCCGCGCGCGCCGCTTCGACCGCCGCGTTGAGCGCGAGGATGTTGGTCTGGAACGCGATGCCTTCGATGACCGACGTGATGTCCGCGATCCTGCGCGCGGACGCGTCGATGTCGCCCATCGTCGCGACCACGCGGCCGACCGCTTCGCCGCCTGCGCGGGCCGCGTCGGACGCCGACGCGACGAGGCTGTCCGCGTGCGATGTGTTCGCCGCGTTCTGCTGCACGGTGGACGTGATTTCCTCCATGCTGGCCGCCGTTTCCTCGAGGCTGCTCGCCTGCGTGGCGATGCGCAGCGAGATGTCGCTGCTGCCCGACGCGATGCGCCCTGTCGCATCGAGCATGTCCGCCGACGCGCTGCGCACCTGCGAGACGATGCGCGCGAGGCCGGTCGCGATGCCGTCGATGGCCTGCATCAGGCGCCCGATGTCGTCCTCGCGCTTCGAATCGAGGCGCACGGTCAGGTCGCCCGCGGCGATCCGCTCCGACGCGTTCGTGACCTCGGCGAGCGGCTCGCTCACGAGCTTTTTCACGGCGAAGAGCAGCGCCGCGACGAACGCGCCGACCACGGCCAGCCCGAGCAGCAGGAAGCGGTTGCGGCTGGCGTTCACATCGGCGAGCAGTTCGTCGCGATAGGCGATGCCGCCGACCATCCATTGCCACTCCGGCACCGTGGTGAAGGCGATTTCCTTGGTCCCGCCGTGGATCTTCGCGTCGGCGTCCGCGATGTCCGCGCCTTCGAACGCGAGCTGTCCTTCGCGCGCGTCGAGCATCTGCCTGAACGGCGCGACGCGTTCGTCGGCGGCCTGGCCTTCGTTGCCCGGATGCACGAGCAGCTTGCCGCGATTCTCGCCGCTCGATGCATCGACGACGAAGTAGTAGCCGTTGTCGCCGATTTTCAGCTTGCGGATGTTCTGCTGCAGCTCGGCGATCTCGGCGCCCACGTCCACGCCGACGAAGAGCGCGCCGATCACGCGGCCCGAGGCGTCGGTGACCGGCTTGTACTCGGTGATGTACTGCTTGCCGAACAGCGTCGCGATGCCGATGTAGCGCTTGCCCGCCAGCACCGGCGCGTAGGCGGGGCCCTTGCGGTCGAGCAGCGTGCCGATCGCGCGCGCGCCGTCCTGCTTCTTCAGCGAGGTCGTGACGCGCACGAAATCGTCGCCGGTGCGCGCGAAGATCGTCGCGATGGCGCCGCTCTTTTCGAGGAACGCATCGGGAATCGTGAAATCAAGGTTGAGCGTCGTGCCGCCGGCGCTCATCGCCGGAGTGGCGACGCCGCCAATGTCCACACTGCGGGATTCGTCGAGCGCGAAATCCGCCGGCAGGAAGCTCGCGAAGATCGACATGAAGCGCTCGACTTCCGCGCTCACGGCCTTGTTGTAGAGGCCGATCATGGTGGCGATCGAGCGGTTGTCGCTTTCCACGCGGGCGAGCGCGTGCGCGTCGACCTGTTCGCCCGCCGAGCGGGTCACGGCGATCGTGAAGCTGGCGACGATCAGCGCGGCGAGCGCGCACGCGAGAACCGCGAACTTGGTGCCGACGTTCGCACGGCGAAGGCTGAGGGTTGGCATGGGTTGCTGGTGGGGTGAGGGGGCTGTAGCCCGGATGTCGTTCAGCTGTCACTGGTTTACGGCACTGGCGTTCGTTTCTTTAACGCGCGCCAAATGATCTGACGAATGGTGGATGCGCCATAAAGGACGCCCGGACTTGCACCAGCGCGACATGCGAAAAACCTCGCGCCGGCGCCGCGCATCGCCCGCAAACCCTTGCCGGACAAGGCGCCACGCGCCGCAATCAGACGGACTGCGGAATCCGGTGTCGTATTTCCTCATGTGGTTGTCGGAAATAGTCGGCCCGCCGCACTTTTTTCTGGCAACTATGTATGCACAGCGCGGACGCACGTCCGCCACGCTAGGAGAGCATTCAATGAATTCCCCCAAGGTCGTGGTAGAAGGGCTCTGCAAGGTGTTCGGCACCAGCCCGAAACAGGCGATCGACATGCTGGCCGGCGGCGCGACGAAGGAAGAAGTCTTCGCGCGCACAGGCCAGATCGTCGGCGTCCATAACGTGTCGTTCGAAGTGAAGGAAGGCGAGATCTTCGTGCTGATGGGCCTGTCCGGCTCGGGCAAGTCGACGCTCATTCGCCTCATCAATCGTCTGGTCGAGCCGACGGCGGGCAAGGTGCTGATCGACGGGCGCGACGTCGCTTCCGTGCCGCGCTCGGAACTCACCGCTCTGCGCCGCAAGGACATGAGCATGGTGTTCCAGTCGTTCGCGCTGATGCCGCAGCGCACGGTGCTCTCGAATGCCGCGTTCGGGCTGGAAGTCGCGGGTGTCGGCCGCAAGGACCGCGAAAGGCGCGCGATGTCGGTGCTGGAGCAGGTCGGACTCGCTCCGTTCGCCCAGAAGCTGCCCGCGCAGCTTTCCGGCGGCATGCAGCAGCGCGTGGGTCTCGCGCGGGCGCTGGCGGTCAATCCGTCGCTGATGATCATGGACGAAGCGTTTTCCGCGCTCGATCCGCTGAAGCGCAAGGAAATGCAGAACGTCCTGCTCGAATTGCAGCGCGAGCAGCGGCGCACGATTCTCTTCGTGTCCCACGATCTGGAAGAGGCGATGCGCATCGGCACGCGCATCGCGATCATGGAAGGCGGCCGCGTGGTGCAGATCGGCACGCCGCAGGAAATCATCACGAACCCGGCCGACGACTACGTGCAGGCGTTCTTCGACGGCATCGACACGAGCCGCTACCTGACCGCCGGCGACCTGATGCAGACCGATGCCGTGCCGCTCATGAAGCATTCGGCGCAGATCGACGCGTCGGCGGTTGCCGCGACGCTCAACGGCCATGCCGACTACGCGTTCGTGCTCGACAGCGAGCGCAGGATCCGCGGCTTCGTGAGCCGCGACGCGACGGGCGGCGCGTCCACGCTGCTCAACCAGGTTGAATGCATTCATCGCACCACGCCGCTCGACGATGTCGTCTCGCGCGTGGTGGCAAGCCGTGCCCCGCTGCCCGTGGTCGAGGCGGACGGTTCATATTGTGGTTCGGTCAACAAGACGAACGTACTGAAGGTCTTAACGCGCCATCGAGGTTCCCATGTCTGAAATGATTCCGCTCGGTAGCTGGGTCGATCACGGCGTCCACTATCTGCTCGACCACGACGCCAAGACGTTCGATTCCATCGGCAAGGTCATCGAGAGCTTTGCCGCGTTCGTCGAGCACGGCCTGCAAGCCATTCCAATGTGGGCGCTGATGGCGCTCTTCGTCGGCGTCGGGCTGTGGCGCGTGGGCTGGCGCTTCGCGTTCTTCACGCTGCTTTCGATGCTGCTCATCTACGGCACCGGCTTCTGGGACCAGATGGTGATCACGCTCGGCCTCACGCTTTCGTCGACGCTGATCAGCCTGCTGCTCGGCGTTCCGCTCGGCATCTGGACGGCGAAGAGCAAGTACGTCGAGATGGCCGTGCGCCCCGTGCTCGACCTCATGCAGACCATGCCCGCCTTCGTCTACCTGATTCCGGCTGCGATGCTGTTCGGTCTCGGGCGCGTGCCCGGCATTCTTTCGACGGTCATCTTCGCGATGCCGCCCGCGGTGCGCCTCACCTCGCTTGGCATCAAGCATGTGAACCGCGAGATCGTCGAAGCCGGGCAGGCGTTTGGCTGCACGCCGTGGCAGCTGCTCTACAAGGTGCAGTTTCCGAACGCGCTGCCGTCGATCATGACCGGCGTGAACCAGACGATCATGATGGCCCTCTCGATGGTGATCATTGCGTCGATGGTGGGTGCGGGCGGTCTCGGCAACGACGTGCTCGCGAGCATCCAGCGGCTCGATATCGGGCTCGGCTTCGAAAGCGGTCTGTCGGTGGTGCTGCTCGCGATCATCCTGGATCGCATCACGGAGAGCTTCGGCCGGTCGCCGGGCATGGCGCGCGCCCCGCTGCTCTCGGGCCTTCGCAGCGTGATGCGGGTGCGCCGCGCGCCGGCGGCGCAGCAGAGCTGAGCGAACCGGCACGCCCATGAAACGCGACGCGATCACGCCTGCTCCGAGCGACTCGCCGTTATCGAAGCTGGCTCACTACGGCTTTCTCACGCTGCCGAACTTCTCGATGATCGCGTTCACGAGCGCGGTCGAGGTGCTGCGCATGGCGAACTACGTGGGCCGCGCAGAGCACTACACGTGGTCGGTGATCACGCCTGACGGCGAGCCTGCGCGCGCGAGCAACGGCATCACCGTGAAGCCGACCACGACGCTGGCCGAAGCGGGTGTGCCGGATGTGCTGATTGTCTGCGCGGGCTGGCACGTGCGGGAATACGTGGATGAGAAGGTGATCGCGCTCCTGCGCGAAGTGGCGGCACAGGGCGTGCCGCTGGGCGGCATCTGCACGGGCGCGTATGCGCTGCTGGCGGCGAACCTGCTCGACGGCTATCGCTGCACGGTGCACTGGGAAGACATGTCGCCGCTGCACAGGAGCTATCCGCATGTGCGGTTCGCCGACGAACTGTTCGTGATCGATCGCGACCGCGTGACGTGCACGGGCGGCACGGCGCCGCTCGACCTGATGCTCAACCTTGTCGGCATGCGGCTCGGACAGTCGCATGCGGCGCAGGTATCGGAGCAGTTCATCGTCGAGCGCATTCGGGGGTCGAGCGACTACCAGCACATTCCGGTCGATGCGCGCGTGGGGTTTTCGCGCGCCGAGCTGATCGAGGTGGTGCGGCTGATGGAGGCGAACATCGAAGAGCCGCTTTCACTCGAGGAACTCGCGCGGCTCGTGCAGTTGTCGCAACGTCACTTGCAGCGCATGTTCAAGATGTTTCTGAGCGTTTCGCCGACGCACTATTACCTCACGCTGCGGTTGCGCCGTGCGCGCGAACTGCTGCGCAATACGGATGCTTCGATTGCACGGGTCACCGCAGTTTGTGGATTTCACTCGCCATGTCACTTTTCTAAAGCGTACCGCGCGCAGTTTGGACACGCTCCTAGCGTTGAGCGGAGGCTTTCGGCCTAGACAGTTATTTCGCTGGCGCTTGGGGTTGGGGTTTTGTTCGTTTGATGCGCTTGTGCTTCCATGAAACTTGATTTGATATTGGTTTATTAGCTTCGCCCCTGTGCGGGGCGGCAGTCACTTTCTTTGCTGCTGCAAAGAAAGTAACCAAAGAAAGCAGCTATAGGCTCAGCGGTGTTAGGACGGGACCACGTTTGAGGTTATCAGAGTGGCCCGACCGTGGGAGTGTCCACCTCTGTTCGTTGCGCAGATTGGTACGCGGACCCACTGTGTCGTCGCGCCGTTAAACGAAGTGGTAAGGCAGTCATTTATCCGTCTTGGCACTGCGTGCCCGACGTCAGGTTTGCACGGTGTGAGGCACGCGCCGCGTCATGACGAAACGCACTGAATGCACGTGGCAGCTACAAGGCGAAGCGCTTTGATATGCGCGACAAGAAAGCGAAGCGACTGGTTGTGGCGAACCTCCCGTCGGAGCAAAGCGAGGACGGATGGATGACTGCCTTACCACTTCGTCTGGTGGCGCGATGACGCAGTGGGTCCGCGTACCAATCCGCGTGACGAACAGTGGTGGACACTCCGACGGTCGGGCCACTTAGAAGGAATCAAACGTGGTCACGTCCTAACACCGGATGACTAAAAAGCTGCTTTCTTTGCTTACTTTCTTTGCAGCAGCAAAGAAAGTAAGTGCCGCCCCGCACAGGGGCGAAGCTAATAGACCAAAGCCAATACAAGTTCCATAGAAGCACAAGCGCATCAAACGGTGCAAACAACAAACCCGAACCCCAAGCGCCAGCGACAAAACCCCTCGGAGAGAAACCCAAAATGAACCGTATGTGGATCGCGCCACTCTGCGCGCTCGCAGTATCGACGTCTTATGCCGCAGACCCGGCCGCCTGCCGCAACGTGCGCTTCGCCGACGTCGGCTGGACCGACATCGCGGCGACGACCGGCCTCGCATCGACGGTACTCGAAGGACTCGGCTACAAGCCAACCAAAACCATCGCCTCCGTGCCGATCACCTTCGCCGGCGTGAAGAACAAGCAGATCGACGTGTTCCTCGGCTACTGGTCCCCGACAATGGACCCGATGATCGATCCGTTCAGGAAGGCCGGACAAGTGAAGGTGCTCGCGACCCCCAATCTCACCGGCGCGAAATACACGCTCGCCGTGCCCGACTACGTCTACAACGCAGGCCTGAAATCGTTCAGCGACATCGCGAAGAACTACGACAAGCTCGACGGCAAGATCTACGGCATCGAGCCGGGCAACGACGGCAACGCGCTCATCAAGAAGATGATCGACAGTAATCAGTACGGCCTCGGCAAGTTCAAGCTGGTCGAGTCGAGCGAGGCGGGCATGCTCATCGAAGTGAATCGCGCAATCCGCGACAAGAAGCCCATCGTGTTCCTGGGCTGGGAGCCCCACCCGATGAACGTGCAGATGAAGATCGACTACCTCAGCGGCGGTGACGACGTGTTCGGCCCGAACTACGGCGAGGCGAAAGTGCTGACCGTGACGCCGACGGACTACGGCGCGCGTTGTCCCAACGTGGCGAAGCTCGTGTCGAACCTGCAGTTCACGACCGACATCGAAAACCACGTGATGGTGCCGATCATGAACAAGTCAGACGCGAACAAGGCGGCGCGCGAATGGCTCAAGGCGAATCCCGCGGTGCTCGACAAATGGCTCGCGGGCGTGACGACATTCGACGGCAAGGACGGCCTGCCCGCGGTCAAGGCCTACGTGGCAGGCAAATAACGGCGCTCTATAATCGGGGGCTTCTTGCGGATCGATTGCCCGGAGCCCCCATGACCCAGAGCGTTCGCGCGACGCTGATCAACGACCGGCTCGACTGGAACCTGCTGCGGACCTTTCTCGTGATCGCTCGCGAAGAAAGCGTGAGCCGTGCGGCCGCGCATCTGCATATCACGCAGCCCGCGGTCAGCCATGCGCTCAAGCGCCTCGAGGAGCAACTCGGCCGCAAGCTCGTGCAGCGCAACGGGCCGCGCATCGAAATCACGCGCGCAGGCGACGAGGTGCGCGAACTCGCCGAGGAGATCTACGGCAGCATCTCGCGCCTCGCGGGGCAAAGCAGCGCGGCGGAGCGCGACGTGTCGGGCCAGGTGCGCCTCATCACCGTGAGCGGCGTGCAGTTTCCGGCCTACGACGAATTTCTCGCCGCCTTTCATCGCGATTATCCCGGCATCGATATCGAGGTGCAGGTGATGCGCAGCGCCGATGTGCCGAGCGCGCTCATCCAGCACACCGCGACCGCCGCGCTCAGCCTGAACCGCAATGTCGGCAAGAAGATCGAGTACCGGCTCTTCATGCCGCAGCGCTATGCGCTTTTTTGCGGACGGCATCATCCGCTCTTCGGACGCGAAGGGCTCACGACCGCCGATCTCCTCGACGAAAACTTCGTTTCGTTCACGGGCGACCAGATCGGCGCGTCGCTGTCACCGCTGACGTACTTTCGTGATCAGCACGGCTTCACGGGACGCGTCGTCGCATCATCCGCGAGCGTCGCCGAAGTGCGGCGGCTCATGTATGCGGGGTTCGGCATCGGCTGCCTGCCGGAGCATGTCGGGCAGGCCGAGGTCGCGCTCGGGCGCATGATGCGCCTGCCGCCCGCCGAGGGCGTGGCGGACCTCGACGTCATGCTCCTCTGGCCCGCGCATCACAAGCCGCGCGCGGCCGAAGCGGTCTTCCTGCAGCGCATGAAGGCGTTCGCCGAAGAGGCGCTTCGCGAGCGCGGTCAGTAGCCTCGCGCTGCGTCCACCTGGTTCGCGAGCGGCTCGCCGCGCACGAGCCTGCGCACGTTCGACGCAACCTGCTCGCCGATGCACTCGAAGCTCGCCACCGACGCCATGTGCGGCGTCACGATCAGATTGGGGGCCTGCCAGAAGGCGTCGCCGGGCGAGAGCGGCTCCTTGTCGAATACGTCGATGATGGCGCCGCCGAGTTGGCCTTCGTTCAGCGCGCCGAGCACGTCGTCGCGCACGAGATGCTCGCCGCGTCCGGCGTGAATCAGCCGGGCGCCGCGAGGCATGGCCGCGAGATGCTCTCGGTTGAGAATGCCGCGAGTGGCCTCGGTGAGCGGCAGCAGGCACACGAGAATGTCGAGCGGCGAAAGGAAGTGCTTCAGTTCGTCTTCACCGAACGTCTCGACGCCGGGCAGCGCCTTTCGCGTGCGCGAATAGCCACGCACGCTGAAGCCGAAGCGCCGCAACTCGCCCGCGACCCGCGCGCCGAGCGTCCCGAGCCCCATCACGCCGATCGTGCGCTGCGCGGCCGCGACCTGCAACGGACGCTCCCAGACGCGACGCGCGTGGTTCCGCAACACGCGATCCATCTGCCGGTGAAAATGCAATACGCCCCACGTGACGAACTCGGTCATGCCCTGCGCATGGCCGGGATCGACGACGCGGCAGAGCGGCACGGCGGGCAGGGCCGGATCGGCGAGGATGTTGTCGACGCCTGCCGCGATGCTGTGCACGAGTTTCAGGCCACGCAGCCTCGCGAGCGAGCCGGGGCGCGGATTCCAGCAGACGGCGACGTCGGCGCTGCCTTCCTGCTCGGGCACGATGACGAGCTCCGGCGCCGCCTTCAGGAGCGGCCGCACGACCGGCGTCATGTCGTAGCCGTCACTCAGCAATACGATTCTGGTCATGTCGGCGGCGTCAGGTGCGGTAATCCGATCCGTTGCCTTCGATCAGGCGCAGGGCCGCCTGCCATTGCAGGCTGACGATGTTGTCCGACTCGTCGCGCTGGAACTGCTGCGCGGTCAGGCGGCGCACCGCTTCCGGCGGGAACGACAGATCCGCGTTGCCCGCAAGCGCGCGCACCTGTATCTCGCATGCACGCTCGAGAAAATAGATGTCCTGGAACGCCGCCGGAATCGACGAGCCGCCGACCAGCAGCCCGTGATTGCGCAGGATCATCGCGTTGTGCGAGCCGAGATCGGCGATCAGCCGCTCGCGTTCGCCGAGGTCGAGCGCGATGCCTTCGTAGTCGTGGTACGCGAGATGCCCGTAGAACTTCAACGCGTGCTGGCTGATGGGCAAGAGCCCTTGCCGCTGCGCCGATACCGCCGATCCCGCCGACGTGTGCGTATGGATCACGCAGGCGAGATCGGGCCGCGCCATGTGCACCGCCGAGTGGATCGTGAAACCGGCCGCGTTCACGCGGTAGCGTTCGGGATGCGCGTCTGCGTCCGCTTCGACCACGCGCCCCGCGCTGTCGATCTTCACGAGGTCCGATGCGCACATCTCATGAAACAGCACGCCGTAGCGGTTGATCAGAAAGTGATGCTCGGGGCCCGGCACGCGCGCCGTGATGTGCGTGTCGATCATGTCGGTCATGCGGAAATGCGCGACGAGCCGGTACAGCGCGGCAAGCTCGCAGCGCACCGCCCATTCTTGCGCCGAATAACCATGAGTGTCGTGTGGCATGTTGCGTATTCCTTCGAGTGCGATGAGTGAGGATCGATGTCAGGTCGCACGCGCGACCGTATCGCGCGTTTCGTCGCGCAGTCCGTGCTTGCCCTGATAGCGCGCGAGCCCCGCAATGCCCGCGAGCGAGACCGCGGCGAGCAGCGAAAAGAAGATCGCGAGCGGCAGCCATTCGCCCTGATAGCGCTGCGCGAGCATGGTGCCGATGAGCGGCGTCGTGCCACCCGCGATCGTGCAGCAAAGCTGATACGCAATCGAGATGCCCGAGTAGCGCAAATGCGTCGGGAACGCGTAGGTCATGAAGCCCGCGATCACCGCATAGATCGCCGAGAGCACGACTACCGCGAACGAGATGCCCACGACGATCGCCAGCGGGCTTTGCGTGTTGACGAGCATGAACATCGGATAGGGCGTGAGTATCGACACGATGGCGGCTCCCGTGAGGAAACGCGCTTCGCCGAAGCGTTCGGACAGCATCGCGGAGCCGGGCTGGGAAAGCAACTGGATGATCGTGACGAGGAACAGGCAGTCGAGGATCAGCGATTTCGGCATCGACAGATACGTCGTCACGTAGGAGATCATGAACGTGTTCGTGAAGAAGAAGCCGGCCGAGCCGATGGTCGTCGCGGCGGCCGCGAGCAGGATCGGATACCAGTGCGACGTGAGGACCTCCCGTACCGGCGCCTTCGCCATCTGCCGCGCTTCCTTCATCTGCTCGAACTCCGGCGACTCGTTCACGCCGACGCGGATCACGAGCCCGACGATCAACAGCACGAAGCTCGCGAGAAACGGCAGACGCCAGCCCCACGCGACGAAATCCGCGTGATCGAGCGACGTGACGAGGCGAAACGAAATCAGCGAGAGCAGCAGACCGGCGGGGCTGCCCATCTGCGGGAACGACGCGAAGAAGGTCTTGCGGCCCTTGGGCGCGTGCTCGCTCGACATCAGCACGGCGCCGCCCCATTCGCCGCCGACCGCGATGCCCTGCACGATGCGCAGCACGATCAGCATGACGGGCGCCCAGACGCCGATCGACGCATACGACGGCAGGAGTCCGATGCCCGTGGTCGCGACGCCCATGAGGAACATCGTGAGGAGCAGCATTTTCTTGCGGCCGAGCTTGTCGCCCCAGTGGCCGAACACGGCGCCGGAAAGCGGCCGCGCGATGAACCCGACCGCGAACGTGGCAAACGACGCGAGCGTGCTGAGGAAGTGATTGCTGCTGGGAAAGAAGATGTCGCCGAGCACGAGCGCCGCCGCGGTGGCGTAGGTGTAGAAGTCGTAGAACTCGACGGTCGTGCCGATGAAGGCGGCAAGCGCCGCGCGCACGGGCTGACGGGTTTGGTCCGGGTTGAGCATGTCGCGCCTTTGGGACGGGCTCGCGCTGCTGTGCGCGCGGGCAGGGGTTCATGTGGAGACACCCCTCTTTATCCGGCATCAATATTCGCGTGCAAAATCGCGTATTTTCATCTTCACTATTATTGGCGTTTATACAAGGATGAATCAGAGCGCCTGCGCCCGGCCCGGGAAGGTTTCGTCGTAGCCGGCCGCGTTGTCGGTTTCGGCCGTGCCGCGCTGCTCGCGGTACATCATCGGCGGCAAGCCGAACTGCTTGCGGAATTCGCGGCCGAGATGCGACGCGTCGGAGAAGCCGCAACTCGATGCGATGTCCGCAACCGTCTTGTCTGAACTCGTGAGCAGCCACGCGGCGGTGCGCAGGCGCACCTGCTTCGCGTACGCCTGCGGCGCCTTGCCGGTTTCCGCCTTGAAGAGGCGTTCGAGTTGCCGCGTCGAAAGATCGAGCTTGTGCGCGAGTTCGTCGAGCGACAGCGAGCGCCCCACGTGCTGCTCCATCAGCAGGATCGCGCGCTTCACCTTCGGATGCGTGGCGGGCGCGAGACCGGGCGGATGCGGCTGCGGCGCGTTGCCCTTCTGCATGTCGTCGACGAGCAGGATGCGCAGCGCCTTTTGCACCGTCGCCGTTTCGAAGTGGCGCAGCAGGATGGCGGCGGCGACATCGATCGAAGCGCGCCCGCCCGAGCAGGTGATGCGCCGGCGATCGATCACGAAGAGCCGGTCCGCGACGAGCGCTTCTTCATTGACGTTCGGAAAGCGCTCGACGAAATCCCAGTAGTGGAACCAGCTCACGCAGATGCGATGGCCGTCGAGCACGCCCGCGCGCATCAGCGAGAACACGCCCGTGCACATGCCGACGAGCGTCGCGTTGGTCGTGGCGGCGCGGCGGATGAATTGCAGCGTGGCGTCGCTCGCGGCCGGGCCCGAGTGCAGCAGCCCGCCGACGACGACGACGTAGTCGAATGCTTCGGCCTTCTCGAAGGTCTCCCACGGCGTGATCTGGATGCCGCAGCTCGCGCGCACCGGGGCGAGGGTTTCCCCGATCACGCTCCACGAGCAGCGCACGGGCTTGCTGAAGTCGCCTTCGTCCGCGGACAGGCGCAGCAGATCGACGAAGCCCGAGAACGCGGTCAGCGTGAAATTCGGCAGCAGGATGATGCCGAAGCGGATGCGCTGCTTCGACTTGCCGTCGATGGACTGCGGAGGGAGCGGTTCAGCGGGATGCATGCACGGAGCGGGCGACAAGGAAATATCCATCAAGCATAGCACCGCACCCGGAGCGGTTTCTGGTTTGATGCGGGCGCGAATGGCGATCTTCTTTATCATTCCCCGCGCTTTATAAAAAACGCCCTGCAAAAAGGGCATCAACCGTTGAGAGGCCGGTTTTGAGAGACGATTCAGAGCTTCATGAAAGGGATATTCCGACACTTTGCGAGCGGGTCCGGATGATTATCCTCGCGCACGCGGCGCCGATCAGCCGTTTGTCGCGCGATATCGATCACATCCAGCGATTCGATGACGACCCGGGACCGGTCACGCCGCAATTCGCGCTGATGTGCGCTTCGCCCGCGCTCGTTCCCGCATCGGCGCAGATCGTCGAATTGTTCGTGCGCACCTTCGGGCGCGGGCTTTTCGTGCCGCCATACAGCTTCTTGCTGCTTGCGCTGGCCGCGACCGGGCCCGTTGCGGCAGCCGAAACCATGGTGCTGCACGCTACGCCGGTCCACGACGGTGATCGGCTGCGTGACGTGGTCAGCGGTCTGGAGCGAATCTTCGCGAGTCATCCGGACGTGCTCTCGCTGCCCGCAAGGGGCGTGCTTTCGCGCTACATGCTCGGGCAGGAGCCGAGGCGGTCCGGCAACGGGTGAGGGGTGATTCTGCGCGGCGGGTGGGGTTCCTGGCAGCCCCCTTTTGCAAACCCGTCAGAAACCTTCGCAAAAGCGCCGCCGTGCGGCACTGGCACCGCACGGCGACGCCGCCATCCCACTCTCATGCCGTTTTTGTTCTATCGATGAAAATTGGCCTTTGGTCCAATGGCGTCACAGCAGTACCCATCCATTGCAAACGACCAAGGGCAAGCCATGAACGTCAGCGTCTTCGATCTGTTCAAGATCGGCATCGGTCCGTCGAGTTCCCACACCGTCGGGCCGATGATCGCGGCGTGCCGCTTCGCCTCGCACATCGAGGACGCGAATCTGCTCGCGTTCGTGCGCCGCATCAGGGCCGAGCTGTTCGGCTCGCTCGGCGCCACCGGCAAGGGCCACGGCACCGACAAGGCCGTGCTGCTCGGCCTCGAAGGCAACCTGCCCGATCTCATCGACCCGGACCTGATCGAACCGCGCCTCAAGGCCATTCGTGAGACGAAAGAACTCGCGCTCCTCGGCAAGCACGTCGTCAAATTCGACGAACGCGAGCACCTCGGCTTTTTCCGCAAGCTGATGCCGGGCGCGCCGGGTTCGAGCATCGCGCACCCGAACGGCATGAGGTTTCAGGCTTTCGATGAAAACGGCCAGCTTCTCGTCGAGAAGGAGTATTACTCGATCGGCGGCGGTTTCGTCGTCAATCGCGAGGGCGATCGCGTGAACGGGCTGCGCGCCGGCGCCGAAGTGCCGCATCCGTTTCGCACCGGCGACGACCTGATGCGCGTGTGCCGCGAAACCGGTCTCTCGATCGCGCAGATCACGATGCAGAACGAATGCGCGTCGCGCACGGAGCAGGAAGTGCGCGAAGGCATGCTCGCGATCTGGCGCACGATGTCCGCGTGCGTCGAGCGCGGCTGCCAGGTGCGCGGCGAATTGCCCGGCCCGATGCACGTGAAGCGCCGCGCTGCCGACCTCTCGTCGCAATTGCGGTCGCGCTCGGAGGAATCGCTGCGCGATCCGCTCTCGATGCTCGACTGGGTCAATCTCTACGCGATGGCCGTCAACGAGGAAAACGCCGCGGGCGGGCGCGTCGTCACGGCGCCCACGAACGGCGCGGCGGGCGTGATCCCGGCGGTGCTGCACTACTACGTGAAGTTCATGCACAACGCGAACGACGACGGCATCGTCACGTTCCTGCTCACGGCTGCCGCGATCGGCATCATCTACAAGGAGACGGCATCGATCTCGGGCGCCGAAGTGGGCTGCCAGGGCGAGGTCGGCGTCGCGTGTTCGATGGCGGCTGCCGCGCTGGCCGCCGTGATGGGCGGCACGCCGACGCAGGTGGAAAACGCCGCGGAGATCGGCATGGAACACAACCTCGGCATGACCTGCGATCCGGTGGGTGGGCTCGTGCAGATTCCATGCATCGAGCGCAACGCCATGGGCGCGATCAAGGCGCTGAACGCGGCGCGCATGGCGATGAAGGGCGACGGCCAGCACTACGTCTCGCTCGACAACGTGATCAAGACGATGCGCGAAACCGGCGCGGACATGAAGACGAAATACAAGGAGACGTCGCGCGGCGGCCTTGCCGTGAACGTCATCGAGTGCTGAAAACGTTGCTACGAAAGTCACGAAGGAAAAGGGAAACATCATGAGCCGCTATTCGATATTCAGCCTGTTGCGCAACGGGATGTCGTATCACGAGAACTGGGAGCGCCAGTGGAAGAGCCCTGAGCCCAAGCGCGAATACGACGTCGTGATCGTCGGCGGCGGCGGGCACGGACTCGCCACCGCGTACTACCTAGCCAAGGAGCTTGGCGTGCGCAACGTCGCGGTGCTGGAGAAGGGCTGGATCGGCGGCGGCAACACGGCGCGCAACACGACCATCGTGCGTTCGAACTATCTGTGGGACGAGTCGGCCGCGCTCTACGAGAAGGCGATGAAGCTGTGGGAAGGGCTCTCGCAGGACCTCAACTACAACGTGATGTTCAGCCAGCGCGGCGTGATGAACCTCGCGCACACGCTGCAGGACGTGCGCGACACCGAGCGGCGCGTGAACGCGAACCGCCTGAACGGCGTCGATGCCGAGTTCCTCACGCCGGAACAGATCAAGGAAATCGAGCCGACCATCAACCTGAACAGCCGCTATCCCGTGCTCGGAGCATCGATTCAGCGGCGCGGCGGCGTGGCGCGTCACGACGCGGTCGCATGGGGCTTCGCGCGCGGCGCCGACCAGGCCGGCGTGGACATCATCCAGAATTGCCAGGTGACGGGCATCCGCCGCGACGGCAGCCAGGTGAGCGGCGTAGAGACGACGAAGGGCTTCATCAAGGCGAAGAAGGTCGCGATCGTCGCGGCGGGCAATACGTCCACGCTCGCGGACATGGCGGGCATCCGGCTGCCGCTCGAAAGCCACCCGCTGCAGGCGCTCGTCTCCGAGCCGATCAAGCCGGTCGTGAACACGGTGGTGATGTCGAACGCGGTGCACGCGTACATCAGCCAGTCCGACAAGGGCGATCTCGTGATCGGCGCGGGCGTCGACCAGTACACGGGTTTCGGTCAGCGCGGCAGCTTCCAGGTCATCGAGGGCACGCTGGAGGCGATCGTCGAGATGTTCCCGGTGTTCTCGCGCGTGCGCATGAACCGGCAGTGGGGCGGCATCGTCGATGTCTCGCCGGACGCGTGCCCGATCATCAGCAAGACCGACGTGAAGGGCCTCTACTTCAACTGCGGCTGGGGCACGGGCGGCTTCAAGGCGACGCCCGGTTCGGGCTGGGCCTTTGCGCACACCATCGCGAAGGACGAGCCGCATCCGCTCAACGCGCCGTTTTCGCTCGACCGCTTCTACACCGGCCACCTGATCGACGAGCACGGCGCCGCCGCCGTCGCGCACTAAAGCCCACGCACTTCTGGAGAGAACATGCTGCTGATCGAATGCCCCTGGTGCGGGCCACGCGCCGAAAGCGAATTTTCATGCGGTGGAGAAGCGGACATCGCACGTCCGCTCGACACCGAAAAGCTCACTGACAAGGAATGGGGTGACTACCTCTTCATGCGCAAGAACCCGCGCGGCGTGCATCGCGAGCAATGGATGCACACACAGGGCTGCCGCCGCTGGTTCATGGCGCAGCGCGACACGGTGAGCTACGCGTTTCAGGGCTACGAGACGTTCGAACGACCGCTCGCCACCATGGACAGCAACGAGGGCACGACAAAATGAGCCAGAAAGACCGACTCGCCACGGGCGGGCGCATCAACCGCGCGATCGCCCTGACCTTCACGTTCAACGGGCGCACCTATCAGGGCTATCAGGGCGACACGCTCGCCTCCGCGCTGCTCGCGAACGGCCTGCACTTCGTCGCGCGCAGCTGGAAGTATCACCGGCCGCGCGGCATCGTGACGGCGGGCGTCGAGGAGCCCAATGCCGTCGTGCAGCTGGAAACCGGCGCCTATACGGTGCCCAATGCCCGCGCGACGGAAGTCGAGCTGTATCAGGGGCTCGTTGCGACGAGCGTGAACGCGAAGCCGAACATTGAGAACGATCGCATGGCGATCAACCAGAAGTTCGCTCGCTTCATTCCGGCGGGTTTCTACTACAAGACGTTCATGTGGCCGCGCAAGTTCTGGCCGAAGTACGAAGAGGTGATCCGCGATGCGGCGGGTCTCGGCAAGGCTCCCGAGCATCTCGACGCCGATCGCTACGACAAGTGCTTCGCGCATTGCGACGTGCTCGTGGTGGGCGGCGGGCCTTCGGGTCTCGCGGCCGCGCACGCGGCGGGCCTTTCGGGTGCGCGCGTGATCCTCGTCGACGATCAGCCGGAACTGGGCGGGTCGCTCCTTTCGTGCCGCGCGGAAATCGACGGCAAGCCTGCGCTGCAATGGGTGCAGAAGATCGAAGCCGAGCTGCGCAAGATGCCCGAGGTGAAGATCCTTACCCGCAGCAACGCGTTCGGCTATCAGGACCACAACCTCGTGACGGTCACGCAGAAGCTCACCGATCATCTGCCGGTTTCGATGCGCAAGGGCACGCGCGAGCTGATGTGGAAAGTGCGCGCGAAGCGCGTGATTCTCGCGACAGGCGCGCACGAACGGCCCATCGTGTTCGGCAACAACGACCTGCCGGGCGTGATGCTGGCGTCGGCCGTGTCGACCTATCTGCATCGCTATGCGGTGCTGCCGGGGCGCAATGCCGTCGTGTTCACGAACAACGACGACGGCTATCAATGCGCGCTCGACCTGAAGGCATCGGGTGCGCAGGTGACTGTCGTCGATCCGCGCGTGTCGGAATCGAAGGGCACGCTGCCCGCGCTCGCGCGCCGCCACGGTGTCAAGGTGTTGAGCGGCGCGGTGGTGACGGCGGCGCGCGGCAAGCTGCGCGTGGCATCGGTTGAAGTGTCCGCGTATTCGAACGGGCAGGTGGGCGCAAGGCAGGGCGAACTGAACTGCGACCTGCTCGCGATGTCCGGTGGCTGGAGCCCGGTGCTGCATCTGTTCGCGCAGTCGGGCGGCAAGGCGCACTGGCATGACGAGAAAGCGTGCTTCGTGCCGGGCAAGGCGATGCAGGCGGAAGCGAGCGTGGGCGCGTGCGCGGGCGAGTTCACGCTGGCGCGCGGCATTCGCTTCGCGGTGGACGCGGGCGTCGAGGCGGCGCGCGCGGCGGGCTACATCGTCGCGCGTCCGAACCCGGTGCAGGTGGCCGAGCTCACGGAAGCGCCGTTGCAGCCGCTGTGGCTCGTCGGCGGACGCGAGCTCGCGACGCGCGGGCCGAAACAGTTCATCGACTTTCAGAACGACGTGTCGGCGGCGGACATCTTTCTCGCCGCGCGCGAAGGGTTCGAGTCGGTCGAGCACGTGAAGCGTTATACGGCAATGGGCTTCGGCACCGACCAGGGCAAGCTCGGCAACATCAACGGCATGGCGATTCTCGCGCAGGCGCTCGGCAAGACGATTCCCGAGACCGGCACGACGACGTTCCGCCCGAACTACACGCCCGTCACGTTCGGCACGTTCGCGGGCCGCGAGCTCGGCGAGTTCCTCGACCCGGTGCGCAAGACGGCGGTGCACGAATGGCACGTCGAGAACGGCGCGGCATTCGAGGACGTCGGCAACTGGAAGCGTCCGTGGCACTACCCGAAGGCGGGCGAGGACATGCACGCGGCGGTGGCGCGCGAATCGCTCGCGGTGCGCAGGAGCGTCGGCATTCTCGACGCATCGACGCTCGGCAAGATCGACATTCAGGGCCCCGATTCCGCGAAGCTCCTGAACTGGGTCTATACGAATCCGTGGAGCAAGCTCGAAGTGGGCAAGTGCCGCTACGGCCTGATGCTCGACGAAAACGGCATGATCTTCGACGACGGCGTGACGGTGCGCCTCGCCGACCAGCACTACATGATGACGACCACCACCGGCGGCGCGGCGCGCGTGCTGACGTGGCTCGAACGCTGGCTGCAGACGGAATGGCCCGACATGCGCGTGCGCCTCGCATCGGTGACGGACCACTGGGCGACGTTCGCGGTGGTCGGCCCGAACAGCCGCAAGGTGTTGCAGAAGGTATGTCACGACATCGACTTCGCGAATGCGGCGTTCCCGTTCATGAGCTATCGCGAAGGCACGGTGGCGGGCGCGGCGTCGCGCGTGATGCGCATCAGCTTCTCGGGTGAGCTCGCCTACGAAGTGAACGTGCCGGCGAACGTCGGGCGCGCCGTGTGGGAAGCGCTGATGGCGGCAGGCGCGGAGTTCGACATCACGCCCTACGGCACCGAGACGATGCACGTGCTGCGCGCCGAGAAGGGCTACATCATCGTCGGCCAGGATACGGACGGCTCGATGACGCCTTACGACCTCGGCATGGGCGGGCTCGTCGCGAAGTCGAAGGACTTTCTCGGCAAGCGCTCGCTCACGCGCTCGGATACGTCGAAGGCGGGACGCAAGCAGTTCGTCGGCCTGCTTTCCGACGATCCGTCGCTCGTCATTCCGGAGGGCTCGCAGATCGTCGCCGGACCGTTCCAGGGCGACACGGCCCCGATGCTCGGCCACGTCACGTCGAGCTATTACAGCCCCATTCTTAAGCGTTCGATCGCGCTGGCCGTGGTGAAGGGCGGCCTCGACAAGATCGGCGCATCGGTCACGATCCCGCTTGCGGGCGGCAGGCAGGTCGCGGCAAAAATCACCAGCTCGGTGTTCTACGACAGCGAAGGAGCACGTCAACATGTGGAATGAAACCAGAGGCACGTCGACGGTCGTGGATCGTGCAATTGCCGGTCAGGCCGGTGTGTGGCAGGAGTCGCCGCTCGTCGGTGTGGATGCGCTGCTGAAGAAGCACCAGGCGGCGGCATCGAAGACGTTCCGGATGGCCGAGCGGCCGTTTCTCGAACTCGTGAACGTGCGCGGCGACACGCGCGATGCGGCGTTCGTGCGCGCAGTCGAAAACGTGATCGGCTGCCGGCCGCCCGAGAAGCCGAACACCACGGCTGAGGGCAACGGCTACGACATGCTCTGGCTCGGCCCGGACGAATGGCTCGTGCGTTCGGCCACCGCGCACGACGCAGCGAAGACGGCGCCGCTGCAGGCGAAGCTCGGCGCCGCGTTCGCGGGCGTGTTCGCGTCGGCGGTGGATATCGGCAGCGGCTATACGGTGCTCGAAATCAGCGGCACGCGCACGCGCGAGGTGCTCTCGCGCGGCTGTCCGCTCGACCTGCATCCGAAGCTGTTCGGCAAGGGCCAGTGCGCGCAGAGCCACTACTTCAAGGCGCCGGTCACGCTGCTGCCGGCGGGCGGCGAGCGCTTCGAGCTCGTCATCCGCCGCAGCTTCGCGGACTACTTCGTGAAGATCATGCTCGACGCGGCCGAACCGCTGATGTCGTGAAGCCCTTCGAACCGATGTCTCCTGGCGGACGCGGCTGGCGCATCGTGGTCGATGAGCTGGTCGTGCCGACGCGCATCGGCCTGCACGCGCACGAGCATCTCGCCGCGCAGCCGGTGGCGATCGATGCGAGCCTGCTGTACCGGGGCGTGCCCGGCGAGGCGGCCGCGCACGAACTGGTCGACTACGAAGCGTGGTGCGCGCGCGTGAGCGGCTTTCTCGAGCAGAAGCCGCACACGCGTCTGCTCGAAATGCTGGCAGTGGAGGTCGCGGCGCTCTCGTTCGACGAGTGGCCCGCGCTCGATGCGGTGACGCTCCTGCTCTACAAGCCGAAGATTCGCGAAGGCACGCGGCGCGTGGGCATCGAGCTCGACTGGCGCCGCGCGGACTACGATGCATGGCGCGCGCACGCCGGTTCGCGCGCGGCGGCTTGTCTCTGAGCGCGATGAACTCGACGCGTCTTGAAACCTCGCGTCTTTCCGAACTCGCGTTGAGGCAGCGCGATGCCTGCGCCGCAGTTGCGCTGCTCGATCAAAGCATCGCGTTGCGGCATCGGCGCATCGCGCTTATCCGCTACCTGCATGCGCAATATCTGGGCGCGCCTCTCGAAGTGCGCCACCATGAGTACGTGCAGAAGATCGCGGCGCGCCTGAGCGCCGAAGCCCTTGCACGCATCGCGCAGGCGGCGCGTGCCCGCCTGCGGGCCTGAAACGTCGAAGGCCGATCCCCGGTTCCGTTCCCCTCGCGGCCGTGGCGCACTCGTTCCATCCCGATGGCGCATTCCTTCTATGTGGCCGATTTATGTCGGCGTCTACTGAATTGGAATTGCTTCGAACGGGAACGTCCACGCGGCCGCCGCCGCACCAACGAGGGGATGACATGCCTGCTGCCCACCAGCCTCGCGCGAGCGCTGCCGCAAGACTCGAGCGCCTGCCGTTCTCCGGTTATCACCGGACCATCTTCATCATCATCGCGATTGCATTCTTCTTCGATTCCGTCGATCTCGGCACCATGACGTTCGTGCTCGGCTCGATCAGGACGGAGTTCGGCTTGTCGAGCGCGATGGCGGGTCTCGTCGCGAGCGCGAGCTTCTTCGGCATGGTGCTCGGCGCGGCCGTCGCGGGGCTGCTGGCCGACCGCTTCGGCCGGCGTCCGGTGTTCCAGTGGAGCATGGTGCTCTGGGGGCTCGCCTCATATCTCTGTTCGACTGCGGGAAACGTGGAGGCGCTGATCTTCTATCGCGTGCTGCTCGGCATCGGCATGGGGATGGAGTTTCCGATCGCGCAGACCTTGTTGTCGGAATTCGTTCCGGCCGCCTCGCGCGGGCGGCTGATCGCGCTGATGGACGGTTTCTGGCCGCTCGGCTTCATCGCGTCGGGTGTCGTCTCGTACTTCGTGCTGCCGCAGTTCGGCTGGCGCACCGAGTTCGCGCTGCTCGCGATTCCCGCGGTGTTCGTGCTGATCGTGCGGCGCGTGGTCCCGGAATCGCCGCGCTGGCTCGAACATCGCGGACGCCTCGCGGAAGCGGACAGGATTCTCACCGATGTCGAGGCAAAGGTCATGAAGGCGCGCGGCCTGCGCGAGCTGCCCGCGCCCGCCATGCTGAACGAACCGGCCGCGACGAAGGGCAGGGGCGCGTTCCGCGAGATATGGAGCGCCGCGTACCGGCGGCGCACCGTCATGGTATGGATGCTGTGGTTCTTCGCGCTGCTCGGCTTCTACGGGCTGACTTCATGGCTCGGCGCGCTGATGCAGCAGGCGGGCTTCGCCGTGACGAAGTCCGTGCTCTACACGGTGCTCATCTCGCTTGGCGGCATTCCTGGATTCCTGTGCGCGGCGTGGCTCGTCGAACGCTGGGGGCGCAAGCCGACCTGCATCGCGTCGCTCGTCGGCAGCGGCGTCATGGCGTACGTGTACGGACAAACCGCGCTGCACGCGGAAACGCCCACGCTCCTGATCTGCGCCGGTCTCGCGATGCAGTTCTTCCTCTTCGCGATGTGGGCCGTGCTCTACACGTACACGCCCGAACTCTACGGCACCGGCGCACGCGCTACGGGTTCGGGGTTTGCCTCGGCCATCGGCCGCGTGGGCTCGCTCATCGGGCCGTACGTGGTGGGCGTGGTGTTGCCGGCCTTCGGCCAGGGCGGCGTATTTTCGCTTGGCGCGATGTGCTTCGTCATTGCAGCCGCGGCGGTCTGGATACTCGGCATCGAAACGCGCGGGCTGGCACTCGAGACGCTCGTGTCGGAAGCCGTCGAGCCGGAAGCGGCCGGCATGCTGCGTCCCGTTCGCGAGTAGGTGGAAAAAGAGCCGCGAGGTCGTCGCGGCTCTCTCGTTCAGACCGTTGCAAACTCCCGCTTTCTCGCCTTGGCGCCGTTCGCGACGAAGTAAGGCGTATCCACTCGCGCGAGCGCTTCACGTCCGCGAATCCTGTCCGCGATCTTCTCGGCGAGCATGATGGTCGGCGCGTTGAGATTGCCCGTGGTGATCTGCGGCATGATCGATGCATCGACGACGCGCAGCGACTCCAGTCCGTGCACGCGGCCCTCGTTGTCGACCACCGCCATGTCGTCATAACCCATCTTGCAAGAGCACGACGGATGGAAGGCCGTCTCCGCGCGGGCACGCACGAAATCGTCGAGCTGGGCGTCGGTGGTCAGGTCGGCGCCCGGATTCAGTTCGCGTCCGCGATAGCGATCCAGTGCGGGTTGCCGCATGATGTCGCGCGTGATGCGGATCGCGTCGCGGAATTCGCGCCAGTCGAGCGGATCGGACATGTAGTTGAAGAGGATGCTCGGGTGCGCGTTCGGGTCGCGTGACCTGAGCTTCACGCGGCCGCGGCTTGGCGAGCGCATCGAGCCGACGTGCGCCTGAAAGCCGTGCATGCTGATCGGATTCGAGCCGTTGTAGTTGATCGCAACCGGCAGGAAGTGATACTGGATGTTGGGCCACAGGTCGTCGTCGCGCGTGCGGATGAAGCCGCCCGCTTCGAACTGGTTGCTCGCCCCGACCCCCGTGCCGTTCAGCATCCATTCGAGCCCGATGGCCGGCTGGTTCCACCACTGCAGCGCGGGATAGAGCGACACCGGCTCCTTGCATTCGTACTGCATGTACATTTCGAGGTGATCCTGCAAGTTCTCACCTACGCCGGGAAGATCGAGCACGAGCGGGATGTCGAATTCGCGCAGCCACGTCGAGCGGCCGACGCCCGAGCGTTGCAGCAATTGCGGCGAGGCGATCGCGCCGCTGCACACGAGCACCTCGCGGCGCACGTGCGCGCTCACGCGCTCGCCGTTGCGCAGATACGCGACGCCGATCGCACGCTTGCCCGAGAACAGGACGCGATCGGTGACGGCGTGCGTGGCGATCGTCAGGTTGGGACGCTGCTTCGCGCGATCCAGGTAGCCGCGTGCCGTGCTCGCGCGCCGGCCGTTCGCCGTGACCGTGCGATCCATCGGCCCGAAGCCTTCCTGCTGATAGCCGTTGAGGTCCTCCGTGCGCGGATAGCCCGCCTGCACGCCTGCCTGGACCATCGCGGCGAAGAGCGGATTGTTTCCGGGCTTGCTGGTCGTCACGTGCACGGGGCCATCGCCGCCGTGATACGCATTCGGCCCGATGTCCCGTGTTTCGGCCTTGCGGAAATACGGCAGGCAATCCAGATAGGTCCAGTTTTCGAGGCCCTTTCGTTCGGCCCAGCTGTCGTAGTCGAGCGCATTGCCGCGGATGTAGCACATGCCGTTGATGAGCGACGACCCGCCGAGCCCCTTGCCACGGCCGCATTCCATGCGTCGGTTGTTCATGTGCGGCTCGGGATCGGTTTCGTAGGCCCAGTTGTAGCGCCGCCCCTGAAGCGGAAACGCGAGCGCCGCGGGCATCTGCGTGCGGAAGTCGAAGCGATAGTCGGGGCCGCCCGCTTCGAGCAGCAGCACGGTCACGTCGGCGTCCTCGGTCAGGCGCGTGGCGAGCACGTTGCCCGCCGAACCCGCCCCGACGATGATGTAGTCGTATTCGTTCGCGCTCATCGCGAGACTCCTTCAGAACACGGGTTGGTAGGGGCCGAGCTCGACCTGCACCGACTTGATGCGCGTGTAGTGCCCGAGTGTCGTGATGCCGTTCTCGCGTCCGACGCCCGACTGCTTGTAGCCGCCGACAGGCATCTCCGCAGCCGATTCGCCCCACGTGTTGATCCAGCAGATGCCGGCGTCGAGCCGATGAATCACGCGATGCGCACGCGCGAGATTCTCCGTCACGACGCCCGCTGCGAGGCCGTAGTCCGTATTGTTGGCGCGGGCGACAACTTCGTCTTCGTCGTCGAACAGGAGAATGCTCATCACGGGGCCGAAAATTTCCTCGCGCACGATGCGCATGTCGTCACGGCAGCCGCTGAAGACGGTGGGCTCGACGTACTGCCCGCGGGCGAAGCCGCCCTCGGTCATGCGCGAGCCGCCCGCGACGAGGCGCGCGCCTTCCCGCTTGCCGCTCTCGATATAGCCGAGCACCTTGTGCAGCTGCGCGGCGCTTGCGAGCGGCCCGAAGTTGGTGCGCGGATCGGCGGGCGATCCCACGCGGATGCGCTTCACACGTTCCAGCACGAGCGCCTCGAATTGCTCGATCATGCCGCGCTGCACGAATACACGCGTGCCGTTCGTGCACACCTGCCCGGAGCTGAAGAAGTTGGCGCTCATCGCGATGTCGGCGGCGCGTTCGGGACTGGCGTCCCCGAACACGATGAGCGGCGACTTGCCGCCCAGTTCCATCGTCACTTCCTTGAGCGACGACGACCCCGCGAGCGACATCACCTTCTTGCCCGTCTCGACGCCGCCGGTGAACGACACCTTGGCGATCTCCGGATGCGCGGCGAGCATGGCGCCGACACGTCCGTCGCCCTGCACCACGTTGAACACGCCGGGCGGCACGCCCGCTTCGGTGTAGATCTCGGCGAGCTTCAGTGCGGTGAGCGGCGTGACTTCGCTCGGCTTGAAGATCATCGCGTTCCCGGCCGCGAGCGCGGGCGCCGACTTCCAGCACGCGATCTGGATCGGGTAGTTCCATGCGCCGATGCCCGCGCACACGCCGAGCGGCTCGCGCCGCGTATAGACGAACGACTCCGCGCGCAACGGGATCTGCGTGCCCTCGATGGCGGTGGCGAGCCCCGCGTAGTACTCGATCACGTCGGCGCCCGTCACGATATCGACGGCTTTCGTCTCGGCGATCGGCTTGCCCGTGTCGCGTGTTTCGAGCGCCGCGAGTTCGTCGTTGCGTGCGCGCAGCAGGTCGACGGCGCGGCGCAGGATGCGCGAACGCTGCATCGCGGTCATCGCCGCCCACTCGCGCTGGCCTTCGCGTGCGCAACGGACCGCGCGGTCGATGTCGGCGGCCGACGCCTGCTGTACCGCCGCGAGCGTTTCGCCGGTTGCGGGGTCGAGCGTGTCGAAGGTTTCGCCGCTCGTCGCATCGACGTAGGTGCCGCCGATGTAGAGACGTTGGAGGTCGAATGCGGACATCGCGTGCTCCTTGCTATGAGGTCAAATGCGCTGAAGAGGAGGAAGACTCAGGCGCTGGCTTCGAGAACCAGGTCGATGTAGTCGTTCGCGAGACGCAGCGCAGCTTTCGTGTCGAATGGTTCGCCGGACAAGGCGCCGCGCAGCCAGAGGCCGTCGATCAGCGCGGCAAGGCCGCTTGCGGCACGGCGCGCGGCGGCGCGCGGCAGGGCCTTCGAAAAATCCGCGCAGAGATTCGAATACAGGCGGCGCGTGTTCACATGTTGCAGCCGGCGCAGTTGCGGCTTGTGCATGCTCTCTGACCAGAACGCGAGCCAGGTCTTCATGACAGGGCTGCTCACCTGCGCCGCGTCGAAATTGGCGGCGACGACCGCGCGCAGCTTCGAGCGCGGGTCCGGCTTCGCAGCCTTGCGGCGGCGCGACGTGGCATTCCACAGATCGCGCAGGATGTGCCGCATCGTGGCTTCGAGCAGGCCGTCCTTGTCGCCGAAATAGTGGCTGACGATGCCCGTCGAAATGCTTGCGCGCTGCGCAACCGTTGCGAGCGTCGCTCCTCCGAGACCGGTTTCGTCGATGGTGGAAAGCGTTGCATCGATCAACTGCGCGCGCCGTATTTCGCGCATTCCGAGCTTGGGCATGGCGTCTTCACTGAAAGATAGGGCGATTTCGAGCGGAACTATTTTGCAAATTCCGAAGGCCATGTTAAGGTTTTTATATTGAACGGTCAATCAATAAAAAGTCGCGGAAACCCTTCCGCGGCTCGATGCAACCGACGACCGGCCAGCGTGCGGAAGGAGACATCCGCTTGCCTGGCCTCTGAAACATCCATGCAGCAAGGATCGCGCGGGCGCGCGCCGAATGTGCGCCCCGGATTCGACGGAATGGCCGTCGCCGCTGCGCGTATTCATGCCGATGCATATCAGTGCACACATGCACGTCGATTCGCATCGCTGCCAACGCGCGGCGTTCCTTCGAACTGCCTGCTGCGCCGCTTTCCCGTGGCGGCGCCTGCCTGAAATGGAGAAGACCGATGGAGCAAGCGGAACTGCGTGCGCGCAGCGACATGGCCACTCGCACGGAACAGCCGCACGGTGCGCTGCATCGCGGACTGACGTGGAAGGATGCGTTCTGGGTGACGAGCGGCGTACCGGCCGGCGTGCTGTTTACGATAGGCGGCGTATGCGCGACCATCGGGCAGCCCGCATGGGCGATCTGGATCGCGTCGATATCGATGGGCCTCATCCAGAGCGCCACCTATGCGGAAATCTCGGGCCTTTTCCCGCACAAGTCGGGCGGGGCCTCCGTGTACGGCGCGATCGGCTGGGTGCGTTACAGCAAGCTGCTCGCGCCGGTCTCCGTATGGTGCAACTGGCTCGCGTGGTCGCCGATGCTCGCGCTCGGCACCGGGCTCGCGGCGAACTATGCGCTGTCCGCGCTCTTTCCCGCCGACGCGGCGATCAACACGTGGCATCTCACGATCGCGGACCTGTCGTTCATCAAGGCGGGTCTCACGCTGCGCATCAACACCACGTTCCTGCTCGCGGCCGCGCTCCTGCTCATCACGTTCCGGCTGCAGCACAGCGGCGCGTCGAAGGCAGCGAAGACGCAGCGCATTCTAGGCATTGCGTCGCTGACGCCGCTTCTGATCGTCGGCATCGTGCCGTTCGTCACGGGCGACGTGCCGCTCGCGCACCTCTTTCCGCTGCTGCCGCTGGGACACGACGCACAGGGTAACGTGACGGCCTCCGCGTTCGGCGCATGGAACGGCACCGGCATCACGATGGCGATGGGCGCGATGTTCATGGCTGGCTGGGCGTCGTATGGCTTCGAGACATCCGTGTGCTACACGCGCGAATTCCGCGATCCGAAGCGCGATACCGCGAAGGCGATCTTCTGGTCGGGCGCGCTGTGCCTCGTCGTGATGACGCTCGTGCCGATCGCGTTCCAGGGCGTGCTCGGCACGGCGGGCATGCTCGATCCGCGCATCGTCGACGGCACGGGCGTCGGCGCCGCGATGGCGCACATGGTGGGCGGCGGCGCGTGGGTGGCGAATGCGATCGTCGTGATGCTGATGCTGTCGGTGCTGCTGATCGTGATGACCTCGATGATGGGTTCGTCGCGCACGCTCTATCAGGCGTCCGTGGACGGCTGGCTGCCGCGCTTCCTCGCGCACGTGAACGAGCACGGCGCGCCGACGCGCGCGATGTGGACCGACCTCGGCTTCAACCTCGTGCTGCTGCTGATGTCGGACTACATGACCGTGCTGTCGATCTCGAACGTCTGCTATATGGTCTTCGTGTTCCTCAACCTGCAATCCGGCTGGATCCACAGGATGGATCGCGGCAGCTGGAAGCGGCCGTTTCGCTGCCCGACCTGGCTGCTCGCGCTCGGCGCGCTGTGCGGCTACGCCAACCTCGCGTTCATCGGCGCGGGTGCGGACCTGCAGGGCGAGGGCACGATGCGCAATGGCCTGATCGCGGTGCTGCTGATCCTGCCGGTCTTCGCCTACCGTCATTTCTGGCAGGACAAGGGGCGCTTTCCCGCGCGCATGGCCGAAGACATGGAACTCGAAGCTTCGCCGTCGCAGCGGCGCGGCGTGCGCGACCTGCTGCCCTTCGGCGCGCTGGCGCTCGCGGTTGCCGTCGTGTGGATTTCGCACCGGCTCGCTTATGGCGGCGCGCATTGAGCGTGTCGGTTTCTGCCAAACCCGTGTCGTGTTGGACACACGTCTCATCGTCAGGCGAGCGCTACGCTCGTTGCACGGAGCGTGACATCGGCTCACGCGTGCCGGCAACGAGACATGGAGACGAACAATGAGCAGCAATCGCGGCGTCGTTTATCTGGGGCAGGGCAAGGTCGAAGTGCAGTCGATCGACTATCCGAAGATGGTCGATCCGCGTGGCCGCGCGATCGGCCACGGCGTGATTCTGAAGGTGGTCAGCACGAACATTTGCGGCTCCGACCAGCACATGGTGCGCGGGCGCACCACCGCACAGGTAGGACTCGTGCTCGGCCACGAGATCACGGGCGAAGTGATCGAGATCGGGCGGGACGTGGAAACGCTCGCCATCGGCGATCTGGTGTCGGTGCCGTTCAACGTTGCCTGTGGTCGCTGCCCGACCTGCAAGGCGCAGCACACGGGTGTCTGCCTGAACGTGAATCCGTCGCGTGCGGGCGGCGCCTACGGATACGTGGACATGGGCGGCTGGATCGGCGGGCAGGCGGAGTACGTGATGGTCCCGTATGCCGATTTCAATCTGCTGAAGTTTCCCGACCGCGCGCAGGCGATGTCGAAGATCCGCGACCTCACCTGCCTCTCGGACATCCTGCCGACGGGCTACCACGGCGCCGTGATGGCGGGCGTCAAGCCGGGCGCCACGGTGTATGTCGCGGGTGCGGGGCCGGTCGGGATGGCCGCGGCCGCGTCGGCGCGGCTGCTCGGCGCAGCCTGCACGATCGTCGGCGACATGAACGAGGAGCGTCTCGCGCACGCGCGCAAGATGGGCTTCGAGACCGTGGATCTTTCAAGGGACGCGACGCTCGGCGAGCAGATCGAACAGATTCTCGGCAAGCCCGAGGTGGATTGCGCGGTGGACTGCGTGGGCTTTGAAGCGCACGGGCACGGCAGCAGCGGACACAGCGAGGAAGCGCCGGCGACGGTGCTCAATTCGCTGATGGAGATCACGCGCGCGGCTGGCGCGATCGGTATTCCGGGCCTCTATGTGACCGACGACCCGGGCGCGGCCGACGCCGCTGCCCGCAAGGGGAGCCTCAGCATCCGTTTCGGCCTCGGCTGGGCGAAGTCACATTCCTTCCATACGGGGCAGACGCCCGTGATGAAGTACAACCAGAACCTGATGCAGGCCATCCTGTGGGACCGGCTTCCGATCGCGGATATCGTCAACGTGTCGGTCGTTTCGCTCGATGAAGCGCCGGAAGGCTATCGGAAGTTCGATGGCGGGGCGCCGCGGAAGTTTGTCATCGATCCGCATGGGCTCCTGAAGGCGGCATAAGCGCCGCCAACGCAGTGCGGTCGGGTGGCGCTTCCCAGGCGCGGTCCGGCCGCAAGTGCACCGAGTGGCGCTTACGCCACCAACACGGGCACGGCCGCGAGCGGCGGCACCTGCTTGCGCCGTTCCCTCGTGGGCGCCGTGCCGAACGCATCGCGATAGCTCTTCGAAAAATGGCATGCGGACTGGAATCCGCATGCCATCGTGATGTGCATGATCGACATGTCGGTCTGCAGCAGCAGTTCACGCGCGCGCCGCAGCCTCAGCGTCAGGTAGTAGTGCGTCGGCGTCATGCCGAGATGCTCGCGAAAGAGCCGCTGCAACTGCCGCTGCGACATCCCGGCCAGCCGCGCGAGTTCCTCGCGCGAAAGCGGCTCCTCGATGTTGTTCTCCATCAGCGAGATCACTTCGAACAGCGACTTGTTGGCCGATCCCAGGCGCGCAACCAGCGGCATGCGCTGCTGTGCGCTCGTATCGCGCACGTGCTCGACGATGAACTGCTCCGCGATCTGCGTGACCCGCGCCGTTCCCACCCGCGCGGCGATCAGGTTGAGCATCATGTCGAGCGGCGCGACGCCCCCCGTGCAGGTCACCCGATCGCGGTCGATCACGAACAGTTCCTTGAGAAAGCGCGTGTCGGGAAACTCTTCCTTGAGCGCCGACATGTTCTCCCAGTGAATCGCGCACGCATAGCCTGCGAGAAGTCCTGCGCGGGCTAGCGCGTAGGTTCCGGTACAGAGGCTTCCGAGCGTGCTTCCGAGCCGTGCGAAGCGGCGCAGCGCAGCAAGATGCGCGGGCGTGGTGGCCCGCTGAACATCGATCCCTCCGACCACGAACACGATATCCGGCTGCCCCACGCATTCGACCGGCCCCGTGTCCACCGACAGTCCGTTGCTCGCCGTGACGGGCCCCCCGTCTGGGCTCACGATGGACCAGCGGTAGAGCGGCTGCCCGGTCAGGTAGTTCGCCATGCGCAGCACTTCGATGGCGTTGGTGAACGCGATCATCGTGAAGTTCGGAAGCGGCATGAATGCGAAATGCGACAGCGACGCCGTGCGATCGGGAGACATGGGAGGAGTGATTCCTTCGAATCTGTAATGTGCTTCGTCGTGGGGAGCGACGACTTCTGCATTTTGATTACGATTGCAACTACCATGCCATCAGGCTAAACCCTGAGCGGGATGATATATCGTGGATCGCTAATCAATGCCGCACCGCAACGGGGCCGGCAAGGGTTTCTCACGCACCGCCAGCGCGCAATCAAAACCCGTCGCGGTGCGGCAGGGCTCAGGGGATACCCGGCCTTACCTCAAACGCGCCCGGCTGACTTGTCGAAAAGAGACGCGCATGTCGGAAAAGGCCAAGAACGCGTCTGAATTCGTAAATTGACGCGTGGGGCGAGAGTCAAGAATAGACGCATCGGAGCCCGCTACGAAACGGCCTTTCCGGCTGGTGCCGGTGCTTCGCAAACCGCCTATTCTCCTGACCCACGGACCTCACATGTCGAATCCGAATCCCTTCTTCGAAGCGCCGCTCGCCACACGCGACGCAGCGGTGCGCGGCGCCGTCCTCAAAGAGCTGGAGCGCCAGCAGTCGCAAGTCGAATTGATCGCGTCGGAAAACATCGTGTCGCGAGCGGTACTCGAGGCACAGGGCTCGGTGCTCACCAACAAGTATGCGGAAGGCTACCCGGGCAAGCGCTATTACGGCGGCTGCGAGTTCGTTGACGAAATCGAAATGCTCGCCATCGATCGCATCAAACAGCTGTTCAATGCGAAGTTCGCGAACGTGCAGCCGCATTCGGGCGCACAGGCGAATGGCGCCGTGATGCTCGCCCTCGCGAAGCCGGGCGACACCGTGCTCGGCATGTCGCTCGACGCGGGCGGCCACCTCACGCACGGCGCGAAGCCGGCGCTTTCGGGCAAGTGGTTCAATGCGGTGCAGTACGGCGTCAATCGCGACACGATGCTGATCGACTACGAACAGATCGAGGAGCTGGCGCAGCAGCACAAGCCGACGCTGCTGATCGCGGGCTTTTCCGCCTATCCGCGCAAGCTCGACTTCGCGAAGCTGCGCGCCATTGCCGACAACGCCGGTGCGAAGCTGATGGTCGACATGGCGCACATTGCCGGCGTGATCGCAGCGGACCGCCATCAGAACCCGGTCGAGCATGCGCACGTCGTCACGTCCACCACGCACAAGACGCTGCGCGGCCCGCGCGGCGGCTTTGTGCTGACGAATGACGAGGACATCGCGAAGAAGATCAACTCGGCCGTCTTCCCCGGTCTGCAGGGCGGGCCGCTCATGCACGTGATCGCGGGCAAGGCGGTCGCATTCGGCGAAGCGCTGCAGCCGGGCTTCAGGACCTACATCGACAACGTGCTTGCCAATGCCCAGGCGCTCGGCGACGTGCTGAAGGCGGGCGGCGTCGACCTCGTGACGGGCGGCACCGACAACCATCTGCTGCTCGTCGATCTGCGTCCGAAGGGCCTCAAGGGCAATCAGGTCGAGCAGGCGCTCGAGCGCGCGGGCATCACGTGCAACAAGAACGGCATTCCCTTCGATACCGAGAAGCCGACCGTCACGTCGGGCATCCGTCTCGGCACGCCTGCGGGCACGACGCGCGGCTTCGGCGTGAGCGAGTTCCGCGAAATCGGGCGGCTGATCGTCGAAGTGCTCGACGCGCTGCGCGCTTCGCCCGAAGGACATGCCGCCACCGAACAGCGCGTGCGCCGCGAGATCTTCGCGCTATGCGAACGCTTCCCCATCTACTGAGAACACCTGGAGCAAGAGATGAGCAACCTGCATGAAAACAGCATCATCATCGACGGCCTGAACATTTCGAAGTTCGAGCGCTCCGTGTTCGAGGACATGAGAAAGGGCGGCGTGACGGCGGTGAACTGCACGGTATCGGTATGGGAGAGCTTCCAGAAGACCGTCGACAACATCGCCGAAATGAAGCAGCAGATCCGCGAGTACAGCGAGATCCTGACGCTCGTGCGCACGACCGCCGACATCCACCGCGCGAAGAAGGAGAACAAGACCGGCATCATCTTCGGCTTCCAGAACGCGCATGCGTTCGAGGACAACCTCGGCTATATCGAAGCGTTCAAGGACCTGGGCGTGAACGTGGTGCAGCTTTGCTACAACACGCAGAACCTGGTCGGCACCGGCTGCTATGAACGCGACGGCGGACTGTCGGGCTACGGGCGCGAGGTGATTCAGGAGATGAACCGGGTCGGCATCATGGTCGACCTCTCGCACGTGGGCGGCAAGACGTCGTCCGAGGCGATCGCCGCGTCGAAGAAACCGGTGTGCTACTCGCACTGCTGCCCTTCGGGCCTGAAGGAGCATCCGCGCAACAAGTCCGACGAGCAGCTGAAGGAAATCGCCGATGCGGGCGGCTTCGTCGGCGTGACGATGTTCGCGCCGTTTCTGAGGCGCGGCCCGGATGCGACGGTGGAGGACTACATCGAGGCGATCGGTTACGTCGTCAACCTGATCGGAGAAGACCAGGTCGGCATCGGCACGGATTTCACGCAGGGCTACAGCACCGAATTCTTCGACTGGATCACGCACGACAAGGGCCGCTACCGCCAGTTGACGAACTTCGGCAAGGTCGTGAACCCCGAGGGCATCCGCACGATCGGCGAGTTTCCGAACCTGACCGCCGCGATGGAGCGCGCCGGCTGGAGCGAGACGCGCATCAGAAAGATCATGGGCGAGAACTGGGTGCGGGTGTTCGGCGAAGTCTGGAACGTCTGAATCCCTCGATAAAAATACACGGAGCCTCCACGATGCAACCTCAACTGCCTATCGACGTCGATCCGAACACCGGCGTCTGGACCACCGACGCGCTGCCGATGCTGTACGTGCCGCGCCATTTCTTCACCAACAACCACGTGGCGGTCGAGGAAGCGCTCGGCCGCGACACCTACGCCGGGATTCTCTACAAGGCCGGCTACAAGTCCGCCTACCACTGGTGCGACAAGGAAGCAAAGCAGCACGGCCTGACCGGCATGGCGGTCTTCGAGCATTACCTCAAGCGCCTGTCGCAACGCGGCTGGGGCATCTTCACGATCCGGGAAGCCGATCCGGCCACGTCGCACGCGCGCATCGAACTGCGCAACTCGTCGTTCGTGCTGGCGCAGCCGGGCAAGGAAGGCAGGCTTTGCTACATGTTCGCAGGCTGGTTCGCGGGCGCGATGGACTGGGTCAACGACACGGCTTCCGCTTCGGCGAAGAAGGGTCCGCGCTCGCATTCCGTCGAAACGCAATGCGCGGCGGAAGGTCACGACCACTGCGTGTTCGAAGTGTCGCCGCTCGCGTCGTAAGCACGAGCAAAGCAATATCATTTCCGAGGTCGATCGCGATGCGTTACCCCAACCTTTTCAAACCTCTCACGCTGAACAAGCTGACCCTGCGCAACCGCATCGTCAGCACCGCGCACGCGGAGGTCTACGCGGAGCCGGGCGGCCTGCCGGGCGACCGTTATATCCGCTACTACGAAGAGAAGGCGAAGGGCGGCGTCGGTCTTGCCGTATGCGGCGGCTCGAGCCCGGTGTCGATCGACAGCCCGCAAGGCTGGTGGAAGTCGGTGAATCTTTCGACCGACAGGATCATCGATCCGCTCTCGCGTCTTGCCGAAGCAATGCATCGCCATGGTGCGAAGATCATGATCCAGGCGACGCACATGGGCCGCCGCTCCGCATGGCATGGCGAGCACTGGCCGCATCTGATGTCGCCTTCCGGCGTGCGCGAACCGGTGCATCGCGGAAACGCCAAGATCATCGAAATCGAAGAGATCAAGCGCATCATTCAGGACTTCGCGGCGGCCGCGAAACGCGTGAAGGATGCGGGCATGGACGGCATCGAGATCTCCGCGGCGCACCAGCACCTGATCGACCAGTTCTGGAGCCCGCGCACGAACTTCCGCACGGATGAATGGGGCGGCTCGCTGGACAACCGTCTGCGCTTCGGCGTGGAAGTGCTGCAAGCGGTGCGTGAAGCGGTTGGCGCGGACTTCTGCGTTGGCCTGCGCATGTGCGGCGACGAGTTCCATGAAGACGGCCTCGATCACGAACACCTGAAGGAAATCGCACACGCGATGTCCGAAACGGGCCTGATCGATTACGTCGGCGTGATCGGATCGGGCGCGGATACGCACAACACGCTTGCGAACTGCATGCCGCCGATGGCGCTGCCGCCCGAGCCGTTCGTGCATCTCGCCGCGGGCATCAAGTCCGTGGTGAAGCTCCCGGTGATGCATGCGCAAAGCATCCGCGACGCGGGCCAGGCCGAGCGGCTGCTCGCGAGCGGCATGGTCGATCTGGTCGGTATGACGCGCGCGCAGATTGCCGATCCGCACATGGTCATCAAGATCCGCGATGGCCGCGAGGACGAGATCAAGCAATGCGTCGGTGCGAACTACTGCATCGACCGGCAGTACAACGGGCTCGATGTGCTGTGCGTGCAGAACGCGGCGACCTCACGCGAAGGCACCATGCCGCATGTGATCGAGAAGACGCGCGGCCCGAAGCGCAAGGTGGTGGTGGTCGGCGCGGGCCCCGCCGGACTCGAGGCGGCACGCGTGGCGAAGTCGCGCGGTCATGACGTCGTGCTGTTCGAGAAGAACGACTACGTCGGCGGGCAGATCATGCTGGCCGCGAAGGCGCCGCAGCGTGAGCAGATGGCGGGCATCGTGCGCTGGTTCGACATGGAGACGAAGCGCCTCGGCGTGGACCGGCGCCTCGGTGTCGCCGCCGACGAGAAGGCCATCATGGCCGAGAAGCCGGACATCATCGTTCTTGCTACGGGCGGCTCGGCGTTCACGTCGCAGGTGCCGGCGTGGGGCGTCGGCGAGGGCCTGGCTGTGAGTTCGTGGGACGTTCTGTCGGGCAAGGTCGAGCCGGGCAAGAACGTGCTCGTGTACGACGGCGTGAGCACGCATGCGGGCGCGGGCGTCGCGGACTTCATGTCGAGCCGCGGCTCGAACGTGGAGATCGTGACGCCGGACGTGAAGGTCGCGGACGACGTGGGCGGCACGACGTTCCCCATTTTCTATCGGCGCCTCTATGCGCAAGGCGTGATCCATACGCCGAACTACTGGCTCGACAAGGTGTATGAGGAGGACGGCAAGAAGATCGCGGTGATCCGCAACGAGTACACCGAGGAGCAGGAGGAGCGCGCGGTCGATCAGGTGGTGATCGAGAACGGCAGCACGCCCAATGACGGGCTGTACTGGAAGCTCAAGGGCGAGTCGCTCAACCGCGGGCAGGTGGACGTGCACAAGCTGTTCGCATCCGAGCCGCAGCCTTCATTGAACGAGGAACTCGGCAACGGGCGCTTTCTGCTGTTCCGTGTCGGCGACTGCATCTCGATGCACAACATCCACGGTGCGATCTACGACGCGCTCCGTCTTTGCAAGGACTTTTGACGATGAGCCCCGTGTTAGTCATCACCGTCTTGCTCTGGGTATCGGTGGCCGGCCTCGCGTTCGCGGTCGCGAAGCGCGCCGCGTACTGGCGCGAAGGCCGCGCGACGGCGGCCGGCGCCTACGGCTGGACCAACCTGCTCGCAATCCCGAAGCGCTACTTCGTCGACCTGCATCACGTGGTCGCGCGTGATCCGTACATCGCGAAGACCCACGTCGCGACCGCCGGCGGTGCGATCCTCGCGATGGCGCTCGTCTTCCTGAACTACGGCCTCGCCATCTACTCGCCGTGGCTCGACAAGGTGATCTTCCTCGCGGCGCTCGTCATGCTGGTCGGCGCGGTGTTCGTGTGGCGCAGGCGCCATGGCGCGAAGGCGGTGCCCGCGCGTCTTTCGCGCGGTCCGTGGGACAGCCTGCCGCTTCTGCTGGGCTCGTTCGCGCTCGGCCTCGCGCTGTTCGTCGTGTTGCCCGCGTCGGCGATGTCGGGTGCGCTCGCGGCGATCGTCGCGCTGCTGATTGCGGCGGGCGCGTTCGCGATGACCTTCGGGGCCGCACGCGGCGGACCGATGAAGCACGCGCTGGCGGGGCTTCTGCATCTCGCGTTTCATCCGCGCCAGGAACGCTTCAGGCCGCGCCGCGAAGACGACGCGGTGCCGCCGACGGCGCTCAAGATGCCCGTGCTCGACGCGAAGGAATACGGCGTCGGCAAGCCGGTGGAGTTTCGCTGGAATCAGTTGCTGAGCTTCGACGCCTGCGTGCAGTGCGGCAAGTGCGAGGCCGCGTGCCCCGCGTTCGCGTCGGGTCAGCCGCTCAACCCCAAGAAGCTGATCCAGGATCTCGTGACCGGCATGGTCGGCGGAACGGATGCGGCCTATGCGGGCAGTCCGACCCCCGGCATTCCCGTGGGCAAGCATGGCGGCGCGCCGGGCAAGCCGCTCATTTCGAGCCTGATCGAGGCGGACACCATCTGGTCATGCACGACGTGCCGCGCCTGTGTGCAGGAGTGCCCGATGCTGATCGAGCACGTCGATGCGATCGTCGACATGCGGCGCAACCAGACGCTCGTCGAGGGCATCGTGCCGGGCAAGGGGCCGATCACGCTCGCGAACCTGCGCGAGACCGGCAGCGCGAACGGTTACGACATCGGCGCGCGCTACGACTGGGCCGTCGATCTGCAGGTGCAGGTCGCGCAGCCGGGGCGGCATGTGGACGTGCTGCTGATCGCAGGCGAGGGCGCCTTCGACATGCGCTATCAGCGCACCCTGCGAGCGCTCGTGAAGGTGTTCAACAAGGCGGGCATCGACTACGCGGTGCTCGGCGGCGTGGAAACCGACACAGGCGACACGGCCCGCCGTCTCGGCGACGAAGCGACTTTCCAGCAGCTCGCGAAGCAGCTCATCGGCACGCTTTCGCGCTATTCGTTCGGCAAGATCGTCACCGCCGATCCGCACGTGATGCACAGCCTGCGCAACGAGTATCGCGCGCTCGGCGGCTTTTACGACGTGCAGCACCATACTTCGCTGATCGCGGAGATCGTCGAAAGCGGCAAGCTCTCGCCGCGCGCGGCGGCCGCGATCGCGGAGAAGAAGATCACGTATCACGATCCGTGCTATCTGGGCCGCTACAACGGCGAGACCGAAGCGCCACGCAAGCTGCTGAAGACTATCGGCATAAAGGTGATCGAGATGGAGCGCCACGGCATGCGCGGACGCTGCTGCGGCGGTGGCGGCGGCGCGCCGCTGACCGATATCCCCGGCAAGCAGCGCATTCCCGATATCCGCATCGCCGATGCTCGCGCGGTGGATGCCGAGATCGTCGCGGTGGGCTGCCCGAACTGCACGGCGATGCTGGAAGGCGTCGTGGGTCCGCGTCCGGAAGTGCTCGACGTGGCGGAACTCGTCGCTGCCGCGCTGGAGTAACACGATGAACGACATCAAACGAATCGATCCGCGCCGGCCGTTCACGATCACGGCCGAGGGACTCAAACGGATCACGCTGGGTGCGGTGGGCACGGCAGGCGCCATGGATTTCGTCGCTTCGGGCGGCCATCGCGAGCAGGCGAAGCCGCGCCGCACGACGGCCGCGCCGCAACGCGCGCTGCTGGTGGCGGCCCATACGGACCGCGGCGCACTCGACGACCACGCGCGGCAGGCGCTGGCCGCCGCCGCGCTGATCGCCGACGCGCAAACCGAAGTCGTGCTGCTCGCGTTCGGCGAGTTCAACGACGACGCTGCCGTGCTCGGCGCGGACAAGCTGATCGCCTTGCCGCAGTTCGACCGGCGCGCCTTCGCGCCGCAAGACGAACTGAACGCACTCGCCGCGTGCGTCGCGGCCTATGCGCCCGCGCACGTCTTCCTGCCCGACAACGCGACCGGCGATGGCGACCTCGGCCGCCGCTACGCCGCCTATGCGAATGCGAGCGCGGCGGCCCATGTCGTCGAGATCGACGCGGCGCATGTCGCGGTGTACGTCCAGGCGAAGAAGGCCTATGCGGTGCGCGCGCTGCCGGAAGTGATCCTGCTCGCGCCGAACGCCGTCGATCCGAAGCTGCCATTCGTGGGCGCGGGCGAACGGGCGGAGCCTTTCGGCGTCGCTGCGTCGTCGGGGACCTATCGCGACCTGGGCATCGAGGAACTGGACGCCGCGCAAGTCGCGCTGGAAGAAGCGGATTTCATCGTGTCGGCGGGGAACGGGGTCTCCGACGTCGCCGCATTCGAGCGTCTCGCGGGCACGCT
Source organism: Caballeronia glathei (assembly GCF_000698595.1). Classification (GTDB taxonomy): domain Bacteria; phylum Pseudomonadota; class Gammaproteobacteria; order Burkholderiales; family Burkholderiaceae; genus Caballeronia; species Caballeronia glathei. The sequence goes on along the minus strand of NZ_JFHC01000014.1, from coordinate 14,051 downwards.
GGGCGCCGCGATCGGCGCGAGCCGTGTCGCGGTGGACGACGGCAAGTTCACGCGCGACAAGCAGATCGGGGCGACGGGCAAGACCGTCGATGCGAGCGTCTACATCGCGTTCGGCATTTCGGGCGCGGTGCAGCACTTGCAGGGCATCAAGGATTGCAGGCACGTGATCGCCGTGAACCTCGACGCGAGCGCGCCGATCGCCAAGCGCGCGAACCTCACGATCATCGCGGACGCACAGGAAACAATCGCCGCGCTCAACGACGCAGCCGCGGCGGCGCGCAGCGCGCGCGGCACCGGCGCCGCGCTGCTGCATTCGGCGGGCATCGCAGAAGGAGCACTCGCATGAAGATCGCCGTACTCGTTTCGGTGGGACGCCATCCGGTCAGCGCGAAGGCGCGCTACAGCCGCAACGACGCCGCCGCGCTGACGATGGCGCTCGCCATCGCGAAGGATCGCGGCGCGGCGCTCGACGTGCTGCATGCGGGCGACCCGTCCGAGCCCGCGCTGCAGGAGTATCTCGCGCTCGGTGCCGCGCGTGTCGAAGTGCTCGACGTGGACGGCGACGCCATCGCCGCGCTTGCGGCGCGTCTCAAGGGCTACGACCTGGTGATGACCGGCACGCGGGCCGAAGGCGCGTATGACAGCGGCATGCTGCCGTATCGCCTCGCCGACGCGCTGGGCGTTGCGCTGCTCGGATCGGCGGTCGATGCCGCCGTGCAGGACGCGGGCGTCGAGGTCCGGCAGTTCATGCCGAAGGGCTTGCGCAGGCGGGTTCGGGCGTCGCTGCCCGCGCTCGTCGCGGTGCATCCGATGGCGAATGCTGCGCCGCGCTACGCCTACGCGCGTCTGCGCGAGGGCACGATCGCACCGGTCGTCACGCGCGCCGCCGCCGACGCCGAAAGCCTTCAGTGGACGATCAGGCCCGCGGCCGCGAAACCGGCGCGGCTCGCGGCCGCCGAGAAGCGCTCGGGCCACGCGCGCATGCTCTCGGCGACCACGACCGAGAGCCGCGGCGGCAGCGTCGTAATTGAAGGGAGTTCCGTCGAAAAAGCACAAGTGATTCTGGCGTATTTGCGCGAGCATCAACTCGTCGATTACTGATTTTTCGATCGCAGGATACCCGCCCCGAGAGGGCCCGGAAAGGGGCATGAGCGGGGCACCCAAGGCACAACGGAGCACACGATGAAAGTTTCGGCAGACGTTCGCGCAATGATCGAACGCCGCAAGAAGGGCCATACGCTCGAAGCGCCGTTCTACACGAGCGAGGAGATTCACGCGCTCGATCTGGACGTGATTTTCCGGCAGCACTGGATTCAGGTCGCGGTCGAGCCGGATGTGCCTGAACCCGGCGACTACGTGACGGTGGAGATCGGCAACGATTCGGTCCTGATCGTGCGCGATGACGACATGCAGATCCGCGCCTTCCACAACGTGTGCCGCCATCGCGGCGCGCGTCTGTGCAACGCTGAGAAAGGCTCGCTCGGCAACATCGTGTGCCCGTATCACAGCTGGACGTACAACCTCACCGGCGACCTGATGTTCGCCGAGCACATGGGCGAGCAGTTCGACCGCTGCAAGCACAGCCTGAAGCGCGTTCATCTGGAGAATCTCGCGGGCCTGATCTTCATCTGTCTCGCGGAAAACCCGCCCGCCGATTTTGCCGTGATGCGCGCCGCGATGGAGCCGTATCTGCTGCCGCACGGGCTTGCCGAATGCAAGGTGGCGGCGTCGGTGGATATCCTCGAGGACGGCAACTGGAAGCTCACGATGGAGAACAACCGCGAGTGCTATCACTGCGTGGCGAACCATCCCGAGCTCACGATTTCCCTCTACGAATACGGCTTTGGCTATCAGCGCACGCCCGCCAACGAGGAAGGCATGGCCGCGTTCGAAGAGACCGTCGCGCGCCGCACCGCGCAGTGGGAGGCGATGGACCTGCCGTCGGCGGAAATCGAACGTCTGTCCGATCTCGTCACCGGCTTTCGCACGCAGCGCCTGCCGCTCGATCGCGACGGCGAATCGCAGACGCTCGACGCGAAGGTCGCGTCGAAGAAGCTGCTCGGCGGCTTCGAGCGCGCCGACCTCGGCGGCCTGTCGTTCTGGACGCAGCCGAATTCGTGGCATCACTTCATGAGCGATCACATCGTGAGCTTCTCGGTGATTCCGCTGTCGGCGGGCAGGACGCTCGTGCGCACGAAGTGGCTCGTGCACAAGGACGCGCGCGAAGGGATCGACTACGACGTCAACAACCTCACCGCGGTGTGGCGCGCGACGAACGACCAGGACCGCACGCTCGTCGAATATTCGCAGCGCGGCGCGGCGAGCAGCGCGTACGAGCCGGGCCCGTATTCGCCGTTCACCGAAGGTCTCGTCGAGAAGTTCTGCGAGTGGTACATCGCCCGGCTCGCCGACCGTGCCGACGCGCCCGACACCCAGGACACGAACGACGCATCGACCGCTTCGCGCGGCGAGAAAGTCGTGTCCTTCATGCGCTGAAGCGCCGCCTGAACTGTGAGGAGTAGAAGATGATGCGCGATCAGGCGACGTTCGGGGCCGCAAGCCGTGTGACCCAGCCGCAGTTCTGGGGAGCGCTGCCCGCGCGCTGGAACAGCGATACCGACGACACGCTCGTCTGCTGCCATGTCCGGCAGGAGACGCACGACGTCAAGAGCTTCTTCTTCCGCGCGCCGGACGAACGGGCGTTCGTGTTCGAGCCGGGGCAGTTCATTACGCTAGAACTCGATATCGAAGGCGAAGCGATCAACCGGTGCTACACGATCTCGTCACCGCCCACGCGCCCGCACACCATTTCGATCACGGTCAAGCGCGTGCCGGGCGGCAAGGTCTCGAACTGGCTGCACGACAACCTGCAGCCGGGCGGCGCGGTGCGCGTGCTCGGGCCGTCGGGCGAGTTCACGTGCGCGCGGCATCCGGCGCGCAAGTTCCTGTTCCTGTCGGCGGGCTCGGGCGTCACGCCGCTCATGTCGATGAGCCGCGCACACCATGAGCTCGGCGAGGACAGCGATATCATCTTCGTGCATAGCGCCCGCACGCCCGACGACATCATCTTCGCCCGCGAACTCGATCTGATCGCGGCGAACCAGTCGAATTTCCGCGCGGCGTTCGTGTGCGAGCGTGTCGGTGCACGCACGAACTGGCCGGGCGTCACCGGCTTTCTCACGCTGCCGCTGCTCAAGCTGATCGCGCCGGATTACCTCGAGCGCGAAATCTTTACCTGTGGCCCGGCGCCCTACATGAAGGCGGTCCGCGACCTGCTCGACGAGGGCGGCTTCGATCGCAAGCACTATCACGAAGAGAGCTTCTCGTTCGAGACGCTCGCTGAAGCGCCCACGCAACTGACGACCGTGCACGTGGCCGACGCGCTGCACGCAGCCAACGGCTTCGCACCCGCTCCGGCGGAAGCCGAAACCCAGGCCGAATCCGAACCGGAAACGGAAACCACGTACAAGGTCAGCTTCGCGAAAAGCAATCGCGAGATCGTCTGCGGCAGCGGGCAGCACGTGCTCGATGCCGCGAAAAAGGCGGGCGTCCGGCTCGCGGCGTCCTGCACGCAGGGCATGTGCGGCACGTGCAAGGTGAAGCTCGTCTCGGGCCAGGTCGACATGAAGCACGCGGGCGGAATCCGTCAGCGCGAGATCGACCAGGGGATGGTGCTGTTGTGCTGCAGCAGGCCGCTGACGGATCTCGTTGTCGACAAGTAGGCAGAAGAACAAGACCGGCCGCGAAGACGCCGGAGGAGAGAGCGAGGTCGCATCCGGACAACTGGATGTCGGAAATGAACGTTACCGGTCAATTCTGGCTGGTGATTCTGAGTGCTTCAAGGCATGGACCGCGAAAGGGAGAGTGAGATGGGATTGTTCAGAAAAATGCTGGTTCTGAGCGCGATGAGCGCGGCGCTGGCGGCGGCCAGCACGGGCGCTTGCGCCGACACCAAGCCTACGATCAAGATCGGCTACGTGGAAGGCTGGGATGACAGCGTGGCGACGTCGAACGTGGCGGCACGCATCATCGAGAAGCGGCTCGGCTATCAGGTGCAGCTCGTGCCCGTCGCGGCGGGTGTGATGTGGCAGGGCGTGGCGCGCGGCGATCTCGATGCGACGCTCTCCGCATGGCTCCCGGTGACGCACGGCGCGTACTGGAACAACTTCAAGGCGAAGGTCGTGAACCTCGGCCCGAATTTCAACGATGCGAGGATCGGGCTGATCGTGCCGGAAAACGCGGATGTGAAGAGCATGACGGACCTCGAAGCGAAGAAGGACGAGTTCGGCTCGCGCATCGTCGGCATCGATGCCGGTGCGGGCGTGATGCAGAAGACGAGCGAAGCCATCAAGGCCTACAATCTCGACTACAAGCTGATGCCGAGCTCGGGCAGTGCGATGACCGCCGAGCTGGCGCGCTCGGAAGCGGCGAGCAAGCCGATCATCGTGACGGGCTGGAAGCCGCACTGGATGTTCGCGAAGTACAAGCTGAAATTCCTCGACGATCCGAAGAAAGTGTTCGGTGAGGCGGAGCACGTCGACAGCGTGGTGAATCCGGAACTCGAAAAGAAGGCGCCGCCCGTCGTGGCGTTCCTCAAGAAATTCCAGTGGAAGCCGGGCGAGATCGACAGCGTGATGCTCGCGACGCAGAACGGCCAGAAGCCGGCGTCGGCGGCCGATGCATGGATCGGCGCGCATGGCGACCGGGTGGATAGCTGGGTGAAGTGAGTGCGTCGAGTGTGAGTTGAAGACAAGCGCCGCTGACAAAGCGGCGCTTTTTCGTTTACTGCAGCACGACCGTTCGATCGCCATTGATGAACACGCGCCGCTCGATGAACGCCTTGACCGCCCGCGCGAGCGTGATGCATTCAACGTCACGGCCCGTCGCGAGCAGACGCTCCGGACTGTACGAATGGTCCACGCGCTCGACTTCCTGCTCGATGATCGGACCCTCGTCGAGATCGTCGGTGACGAAGTGCGCGGTCGCGCCGATCAGCTTCACGCCGCGCGCATGCGCCTGATGGTAGGGCTTCGCGCCCTTGAAGCCGGGCAGGAACGAGTGGTGGATGTTGATCGCGCGCCCCGCGAGCCTGCGGCTCGTCGCGCCGGAAAGAATCTGCATGTAGCGCGCGAGCACCATCAGTTCGGCGCCGGAGGTCTCGAACAGATCGATGACGCGCGCTTCCTGTTGCGCCTTGGTATCGGCGGTGACGGGCAGATGATGGAACGGCAGGCCGTGCTGCTCGGCGAGCGGCGCGAGGTCCGTGTGGTTCGAGGCGATGCCGACGATGTCCATCTTCAGTTCGCCCATGCGCCAGCGGAACAGCAGGTCCGCGAGACAGTGCTCGAGCTTCGACACCATGATCAGCACCTTCGGACGCGCGCCGACGTCGTGCATCGCCCACGTCATGTGAAAGCCTGCGGCGATGGGATCGAATTCGCGTTTCAGGGCTTCGATCTGCAGCGTCTCGTCACGCTCCATGCCATGAAATACGCAGCGCACGAAGAAGCGCCCGCTCAGGTCGTCGTCGAAGACGGTCAGCTCGTCGATGTAGCAATGATGCCGGTCGAGAAAGCCGACGACGGCGGCGACCTGTCCCGCCGCGCTCGGACACGCGACGGTGAGCACCAGTTGGTGAGGACGGGAATCGGCGGACATGCGGTCTCCACTTGTGCGTTCATGCAGGTTGGGCAGCGCCGCGGACGCGGCGCGCATGAACGAAGTAGAGCAAACCGGCAGCCCGGGAGGATAGAAGCTAAGCGCCGTCGCGCTGGTACGCAAGCGTCAGGCCTGCTGTCTGGGCCGCCTACGCTGTCTCGACGCCGCATTCGTCGAGCAGCCACTGGACGAATGCACGGACCGCGGGTGACGGCGTACGCGGCGTCACGAGCACATAGCCGCGTTCGGTGACGACGGGCGCGTCGAATAACCGGACGAGTTGGCCCGTTGCGATCAGCTCGTCGACGAGCGGCGCCCAGCCGAGCGCCACGCCTTGCCCCATGACCGCCGCGTGCGCGACGAACGCATAGCTGTTGAAGGTGATGCCGCGGTGCGCGGGCGGCGGCGCGAGCCCGTGCGCCGCGAACCAGCCATCCCACGACAGCCAGCGCTCGGGCGTCGTCGGCTCCAGATGCAGAAGCGGGAGCGAGGCGAGATCGGCGGTCGAGCCCAGGCCCGCATGGGCGGCCGCGAACGACGGGCTGCACACGGGCGTGACTTCCTCGGCGAAGAGCTTCAGCGTTTCGCGCGGGCCCCAGTCGCCGCTCGCATCGCCGAACGCGATCGCGATGTCCGCATGGTCGTGCGATGGGTCGAACACCGTCTGGGACGTGATGATCCTGACATCGACATCGGGCATCAGCGCCTTGAACTGCGAAAGGCGCGGCATTAGCCAGTAGGTGGCGAAGCCGAAGTCGGTCGATAGCGTCAGCGTGCGCGGGGTATGCCGTGCGCGGATCTCCGCGGTGGCGAGGCGGATCGTGTCGAGCGCGCTGCGCACGGCGTCGAAGAGGCGCATGCCGTCTTCGGTCAGCGTGACGCCGCGATGGCCGCGCTCGAAGAGCGGCGCGCCGAGCGCTTCCTCCAGTTGCACGACGCGCTGGCTCACGGCCGGCTGCGTGGAGCCGAGTTCGCGCGCGGCGGCGGTGAAGCTCGCAAGACGCGCGGCCGATTCGAACATCGACAGCGCCTGCATCGGCGGCAAGCGGTCCTGCCTGGGCATAACTCCCCCTTATGGGCGCATAACGATTTGCCGTCTTCACAGCTTCAATATGGACGGCAATAGTGACGCTCAAACGCGGTAAGACACTTCTGCGATTCTATTCGAGGCGCGCTCACATGCTCAGCACGAAACAAAACATCCTTATTCTGATGGCCGACCAGATGACGCCGTTCGCGCTTGCCGCGTACGGCCACCGGCTGACGAAGACCCCGCATCTCGATGCGCTCGCCAAGCGCGGCGTCGTCTTCGATTCGGCTTACTGCGCGAGTCCGCTGTGCGCGCCTTCGCGGTTCTCGCTGCTCTCGGGCAAGCTGCCTTCCGCGATCGGCGCCTACGACAATGCCGCCGAGTTCGCATCGCAGACGCTCACGTTCGCGCACTATCTGCGCGCGGAGGGATATCGCACGGTCCTCTCCGGCAAGATGCATTTCTGCGGAGCGGATCAGCTGCACGGCTTCGAAGAGCGCCTGACCACCGACATCTATCCCGCTGACTTCGGCTGGACGCCCGACTGGGCACACTTCGATGCGCGCCCGACGTGGTACCACAACATGAGTTCGGTGATCGACGCGGGGCCCTGCGTGCGCACGAACCAACTCGACTTCGACGACGAAGTGACCTTCACCACGCGCCAGAAGCTGTTCGACATCGCGCGCGAGCGCAGCGCGGGCAAGGATGCGCGGCCGTTCTGCATGGTGGCGTCGCTCACGCATCCGCACGACCCGTACGCCATTCCGCAGAAATACTGGGACATGTACCGCGATGAGGACATCGACATGCCTCGCCATCGCGATCCGCTGCATGCGTGCGACCCGCATTCGAAGCGGCTGCGCCATGTGTACGAGACCGACCGCACGCCGCCGACGGATCAACAGGTCCGCAACGCGCGGCGCGCCTACTATGGCGCGATTTCCTACGTCGACGATCAGTTCGGGGCGATCCTGCAGGCGCTGAAGGACACGGGGCTGGATGACGACACCATCGTGATCGTGACGTCCGACCATGGCGAGATGCTCGGCGAGCGCGGCCTCTGGTACAAGATGACGTTCTTCGAGGGCGGCTGCCGCGTGCCGCTCATCGTGCATGCGCCGAAACGGTTCGATGCGCATCGCGTGAGCGCGTCGGTGTCGCATCTCGATCTGCTGCCCACGCTCGCCGAACTTGCTCGCGGCGAGCCGCGCGACGCGTGGCCCGACTCGCTCGATGGCCGAAGCCTCGTGCCGCATCTGCTGAATGCCGGGAATGCCCACGACGAAGCGATCGGCGAATACCTCGCGGAAGGCGCGATCGCGCCGATCGTGATGCTGCGCCGCGGGCGTTTCAAGTTCATTCATTCGCCTGCCGATCCCGATCAGCTCTACGACCTGGCGGCCGATCCGCTGGAGCGCAACAACCTCGCCGCGGATTCGGGCAACGAATTGCAGGTCGCGGCGTTTCGCGAGGAAATCGCGAAACGCTGGGACATTGCCGCATTGCATGACGAAGTCGTGACGAGCCAGCGGCGCAGGCGCTTTCACTTCGAAGCGACGACGCAAGGCGTGATCGAGTCATGGGACTGGCAGCCCGAAGTCGACGCGAGCCAGCGCTACATGCGCAATCACATCGACCTCGACACCCTGGAGGCGATGGCCCGCTTCCCGGCCGTCGTGCGTTGAGTGCCACTCCCACATAACAGGAAGACCCGATGAAAAAGCCCTTCGAACAGGCGCTGTTCAGCGCCGCCGTGCTCTGCGCGACTACGCTCGCGTGTGCCGCCGAACCGCCCGCATGCATGCAGGTGAGAATGGCCGGCCCCGGCTGGACCGATATCGATGCGACCAACGCGATGGCCGGCGTGGTGCTCAAGGCGCTCGGCTACCATCAGAACGTGGCGAACCTGTCGGTGCCGATCACGTATCAGGGTTTGAAGAAAGGGCAGATCGACGTCTTCCTCGGCAACTGGATGCCTGCGCAGGCACCGCTCGTCAAGCCGTTCGTCGAGGAGAAATCGGTTGAAGTGATGCGCCCGAACCTGAGCAACGCCAAGTTCACGCTGGCCGTGCCCGACTATGTCGCAGCGGCGGGCGTGCATTCGTTCGCCGACCTCGCGAAGAACGCCGACAAGTTCGACAGCAGGATCTACGGCATCGAACCGGGCGCACCGGCGAACCAGAACATCAAGAAGATCGTCGACGAGAAGGCATTCGGGCTCGGCACCTGGAAGGTGGTCGAGTCGAGCGAGACGGGGATGCTCACGCAAGTGGAGCGCGCGGTTCGCGACAGGAAGTGGATCGTGTTTCTGGCGTGGGAGCCGCATCTGATGAACACGAAGTTCAAGCTGACCTATCTCGACGGCGGTGACAGGTACTTCGGCCCGAACTACGGCGGCGCGACGGTCAACACCGTGGCACGCGCGGGTTATGCCGGGCAGTGCCCGAACGTCGGGCGCCTCTTCAGGCAACTCTCGTTCAACGTCGATCTGGAAAACGGCGTCATCACCGATGTGCTCGATAAGAAGACGAACATCGACGCGGCCGCCACCGATGCGCTCAAGCATCACCCGGAGTTGCTCAGGACGTGGCTCGACGGCGTGAACACGGCGAGCGGCGCCAACGGGCTCCAAGCCGTGCAGGCTGCACTGGGCGTCAAGTGAGTTCTCGAGTCGCAACTGGACAGATTTGCGTCGCAATCGGTCGAGCCGGTCTGAATATGAGCCCGTATTTTTACACCATCGATGCACGCGGCCACACTGCTCGCGTGCATCCGCATCGCCAGCAATAGCAGTCCTCGTCACGCCTACTCACGCGAAACGGTGTCGCGCGATAGCGATATCGCACGCGGCATGGAATCGCTTTCTCCAACGAATACGCATTATCAGCAAGCAGGGGATAAGCAGATGAAGAAGAACATTGCCGCCAGGGTCGCGGGCCTCGCGCTCGGCGCGAGCGCCGCATGCGCGCCCGCGCTCGCGCATGCACAGAGCAGCGTGACGCTGTACGGCATTCTCGATGCGGGCATCACCTTTGTGAACAACACGGGCGGCGCGCATGTCTGGAAGTTCGACGACGGCATTTCGTACGGCAACCGGATCGGCTTCAGAGGCGTCGAGGATCTCGGCGGGGGCCTGCAGGCCGTGTTCGTCCTCGAATCGGGCTTTCGGCTCGGCACCGGCCAGTATCTGTTCGGCGGTGCGGAGTTCGGGCGGCAGGCGTATGTGGGGTTGAAGAACGCGTGGGGCACGCTCTCGTTCGGCAATCAGCTCGACATGACCGAGGAGTTCGTCTATCTGTACAACATCTCGGCGTGGGCGAGCGGCTACGCGATCCACCAGGGCGACTTCGACCGCATGAACGGCGACCGCCTGCCGAACTCGGTCAAGTTTCTTTCGAACGATTTCGCGGGCTTCACGTTCGGCGGCATGTATTCGTTCGGCAACAACGCGGGCAACTTCCATCAGAACAGCGCATGGAGCGTGGGCGCGCACTATGCGCGCAACACGTTCAACATCGGTGCGGCCTATACGCAGCTGAACAATCCGTTCGGCATCTATGCGTTCGATCCGTACGCGATGATCGGCACGCGCACGTTCCTCGGCCAGCCGACCGTGTCCGTCGATCCCGCGACGGGCGCCGTGACCGACCTCTTCAGCTCGACCCCGTTCCCGGTGGACAAGCAGGGCGCGTTCGCGATCGGCGCGGCCTATACGATCGGCGACGTGATGCTCTCGGGCAACTTCACCTACACGACCATCAAGGGTCTCGGCGAAACCTCGCATATGCAGGTGTATGAAGGCGGCGCGTCGTACAGCTTCACGCCGGCGCTGAGCCTGTACGGCGGCTACCAGCACACGCGTTTCGAAGGCAACCACTGGAATCAGGGCTCGCTCGGCCTGCACTACCTGCTCTCGAAGCGCACCGACGTCTACATCTCCGGCGACTATCTGCGCGCATCGGATGGCGTGAACGCGGTGATCGGCTACAGCTTCACGCCCTCGTCGTCGAATACGCAGAGCGATGTCCGGATCGGCATGCGGCATTCGTTCTGACGTTCAGCCCGCGGCAACGGCTTCCGCGATGCGCAACGCGCTGCGGTCGTGCCGCGGGCTCGTGCCGAAGCGCGTGCGATACGTGCGCGAGAAATGCGACGGCGATTCGAAGCCGCAGGCAACGCATACCGCCATGATCGACATGTCGGTCTGTTGAAGAAGCTCGCGAGCGCGAGCCAGGCGCAGGCCGAGGTAGAAATGCGTCGGCGTGTCCTTCAGCGCCGAGCAGAAGAGGCGTTCCAGCTGACGCCGCGTCACGCTGATCGACTCCGCGAGCCGGTCCGGCGAGAGCGGCTCCTCCATGTTCTGCTCCATCACGCCGATCACCTGAATCAGCTTGCGGTTGTGGATGCCGTAGCGCGCCGCGATCTGCATGCGCTGATGATCCGAGCGCTGGCGTATGCGCCCGAGCACGAACTGCTCGGAGACCTGCGCGGCGAGTTCCGCTCCATGCCGGCGCGCGATCAGGTCGAGCATCATGTCGATCGACGCCGTGCCGCCCGCGCACGTGATGCGCCGCTCGTCGATTTCGAACAGTTCCTCGCTCACGTCGAGCGACGGATAGCGCTCCCGAAATGCCGACGCCGCCTCCCAGTGCAGCGTCGCGCGCTCGCCGCCGAGCAGTCCCGCCTCGGCAAGAATGAAGCTGCCCGTATCGATGCCGCCGAGCGTGACGCCCGCGCGGTCGAGCCGCCGCAGCCATTCGCCGATTTCGCGCGTGTAGCACGCAAGCGGCTCGAAGCCCGCGACGACGAACACCGCGCTCGCGCCGCTCACGCTGTCAGGCGCGCCTTCCGCGTTCAGCGAAATGCCGTTGCTCGCGGCGACAGGGCCGCCGTCGGCGGAGAGAATGTGCCATCGGTACAGCGCGCCGCTGAAGCGGTTCGCGACGCGCAACGGCTCGATCGCCGACATGAAGCCGATCGAGGAAAACTCGGGAAGCAGCAGGAAATAGAAGTCTTCAGTGGCGTGCATTGCAGGGCGGCGGCATTTCTCGGACACGGACCGCCAAGCTAGCAAGCTGAAATTCGGGGCGCAACCGGGCGTGTCCCGCATCTCGCGGGGGCGCGTCCGGGTCGAGTGCCATGCCGGTGCCCCCATCGGGACCCCAGGTCGCTCCCAGGCAAAACGCGGTCGCAACCGGTCGCCTTCGCGCCATTATGCGGCGGTACTTTTATGCACGGGCGGGAAGAACGGCCCGCCCCAACCATCACCGGAATCAGCACGCCATGAGACCCTTTACGATCAAGCTCGCCTGCCTTTGCGCCGCGTTTGCGTGCGCTTTTGCGTCGACTGGCGCCGCCCGCGCGCAGGCGAAGGAGGATGCGTCGTGCCGCGCGGTGCGCTTCGTCGATATCGGCTGGACCGACATCACCGCGACGACCGCGCTCGCCTCCGTCGTCTTCGAAGGCCTCGGCTATGCGCCGAAAACCACCGTGGCCTCCGTGCCGATCTCGCTTGCCGGACTGAAGAGCAGGCAGATCGACGTGTCCCTCGGCTACTGGTGGCCGGTGCAGGAAAAGGCCGTCGCGCCGTTTCTCGAAGCGAAGTCGATCCAGAAGCTCGAACCGCCCAATCTCTCCGGCGCGAAGGCGACGCTCGCGGTGCCGGGCTACGAATACGATGCGGGCCTGAAGACCTTCGCCGATATCGCGAAGCATCGCGAGGAACTCGACGGCAAGATCTACGGCATCGAGCCGGGCAGCAGCGCGAACGCGAAGATCCAGAAGATGATCGACACGAACCAGTTCGGGCTTGGCGGCTTCAAGCTCGTGCAGTCGAGCGAGGCGGGCATGCTCGTGACCGTCGAGCGCGCGATCCGCGACAGGAAGTGGGTGGTATTCCTCGGCTGGGAGCCGCATCCGATGAACATCCAGATGAAGATCAACTACCTGTCGGGCGGCGACGAAGTGTTTGGCCCGAACTATGGCGAAGCGCGTGTCTACACGCTGACCAGTCCCGACTTCCTCACGCGCTGCCCGAACGCGGGCAGGCTGGTCACGAACCTGCGCTTCTCGACGCAGCTCGAAAACCAGCTGATGCAGCCGGTGATGAACAAGGAGCGCCCCGCCGATGCCGCGAAGGCGTACCTGAAGAAGAATCCGCAATTGCTGGATGCGTGGCTTGCGGGCGTGAAGACGGTCGACGGCAAGGACGGTCTGCCCGCGGTGAAGCAATACCTCGGTCTCTGAGTTTCCCTACAAGGACAGCGCGAACATGAACTACGAAGTGATCGTCACCTGCGCGGTAACGGGCGCGGGCGATACGACGAACAAGCACCCGGCCATTCCGGTCACGCCGAAGCAGATCGCCGATGCGGCCATCGAGGCCGCTCGCGCGGGCGCCACGGTTGCGCACTGCCACGTGCGCGATCCGAAGACCGGCCGCGGCAGCCGCGATCCGGCGCTGTACCGCGAGGTGGTGGACCGCATCCGCTCGTCGGATGTCGACGTGATCATCAACCTGACCGCGGGCATGGGCGGCGACCTGGAGATCGGCGCGGGCGAAGCGCCGATGCAGTTCGGCGCCGGGACGGACCTCGTGGGCGGGCTGACGCGGCTCGCGCATGTCGAGGAACTGCTGCCGGAAATCTGCACGCTCGACTGCGGCACGCTCAATTTCGGCGACGGCGATTACATCTACGTATCGACGCCCGCGCAGCTGCGGGCGGGCGCGAAGCGCATCCAGGAGCTGGGCGTGAAGCCCGAGCTTGAGATCTTCGACACTGGCCACCTGTGGTTTGCGAAGCAGATGCTCAAGGAGGGCCTGCTTGACGATCCGCCGCTCTTTCAGCTTTGCATGGGCATTCCGTGGGGTGCGCCGCCCGACACCGGCACGATGAAATCGATGGTCGACAACATGCCGCCCGGCGCGCACTGGGCAGGGTTCGGCATTGGCCGCATGCAGATGCCGATGGTCGCGCAGGCGATGCTGCTGGGCGGACATGTGAGGGTGGGGCTGGAGGACAACCTGTACCTCGACCGGGGCGTGCATGCAACCAATGGGTCGCTCGTGCAGCGCGCGGTCGAGATCATCGAGAGGCTTGGCGGCAGGGCTCTTGCGCCGACCGAAGGGCGCAGGAAGCTCGGTCTCCCGCCGCGAGGGGAGCGTTTGCTCGATCATCGTGCGCTGAAGGAATTTGCCTGACGCACACATTTTTTGCCGCTGGCGCTTGGACGGGGAACGTTCACGCCGTTTGATGCGCTTGCGCTTCCATGAAACTTGTATTGGCTTTGGTTTTTTGGTCGCTGGCGCTTGGGTTTGGGTTTGTTGTTTACGCCGTCTGATGCGCTTGTGCTCCTATGA